>CAMNST010000001.1 GCA_946555465.1 uncultured Clostridia bacterium
TTTGAAAATACTGAAATCGTAAACACAGCAGAAAATGCATAATAAAACAGTATTTAATTGAGATTATGTAAAGTATATATTTAAAAAGGGAAAGGATACCTTTTAGGTATCCTTTCTCTTTGTTTAGCATAACTGTTCAAATGAATTTATTGTATAAATGCTCAGTTTGCCGCAGCGTTATAATCTTTTTCAATAATATAATTGATTGATTATTCTTGCTTATGTTATAATAGGGATAAATTACAGTCAATCAGATAAAAAAGATAAAACGTGAGGATGGATTATGAAACTGAAATTTTTTAATAACAACACTGTATCCGATAAGGATGTTTCTCAAAGAATATATAATTTTGAGGATTTTGATGCAGTATATGTTAATGCTTCGGACCGGTATCAGCAGAAGGACTATGACAGAATATTAAGTACTGAGCAGAAAAAAAACATCAATTTATGGGCTTGGAAAAATGATAAGGCAGAGGCTGAATTTGCAATACTCTGTGCCGATACAGATCTTGCAGATGTTTCTGTTAAAGCATCGGATTTAGTTGGTGACTCAGCCATCCTCCCGTCTTCACTTGTTAAACTTTCATTTATAAAAGAGGTTAAGGCGTTCACCGGTCATGCCGGCTGGTATGCCAATAATCCGGCAAATATAATGCCGCGGGGTGAAAGAGAATATTTTCCTGAGGTTATTTATTCTGGTGATCCTGTGTCGGTAAGTAAAAACAAATTTCAGTTAGTATGGGCAGAAATAAGCGTGCCGGAAAATGCTTCAGCGGGAATTTATCATGGCACAATTAAAGTTTCTGCTGAAAACACCGACAAAACAGTTAATCTTGACTATACTTTTGAGGTGTTGGATATAACAATGCCAAACCCTGAAAATTATTTGTTCGATGTAGAATACTGGAGTCATCCGTATAATGTGGCATATTATTACGGCACAGAGCCTTTTTCAGATGAACATCTAATAATTTTAAAACAGCATATGACAACCTATAAAAATCTTGGAGGTCATGCAATTACTGCAAGCATAGTTGAAGAAGCGTGGGGTGGACAGACGTATGGTTTTGGCAGAGATATTCACTATCCTTCAATGATAAAATGGATAAAAACTGCCGGCGGTGAATGGAAGTTTGATTATACTCATTTTGATAAGTGGGTGCAATTAAATAAAAGTATAGGTATTGCCGACAAAATTATATGCTACAGTATGATGCCGTGGAAAAATGTTATAAGATATTATGATGAATCAAAGCAAAAAGAAGTAAAGATAAAAGTTAATCCGGCGAATAAAGAAAAGTATAATAAGATTTGGCTGCCGTTTCTTAAAGCATTTATTGGGCATCTTGATGAAATGGATTGGTTTGATTATACATATATGGGCTTTGACGAGCGCCGCAATATGGAAACTGCACTTGATTTAATTTCAACGGTAAAAAATAGAAATGGCTGTTCACTGAAAATATCAGCGTCATTTAATGATTTTAAACATAATGAATCCATTTTTAACAGGCTTGATTATGCCTCGGTCGGACTTGAGCAAATCAGAGATAATCTGCAGGATTTTAAGGATCAGGTGCAGTTAAGGCGTGACAATAAAAAAGAAACCACGATGTATACAGCAACAGAGCATGTTCCGAACAGTTTTACAAAGTCGGTTCCTGTTGAAAGTTATTGGTCAATTCTGTTTGCAGGCTCGTTAAATGCAACCGGATTTCTGCGCTGGGCGTATGATGCGTGGGTTGCCAATCCTTTAGAAGAGTCAACACACTGGTCTTTTCCGTCAGGTGACTGTTTTCTTGTTTATCCGTCATTCAGAGAGGATAAAGAGCAAAAAAGCAGATTTTCGCTGCGTCTTGCAAAACTTGACGAGGGTGTGCGCGATGTTAATAAACTCTATAAAATGCGTGAAACTTTACCTGAAATTTCTGATGAAATTGAAAAGTTATTTTCTGAAATCAAAGGCTGTGAAGAAAACAGTTATGAATTTTATACAATGAGAAGAACAAATATCTGGGGACGTACGGCAAAATGGCTTACTGAATGCGGAAAGAATGATATGATATCCGATATGCAGAAAACAAAACAGAAAATTTATGAAATTTCAAAACGATATTGTGATACTGTAAAATGAAAAGGAGCCGATATGGACGGAAACATAAGCAGTAACATCGAAAACTATCTTAATAAATATGAATGTGCGGTTGTTGCTCTGTCCGGCGGGGTTGATTCGGCGGTTATGCTTTTGCTTGCAAAAAAGTTCTGTAAAAAGGTGTTTGCCCTATTTGTAAAAAGTGAATTTCAGCCGCAGTTTGAACTTGATGATGCTTTTGAAGTCTGTTCAAATCTTGGTGTTGATTTGAATGTTTTAAATATCAGTGTGCTCAATGATAAAAATATAACATTAAACCCTTCAAACCGGTGTTATTACTGCAAAAAATTAATTATGAGCGCAGTTAAAAAATTCGCAGAGAAAAATAATTGTGATATAATATTTGACGGAACAAATGCTTCTGATGATATTGAAGAAAGAGCAGGTTACCTGTCGCTGAAAGAACTGGGAATTCTATCTCCGCTTCGCATTTGTAATGTAGATAAAAATCAGGTGCGTGCCATTGCAAAAGAAAATGGTTTGCATATTTACGGCAAACCCTCCTATGCCTGTCTTGCTACACGTATACCCGGTTATATGCATATAACCGATACTTTGCTGAGAAAAACAGAGTGTGCGGAAAATGAGTTGTTTTCATCAGGATTTACGGATTTCAGAATAAGATATGAAAACGAAACCTCAGCAAAAGTTCAGTTATCTGAAGATGATATGAAACTGTATCATTCCAATGAGAAAATATTAAATGTTTTATATAAATATTATAATAAAATAACAGTTGAGGAACGATAGCCAATGAATAAAATGCAACTGAAAAACATGCTTGATGATGTTGCGGCCGGCAAAATAACAAGTGATGAAGCCATAATGAAAATGAAGACTGAGCCGTATGAAAATTTAGGTTTTGCCAAGGTTGATCATCACAGATCGGTTCGTCAGGGGGCTGCCGAGGTGATTTACGGCGAATGCAAAACGGGTGAACAAATTCTGAAAATTATTTGTTCAATGCTCAATAACGGCGAAAAGTCAGTTTTAGTAACAAGGCTTAATGAAGATAAAGCAAATTATCTGAAAGAGAAAATAAACATAAAATATGACAGCGTTTCAAAAACGGCGGTTGCAGGTGAAACCGAAATTAAAGCCGCCCACGGAAAAATAGTTGTTGTTACCGGCGGAACAAGTGACATTCCTGTTGCAGAAGAGGCAGCCCTGACTGCTGAATTTTATGGGAATAAAGTTCTGAGAATTTATGACGTAGGTGTTGCAGGAATTCACAGGCTTTTTGACAATGCCGGTGACCTGGCAGATGCAAAGGTGATTGTTGCTGTTGCAGGTATGGAGGGTGCACTGGCAAGTGTTGTGGGAGGTATGGTTGACTGCCCCGTTATAGCAGTGCCTACAAGTGTTGGATACGGCGCTAATTTTAAAGGTCTTTCTGCTTTGCTTTCCATGCTGAATTCCTGCGCCAGCGGAGTCAGCGTTGTTAACATTGATAATGGTTTCGGTGCCGGTTATATTGCAAGTATGATTAATAAAATTTAATGGTGTCAATATGAAAATTCTGTATTTTGAATGTAATATGGGTGCAGCGGGCGATATGATTATGTCTGCACTGTGGGAACTTATTGAAGACAAAGAGAATACACTTCAGAAAATAAATCATATCGGTTTGCCTGATGTAAAAGTGTTATTTGAGGATAGAATCAGCAGCGGTATTAAAGGTACTCACGCAAGGGTGATTATAAACGGCACTGAAGAGGGCTCTTCTCCAAATAATCATATTCACAGAACGCTTAATGATATTTATGAAATAATAAACAGTCTGAATATTCCGAAACATGTCTGCGAAAATGCAAAGAAAGTATACAGCAGTATTGCGGCGGCAGAGGGCAGTGTTCACGGTTGTGATGCATCTGTTGTTCATTTTCATGAAGTGGGAATGATGGATGCAATTTGCGATATTGTAATTTCGCTTTTTCTGCTCGATATTATAAATCCGGATAGAATAATTTCTTCGCCTGTGAATACAGGCTGCGGCAGTGTGAAATGTGCGCATGGCGTTCTTCCTGTTCCTGCACCTGCAACTGCAAAACTGCTTGAAGGCATTCCTTTTTATAAAAGTGATGATATCTGCGCTGAACTCTGTACACCTACAGGTGCAGGACTTCTGAAATGCATTTCAGATGATTTTTTGCCTATGCCTGTGATGAAACTGAAACGCGCGGGGTATGGACTTGGCAGCAGAGAGTTTGACAGGCCTAATTGCCTGCGCGTTTTTATGGGTGAGGCTGAAAACTGTGATGAATATGTATGCGAACTGGCATTTAATATTGATGATATGACTGCCGAAGAAATTTCATATGTATGTGAAAAAATACTTGAAAATGGTGCATGCGACGTTTTTCAGACCCCTGTTTATATGAAGAAAAACCGCCTTGGCAGTCAGATAACTGTAATCTGCAGGCTCCAGGATAAAGAGCAGATGATTCAGTTTATTTTTGAATATACTTCCACAATCGGCATAAGAGAATATAAATGCAGCAGATATGTTCTTGAAAGACATATAGAGGAAAAAGATACATATTTCGGTAAAATAAGAATGAAAACATCCTGCGGATACGGTGTATCCAAGTTAAAATATGAGTATGATGATATAAAAGAGATTGCCGATGAGAAAGGTATTTCTTTCCAAAAAGTTAACAAAATATTGCGAAAATCAGATTTAACAACAACAGATAGTATTTGATTTTGAACCGCTACACAACTTGTAATATATAAAAATTTAATAATATTTACAATTTGTTCATAAAATAAGGGCGTTTTCGGCAAATTTATTGTTGAAATTTAATAGTGATGATGTTATACTACTAATAGACTTAAAAGGGGGTTACTGCCTTGAGTAAAGAAGAAAATAAAGCAAAAAAACTTGCTAAAAAAGAAGCAAAGCAGGAAAAAAAAGCGGCAAAGGCTGAAGTTGCTGCAGCCAAGGCAAAGGCTAAGGCTGAAAAAAAACACCAGAAAGCTTACAATGATTTTGTTAAAGACACAGAAAAGAAAAATCAGAAGTTAAAGGCTAAGGCTGCTCAGGAAGGCAAAGAATTTGTTCCTATTGCTATTCCTACTGTTGATGCTTATCAGTCAAAAAATGAAATTAAGTCTGAAAAGGCAATGGAAAAAGCATACGCTAAGTATGTTGCTAAAGTTGAAAAGAAAAATGCAAAAACCGAAAAGAAGTGTGCAAAGAAAGGAAAGCCTTATGTTCCGGCGGCAATTCTTACGGAAGAAGAATTCAGAAACAGTGCGGCAAGTGAAAATAAGGCAGGTAAAATTATTTTAACAATAATTCTTATTCTCCTTATTTGGTTCCTTATTTACTTTATGGTTATGTTTATAAGTTATCAGTATGTTCCGTCTCACGAAGAAACAACTGCTTCCGAAGCCGGTGATCCTGCTGTTTATGAAACATATTCAAATCCGCACGAAATAACCACTACACCTGATTACAGCATTGCAGATGCAAAGCGTTTCTTAAAGCAGGTTCTTAAAGATAACTGGTCAGATCTCGGTTACAGCAGTGACCCGTCAAACAGTGCAATTTCTTATAATAATAAGATGGCTACCGTAAACGGCGCAGATTGTTATATGTTCACTTGTGAAGGCAAAACATATGCCGTTGCAGTTAAACTTTCTGCAGCATATTATGCTCATAATGGTGAGTATACTCCTCTTACATTCAACGAAACAGATGTTTTGTTTGATAAATAATTATTAAAAAGTAAAACCCTTCTTCTTAGTAAGTGGGTATAGTAACGAAAAATAAACCAAAGGACAATATTGTTCTTTGGTTTATTTTATGCTATTATTTAATTGACAGATATATTGTAATTTGCAGCGGTGATGAATGAATGGAAAAAACAATAATTGAATTATTAGAGATTCAAAAAGTTGACAAAGATACGGAAATGGTGGATAGTTTGCTGGATTTCGTTGAAAATTTTTCATGGTTAGAAGTTAAAGACCATACTTTGTATACGATTAAAAATTGGGCCTTTGAGGAATGGGAAACTCCCTTTGTAGCAACAATATGCGGACGCATTGTAGGAATGGTAACTATTATGAAATCTGACTATTATCCATTACCTGAGATATATCCATGGATATCAACTTTATTTGTAACTGAAGAATATCGTGGCAAAAAAATTAGCGGAAAACTCATTGATTTTGCAAATAAATATGCAAAAGAGATTGGTTTTGACAGGACATATATCCCGACAGAATTTGTTGGTTTATACGAAAAATATGGTTATTGCTACATTAAGGATATTGTGAATTATGGTAACAGTATTGACCGTCTGTATGCTAAAGAATTAAAATGACTGCATTCGTTTAATTCCAGTTTGTGAGGGCGTGGTAAGATGCAAAATAATAGAGAATTTTGGGAAGCATTAGATGAATTGGTTACCAATTCAGAAATTGTAATTGATAGACCAAAAGGAACCGCACATCCAAAGTATCCTGATTTCATTTACAGAGTTGATTATGGGTATTTGAAAGGTACATCATCTATGGATGGTTCAGGGATAGATGTATGGGTTGGAAGCGGCGAAAAAAAGATTGATGCAATAATGTGTATTGTTGATTTGATGAAAAGAGATTCGGAAATCAAAATTTTAATTGGCTGCACAGAAGAAGAAAAACAAATCATATATCAAACCCATAATGAAACAGAATGTATGAAAGGTATTTTTATTCGACGATAAATTATTCCGGTTATTGTTTTAAATGTATAAAAAAGTATAAGCCGTAATGAATTCATTTTCATTACGGCTTTTGTGGTTTTATTATGTCTGAAATCAGTTTTTAAGGCTGTGAAGCGGTGCAGGAATTTTTCCGCCCCTGTTAATAAATTGTGCAGGTGATTTTGTATTGATGTTCATTACAGGTCCGCTTCCGAGAAGACCGCCGAATTCAAGTTCGTCTCCGATTTTTTTACCTACTGCCGGAATAACTCTCACTGCAGTGGTTTTACCGTTTACCATGCCGATTGCGGCTTCGTCTGCGATAAGACCGCTGATTACTTCGGCTGTTGTATCTCCCGGTACAACTATCATATCAAGACCGACGGAGCAGACTGCTGTCATAGCCTCAAGTTTTTCTATGGTGAGTGAACCCGCTCTTGCGGCATCTATCATGCCGGCATCTTCAGAAACTGGGATAAAAGCACCTGAAAGACCGCCGACGCTTGAAGACGCCATAACGCCGCCTTTTTTAACTGCGTCATTCAGCATTGCAAGGCATGCTGTTGTTCCGCATGCGCCGCATTGTTCAAGACCGATTTCTTCAAGAATATGTGCTACCGAGTCACCGACAGCGGGGGTCGGTGCAAGTGAAAGGTCAACTATGCCAAAAGGAACACCAAGGCGTTTTGAAGCCTCAACACCCACAAGTTGACCCATTCTTGTAACTTTAAATGCGGTTTTCTTAATAAGTTCTGCAACTTCATTTATTGAATATTCAGGATGTTTTGATACGGCGCTTCTTACAACACCGGGGCCTGATACACCGACGTTGATAACGCAGTCAGGTTCTGAAACACCGTGAAAAGCACCTGCCATAAACGGATTGTCTTCAGGTGCATTGCAGAAAACAACAAGTTTGCCCGGACCGATACATTCTCTGTCTTTGGTTAATTCGGCTGCTTCTTTGACTTTCTGACCCATAATTTTAACGGCATCAAGGTTTATACCCGCCTTAGTTGAACCAATGTTTACGGAAGAACAGATATGGTCTGTCTGTGCAAGTGCTTCGGGAATGGAATTGATAAGTTCAAGATCACCTGCGGCAAAGCCTTTCTGAACCAAAGCACTGTAACCGCCGATAAAATTTACACCTATTGTGTTTGCCGCTTTTTCAAGGGCAAGCGCATATTTTACGGGATCTCCGCCGCTTATGCCTGCAAGCATCGAAATCGGTGTTACGCTTACCCTTTTATTGATAATCGGAATACCGTATTCCTTTTCAATCTGTTCACCGGTTGAAACAAGGTTTTCTGCTTTGGTGCAGATTTTGTCATATACTTTTGAACAGGCTTTATCAATATCAGTATCAGCACAGTCAAGCAAAGAAATGCCCATTGTTGTTGTTCTGATATCAAGGCATTCGTCCTGTATCATTCTTATTGTTTCAAGAATATCATTCGTGTTAATCAAGGATTTTTACCTCCTAAATTCTGTGCATTGAATTGAAAATATCTTCATGCATTGCATGTATTGAAAGATTATTTTCTTCGCCGTATTTAGTAAGTTCGTCTGAAAATTTTGTAAATTCAACCGTACTTTCAGATATATTTGCCATCATAATCATACAAAACATATCTTCCATAATTGTCTGTGAAACTTCTGTAATATTAATATGGCTTTTTGCGCAAATACCGGAAACTTCAGCAAGTATTCCCACTGTGTCTTTTCCGACAACTGTAATAACTGCTCTCATAATGATCCTCCGAAAAACTATAAAATTATGCTTTTATAAATAACTGTAGAAATTATAACAGAGTGGCAGACTTTTTTCAATAAAATATAAAAAATATATTTTAATTTTAAATATTATGTGATAAAATGTAAATATTCTGATTACCAAAGCAGATATGAAAGGAATAAAATTGAAATTCAGAAATATATCCGATATGCATACGCACAGCGAGTGCAGTTTTGACGGCAATGATTCCTGCGATGCGCTTTGCGAAAGTGCAATAAATAAGGGCGCTTTTGCAATAGCAATTACCGACCACTGCGATATTGACGGCAATGATATAAATGCCGATAAATTATGCAGCGAGCAGTTTGAAAAGGTCAGTCTTGCCGCAGAAAAGTATGCAGGTAAAATTAATGTTATTAAAGGTCTTGAAATAGGCCAGGGAATATACAGAAAAGAGCAGACAGAGCAAATTATAAAAAATTATGATTATGATTTTATTCTAGGCTCTCTTCATAATCTTGAAAATATGGAGGATTTTTATTTCCTCGATTATAAAAAGCATGATGTCGACGCTCTTCTGACAGCGTATTTTGAAGGTTTGCTGGAACTTTGCGAATGGGGTGCTTTTGACTCGCTCGCACATCTTACTTATCCGCTCAGATATATTGTTGCAAGAGAAAAAATTCATGTTGATTTAAATAAATACCGTGATATTACCGATGCGGTATTTGAAACGCTTGCAAAAAATAAGAAAGCGCTTGAAATTAACACATCAGGTCTTTTTATGGATATGAAAGACACGCTGCCTAATATTGAATTTGTAAAAAGATTTAAGAAAATCGGCGGAGAATATATTACAATAGGTTCTGATTCACACTATGCTGACCGGATTTGTCAGGGTGTTGAACAGGGCCTTGAAATTGCTTATAAGGCAGGTTTCAGAAAAACTGTTATTTACAGAAATCACGAACCTGTTTCAATTACAATAGATGAGGTGTAACTATGGAAAAATTACTTGAAATTGTTGAAAAAAATCCGCGTCTCTCAAATAAAGAAATAGCGGCTATGCTTGATACAACAGAACAGGCGGTTGAAGAAAAAATCCGTGTTTATGAAGAAAGCGGAATTATCAGGGGTTACCGTGCGATGGTTGACCGCGAAAAGGTTACATCTGACAGTACTGTTACCGCTCTTATAGAAATAAAAGTTCAGCCTAAATTCAATCATGGTTTTGATGAACTTGCCCAGCGTATTTCAACTCTTGATGAAGTTGAAGCCGTTTATCTTATGAGTGGAGGATTTGATCTTTGCTGTATTGTTTCAGATAAATCTTTTCAGGAAGTTGCAATGTTTGTTGCAAACCGTCTTTCACCTATGGACAGCGTTGTTTCAACTGCAACTCATTTTATTCTCAAAAAGTATAAGGATCAGGGTGTATTCTTTACAGAGAAAATTAAAGATGATAGGGGGAACATTTCCCTTTGATTAACTATGACGAATTTTTAAATCCAAGCGTTGTGGATATAAAACCAAGCGTAATAATAAAATTTTTCTATTTTGCCGTGTAATTGTATTTTGTTATTTCTCTGGGTGTGGGTGAGCCTGTTTTTCTGACCCCGTGGCATATCAGACAAACGGCCATAGATACCCTTGACCGCGGCACTACAAGATATACTGCCAATGCAGGACTTATTCAGTTAAGAGAAGAAATTTCTGCTTTTTATGAAAGAAAATACAACGCAAAATATGACCCCAAAAGTGAAGTTATGGTAACAGTCGGCGGTTCGGAAGGTATTGATATGTGCATTCGTTCCATGATTTGCCCTGGTGATGAGGTTATTGTTGTTGAACCTTCATTTGTCTGTTACAAACCTATTGTTGAAACCTGCGGCGGTACGGCAGTCGTTGTTGAAACAAAAAATGAAAATAATTTTAAATTAATGCCCGAAGAACTTGAAAGTGTTATAACAGATAAAACAAAACTTCTTGTTCTTCCTTTCCCGAATAATCCGACAGGTGCAGTAATGCGTGAGGATGATTTGGCTGCCATTGCAGATGTTATTATTAAACATAATATCTTTGTTTTGTCAGACGAAATATACAGCGAACTTACATACGGTAGCAGTAAACATGTTTCTGTTGCTTCCATAATTGGTATGAAAGAGCGAACCGTTGTAATAAATGGTTTTTCAAAAACATATTCAATGACGGGCTGGCGCCTTGGCTATGCACTCGGACCGTCTGCAATTATTACGCAGATGACAAAACTTCACCAGTATGCCATTATGTCTGCTCCGACAACATCTCAGTATGCTGCTATAGAGGCGCTGAGAAACGGCGAAAAAGATATTGAAAAAATGCGTGATGATTATGATATGCGCCGCCGCTTTACCGTAAATGCTTTTCGTGAAATCGGTCTTGACTGTTTTGAGCCCGAAGGGGCATTTTACCTGTTTCCGTGCATAAAATCAACCGGTCTTTCGTCAGAAGAATTCTGCGAGAAACTGATTATGAGCAAGCGTGTTGCTGTTGTACCCGGCAACGCATTCGGTGACAGCGGCGAAGGGTTCATTCGTGTTTCTTATTGTTATTCGATTGAGAATATTAAAGAGGCAGTAAGACGTATCGGCGAATTTATAAAGGAAATAAAAGAAACTAATGGAAATTAAAGTAAAGGCTTATGCCAAAATCAACTTGCTGCTTGATATTATCTGCAAAAGAAATGACGGCTATCATGATCTTTTTATGATAATGCAGAGTATCGGTTTATACGATACAGTAACGGTGAGTGAAACTAAATCAAAAGACATCACGATTTCCTGCAATATTGATGATATTCCGCTTGATGAAAAAAATATTGCCCACAAGGCGGCAACTGCATTTTTTAAGGAAACCGGAATAAAGAACAAAGGAATAAATATTGATATAGTAAAAAGAATTCCTCACGCTGCAGGTCTTGCAGGCGGCAGTGCCGACGGTGCCGGTGTTCTTGTTGCGCTTAATGAACTTTGCGCTTCAGGTTTAACTGATGATGAACTCTGTAAAATCGGTGTTAAAATCGGTGCAGATGTTCCTTTCTGCATAAAGGGCGGAACGCTTCTTGCCCAAGGAATCGGCGATGTTTTAAATAAGGTGAAACCGTTAAGAAAATGTTATATTCTTATCGCAAAACCTCAGTGCGGTGTCAATACGGGATTTGCTTACGGTCAGTTTGATGAGCACGGAAAAGTTCATACACCTGATAAATTCGGTATGCTCTGTGCTTTGCAGAACAGAGATTTAAAAGATATCTGCCTTAAGATGGAAAATGTTTTTGAGCAGTTTATCGATGTGCCTAATAAGGTTGATATCAAAGATATAATGCGTTCAAACGGTGCACTTGGTGTTTGTATGAGCGGCAGCGGACCTACCGTTTTCGGAATTTTTGAAGAAAAAGAAAAGGCTGAAACAGCGGCCGGTGAACTTAAAGGTCTTGCAAAAGATATTGCCGTTACGGTTCCTGTTTCAAAAGGCTGCAAAATCTGCCGTTAAAAAATAACTGCTCTCTGCTGAATGTTTTGTCAGAGAGTGGTTTTGTATTTGGAGAAAATTATGGAATATAAGAATAAAAAATTTATTGATGAATTTAAGAATATAATAGAAAATAATAATGTTAATAAAATTCTGTTTGTATCAAGCCGGGAATATGACCGATATGGTTATAGAAAATGCATTGACGAGATGGGTGTTTCTGTTGTATCATTCAGTGATTTTGAACCCTGTCCGGAAGTATCTTCTGTAATGAAAGGTGTTGAAATTCTAAACGGCGAACAGTGTGATTTTATTGTTGCAGTAGGCGGCGGAAGTGCTGTTGATGTTGCAAAGGGAATTAAGTATTATGCAAAGTCTGATATAAAAATTCTTGCTGTTCCTACAACTGCAGGTACAGGGGCCGAGGTAACCCGCTTTGCTGTTCTTTATAATAAAGGTGATAAAGAATCCGTAAGAAGTTGGGATATTATTCCTGAATTTGCAGTTTTCGATTATACTTCGCTTTCATCACTTCCTCATTACCAGCGTGTTGTGACCGGTCTCGATGCATTTGCCCACGCACTTGAGGCTTACTGGTCTGTCAACGCAACAGATGAAAGCCGTGAATATTCAGAAAAATCTCTTGAACTTTTTAACGAATATTTTGCTGCCTATCTTGAAGATGACAAAAATGCATATGAGCCGATGATGAAATGCAGTGAACTTGCAGGCAGAGCAATTAATATTGCCCAGACAACTGCAGGTCACGCAATGAGTTACAAACTTCATAAAATCAAAGGTTTTGCCCATGGTCAGGCAGTGGCGATTGCTCTTGCATATATTTGGAAATATATGCTTGAAAACTGCAAAACGGCCGAACTTCAGATTCTTCTTGCCGAGGTTGAAATTATTTCGGGATATACACCTGAAAGTTTTATAGAATTTCTTAAAAAACTCGGTCTTTGCGATGATTTTCTGTTCAGCGAACAGGAACTGGAAGAATGTGTAAACGGTGTTAATGTTGAGCGAATGAATAATCATCCTATGACCTTTACCTTAAAAGATATTGAAAATATTTATCGCTCCTTTTTTATAATAAAATAATTAAAGCATTGCTGAAAATATTTTCGGCAATGCTTTTTTTGACACACAGAATACATATGCCGGTATTATCTTTTAACTGAAAGGAAGTGTTGATGTGTTTTCCGTATTAGTGGCTGATGACGAAAAGAAAATAAGAGAAACAATTAAAGATTACCTTGCTGCCAAAGGTCTCATCATTCAAACCGCCTTTGACGGAATGGATGCTTTGGAGAAATTTGAACAAGGCAATTTTGATTTGGTTATTCTTGACGTAATGATGCCAAGGCTCAGCGGTTTTGAAACCTGCAGAAAAATAAGAAAAATCAGCAAGGCGCCTGTTGTTTTTCTTACTGCAAAAGGTCAGGAACAGGATTTTCTGAGCGGTTACAACTGCGGCGGTGATGATTATATTGTAAAGCCTTTTCCGCTGTCTGTTCTTTATGAAAAATGTATTTCAATCATAAAACGCTACAAGGGAATAGACAGGGATAATGTTTTAAATTTGTGCGGTATAAGTCTGAATCTGAGCAGTTATAAACTTATGATAGACGGAAAAGATGTTGCCATACCGCATAAAGATTTTAAAATTCTTTATTATCTTATGGAAAACAAAAATATTGTTTTAAGCAGAGATTTGATTTTAACCTATGTATGGGGATATGATTTTGACGGTGATGACAGAGTTGTTGATACCCATATTAAACGAATACGAAAACTTCTCGGTGAAAAATCAGGTTGCATTAAAACGATAGTCAATGCAGGCTATTCCTTTCAGGAGGTGTAACCATGTTGAAAAAGAAAAATATTATGTGCCTTATAACTTCGGTTATTGCTGTGCTTTATATTTTGTGCTGTATCATTCCGTTTGTAAACATACGTGCGGCACTAATCAATGCGTTTTCAGATACAATGATGGATGTCAGTGACAGCATTAGTGATTATATTATCAGCGAGTACGAAGAAGAAAAATCAGGTGAAATTTTTTATAATATCAATCCCGAAGAATTAATTGCAGAGAATTCTTTTAATGATAAATTCCCTTATATCATTTATGTGTGCAATGAAAAAAATGAAATTATTGCCTGTACCGAAAATTGTATATCCTTTTATGAACCTGTATTTATTACTAAGCAGCGAGTGATTCGCTGTTTTCTTGATGAATATCTTACACCGCAGACAAGAAAACAACTGACTGATTTTCAAAACAGCAATGAAACGTACAGTGGCCTGACATTCAAATATGTTGAGGACGACGAGAAGATTATACCCGTAACGCTGATTATAAATTATGAAAATAAAGGCGAAAAAGAGATTAAATTTACCGATAATGTACCGACCGATCAGGTGCAGTTTCCGACTTTTGATATCAGTTTTTTCTTAGCAGATATCAATGACAAAGACTATCGCCACGGAGATTACGAAGATATCCGAAATTTCTTTAAAAATGAAATGCAGGGCAAATATTCAGGCGAAAGTGCAGACTTTATGTTTGATATGGAAAACGGTCAGTTTGAGCAGATTCTCCTTTCCGGCGATGAGGGCTACAATGTTTATCTTTTCGGCAAAATGACTCCGTCAGTTTATGTATTTCACGATAATGCTTTTAAAGTTCAGATTGCAGCCATTTCTTTTGTATTTCTTGCACTGCTTATCGTTATTCTTGTGCTTACCGATTATATGTTTAAAAACAATCAGATGAAATCGGCAAAGTATAGTTTTGCAAATGCTGCGGCACACGAACTGAAAACACCGCTTGCGGTAATACAGAATCAGTGTGAATGCATTCTTGAAGGTATTAATGCCGAAAACAGTATGCAGTATGTGCAGTCAATTTATGAAGAATCTGTCAGAATGACACAACTTGTTCAGAAACTGCTTCAGTATAATTCGCTTGTATCGGGTATGAAACTTGTAAAGAATGCATGCGATTTAGGAATAATTACATCCAATGAAACCGATAAATACCGTGCGTATCTTTCTGATAAAAATCTGAATATAAAAATAATATCCGACAGTAATTGCATTGTTAAATGCAATGGCGAACTTATTGCACTGGTAATTGATAATTTCCTTTCAAATGCAGTAAAATTTGCCGATAAAGACAGCGAAATAGTTGTTGTTTTAAAAAAACATAATGACAAGTGCCAGTTAAGTGTTTTTAATAAGGGAAAACCGATTTCAGCGGAAAACAAAAAGAATATATGGACGCTTCTTTACAAAGAAGACGAGAGCAGAAAAGCGGATGGTGTTTCGGGCGGAATGGGTCTTGCGGTTTCAAAACAAATACTTGAACTCCATAATTATAAATACGGATATATAAACAGCACGAACGGCGTTGAATTTTATTTTATTGCACAATAGTTTCTTTTGTTGTATAATGGATAAGCAAATAAGGGTTAATCTTATTTGCCCAGAGGTAGTGAATATGGCAAGAGAATTAACATTTGCTCAGAATGTTGAGCGCAGTATAATAAAAACTTACCGAAAGGATATATGGAATCCATTCGTTGAGGCATGCAAAAATTATAAACTTATTTCAGCGGGGGACAGAATAGCCGTGTGTATCAGCGGCGGAAAAGATTCTGTCCTTCTCGCCATGTGTATGAAACATCTTCAAAAACATTCGGATGTTCCTTTTGAACTCAGATTTATATGTATGGATCCGGGGTATAATCATGCCAATCGCCGCCAAATTGAAATGAACTGTGAAAAACTTGAAATTCCAGTGGAAATTTTTGAATCCAATATTTTTGATGTCACAACTTCAGCAGGCGGCTCACCCTGTTATCTCTGTGCAAGAATGAGACGCGGTCATCTTTATGCCAGGGCAAAAGAAATCGGCTGCAATAAAATAGCCCTTGGTCATCATCTCAGTGATGTTATTGAAACAACTCTTATGGGTATGTTTTACGGTTCTCAACTTCAGGCTATGCTGCCAAAACTGAAAAGCACAAATTTTGAAGGTATGCAACTTATACGGCCGCTTTACTGCGTAAACGAAAAGGCGGTAATAAAATGGCGTGAATATAATAACCTCGAATTCATTCAGTGCGCCTGCCGCTTTGTTGATGAATACAGCAAAAGTCAGGATGGCATAGGTGAATCAAAGAGGCAGGAAATTAAATTTCTCATAGACGATTTAAAAAAGACAAATCCCGATGTTGAACATAACATTTTCAAGTCGATTCATAATGTCAAACTGGATACATTTATTGCCTATAAGCAAAAGGGAACAGAGCATTCTTTTCTGGAGGAATTTGAAGATGATTAAGTGCATTGTTTTTGATGTGGGCAGAACTTTGATGGAATATGTTGATATGCCAAATGTCTGGACCGAATATTACCGAACTGCTTTTGAGTATGCAAACGAAAAGTTAAATCTTGCTTTTGATGCAGATAAAATAAACAGAGCGGTTGAAATTCTCCGTTCATTTAATCCGACAGTCAATTACCGTGAAAAAGAAATTTCACCAACAGTTATATTTGAAAATATAAAGAATGAACTTCAAATAAATGTTGATACCCAAAGGTTTATATCAGTATTTTTCGACTCGTTTCACTTTAAGGCAGTAATTTATTCTGATACGGTTGAAGTACTTAAAAAACTGAACGAAAAAGGTTATATTATTGCAACGCTTACCGATGTTGCAACGGGTATGCCCGATGAACTTCATAAAAGTTATTTTAAGGAACTGATGCCGTTTTTTGATATGTATGTTTCATCATCTTCCTGCGGTTTCAGAAAACCCAATCCTAAGGGTGTTTTTGATATTGCCGAGAAGTTTAATCTCAAAAAGAATGAAATTATTTTTGTGGGCGATGAGAAGAAAGATATGAAAACAGCAGAAAACTTTGGCTGTCTATCTGTTCTTATCGACAGAAAAAATCAGAATAATAACTATGGTCAAAACTTTACAGTTCATAATCTCAGCGAACTTTTAAATGTTTTGCAGGAAATTGGCTGTTGATTTTTATAATCATCTTTTCAGCGAAATCAATCTTTCCTATAAAGCGGGAAATGACATTCTCAATGACTATATTGATGATTAATCGTTTTATAAAATAATTTTTCAGGGAGGAGAAATCCTCCTTTATTTTTCGCAAAAAATAAAATTTACTGTTAAGTTTTTGAAAAATAAAAAGTATTACTGGTGAAAGGAGGCAATTTTGATGCTTCATCATGATGAAATGACCAAGATAATAAAGCGAAACAGCAATATGGTATACAGACTGGCTTTTTCCCAGATGAAAAACAGGGATGATGCTAACGATGTATATCAGGATGTGTTTTTGCGTTTTATAAAAAGACAACCGCAATTTGAAAATGAACAGCACGAAAAAGCATGGTTTATCCGTGTAACGCTCAACTGCTCAAAAACAAGTCTTACATCTTTCTGGAAAACCAAAGTGTGCGAAATAGATGAAAGTTTTGAGGCACAGGAGGTTGAAAAAGAAGATTTGACTTTTGCTTTAAACAAACTTTCAAAAAAGTACAGAGCAGTTATTCACCTTTTTTATTATGAAGATATGAGCATTAAAGATATTGCCCAAAGCCTTAATATCAGTGAAGGAAATGCAGGTATGATGCTTTCGCGTGCAAGAAAAAAACTGAAAGAAATTTTAGAAAGGAAGAGCGAGTATGAAAAAAGAATATAAAAATATGTACAGCAAAATTGAACCTGACAAAAGTCTGCTCGAAGAAATTCTGAATAAAGTTGATGAAACAGAAAGCAGAAAATCGAATATGGTTTTCAAAAGAATACTTGCCGCTGCACTTTGCCTTGTTATTCTTTGTGCCGCCGGAGGAATAGGAAGCCGATATATAGACAAAGATGATCTGATTTCCCAAGAAAATACAACTGCTTATACCAATCAAAGCAATTTGAATTTTACGATTACTGCATATGCGAAAGATGATGAAAGCAATATAAAAACCCTGAAAGAAAATATTTCAACTATCGTTGATTTTGAACTGATTGTTGCAGATATACGCGGCATGAGTGAAGAAGAGGTTGAGCGAAAACAAGATGAAATCCGTGCCGGATACGAAGATGAAAACGGCACAGAAACTTTCAGACGAAATTTTCAGAGACTTGAAAACGCAATAATAGGCAGAGCGGTATGGGATCATTTTGATATTGATGTTGAAAACCCTGATAATGTTGAAGAAATTAAAATCAGAAACGAAAGTGATTACGGATATATGCTTATAAAGGCATCAGATATGCATTTTGATGACGCCGGCAACACTTTAATGGATATTGGATCGGATGGAGATGGTTTCGATAATGAGTTTATAAGAGGGAAAGAGGTTTCGCTTTCAGGTGCGCGTTTTGCAAAATGCAAAAAACTTAAGGATACCTGCGGAAATTTGTTTGAAATTGAGTGGAAAATGGATGATAAACTGTATCAGGCAATAAATGCAAATCCTGATATGGATTTGAGCGAAATAAACGATACCGTAACCTTTATTGTCAAATATAAAGACGGAAGTATTGCGCAAAGCAAGATGAACGTTACTTTTACCGGTGACGGCAAAATGACTGTAATGATAACCGAATAGCAATAAAATACCCCTTGCAGATTTCTCTGTAAGGGGATTTCTGATTATATATAAGTTTTTTTATTCTTCACCGTTCCAGCAGTATGTGCAGAGTTTTTCAGGACCTATACCCACCGATTCAATCATATCGTCAAGGCGGTGATAACGAAGTGATGTGAAGTGAAGTGTTTCACAGATTTTATCAACCATTTTCTGATATTTTTCGCTGTCGGGGTTTGTATATTCCTTAAGTGTTTTTTCATCGGGGTCTTTGCCCTCAAGTTCTTTTATAACTCTGCGGGTGATAAGTTCCATTTCCGATGTTGAACGTGAGAAATTAAGGTATTTGCAGCCATATAAAAGCGGGGGACATGCAGGTCTGATATGAACTTCCTTGGCACCGCTTGCATAAAGAAATTCTGTTGTTTCGCGAAGTTGCGTTCCTCTTACAATAGAATCATCAATAAGAAGCAGTGATTTGTCTGCAATTAAATCATGAATCGGAATAAGTTTCATTTTTGCAATAAGGTTTCTTTTGCTCTGATGGGTAGGCATAAATGAACGGGGCCATGTCGGGGTGTATTTAACAAAAGGTCTTGAAAAAGGTACACCGGATTCATTCGCGTATCCTATTGCGTGGGCGATACCTGAATCGGGAACACCCGCAACGATATCAGGCTTAACATTGTCTCTTTTTGCGAGAGCCTTTCCGCAGTTGTATCTCATCTTTTCAACACTGATACCTTCGTATGATGATGACGGATAACCATAGTAAATCCAGAGAAATGTGCAGATTTTCATATCTTTTCCGGGTGCAACAAGTGTTTTTACACTGTCGCTGTCCATAATAACAATTTCACCGGGCCCGAGTTCTTTATAATCTGTATAGCCAAGATTGAGGTATGCAAAACTTTCAAAACTTGCGCAGAATCCATCGTCTTTTTTACCGATAACAATCGGTGTTCTGCCCATTTTGTCTCTTGCGGCAAAAATGCCTTTAGGCGTTAAAATAAGCATACTGCACGAACCGTCGATAATTTCCTGGGCATATCTGATACCATCAACAAAATTATCTTTCTGATTGATTATCGCAGCAACAAGTTCGGTCGGATTGATGTCACCGTTTGCCATTTCAAAAAAGTGTGTGTTGGTTTTAATAATGTCGTTTACAATTTTGTCGGCATTGTTTATTTTGCCTACTGTGGTAATTGCAAATGTTCCGTGATGAGAACGCACAAGAATAGGCTGAGCCTCAAAGTCGGAAATACAGCCGATACCGAGAGTACCGTGCATTTCGTTTGACTCTTTTGTAAATTTGGTTCTGAAAGGAGCATTTTCGATGTTATGAATTGCTTTGTCAAAGCCGTTTTCTTTGCTGTAAACAGCCATACCCGCACGTCTTGTTCCGAGATGTGAATGATAGTCTACACCGAAAAATAAATCAAATACGCAGTCTGTTTTTGATGCAGCTGCAAAAAATCCGCCCATATATATACCTCACTTATCCAATTTGTCCGATAAATATTATAGCAGAAACACTGCAAATGTAAAATAGAAATTGAATAGAAAATTATACTAATTTTTATGTTATTTTTGTTGAATTAGACAACTTACTGTTTTATAATGGTTGTATATTTAATAAAAATATAATCGGAGTAAATTTATGCCTTATTTATTTGCACATTTCAGAGAAAAACTTACCGTTGACGGTGAACAGGTTTATTTTTCAGTAAGTCAGAATGGTTATAATTGGGAACAACTGAATTCGGGAAAGCCGGTTATTACTTGCACCGACGGCGAAAAAGGCTGCCGTGATATTGAAATTGTCAGGCTTAAAGACGGAAGTTTTGTAATTATTGCAACAGATTTATGTATTGTTAATCGTATGGATGAAAATCATAATGTTGACTGGAAAAAGGTCAACAGTTCGGGCAGCAAATGCCTTTCTGTCTGGAAAAGTGATGATTTAATTCATTTTTCAAAACAGAAACTTGTTTATATGGGCAGAGATGATTTTGGCTGTCTCTGGGCACCTGAGGTGTTTTATGATGAGATAAATGACGAGTATCTTGTTCACTGGGGCTCAACCGTAAAAGAAGATGCGTTTTCGCATATGTCAATCTACTGCTCAAAAACAAAGGATTTTGAAACTTTTTCGCACCCTGAACTTTTCTTTGCCAAAGATAATGAAATTCTTGATTCTCATATAACAAAAATTGGAAATACTTATCATCTTTTTTATAAAAACTCGGAAAATCCGTCAATGAATATGCATGCAGTCTCCGCCTCTCTTTACGGAGAATATAAACATGATGATGAATTTGAAAAGTATATGTCAACACTTTACCGGCCCGGTTCTTATGAAGCCCCGACAACGTTTGTTCTGCCCGATGGAAAATGGTGCCTTATGCTCGACTTTTTCGGATGTGAAAAAGAAAAAATGGGTTATGTTCCTTTTATTTCAAATGAGGTTGGAAATGCTGATTTTGTTTCGGCAAAAGAAAAGTTTTCTTTTCCGTATGGTTTTAAGCATGGCAGGGTAATAGAAATTACGAACGAAGAATATAAAAAAATTAAAGAGCATTATGCAAGTGAGGATTCAGATGAAGAGAATTTATAATAAATTGGTTCGTGACAACATTCCCGAAATTATAAAAAACAATAATCAGACAGCGGTTACAAAAATACTCAGTGACGAGGATTATAAAATCTGCCTTGAAAATAAACTGCGTGAAGAAACGGCAGAATATCTTGAAAGCGGTGAAGCCGCGGAACTTGCCGACATTCTGGAAGTTGTTGAATCTTTAGGCAAACTTCAAAAACTCACATTGGATGATTTGATGAAAATAAAAACAGAAAAGCAAAAGAAAAACGGTGCTTTTGATAAAAGAATTTTTCTTGAAGAAGTGGAAGATAATGAATGAGTGTCTTCATTCATAAGAAGTTTATATATGCCTGAAAATAACAAATAACAAAAGTCACCCGTGCGGATTTATAACATCAACATCGGGTGACTTTATTATTTTATTTGTCTTCTTTCTGAAGAAGAATTCTGTCGTTATCAAAATCTTTATTCTCTTTTTCTTTATAGAGCGAGAGTAGATCGGGAACAGTCATTTCTTTTCTTGTATCGCTGTCAAGGTCAATAATGATTTCTCCGTTATCCATCATTATTGTTCTTGTTCCCGTTACAAGTGCCTGTGACATATTATGGGTAATCATCATTGTCGTTATATTATTATCTTTAACAATTTTATTTGTGATTTGCATAACTTTTTCGGCGGTTAAGGGATCAAGGGCAGCGGTGTGCTCATCAAGAAGAAGGAGTTTGGGAGTTACGATTGTGCACATAAGCAGAGTAACAACCTGTCTCTGTCCTCCTGAAAGAAGTCCTATTTTTGTTTTCATTCGGTCTTCAAGACCCATATTGAATTTTGAAACTTCCTCCTGAAACAGTTTATGCTTTTTCTTTCCCACAGCCTGAGAAAGAAAACCCGAACCGGCACGCGAATAGGCAAGGGCAAGATTCTCCTCTATAGTCATATTTGGTGCAGTACCCTTCATAGGGTCCTGAAAAACTCTTCCTATAAGTTTGGCTCTTTTATGTTCCGGCATGAAAGAAATATCTTTGTTATCAAGCGTAATTTTTCCTTTATCCTGAAGATAAGTTCCGCTTATCATATTGAAAAGCGTTGATTTGCCTGCGCCGTTTGAACCGACTATTGTAACGAATTCACCTTTTTTCAGAGAAAGGTTTATATTTTTTAATGCAGCATGCTCGTTTACTGTGTCTTTTGCAAATGTTTTTGAAATGTTAGTAAGTTCAAGCATTTTTCTTTGCCTCCTTTCTTACTTTCCCGTTTTCAATTTGTTTTTTGATTTCAGGAATCACAAGGGTGGCAGCAACTATAATTGCACATGTGAGTTTCATAAGGTTTTCGCTGTTTTTGCCGAAAAGTGAAACATCAATAACAAATGCAACAATTATTTTGTAGATAACGGAACCTACAACAGCACTGATAAATCCGAGTGCAACATTCTTTTTGCCGAAAATTGCTTCGCCTATAATTACAGCTGCGAGACCGTAAATCAGCGTTCCGTTTGAAAAACTCTGATCTGATAAACCAAGGTAATGCGATATAAGTGCACCTGAAAGAGCAATGAGTCCGTTGGCAAGGGCAATGCCGAATATAAGCGAAAAATCAACATTTATTGATGATGCCTTTACCATATCAGGGTTGTCACCTGTTGCACGTATGCACAGACCGAGATGAGTTCTGAAAAATACGATAACAACAATGAGAACTGCAACACAAATTACCGCACCGATAATTAAACCGACAATTTTTTTGTCTGCACCTTTAATGTTGAGTGCTTTGAACAGTTTTGTGAAAACCGAATTGTCGTTAAAGTTCCGATTTGATGAACCGCGCACCATAAGGTTTATTGAGTACAGTGCACTCATCGTTATGATTCCGGCAAGAACAGGATGTACTTTTAATTTGGTTTGCAGAAGACCTGTTACAGTACCGGCGAGAACGCCGCATAAAAATGCTGCAATAAAACTCAAAAAACTGAATCCTTGTGATGCAACAACTGCTGCCACTGCAGAACCAAAGCCGAATGAACCTTCGGTTGTAAGATCGGGAATGTCGAGTATTCTTAATGAAATATAAATGCCCAGAGCGAGAAGACCGTAAAGAAAACCTTCTTCAATGGCTGTAATATAGACTTGCATAATAGATTACCTGTAATTCGTTTGTTTATTTGTTTATAATCTGAATTTCGTAGCCGATAGCATCTTTTAAAGGCGTTTCAATTCCGAGTGTTTCAGCAAGAGTGCCATTAAATGTGCAGTAGTCAACACCTACAACTTCAGATGGGATTTCTGTAATTGCTTTTCCATTTAAGAATTCAATGCATTTGTCTGCTGTTTTAGCGCCTATACCTTTATCATCAATAGCAAGAGTTGCAAGGCAGCCGCTGTTTACTGTTGTTGCAGATGAGCAGTAGGTAGGAATTTTTTCTTCTTCACAAATCTGTGCAAGCGTTGATACACCATCCTGAACAATGGCATCGTTCGGAACAAAGATAACGTCGCATCCGTTTGAAATTAATGTTTCTGTTGCGCTTTTAACATCCGCTGATGTTTCAACGGTTGCACTTTCAAAAGCAATGTTTTTTGTTGTTAAATATTCCTGAGCAGCCTCAACTGTATTTACTGCATTTACCTGCGATGTTGAATAGATGAAACCCCATTTTGTTACATCAGGTGTAATTTTATAGCCCATTTCAATAATATCCGAAACAGGGATTGCATTTGATGTTCCGGTTGCGTTTTTATCAGGTGTATTCATATCTGTAATTACCTGAGCCTCAACCGGTGCTGAAACAGCACAGAAGAAACAAGGTGTTTCTGACTGGAGGTTTACAAGTGTTTGTGTGCATGCTGTGCCGATTGTGAAAATTGCATCGTATGAGCCGTCGTCCATAGCGCTGATGATTGCTGTAAGTGCAGAAATATCGCCCTGAGCATCTTTGTAATCAAATGTTGCATTTTCATAACCGTTTGCTTTCATTTCTTCAATAATGCCGTCTTTCATATCAACAAAAGCACCGTTGGCACCGGTCTGAACAACTATGCCGAATTTTGATGCATCTGATGAAGATGCTGCAGAGTCATCACTCTTTTCTTTTGATGAGCATCCTGCAAATACAGTGCATATAAGCATTGCAGAAAGCAGAACTGCAAGTAATTTTTTCATTGCTTTTTTCATAATAGTTTCTCCTTAATTATTTTTATTATATTCTTCAAGCCTTTTAAAGGCGTTAAAAACCATTTCCTCGGAAATTTTGTAAGGATTGTGGTCGATATCTTTCATTGCACAAACCATGGGAACAAGTTTATCAAGGTCATTTTCATTCATTTCAATATCAGCAAGACAGGTCGGCAGTGAAACTGATTTGTTAAAATCAAATATTGTTTTAAACATTTTTTCATCACCGTCTGTCAAAAGCAGAATAAGAACGCCGAATGCAACGATTTCACCGTGAAGATGCCTTTCCTCAATGTGCGGATAAGAAGTAAGTGCGTAAAACACAGCATGTGCAAGACCGGTATTATAGTCAATAATATGTTCTGCAGTTAAAAGAATTGATGCAATTCCTGTTGTTACAACAACCGAAAGAATAACCTGTTCAACTTCAAAACTTGCTTTGCCTTCTTTAAAATCGGACAATGCTTTTGCACCATACTTCAGCAAGGGATAGAGGCATAACTGACTTGTTGTTACGCCAAGATTGTGATAATGAACCAAATCTTCTCCACGACTGCTCATAACTGATTCAAAATATTTTGCATAAGTATCTCCCATACCTGCCCAGATATATTTTGACGGAGATTTTGCAATAACCTCAGTGCATATGAAACAGTGTTTTGCAGGAGCGGGGAAGAAGAAGGGTTCTTTGAAAGAAGCGTCACGGTTATACATAATTGAAACAGATGTTGTTCCTGAGCAGTTTGACGCTATTGTCGGGAATGTAAAGATAGTTTTATCAAGTTTGAATGCAAGTGCCTTGCAGGTGTCAAGTGCTTTACCGCCGCCGACTGCAAAAATCATATCTGCATTTTTTACGGTTTCGTTATTCATCAGAATATCAACGTTTTCGTAACTTGATTCACCACCGTACCATATAAAATCGACTATTTCAACAGAAGTGTTTTTCGTGCTTTCGCATAGTTTTTCTTTAACTTTGCTTATTGCGGTTTTTCCGCCGATGCACACAGCCGTTTTTCCGAACGGCGAACATATCTCTTCTATTTTATCGTACACCTTATTGCCGATTGAATAACTTGGCAGGCATATGCTGTAATTTTTCATTTGCCACTCTCCGTAAATGATTTTTATTGTTCTAAATTGTAATTTTGTATATTCGGCGGTTTTAACCGCCAGCGCTTTCTAAATACCATTTTATTCATTTGTCCTTTTAAAAATAAAAAACCTTGACAGTACGAATACTGCCAAGGACGAAATACATATTCCGCGGTGCCACCCTGGATTTATGGATAAACCATACGCTTTGCAAGATACAATCATATCTCCGACCACTCACGCAGGTCATCGCGTTACGGAATAATAAGCAATCTGCCGTTCACCGTACCCTCAGCAGTCCATTTAACAAGCCGTTTAATGTTTCGTTTTCAGCACCCGAAACTCTCTGTGAATGCGTATCCTGTTTTTATCTCTGCCTCATCGGTTTGATATCAATTTTTTATCATAATATCACGGAATATTCAATTTGTCAATAAAAAACAAATAAAGTTTCATGCTTTTTATGCATAAATATGCAACTGAAAATACATCTTGTTTATTTATTTACATTGTTATATAATTAATGTGGTGATTATATGGCAATATCGGTAATGCTTAAACCTTCTTCAAGTAATTGCAATTTAAAATGTGAATATTGTTTTTATCATTCTTTGTCGGCGCAGCGAAGTGAGTTTTCAAAAGGAATGATGAGCAGCATAACTGCCCATGCAGTTATAACAAGTGCATTTGATTTTGCAAAGGGCAGCGATGTTTTTTTTACTTTCCAGGGCGGTGAACCGCTTCTTTCTGGAATTGATTTTTATATTGATTTTGTTGATTTTGTTAATAAAAATAATGAACTGAATTCTCCTGTGCATTATTGTCTCCAGACGAATGCAACACTTATTGATGACAAGTTTGCCCGCTTTTTTAAGGAGCACGCATTCCTTGTCGGCGTATCTCTTGACGGTGATGAAAGCCTTAATTTATACAGAAAATATCCGGACGGAAAAAACTCCTTTCATGATATTATAAAAGGAATTCAGTTGCTGAAAGATTATGGCGTAACCTTTAATATTTTGTCTGTTCTTACAAAAAATACTGCACAGAATTTTAAAAAGGCATACAGATTTTTCAAAGAAAATGATTTGCGATATATTCAGTTTATTCCGGGTTTAAGACCGCTTAAAGGTACATATGACGAAAATCTGTATATGGATTGCAGCGATTACAGTCAGTTTCTTACAAGATGTTTTAATATTTATTATAATGATTTTATGCGCGGTGACTTTGTATCTGTGCGCTCGTTTGATAATTATATTGCTCTTGCAGGCGGGCAGAATGCCGAGCAGTGCGGAATGAACGGCTGCTGTTCAACCCAGTTTGTTGTCGAGGGTGACGGCAGTGTTTATCCCTGTGATTTTTACTGCAGTGATGATTGGTTCCTCGGAAATATAAATGAGATGTCTTTTTTTGATATGTATCACGGTGAAAAGGCAGTGCAGTTTATGAAAGAGTCTTTTAAACTGGACGAGGAATGCAAAAACTGTTCTTATTTTTATATCTGCCGCGGGGGCGGATGCAAGAGGAACAGACAGGATAAAAACTATTGCGACGCTTATAAAAAATTTTTTGAGGCGTCTGAATATAAAATAAAACAAATGAAAAGGTAGAATGATATGAAAAAATTTACAGCGGTTCTTCTTTGTATAATTATGGCTGCAGGAATATTCTCTTCATGTTCAAATGGCGGAAAAGATAATTCTGATTCCGGCGATATAACAATCACACTCGATTCTCATTATGCCGAAACTGACGAAAGCGTAAGCCGTGCATATGAAAAACTCTGCAATGCTGTTATTGCAGGTGAAAGCGAAGTTAAGTTCAATATCGGTATGTCAGGCGATGTAACCAAACTGTTTTATACCTGCTTTCCGCTTTACTCTCTTGTTTCTTCAATAAATTATAATGAAGATTCAACCGGTTTTAAGATTGAATATTTTCATTCTCCTGAAGAACATAAAGAAATTGTAAGTCAGTTTAAAGAAAAAGTTGATTCAATTATGGCTGAATGTGAATACGGCAAAGTGAATATTAATAGATATATATTCAATGTTTATCAGTATATGTGCAGCAATATTTCCGTTGATAACTCTGTTACGTCAACATATGAAACGATAATGCAGAGCAAAGGTGTTGCGGCATCCATCAATTCAATGTTTGAATATATTGTTCTTCTCGGCGGCGGTGAAGCAAGCCATGTGCTTAATTATTCCGGAGGCGGAAGTATGATTTCCCTTGTTAAATTTAATGGTTCTTGGCTTTATTTCGATGTTGCATCTGAAATTTCTGAAGATACAAAAGCACTTACTCGTTTTGCAATGGACAGAAAAAGAGCAGGTGCAAGTTATCACTTTACAGATGGTGAAGAAGTGTTTGCTGTTGATGACGGTTCTTACAGTGCACTTTCATCATCATCTTCATACACTGCCGAAGACGATAAAATAACTGTTTTGTGTGACGGCGAAACTGAGTTTGTGTTAAAATTCAACTAAATTTTTTAAACTATTGTCTGTTTTTTTGTTGCAATCATATATTAAACGTGTTATTATACTATGGTAATGTTATGTTAAGGAGAGAAGTTTATGGCAAAAAAAACATCTATCAAATCGAATGTAACTTCGATTATTGATAATGTGAGGTACTATTGGAAAGAAGCCCCAAAAGGCAGATATATGTCATTTAAAGAGATTGTGGCATACGCCGGCGGCGGTATAGGTGCTTATTTCATTATTTCAATGGGCAGCGCCCTTGTCGTTTCAACAACAAATATGATTGTAGGCGGCGCAATCGGCGTTGGAGCAATGGATATGTATTATCTATATCTTATTTCAACGCTTGTCAATATTCCGCTTACTGCCGTGCGTGCTAATATGGTAGATAACACCAGAGGTAAAGGCGGTAAGTACAGACCTTATCTGTTGTCTATGGGAATACCCACTGCACTGATAGCGCTTGCATATGTGTGGTTTCCTTATGAAAGATTGGACACTGTTTTTACAGGGCAGATTCTTGGCAAAGACAGCGGTTACATAGTAACCTGTGCAGTTGTTTTGGTATTTAATCTTCTGCTTCAGTTTTTCTTTAATTTCTTTAATGATGCGTATACAAACCTTATCCACGTATTATCACCAAATACGCAGGAACGTACGGATGTACTTGCAATAAAGTCAGTGGTATATTCACTTGCTCCGTCAATTATCAATATCGTTCTTCCGATTATTGCTCAATTTGCAGCAAATAATAATCTTTACGATATTAAAGTTTACAGAATTGCATATCCTGCTTTTGCAATAATCGGTATTCTTCTTACCATTGTTGTATTTGCAAATACGGAAGAAAAAATCGTTCAGGCAAAGACGCATACAATTCAGATTAGTTTTATTGATTCTTTCAAGGCCGTTGCTAAGAATAAATATTTCTGGATTATTGCGCTTGCAGGCTGGGTTGGGTTCCTTGAAACTGCCTACGGCAATATTTTATCATGGTCTTATAATTATGGTCATACCTGTTCGGGCGGTACGTTTGCACTTATTCAGACGCTTATCGGCAATGCATCTCTTTGGGGAATGCTTCTTGCTCCGTTCTGTATCCGCAAATGGGGTAAAAAGAAAGTTCTTATTGCAGTAAACTTTATGAATATCATTTGCATTTTGGCAATGATTATCAATATGCAGAGTATCTGGTGGCTCTTTGTATGCGTATATTTCAACTGGCTTGTCGGTGCATTTGAGCAGATCACAACTCCTGCTATTCAGGCAGATATCCGTGACTACCAGCAGTACAAAACAGGCGAGCGTATCGACGGTATGTTTGCAACAGTAACCACCATCGGCGGTTTGGTTACACTTGCCACATCTGCTGTTATTCCTGCAGTTCAGAAATCATATGGCGTTTATGACGGAAATGGTTATGCAAAACCGTTTGATATTCTTGACGTAACAACGGGTGAACCCGGAATGCTTTACAGCCTTATGAAAGCGCTTATCATTATGGCAGCAGTCGGTGCATTCCTCAATATGGTTCCGTATTTCTTCTATGACTTTACCGAAAAGAAACAGAAGAGCGTTATCCGTGTTCTCCAGATTCGTGCTCTTTTTGAAGACTATGGCAACAATGCACTTAAAAACCGTCAGATTGTTGAGGCTATTGACCTTGTTAATAATGCAAGAGAAATGGCAGCAGCAACACCGAAAGACGTTTCAAAGAGTTCTTATAAAAATATTTCAGATAAATCAGAAAAGAAACTTGCTAAACAAGCATATAAAGAAGCACTTGCATTCAATGAAGA
Source organism: uncultured Clostridia bacterium (assembly GCA_946555465.1). Classification (GTDB taxonomy): domain Bacteria; phylum Bacillota; class Clostridia; order Oscillospirales; family Acutalibacteraceae; genus Eubacterium_R. Next base: position 29,889 of record CAMNST010000001.1, read on the forward strand.
AATTGAAATTTCAAAATTCGTATGCGATGAACTTGATAAGTTTGATTCTGATTTGTTCAAGCACGAAGTTGCAGTTTATCAGGCTATCTATGATCAGGGTATTGAAGGTATCAAAAACATAGATCTTGATACGGTTCGCAAGGAACTTAAAAATGCAAAACGTCTTCCCAAAAATTCTCCGGAAGAAAAAGAATTCCGTAAGTTTGAAATTGAACTTGCAAAGAATAAGATTTCTGCAAAGAAAGCATATGATAAATATTATGGTTCAGTAAATGATTTTGCAGAGCCTGATATGGAAGAACTTACGGCTTTCTTTGATAAAGAAGATGAAGCGGATGTTAAAATATTTGAATTAACAGAAAAACTTTCGCTTGCTAAAAAAGAAAATGACAAAAATGCAGCAGCAGATATCAAGGCCCAGATTAAGGCTGTTACCGCTGAAAAGAAAGAAATTCAGAAACAGTCAAAAGTTATTATGGATGAATTTGCTAAATTCAACCGTGCTGCAAAACCTTTCAACGAAGCAAAGAAAATGCTGCTTCAGCAGGAAAATTACAGCCACTTTGAAGAAATTGCCGCTCTTTATGATGATGCTAAAGTGAACGCTGACGAAGAAGACAGACTTCACGAAGAAGAAATGGCTAAGAAGCAGGCTGAAGAAAAGGCTGAACTTGAAAGACGTAAGGCTGAAAAGGCTGCTAAGAAAAATAAAAAAGCCGATAAGAAAAACAAATAATTTTAATTAAACAAATAACCTCGTTTCAGCATATTATGAAGTATGTAATGAAATGAGGTTATTTTTATGGATTTATATATTAAGGTAGGCTCAATTACAAATGCTCAGCGCGGACAGAAACTTCTCAGAAAGTATGGCTACAAACCGCAGATAAAAAAAGTTGAAAATCCATCACAGACAGATGGATGCGGTTACGTTATTCGTGTAGCAGCGGACAGTGATGAGCCGGTTGAATTATTAAAAAAGAACAGAATTGAGGTCAGAGAGGCGGAGCGTAAATGATTTATCTTGATAACAGTGCTACCACCAATCCAAAACCCGCTTCTGTTCAGCGTGCAGCAGCAAATGCTGTAAAAATTTATAGTTTTAACAGCGGAAGAGGCGGATATTCGCAATCTGTTATGACATCACAGCAGATTTTTGATACAAGAAATAAGATATATGAAATGACAGGTTTTGAACCCCAGAACATTGCTTTTACCTCAAATTGTACACAGGCACTTAATATGGCGATAAAAGGCAGTATAAAGCAGGGGAGTCATATTATTATTTCAAATCTTGAACACAATGCTGTTTCAAGACCCGTTGAAACGTTAAGAAGAAAAGGCATTATTTCATATGATATAGCAGAGTATGATTATGATGATGCCAAAACGGTAAATAATTTTAAAAAACTTATTAAACCATCAACAAGTGTGATTGTCTGCACTATGGCATCAAATGTTTTTGGCTGCAGATTCCCAATAAGAGGAATCGGAAAACTTGCAAAGGAAAACGGCATTCGAATGATTGTTGACGGCGCACAGGGTGTGGGCGTTTTTAAAATAAATAAAGATGAAGATTATGTTGATATCCTCTGCTGTCCCGGTCACAAGGGGCTTTACGGACCTTTGGGAACAGGCTTTATTGCCGTTGGAGATGATATTGAACTTGATACAATAATTGAAGGCGGAACAGGTTCATCTTCGCTTGATTTATCGCAGCCTTCTTTCCTTCCCGACAGGCTTGAATCGGGTACTTTGAATAACAGCGGTATTATCGGGCTTGGTGCGGGTATTGATTTTGTAAACAGCAAGGGAATTGAAAAAATACACAGTTATGAGTTGTCGCTTATGGACTATGTTTATACGCATCTTTCAAAAAACCAGAAAGTCACTCTTTATACACCGCCTCCGTTTGAATATGAAACATCGCCGATTGTATCGTTCAACTATGATGATTACTCTTCAGAAAAAACTGCCGGAATTCTTGCCGATAAAGGTATATGTGTCAGGGGCGGTCTGCACTGTGCTCCGCTTGCCCACTCCGCTTTTTCAACGTCCGACAGGGGAACGGTAAGAGTAAGCCCATCTGTATTTACTACTCGCAGAGAATGTGAAATTTTTATAAACTATTTAAAAAAACTCTGATAATTCGCTTTATTTATTCTTTTATCTATGGTAAAATAATAACACAAAAGTTTAAGGAGTTATTATGATTAGCCGGGTATCAGATTTCTTTAATAGAATACTAAGTGTCTTTTCCACTTTTTCTTTTACAGACTTTTTGGATATTGTAATGGTTGCTTTTGTAATTTATATTTGTATTCGTATTATTCGCGAAACAAGAGCCATTCAACTTGCAAAAGGTCTTATTTATCTTGCTGTTATTTACGGTGTGGTAAATCTGCTTAATATGGAAGCGTCAAGTTTTATATTCAAGTCGATTTTTTCCAATATTCTTATAATAGTTGTTGTTCTGTTCGGTCCTGAGATAAGGCATATTCTTGAGCAGGTTGGCCACGGTGCAACAACCAAAAGTCTTAAAACAATTATTCATCCCGGTATTGCAGTTGAACTTGCCGAGATAAGTGATGCGGTTGATGCCATCTGCAAGGCTTGTTCAAATATGAGTGATAAAAAAATCGGTGCGTTGATTTGTTTTGAAAATGAGACCCTTCTCGGTGATGTTATTTCAACAGGAACTGTTCTTGAAGCAAAAGCCTCAAGAGAACTGATTGAAAATGTATTCTTTCCCAAATCACCGCTTCATGACGGCGCCATGGTAATTCGCTCGGGAACAGTTTATGCTGCCGGCTGTATTCTTCCGCTTACAAAGAAAACAGTTTCCTCAGCCCTTGGAACACGCCATAGATCGGCAATCGGTCTGAGTGAACAGAGTGATGCTATAATCGTTGTTGTCAGTGAAGAAACCGGTGCAATTTCCGTTGCACGGGGCGGAGTTCTTGACAGAGATATTTCCGCGGGCGATTTGCGTGATATACTGATTACTGAGTTTGTAACAACAGGTTCTTCCTCCGATGATAAAATTGTTACTAAAATTGTAAGGAGGATGAAAAAATAATGGCTGAAGAAACAAACAAAACAGATAAAAAGAAAAGTAATTTTTCAATCAGAAAACTTATTTATAATGATAAATATTTAATTATTATTTCTATTGTGTTGGCTGTTGTCATTTGGATTGCTACGGCAATGAATCTTTCTCCGCAGACAAGCAAAACCATTTCGGTGCCGGTTACAGTTGATTTTACCGATTCTGCTGCCGAACAACTCGGAATAAAATGTTATGGTGATGAAACAGTTGATGTTGATGTTACGGTAACCTGCAAAAAATATCTTGCAAAAGATATCAATGCCGATGATTTAAATGTTTATCTTCAGACAAATACGGTTACCACCAAGGGAACTGCCGAGGTGCCTATAAAAGTTGAATCCAACGACAGTGCGGATTTTGAAGTCGTCAGTTATTATCCTACCGTTTACAAAGCCTATTTTGACGTTGAAGACGAAAAAGTTATGGATATAAATGTGAACTATACGAATAACGATTTTGTGGCTGACGGTTATATTATGGGCGAACCGCTTTTAAGTACAACATCTGTTACGGTAAAGGGCGCAAAAAGTTATGTTTCTCAGGTAAGCAAAGTTGTAAGTACGGTTAATTTTATAAATAAAATCAATTCGTCGGAAACTGTTGATTTGGTGCTTTCTGCTATTGATAATTACGGTTCACCTGTTGATTATGTTTCAATCGAAACAGAAACGGAAAATCTTACGCTTACTGTTCCTGTGTTTAAATCAACAGTTCTTGATGTTTCTGCGGCACTGACGGGAAAGCCAGCCGGAATAAATGCAAGCGATTTCAGCATTTCTTATAGTGTAAACAGAATTAATGCAGGTGTTCTTGAAGAGGCCAATATCGTAAAAGCAAATGTCGGCAATATTGATTTTTCAAAATTGACCGTCGGTGATAATGAATTTAAAATTAAAACTTCAACGCTTGACAGTATTCTTGTTTTGGATGACATTGACGAAATAATCGTTAAGGTTAATGTTCCGGATAGTTACTCAACGGAAACAATGGGAATATCTGCCGATAATGTCAGTATATCAAATGTACCTAAAGGCTATAATGTTAAGGTTTCACGCGTTAATGCAAGTGATGTTACCATTGTCGGAAGTCCGTCAGATTTGGAAGATTTGTCGCCGTCAAATGTTCTGCTGATTCTGGATATGGCAACATATAAAAAAGAAATCAAAGAAGGCATTCAGACCTTTAACGTAACCGCAAGTATTGAAAATTCCGATAAATGCTGGGTTTACGGAACTTATACCGTTGATGTGAATATAACAAAAGAATAGAAATAAACGATTTTAACAGATTTCTGTTAAAATCGTTTATTTTTTTAGGATTTAAAATAATATGTCACTTTTTGCAAATTATTGACACTACTAACTATTAACAAGATTCTACTTATTAATAGTTTGGGGGATTTAGTATGAATGCATTAAGTTCAAGTGAAATATTTGAGGCGTCGATTTCAAAAGCCATAGATGAGGTTGTTAAAAAGAATTCTGTTAGAATATTTGATAAAGCCTTAGATTTCATTAAAGATGTAGGAAAAAAAGCAAAAGTGAATTATGGTTTTGCGTTTAAAAAGTATATTGAAAAGGCATATGAAAAATACAGTAAGGTCAAAACTATATTGTGCAGTGATGAACCTAAAGATTTATATAGTATTTATGAATATTGTGATTTAAAGTTTAAAAATGATGCTTTTTCTTGTAAAGATGTTAATGATTTGTTGGATAAATCTCGTTATTCAATTGTACAGGGGACCGGCGGAATGGGTAAATCAACTATGTTAAAACACTTTTTTCTAAATGAATTATTAAAAGAAGATTTAATTCCGATATTTATTGAATTAAAGGCATATAATAATGATGAAACATTAATTGAATGTATGTATAGGTCAATGAATAATTTAGGTTTCTCATTGCAAATTGAGTATTTTGAATATGCTTTGAAGGTAGGGTATTTCCTAATTTTATTTGATGGGTATGATGAAATGGATTCGGATTTAACCTTGAAATTTAATAAAGAATTTGATGATTTTTGTGATATGTATGATAATAATTATTTTATTTTAACATCCAGACCGCAAGAAGATAATTTTGTCTTTTGGAATAGGTTTACTGTTTATAAAACTCAACCGTTTACAAAGGATCAGGCACTAAATTTAATAAAAAAATTGGATTATGATGAAGAAACAAAATTAAAATTTCTTTATAAATTAGAACACGAACTTTATGATAAGCATACTTCTTTTGCATCAAATCCATTATTGCTAAATATAATGTTGTTAACATTCAATAGTTATGCGGATATCCCTTCCAAATTGCATATTTTTTATAACAATGCATTTGAGACGTTATTTAATAAACATGATGCTACAAAAGGCACATTTAAGAGGAAAATAAAATCGAATTTGTCATCTGATGTTTTCTCGAAAATATTTTCTGCGTTTTGTTTTAGAACATATTATAATAATGAAATTGAATTTACGTTGCAAACATTAAAAAATCATTTAAAAGTTATTAATAATGGTTTAGCAGAAAGTGAAAAATTCAGTGAGGATAATTTTATTGATGACCTAACAAATGCTGTATGTTTAATATACAAAGATGGTAGAAACTATAAATTTACTCATAGATCTTTTCAAGAATACTTTGTTGCGATTTTTTTGTCTAATCAAATTGATGAAAAAGCATCAAAGTTTTCAAAACTTTTGATTGAGAAAGATTTGGGGAGGTTATCTAATGATTCAACATTTCAAATGATGTTTGATATTAATCAGGAAAAATTTGAGAAATGTGTTGTATTACCTAAGTTAAAAGAGATAGAAAAAGATATCTGTGTGGATGAAGGTAAGTCTCTTGACAAATATTTTAATTACTTTTGTGTGAATATGCAAATATTTACAAGAAAGAATAATTATTTTTTGCTTTTAGATGCGGATATAGAAGATAAAAGAAGAAAGCATAATTTATCTTTTTGTTTGTTATTGGATTCAATTTATTTTAATTCTAAAAAGAGTTATTTTAGAAAAAATTTAAAACCATCAAAACAAGTGCTTAAAGCAATGCATGATGTATCGAAAAAAGGCAATGATATTTCGAGAGAAAAAATAATGAATTCGGATGAACCTATGTATGTTTTTTTAAGAGAGCAAAGTCCTTTTAGCGAATTTGTAAAACTAATATATAATCTGAAAGAAGATATAGAAGAACGATTAAGTAATGATTTAACTGGATTTGACGATTTGTTCAAAATATAATAATCTTTTAGATTGATATAGAATTGTATAATTTATGCTACAATAGTAAATAGTTATAAAAAAATCCATCTTTGCCAATTTTTTAGCAGAGATGGATTTCTATTATAAGTGTATTTATTCTGTATAAAACAGTGATTTGCTGTGCGATTTTGAAAATCTGTAAACGCTCATTTCAACACCAAGTGCAAGGTAAATACAAAGCGAAGATGAACCGCCTGCCGAGAAGAGCGGAAGTGTTATTCCAATACAGGGCAAAAGGGAAAGTTCCATTCCTATATTTATAAATATCTGTGAAAAGAGCATAACAGCAATTCCGCTGCACATAAGGTGGCCAACATTATCTCTTGCTCTCAGTCCGGTAAAAAGAATATGTAATGTTAAAGTCAGCAGTATGCCTATTGCGGCAAGTGTGCCGATATAACCGAATTCTTCACCCGCAACGGAAAGAATCATATCATTCTGATTTTCGGGAACAAGACCGCTTTGCGTTATGCTGCCGTTAAGATAACCCTGACCCAGCAAGCCGCCGCTGCCCATAGCAATTTTTGCGTTGTTTTGCTGATACAGCGTGTCCTTGAACTGGTCGGGATAAAACAGAGCAGTTATTCTTTCGCGCTGCAGTCCGTCAATAAGTTTTGTTTTCCACGCAACAATAAATCCAACCACGATTGCACAGATTCCTACTGCAAAGTAGCCGATATTTACTTTTGCAAAAAACAGCATTCCGATAAAAATTATCATAAATACAAGTGCCGAACCGGCGTCACCTGTTGCAAGAACAAGTACTATCGGCACTGCACCGTGAATTACAAGCGGCACGATTGTTTTTAAACGGTTTATTTTATCTTTAACCAAATCAAGATGATATGAAAAAGAAATTATAAAACCAACTTTAAGAAGTTCTGACGGCTGAAAGTAAAATATTTTTAAATCAATCCATGATTTTGCATCAGGTCTTGCAGGCGGCGCAACACCGAAAAACATTGTAAAAATCATAAGACCGATACAGCCGGCTGCAATAAGCGGCCATAGTTTTGAAATAATCTGGTAGTCAATATTTGAAACAATCATTGCAACGATAAATCCGCCTGTTACAGAAACCAGCATACTTCTTACGTCAGAAGAAATGATTTGTCCGTCACTCAGGTTTGAGTAGGTTGCGCTGTAAACCAATGAAAGTCCGTAAGCAGAGCCGAGCAGAGCGGTTAATACGGTTACATAATCTATTCCGCTGAAAAATCCTATTTTCTTTTGTTTCATTGCATCCTCCTTTCAAACCCTCTGTATAACATTTATATTATAGTAAATTATATAACTCTTTTCAAGTAAAGATTGAAATTATGAATATATTGCTAAAAATGTGTTTGAATATTATTGCAAATATGATATAATATCTTATCAGTTAATATGCAGGAGGAAAACTATGTTATCAGATATCGAAATTGCACAGAACGCTCAAATGAAAAAGATTGTTGATATCGCTTCCGAAATCGGCATTAAAGAAGATGAAATTGAACCTTACGGTCATTATAAAGCAAAAATATCCGACGATGTTATAAAAAGACTGCAGGATAAAGAAGACGGAAAACTTGTTCTTGTAACGGCAGTGAATCCAACACCGGCGGGTGAGGGAAAAACAACCGTTTCAATCGGTCTTGGTCAGGGTATGCATAAAATAGGAAAAAATGCAGTTATTGCACTTCGTGAGCCATCACTTGGCCCTGTTTTTGGTATAAAAGGCGGTGCAGCAGGCGGCGGATATTCACAGGTTGTTCCTATGGAGGATATCAATCTGCATTTTACGGGTGATATGCACGCAATTACAAGTGCCAATAACCTTATGTGTGCAATTCTTGATAACCATATTCAGCAGGGCAATGTTCTCGGTATTGACCAAAGAAGAGTATTAATTAAGCGCTGTCTTGATATGAATGACCGTGCGTTAAGAAATATTGTTTGTTCGCTCGGCGGAAAACTCAACGGCATTCCGAGAGAAGACCATTTTATAATAACGGTTGCTTCAGAAGTTATGGCAATTCTTTGCCTTGCTGAAGATTTGTTTGATTTGAAAAAGCGACTTGGCAATATTCTTGTTGCTTACACTTATGACGGCAAACCGGTTTACTGCCGTGATATTCAGGCAGACGGTGCAATGACTGTTTTGCTTAAAGATGCCATTAAACCTAATCTTGTTCAGACGCTTGAGAATACGCCTGTTATTATGCACGGTGGCCCTTTTGCAAATATTGCTCATGGCTGCAATTCAATCCGTGCCACCAAAACCGCTCTTAAACTCGGTGACTACTGTATTACCGAAGCAGGTTTTGGTTCGGATCTCGGTGCTGAAAAATTCCTTGATATCAAATGCAGATTTGCAGGTATTAAACCTTCATGTATTGTTCTTGTTTCAACTGTTCGTTCGATGAAATATAACGGCGGTGTTGCAAAGACAGAACTTACGAAAGAAAATATGGCTGCACTTGAAAAAGGCAGTGTCAATCTTGGTGCTCATATTGATAACCTGAAAAAATTCGGTGTTCCGGTTGTTGTTGCAATAAATCATTTTTATGCCGATACTGACAGGGAAATTGAATTTGTTAAAAACTTCTGCGAATCAAAGGGTGCAGACTTCTCCGTAACAAAATGTTTTGCAGAGGGAGGCGCCGGTTCAACAGATCTTGCAGAAAAAGTTGTCAAAGCATGTGAAAAAGAAAATAATTTCCATCATCTTTATGACCTTGATATGCCAATCTATGAGAAAATTGAAACTATCGCAAAAGAAATTTACGGTGCAGACGGTGTTGACTACACAAAAGAGGCTAAAAAGAGTATAGATGAATTTATAGAACTCGGTGCAGACAAAATTCCTGTATGTATGGCAAAGACGCAGTACAGTCTTTCCGATAATCCGAATGCACTTGGCAGACCGGCAGGTTTCAGAATTACGGTTTCATCTGCAAGTCTTTCTAACGGGGCCGGTTTTATTGTGCTTCAGACAGGTTCCATAATGACAATGCCGGGTCTCTCAAAAACACCTGCTGCCTACAGCATTAATATTGACGAAAACGGAAATACGGTAGGTCTTTTCTGATGAAAATTTTTGAAACAAACAGTTATGAAGAAACTGTTTCGCTGGCGCAGCGTATTGCGGAAGAGTTGCCGAAAGGCACGGTTATTGCATATATCGGCGGACTCGGTATGGGCAAAACCGCTTTTACAACAGGTCTTGTAAAAGGACTCGGAATCAGAGCAGATGTATCATCGCCTACATTTGCAATATGCAATACCTATATCGGCAAAAATGACACATTGCATCATTTCGATATGTACCGTGTTGATGGCTGGGATGATTTGTATTCAACGGGATTTTTTGATTTTCTTGAATCAGATGATTATATTGCCGTTGAATGGAGCGAAAATATTTACGGTGCTCTGCCCGATGATACGATGATTGTCGAAATTGAAAAATCAGGCGAAAATGCAAGATGTTTTAAAATCTACAAAAAATCAGAGGAAGAAAAATGATTTTATCTGTTGATTCATCAGCGGTTACCGCATCGGTTGCCCTGACCGACGGTGAAAAAGTTATAAAAAGTAAATTTGTCAATGCAGGTCTTACGCACAGTGAAACACTTTTGCCCATGATAAAACAGGTTATGCAGGGGCACACCTTTGACGAACTTGATGCCATTGCACTTACAGTTGGTCCGGGTTCTTTTACCGGTGTAAGAATTGGCGCCGCAACAGTTAAAGGCTTAGCATTTAATTTTGATATTCCATGTATTGCTGTTTCAACTCTTGAGGCAATAGCCTATAATTTTACAGATGAAAATGCTGTTATCTGTGCCGTTATGGATGCACGCAGACTGCAGTTTTATAACGCTTTGTTTAAAGTTGAAAACGGTAATGTTAAAAGGCTTTGTGCAGACCGGGCAATATCACTTGAAGATTTAAAAAAAGAACTTGTTCACTATAAAAAAGTTATTATTGCGGGTGACGGTGCCAAACTCTGTTTCAACAATCTCGGTCTTGACAATGTTATGATTGCAGATGAAGACCGTATTTATCAGAATGCAGTCAATGTTTCAAAAGCCGCAGTTAATAAAGAAAAAATTTCAGCCTCGTCATTAATGCCTGTTTACTTGAGATTAAGCCAGGCAGAAAGAGAACTGAAACTAAAAAAGGAGACTAAAATATGATAGCAATCGGAAGTGACCACGCAGGATTTCCTCTTAAAGAGGAAGTAAAAACTTACCTTGACGAAAGCAAAATAGATTATATAGATGTGGGCTGCTATACGCCCGAACGGTTTGATTATGCAATAAGTGCGCAGAAGGCTTGTGACAAGGTTGTTTCAGGAGAGTGCGAATTTGCAATTCTCTGCTGCGGAACCGGTGTAGGAATTTCTATGGCAGCGAATAAGGTTAAGGGTATACGTGCCTGCTGCTGTTCAGACTGTTTCAGCGCTAAATTTACAAGAGCACATAATGATGCCAATGTTTTATGCATGGGTGCAAGAGTAATCGGTGCAGGTCTTGCTCAGGAAATGGTTGAACTTTTCCTTAATACAGAATTTGAGGGCGGACGCCATCAGAATCGCGTAGATCAGATTATGGCCATTGAAAACGGCGAAAAACTATATTAATTTTAATTTAAGTGCATATTGCATATAATATTTCTCTTCCTGCCGATTTCCGGCAGGAAATTTTTTGAAAACAAAATACTAAAAACCTATTGACAAAGTAGGTAATATAAAGTATAATGTAGACAACATATAAAACATATCAAAATTATATGTATTGGAGTAATGTTATGCAGTTAAAATTTTTAGTATTATTAAGAAATAATTTCAGATATGGGCGAATGTGTTTTCGATGTTGCTGAAAAAATTTTTATAATAACATTTTAAACACGAAAGGACCATATAATTATGTCAGAATATAAATATCATTTTGAAACACTTCAACTTCACGTGGGTCAGGAAAATCCGGATCCCGCAACCGATTCAAGGGCTGTTCCGATTTATCAGACAACTTCTTATGTATTTAAAAATAGCGATCACGCCGAGGCTCGGTTTAATCTTTCCGACCCGGGCAACATCTACGGCAGGCTTACCAATTCAACGCAGGATGTTTTTGAAAAAAGAATTGCGGCTCTTGAAGGCGGCACGGCTGCTCTTGCAACAGCATCGGGTGCGGCGGCCATTGCATATGTATTTCAGGCACTTGCCTTTGCAGGCGACCATATTGTTGCAGCGAAAACAATTTACGGCGGAACATATAATTATCTTGCCCATACATTTAAACAGTACGGTGTTGAAACAACCTTTGTTGAACCGGATAATCTGCAGAACTTTGAAAATGCAATAAGAGATAACACAAAGGCAATTTTTATTGAAACACTGGGTAATCCCAATTCAAATCTCATTGATATTGAAAAACTTGCCGATATAGCACATAAACACAATATACCGCTTGTTGTTGATTCAACCTTTGCAACGCCTTTCCTTTTAAGACCTATTGAATACGGTGCCGATATAGTTGTTCATTCCGCAACAAAGTTTATCGGCGGTCACGGAACAACTCTCGGCGGTGTTATTGTGGACAGCGGAAAGTTTGACTGGAAAAAGAGCGGTAAGTTTCCGCAGTTTTCACAGCCTAATGCAAGTTATCATGGTGTTAGTTTTGTTGATGCCGCGGGTGAGGCTGCTTTTGTAACATATATAAGGGCAATACTCCTTCGTGATACAGGTGCAACGCTTTCTCCGTTCAATGCTTTTATTCTTCTTCAGGGGCTTGAGACGCTTTCACTCAGAGTGGAAAGGCATGTTGAAAATACCAAAAAAGTAATTGAATATCTTCTTGCAAACCCTAAGGTTGAAAAAATAAATCACCCGAGTGTTGATGCAAGATATAAAGAATTATATAACAAATATTTTGAAAACGGTGCCGGCTCAATTTTTACTTTTGAAATAAAAGGCGGAGAAAAAGAAGCAAAGAAGTTTATAGACAGTCTGAACATCTTTTCTATTCTTGCAAATGTTGCAGATGTAAAATCGCTTGTTATTCATCCGGCAACTACAACGCATTCACAACTTAATGAAGAGGAACTTGCTGAGCAGAATATTAAGCCGAATACAATAAGGCTTTCAATCGGCACGGAACATATAGATGATTTGATTCACGATTTGGAACAGGCATTTGCCGCACTTGATTAATTTTTGGAGGAACATATTATGGCAGTATATAAATCAATGCTCGAACTTGTGGGAAACACACCGCTTCTTGAAGCAGAAAAATTTTCAAAAGCAAATAATCTTGATGATAATATTCTTGTTAAACTGGAATATTTTAATCCTGCCGGTTCGGTAAAAGACAGAGTTGCAAAAGCAATCATTGAAGACGCCGAGCAGAGAGGAATTCTTAAAGAGGGCTCTGTTATTATTGAACCGACCAGCGGAAACACCGGTATAGGTCTTGCCGCAATCGCTGCAACAAAGGGCTACAGAATTATTATTGTAATGCCCGAAACGATGAGCGTTGAAAGAAGAACGCTTATGAAAGCATACGGTGCCGAACTTGTTTTAACCGATGGTGCAAAGGGCATGACAGGCGCTATTGCCAAAGCAGAAGAACTTGCAAAAGAAATTGATCATTCATTTATTGCAGGTCAGTTTGTGAATCCTGTTAATCCTGCTGTTCACAAGGCAACAACAGGTCCTGAAATATGGAATGATACAAATGGAAAAGTTGATATTTTTGTTTCAGGTGTCGGCACAGGCGGAACCGTTTCGGGAACAGGGGAGTATCTTAAATCAAAAAATCCCGATATAAAGATTGTTGCAGTTGAACCTGCATCTTCTCCCGTACTTTCAAAGGGTGTTGCTGGCCCTCATAAAATTCAGGGTATCGGTGCAGGATTTGTGCCTGAAACGCTTAATACTGAGATTTATGATGAAATTATTGCAGTTGAAAATGACGATGCCTTTTCAGCAGGCAGAGCGTTTGCAAGAAGTGAAGGCATACTTGTAGGCATTTCGAGCGGCGCTGCATTATGGGCAGCAAAAGAACTTGCAAAAAGACCTGAAAATAAAGGCAAGGTAATTGTTGCGCTTCTTCCCGATACCGGCGACAGATATCTCTCAACACCATTATTCAGTTAAAATATTAAAATGAAAAGCCAACTCTCATTTAACGAGAATTGGCTTTTTTTCTGCTTAAAACAGTAAATCCGTTGTTTCGTATTTATCGTTTTGTGCAATCGGGTTTCCGTCTTTATCCCAACTTGTTTCAAATGCTTTTGTATATTCACTGCCGTCGGCTGATTTATACTTTCCCGAATCTTTATCATATTTGATATATCCCGAATGATTAAAGCAGATATAACCGTTTGAATCTATGTAACAATTTTCGGCGGGGTAGAAATTATATTTTCTGTCGGTAATATAATACTCTTTTGTATCGCCGACTGTGTGGGTTTCATCTTTTACCGTTTTGCTGTAAAAGTAATATTTTTTACCGTCGGAAGTGTAATAGGGGGTGTTATCGGGCTGGGGATAAAAATAACCGAGTTTATCATAATATCCGCCGTTGATACGAACTTTTTTCTGCCCGTCAGACCCGTTGAAATTAATAATATCAGGTGAATTGCTTATTCTTTCTGAAGTTATAAAGTTGCCGTATCTGTCATATGCATAAATTTCTTCATACGGCATGCCGATTAAAACAAAGTACCAGTTGTCAAAATGATATTTGGTATTCATATCGTAAGCGTCAAGAGCAAATTCTTTAAGATTGTCAAATCTGCTTCCGAGTATGCTTATACTGTCTTCAAATTCTTCTTTTGTTTTTTCCGGCACTTCAATATCCGAGCCGGTGAGTTCTGCTATCTCATAATTTGAAGAATTTGCATTTTTACATATAATTTTATATGTTTCATTAAACTGCGTGTAAAAGTTTTCGGTTTTTTCATCGGATTTTACAGCAGTTCTTTCATCAGTCATTTTAAAATCCTTTTCGCCGGTAACGTAAGAGTAAGTATACATGCAACTTTCAATTTCAGAAAGCGAAAAGTCGATATTCAGTCTGTAAGGTACAAGGTTTTTATAGAGATTATACTTTTCTTTTTCGCTAAAAGAGGTTATATCCGGTGAATATAAAATATTTTCATTACCGTTTTTTAATTCAATAAATGATAATGAAATACTGTCAAGGCTGTTACCGAAAGTCTTCATAACAGGACAGAGCGTTATTTCGCAGAATAACTGATTATAATAGTCTCTGTCAATATCGTTGTTCAGTCTGCTTTCAAAATATTCTGTATATAAATCAATATATGTATTATAGAATCGGTCAATTTCTGCCGGATCATTATAAATCTCACCTAAAGTTTCTTTGAATTTTTCTTTGTGGTTTTCAAAGTCTTCTTCATACCTTGCTCTTATTTCTTCCCGGCTTTCAATGTTATTGAACGAAACGGAAATATCAATAAGATTATGCTCGTAACGATAACCTGTCAGTTCACCTTTATAATCAATTATTTCTCTGAAATCATAGTTGCTTTTACTGATTAACTCTGCAATTTCTTCTTTGGTGCTGCAATTTTCAGACAAAGCCAGAACATAACTGTAAGCATCTTTATATTCCTGTTTTATTTTGTTTAAATCAAAATAAGTTTTTACCGAAAAGAGAATACTGCATATAAGTGAAAATGCAAACATAACCATGCATATTCTGCTGCAAAAATTTTTTATTTTGTTATCTGTTTTTGTGTTGGTCAGTTTTTTTACCCTAATAAAATATACCAGTGAAAAAAGTGCCGAAAGAAAGGCGAAAGATAATAATGCAAGAATAATGCCGGCAATTTTTTCTTCATTGGGGTAATTGGCCGGTCCTTGGATTTCTGTTTTAAAGATAAAATCAAAAAGATTTTTTATACTTTGCCCCATAAGTTTGTCGGTTTCAGTTAATATAAAATAGTTAAAAATACCTGCAGCAATAATGCTTATGTATGAAAAAATCAGGGGAAAGAGTTTGTTCCTTTTAAGTGCAAGAAAACAGTAACCGTAAATAAGAGCAAACGAAAGACACGATGAACCTAAAAAAAGACCTGTTGTGCCTGCATCGCCAAAGGCAAATTTTTTCAGCAGATAATAAATTACACCGAAAATCAAAAGTATAACTGAAAGCAAAATTATGTCAAAAACAGGATTATAATAATCATTGTGAAGTTGGCTGAATTGTTCACGTATTTCATCTGCGTCACCCATTTCTTCGGTTGCCTTTTTTTCCGAAGTCTGATTATCATATCCGATTTCAGCATAAAAATCGGATTTTTCATCAATATGCTGCTGTAGTTCGGCAGATACTGATTTTTTTGTATTTAAGTCAAAAATTCTTTCAGTAACCCTGTCAATGTATTCATTTTTATTCATAAATTCTCCTCATGCATTAATTTCAGGCGAAATGTAGAACCTTCCGGACAGTTACGGTAAATTCCTCAAATTCTTCGGTCTTATCCGCAAGCATTTTAAGTCCTTTTTTGGTTATATGGTAATACTTCTTTCTTCTGCTGCCTGAATTATCCCAATAACTTTCAAGCACATTTTCTTTTTCGAGTGAATGCAGAATAGGATAAAGAGTGCCTTCTTTAAGGCAAAAAACGTTTTCACTTCTTATTTCAAGTGCTTTAATAATTTTATATCCGTACATATCCTCGCTTTTTAAAACCGATAAAATCATAGTCGGAATTGTACCTGTTGAAAGGTCTTTGCTTATTTTCATCATTTTACCTCCATAAAATAAATTATCATCCATATATAGATATCCTATACATAGATGATAACAAATTTATGCCGTTATGTCAATCATTACTCTTTTTCTTTGAGTTTTCTGCCCATAAGAACGCCCATAACGCTCGCCATCATAAGTCCTCTTGTCCAGCCCGATGAGTCACCGAGGCAGTGGAGGCCTTTGATATTGGTATCAAGGTTTTCATCCATTTTTACCTTGTTGCTGTAAAATTTAAGTTCAGGGCTGTAGAGAAGGGTTTCGGTTGATGCAAAACCGGGAACAACAATATCAAGCATTTTTATAAATTCAATAATATTCGTCATTGCGCGATAGGGCATTGCAGCAGTGATATCACCGGCAACCGCATCTTTGAGTGTCGGTTTAACATTGCTTTTGCTGAGTTCATGCTGCCATGTTCTCTTTCCGTCAAGTATATCGCCGAAACGCTGAACCATAATATGGCCCGCACCAAGCATATTTGTGAGTTCGCCGACTTTCTGAGCATATTCAATGGGCTGGTTGAACGGTTCGGTAAAATTGTGGCTTACAAGAATGGCAAGGTTTGTGTTTGTGCTTTTTTTGTCTTTAAAACTGTGACCGTTTACAACAGCAAGATCATTGTCGTAATTTTCCTGGGCAACAAATCCTCCCGGATTCTGGCAGAATGTGCGCACCTTGTTTTTCCATGGTCTCGGATATCCGATTAATTTTGATTCATAAAGGGTTTCGTTAACCTTTTCCATAACTTCGTTTCGGCATTCAACACGAACGCCGATGTCAACCGTTCCCGGCTTGTGGGCAATATGATGCTCTGCACACAGTTTTTCAAGCCAGTCTGCGCCTCTTCTGCCTGTTGCAATTACAACTTCATCTGCTGTAATTTCTTTATCATTGCCGTTGTCGTCAATAATTACACCTTTGCAGATTGTATCCTCAAGAATAATATTTCTGCATTCGGTTAAAAACATCATATCAACGCCGTTTTCTGCAAGGTATGTCTGAATTTTATAATACAATTCCTGTGCTTTTTCTGTTCCGAGGTGGCGAATAGGACAGTCAACAAGTTTCAGTCCTGCTTTAATTGCATTTTTGCGTATTTCTTTAATTGCATCACCGGTGCCGACACCCTCAATTTTTGTGTCAGCTCCGAATTCAAGATAAATTTTATCTGTATAGTCAATCAGTTCCTGCGCAAATTCTTCGCCTATGAGCATTGGCAAATCTCCGCCGACTTCATAACTCAGACTGAGTTTTCCGTCGGAAAATGCACCTGCTCCTGAAAAACCGGTTGTAATTGCGCAACTCGGTTTGCAGTTTACACAGTGGCCTGTTTCGCTTTTGGGACAGTGCCTTTTTTCAACGGGTTTGCCCTTTTCAATTAGCAGTATTTTTTTCTTTGAGTTCAGTTTTTTGAGTTCAAGTGCCGTGAATATTCCTGCCGGTCCCGAACCGACAATTATAAGGTCATAATCCATACTTTTATCTCCTTTAAACTGCATAAAAAAAGACCGAACTGCAACAGTTCGGCTACTCGTTTTTTGCTCTCTATTGCATACCATACTAACATGTTTTCGTAAATTTGTCAAATAATTCGTCTTTTGAGGTATAAAAACTGCATTTTTGATGGTTAAATTACTATTGGTTTTTCGAGAACTTGCATAACTTATTTTTATCTGTTATAATCAAAATAACTATTGTGACAGGAGTATCGTTATGGATGAATTAAGTTCGCTTAAAGAAATACTTGATACGGTCGGAACTTATACGGGACTTACTATGGGAAGTTCCATGCAGCCTTTAATTCATCAGCAGCGTGACAATATCATTGTTGTTAAAAATAAAGGCAGGCTGAAAAAATATGATATTGCGGTTTATGTAACTCCTAAGGGTAAATATATTATGCACAGAGTTATCAAAGTTTGCGATGACCATTATGTTATTATCGGTGATAACCGAACAGAAAAAGAATATGTTACAGATGATATGATTTGCGGCGTTCTTGCAGGATTTTATAAAAACGGAAAGCATTATATTGACTGTGAAAAGTCGAAGGCTTATAAATTATATTCCCGCTTATGGGTGGCGCTTTTACCGATAAGACCCATTATTGTTTTTGCGATGCGAGGATTCGGATGGATAAAAAAGCATATATTCAAAAAAGGAGTATAGATTGAAAAATAAAAAAATCAACAGTGAATCGGATATGGCTGTTCTCAGATGGGTGTTTTCTGCCTGCAGAAAGCAGATACCGATTATTATATTTTTAATTGCGGTTAATGCCGTTCATGGTGTTACATCGGTGTTTTTTGCCGGCTTTTCAAAAAAAGTTATTGATGCTGCAACCGTTGACGGCGGTGATTTCAACATTGTAATTAAATTTGCCCTTGCCCTTCTCGGTGTAGTAATTCTTCAAATGATTTTAAGTATTATAAGAAGTTGTGTTTCCGAAAGATGCAAGGCAAGAATTGATATAATTCTGAAACGTCATCTTCTTGATCAGATTATGGCCAAGGACTATGCAAGTGTAACAAAATATCATACCGGAGAACTGCAGAACAGGCTTTTTAATGATGTTAATGTTGTAAGCGACGGTTTTACAAAGATAATTCCTCAGTGCGTTTTCTTTGTAACAAAACTTATAAGTTCGCTTATTTATCTTATTGTTATTAACAAGATTTTTGCTTTGATTTTTGTTGTGGGCGGCTGTTTTGTTTTTGCTGTTACCCAACTTTTCAGAAAAACCTTAAAGCGTCTTCATAAACGCGTTCAGGAAACAGAAGGAAAAACACGTTCATTTATTCAGGAAACGCTTTCAAATCTTCTTGTAATAAAGGCTTTTGCTGTTGAGGATAAAATTGATGCGCATTCGGATGCCCTTCAGGAAGAGAATTTTATTGCAAAAATGAAACGTAGAAATTTCGGTATCTATGCCAATACCGGGCTTAATGCAGTTTTTAATGTAGGTACGGTATTTGCCGTCACTTTCGGCGCTTATGGAATTCTCAGACTCGGAATGACATACGGCACTGTAACTGCCATGATTCATCTTGTTGATCAGGTTCAGTATCCGTTTGCATCTCTTTCAAATGTTATGCCGCAGTATTTCTCGCTTATCGCTTCTGCAGAAAGGCTTATGGAAATTGATGACATTGAAGATGAGGGCAGTTTTAACGGTCAGAAAATTGATGTTGAGGCAGTATATGACAGGATGAAATCCATAGAATTTAACAATATCTCTTTTAAATATGACCGTGATGTTATTCTTAATGAAACATCACTGACTGTCAATAAAGGCGATTTTGTTGCAATAATGGGAATTTCGGGAATCGGAAAAAGCACGCTTCTTAAACTTCTTCTCGGTGTTTTTTCTGTTCAGTCGGGTGAAATTTATATTGACTGTGAAAATGAACATATTCCTGTTGACAGATATACAAGAAAAATATTTTCGTATGTGCCGCAGGGCAATATGCTTATTTCGGGCACAATAAAAGAAAATTTAACTTTTATCAATGATGATGTAACAGATGAGGAAATTGAACAGGCAGTAAAAATAAGTTGTGCAAAACAGTTTATTGATGAACTTCCGCTTGGTCTGGAAACAATTATAGGCGAAAAAGGTTTGGGGTTATCAGAGGGTCAGGTTCAAAGGCTTGCGATAGCAAGAAGCATTCTTGCCAAATCGCCGGTTATTTTGCTTGATGAGGCAACATCGGCGCTTGATGATGCAACGGAAAGAGAATTTTTAACCAATCTCAGAAAACTGAAAGATGTAACCTGTATTATAGTTTCGCATAAAAAGGCAGCACTTGAAATCTGCAATAAGCATATTCAAATTATAGATAATAGAATAGTGGAGGAATAAAAATGTTACCTACAAAATGGAGCAGAAGTTTTGACAGAGAACACCCCTTGCCGGAATACCCCAGACCTCAGTTTGTAAGAGACAGTTATATTAATCTTAATGGTATGTGGAATTTTGCCATTAAACACACTGCCTCAATTCCTTTCAACTTTCCCGGAACAATAGTTGTTCCGTTTTCTCCCGAAACCGAACTCTCAGGTGTTTATAAAACATTGGCAGCAGGAGATTATCTTTTCTATGAAAAGAATTTTGTTCTGCCCGAAGGTTTTAATAAAGGCAGAGTGTTCATTAACTTCGGTGCTGTAGATCAGATTGCTACTGTTTTTCTTAATGATAAAATGGTTGGCGGGCATAAGGGCGGATATACTCCGTTTACCTGTGAGTTAACTGATTATATTCTTCCTGAAGGTGAAGAAAATCAACTTGTTGTAAGGGTGCAGGATTTTACCGACCGCAATTCGTATTCACGCGGAAAGCAGAAAACCAAACGCGGCGGAATTTGGTATTCACCTCAAAGCGGAATCTGGCAGTCTGTATGGCTGGAATCAACGCCGAAAGAATATCTTGAAAGCGTAAAAATTACTCCCGACTATGATAATGCACAGGTTGAATTTGAATATTTCGGTACGGATGATGTTGAAGTTTTAATTTATGACGGTGATAATTTAATTGCCGACACTTCGGATAAAATTGTAAAAATACCCGATTTTAAATCATGGTCGCCTGAATCTCCGTTTCTTTATGATGTTGTATTCAAAGCGTGCGGCGAGGAAATTAAATCCTATTTCGGTATGCGAAAGTTTTCTGTTGACACCGATTCCAAGGGATTAAAACGCCTGTTCCTTAATAACAAACCTTATTTTCACAACGGTCTGCTTGATCAGGGTTATTATCCGGACGGATTTCTTACCCCTCCGACAAACCAGGCTATGGAGAATGATGTTTTATTTGCAAAAAAAGCGGGTTTCAATATGCTGAGAAAGCATATTAAAATCGAACCGCTTCTCTGGTATCATTACTGTGATGTCAACGGTATTCTTGTATGGCAGGATATGGTTAACGGCGGTGGTGAGTACGGACTGGAAGTATCCGTAATCCCATTTATCGGAATTACTCTTGACGACAGAAATTACAGTCTTTTTCACAGAACAGACAAAGAGGGAAGAAACCTTTATTATCAGGAACTTGAAGAAACCGTAAACCATCTTTATAACTGCCCGTGCATTGCATTGTGGGTGCCTTTTAACGAAGGCTGGGGTCAGTTTGACAGTGAGAAGGCTTATAATAAGGTTAAAGAACTTGATCATACAAGAGTTATTGATTCAACTTCAGGCTGGCATGATATGGGGCACAGTGATGTTATTTCAAAGCATATTTATTTCACGCCGATAAAAGTCAAGGCAGGAGACAGACCTTATTTGCTTTCGGAGTTCGGGGGTCTCGGGCTGAGAATACATAACCATACTTTTAATAACAAAATGTTTGGTTATAAAGTTTACCGTTCAAAGGATTCTTTAACTAAGGCGTATTCAAAACTTTATAACAATGTAATTATTCCACAAATCAAAGACGGTTTGTCGGCAACGGTATACACCCAGATTACCGATGTTGAAGATGAACTTAACGGTCTTATGACTTATGACAGAGAAATTATCAAAATTGATATGGATGAACTAAAAAATATAAACGAAAGGGTAAAAATATAATGGCAAAAGCAATCATCAAAACCAACAAAGGAAATATGACTTTTATTCTTAATGAAACAGCAGCACCCAAGACTGTTGAAAATTTTGTAACCCATGCAAAAAACGGTTATTATGACGGGCTTATTTTTCACAGAGTTATAAAAGATTTTATGATTCAGGGCGGCGATCCGACAGGAACCGGCTGCGGAGGAGAATCCATATGGGGCAAATCATTTGAAGATGAATTTTCCATTGATGCAAGAAATTATTACGGCGCGCTTTCGATGGCTAACAGCGGTCCTAATACAAATGGTTCTCAGTTCTTTATTGTTCAGGCTAAATCAGTTCCCGAGTCTCTCATTTCCCAAATGGAAGGTTTAAAAGACAATGGCTATCCGCAGGAGATAATTGATACCTATAAAGAACGCGGAGGAACACCGTGGCTTGATTTCCACCATACTGTTTTCGGTATGATTTGCGAGGGCGAAGATGTGCTTGAGGATATAGCAGCAACAAAAACAGGTATGGCTGACAAGCCTGTTTTTGATGTTGTTATTGAAACAATAGAAATAGAAGATTAATTCTGACAAATTAAACCCCATTCACAGCTTATAATGTGAATGGGGTGTTTTTTTGGTAATATATGTAGATGTTCTTTTTGTTGTAAATTTTTTTATTACATATCTGCTTCTCCTTTTCACCCGTCTTGTCACGAAGTCAGACGCAAAAAGTTACAGACTGCTTTTATCTGCCTTTATCGGAGGGTGTTATTCGCTTGTGATACTTGCCGATGAACTTCATTTTATGCTGAATGTTCTTTTTAAAATTCTCATATCGGCAGTACTGGTGATTGTGGCGTTCGGGTTTAAAAGAGTGCTGTTTTTTGCAAAAACAATGGCAATCTTTTATTTTTCAAATATGCTTTTTTTGGGTGTTATATTTGCTGTATGGCTTGCATTTAAACCGGGTGGGGTTGTTATTAATAATGACACGGTTTATTTTGATATATCGGCAAAAATCCTTCTTATTGCTGCAGGGGCGGCCTATGTTATATCTGCATTGATAATAAAAATCCATAACCGAACAGCGGGCAAAGGTGAGATATATACATTGACTGTTTTTAAAGGGGAAGAAAAAATAACGCTCTTTGCTTTTGCTGACAGCGGAAACAAACTGAAAGAACCTTTTTCCGACTATCCTGTAATCATAGCAGACAGTTCAAAAATTTCTTTTGAAACCGAAAGAATTATTCCATATAACACAGTAGGGGGTGAGGGTTTGCTTAAAGCATTTAAGCCTGATAAAGTTGTTATTTCATCGGGCGGGAAGTCGTATGAAACGAGGAATGTTTATATAGCGATGTCCGAAATAGACTCAAAAGAATTTTCTGCAATATTAAATACGGAACTATTAAATATCTGAGGTGTTATAATTGATTAAAAAAATTAAAGACATATTTTTAAGATTGTTTAAAAAACAAAAATGTTATTACATAAATGGTCCCGAAACTTTGCCTGCTCCGCTTAGTCTGAAACGTGAACAGGAAATTATGGAGGAACTGAAAAACGGCAATGAAACAAACAGAGAACTTCTTATTGTGCACAATCTCAGGCTTGTTGTTTATATCGCCAAGAAATTTGAATCAAAAACAACTTCAACCGAAGATTTGGTGTCTATCGGAACAATCGGTCTTATGAAAGCTGTAAAAACATTTAATCCCGAAAAAAACATTAAACTTGCGACTTATGCTTCACGCTGTATTGAAAATGAAATCTTAATGTATCTCAGAAAAATCAATAATGCAAAAAGTGAAGTATCATTTGATGAGCCGCTTTCGGTTGACTGGGACGGAAACGAACTTACGCTTCGCGATGTTCTCGGAACGGATCCCGATGATGTTTTTGAAGAGATTGAATATGATGATGAAAAAAGACTTCTCAGAAAAACAGTTGAGCAACTTCCCGAAAAGGAACGCCGCCTTATGGTTATGCGTTTTGGACTTGACGGAAAAAAGGGGCAGACGCAGAAACAACTTGCAGATTCCATGGGAATATCCCAGTCATACATCAGCCGTCTTGAAAAGCGTATTCTTGAAAAAATCAGAAACGAGATGTTAAGGCAGGCCGGATGAATTTTTATAAAATAAGAAAAAGGGGCTGTTATGCAGTCCCTTTAATAATTCTTAAGTTGAAAAGCAGTTAAAGATGCAGTATAATAAATAAGAAAATCATGTGCGGCATATATTTATATAGTTTGATGAAGGAGTCAGAATATGGATTTTATTGAAATTTTAAAAATTATTTTTCTCGGAATTGTTGAGGGAATAACCGAATGGCTGCCGATAAGCAGCACCGGCCATATGCTTCTTGTTGATGAGTTTATTACGCTTAATATGAGTGAATCATTCAAAGAAATGTTTTTTGTTGTAATTCAACTCGGTGCAATTATAGCGGTTGTTGTTATGTTCTGGAAAAAAATGTGGCCTTTTCAGATTAAGGATAAATCACAGCCTGTAATAAAAAAAGATATATTCAGCATGTGGTTTAAAGTTGTTGTTGCCTGCGTTCCGTCTGCTGTTTTAGGCCTTCTTTTCGATGATTTTCTTGAGGCGCATTTCGGCAACGCTGTAACAATAGCAGTCATGCTGATTGTTTACGGTATCGCTTTCATTGCAGTGGAGCAGTGGAATAAAAAGCGTACTCCGAAAGTTGAGAAACTGGATGACATTTCTTATCTTACTGCTTTTGTAATCGGGCTTTTTCAGGTGCTTTCGATGATTCCGGGAACTTCGCGTTCCGGTGCAACAATTATCGGTGCTCTTCTTATAGGTGTTTCAAGAACTGCAGCAGCAGAATTTACTTTCTTTCTTGCAGTTCCTACAATGGTGGGTGCCAGTGCACTTAAACTTATAAAATTCGGATTCGATTTTACATCATCTGAACTTATCGCTCTTGTGCTGGGTATGGCTGTTGCATTTGTTGTTTCGCTTGTATGTATTAAGTGGCTTATGAGTTTCATAAAGAAACATGATTTCAAATTGTTCGGTTGGTACAGAATCATTCTCGGAATAATTGTTCTTGCTTATTTTTTTGTATTTGCAGGATAAAATTAACCTGATTAGTCTATTTACTTTTAATAAGACAACAGTTTTCGATTTTTATTGACTAAAGTAATTTGTAATGATATAATATTACGGTAAAATATAGTTTTACGTGGAGGTAAAATTTATGAACGTTCTTATTTTCGGAGGTACAGGTCTTCTCGGATCTGCTGCCGCACAAATCTTTATTGACCGTGGTCACAAGGTAAAAACCATTGCTCTTCCTCCTCTTCCGGAAGGTGCTCCAATCCCTGAGGAAATGGAAATAGAGTTTGGAAACTTCCTTGAACTTACAGATGAAGAACTTGAAAAAGCAATGACAGGTATTGACGCTTTTGTTTATGCAGCAGGCGTTGATGAGCGTGTTGAATTTCCTGCTCCTGTTTATGAAGCATACAAGAAATACAATATTGATCCTGTTGACCGCTGCCTTGCTATGGCAAAGAAATGCGGTGTTAAGAGATGCGTAGTTCTCGGCTCATATTTTGCTTGGCTTGCAAAGGCTCGCCCTGATATGCAGCTCTGCAAAAAGCATCCATACATAAAGTCACGTGTTGACCAGGAAGAAGTTGCTTTCAAATATGCAGATGAAAACATGGGTGTAGGTGTTCTTGAACTTCCTTACATTTTCGGCACACAGCCGGGCCGCCGTCCTGTTTGGGTAATTCTTATTGAACAACTTCAGAGATTTGAAAAAATGCCTTTCACTATGTATCCAAAGGGAGGCACTGCAATGCTTACCGTTCGCCAGGTTGGTGAAGCAATCGTTGGTGCTGCCGAGCAGGTTGAAGGTGCAAGAGCATACGGCATTTCTTGCTACAATATGACCTGGAGAGAATTCCTTAAAATCGTTTACCGTGCAATGGACGGTATTCCTGACAGAAAGATTGTTGATGTTCCGAAATGGACATTCCAGGCTTTTGGTCTTGTAATGAGAAAAGATTATGCAAAACGTAATGTTGAATCAGGTATTGACCCTGTTGGTCTTGCAGATATTATGGGTATGAATCTCTTCATTCCTACCGATGATACAAAAGAACTCGGATGTACTCCTGATGATATTGAATCAGCAATCTTTGATTCAATCAAACTTTCTAAAGATTCTTTTGAAGGCAAAGCAAAACTCCTTGAAATGAAGGGTGAATAATTAAGTATTCTGATTCTGGAGACGGTTGTGAAACAGCCGTCTCTTTTTTTGCAAAAAAATAAAGACATTGAAATTCAATGCCTTTATAATCCACCCAGCCGCCGCAGACTGACAATAACCTGCATCATAAAGCAGGTGGGTTTTACTCCGATCACTTTGTGCTACCAGCGTCCTGCAAAAGCAGGGAGGTCTGCATTCCCGTTTCACGGAAGATAAATCCCTATTAAAACGTGTTCGGGTTACTAAAGCCCACGGTTGTCGAGAAGGGCAGATTTTTATTAACTTTTTATTTCTTATTGCTCAGGCTCGAAATATTCAACATCATATTTCTTTTCTACCATTGCCATGAGAATATCGGATACCTGTTCGTATTCAACTTCGTCTTCAATTTCGGCAAGGTATTCTTCATCGCCTTCATTTATAACTTTAAGAATGATAACTTCAAAATCACCGTCAATAATTTCCTCGTCGGTTTCATGATAACGGGTGATAGCAACATAAACATCTTCGTCTGTTTCATATCTTTCCAAAAGTTCAAACATGATTTCGTTTCCGTCTTCATCACTTACGCTGATAATATCCGGTTCATAGTATTCTTCTTCTATAGCCATTTATTCACACGCCTTTCAAAAGTTTAATACTATTATATATTTTAAAAGCCGTTTCGTCAATAGTAATTAATTGTAAGAATCAAAATATAACTACTAGGTGAAATAAACAAAAAAATATAAAAATGTGCAAAAATACTATTGACAACTGACAAAAGATGTGCTATTATTTAGTTGAACAAAGGAGATAACCTTTAGGAAGCAGTTAAAGGATTATGATAAAGAAACACTTGTTCAAATTTACGTAAAGGAGGCTTGTCCGATGGATCTTGAACCAGGTCAGACAAGCACCCGAGTTGTAATACAGTGAAATAATAACGGATTTATGTTTCGGCAGAGGTAAAACGGAATTACCTACGGAAACAACGCTTTAAAAGTAATTATTAGTTATTTTGCAGGCATTGTATAATTACACCGGGTGCCAACAAAAATTAAATAGTTTATATATAGATATAAATTTTCGATTATTAACCTGCAGATAATCTGTGGTAATAAACCATAAAATAATTAACTAGCACAGGTGAATTCCAATGGACTGATAAGAAAGCCTGAAAAGAAAAAACAAATCAGGTTTCAGAATTTAATTAATAAAATTGTAAAGGGCTGAAAGATAGTTAAAATAAATATAATTAGAATGAATATGATGAATTTTAATAATATGGTATTTTAAGTGTTTTGAGGGCAGACCAATGTACTGATTAAATTATCGTTAAATAATTAATTAAAATTAAATAAGGTTAAAACTCTCGGTATGAATTTGCCGAGAGTTTTTTTCTTGCTTATTTCGCTATGCTGTCATATAATGAAAAAAATTATGTTTAACACATATATAAGAGGACTTGTTATGAAAAAAATTCTACAAATCGGCGAAGGTAATTTTTTGCGTGCGTTTGCTGAATATTTTATTCAGAATGCAAAAAATTGCGGTGAAGATTTAAGCATTTCAATATGCCAGCCAAGAAAAAATACAAAGATTATTAATCTGCTTAAGGCTCAGAACGAAAAATATAATATTTATCTGAAAGGCAGAAAAAACGGAAAAATAGTGGATGAAACCGTCAAAATTGACTGTGTATCCGATTGCATTGACAGTGTCGGTGAATTTGAAAAGTTAAAAAAATTTTTTGTCAGCAATGATTTGAAAATTGTTATTTCCAATACTACCGAGGCTGGAATTTGTTTTAATTACGATGATTGTTTTGATGATTATCCCGATATATCTTTCCCTGCAAAAATAACTTATCTCTTAAATGAGCGTTTTGCAAATGGGGCAGACGGTTTGATTTTTCTGCCTGTTGAACTTATTGAAGATAACGGAGACCGTTTAAAACAATGTGTTCTTGATTATGCAAAACTATGGAATTACGGCAATGCGTTTATTTCTTATGTCAATGAAAAATGCTTTTTCTGCAATACACTTGTCGACCGTATTGTGACAGGTCACATTGACGGTGACAGCGATGCCTGCTCGGTGGCGTGTGAGCCGTATGCCAGTTGGATTATTGAGGCAGATGAAAAAGTTTTTGATACTATTCCTTTTGCAAAATATAACAGTGAAATCCAATTTTGCGAGGATTTAAAACCTTATCGTCAGCGCAAAGTAAAAATTCTTAACGGTGCCCATACAATTACAGTACCTGCTGCTTATATGTGCGGTTTTGATATTGTACGTGATGTTATGAATGATGGTCTTTTCAGTAAATATGTTAATCTCGGTCTTGATGAAATAAAATCTACTATTGCAATGCCTGAAGATGAACTGTGTGCATTTGCAGATTCTGTGAAAGAACGCTTTAATAATCCGTTTATTGACCATAAACTTTATGATATTTCGCTTAACAGTATTTCAAAGTTTAATACAAGATGCCTGCCGTCAATTATTGATTATATTGAACTTAATAATAAGTTTCCGAAAATTCTTACCTTTTCATTTGCTGCTTTGATAGCGTTTTATATACATAAAGGTTCTGACAGAACTTATGTTATCAATGACAGTGAATCAGTTTTAAACTTTTTTGAAAATATATCCGCTAATCCTGTTCAAACCGTTCTTTCAAATAAAAATTTCTGGGGACGGGATTTAACGGAAATTTCAGGTTTGAGCGATATTGTTTCAGATTACTATGAAAAAATCTGCACAAACGGAATTAAAAACGCAGTTGAAGAGGCAGTAAAATGAGTATCCTTTATAAAATTAATTGTGATGATAATGTGGCGGTTGCCCTTGAACCTATAAAAAAAGGTGCGGTAATTCATGATATTGAGATTCAGGATGATATCCCCTTTGGTCATAAGGTTTTGCTCGCGGATTTAAAAAAGGGTGATAAAATAATTAAATACGGCAATCCGATAGGCAGTCTTAAGTGCGATGCATGTGCGGGTTCTCATATTCACGAACATAATCTGAAAACAGATTTGAATGAGATTAAAACATATGATTTCAGTAAAAATGAAAATCTCTATCAATATCAAAACACAGATTTATGTTTTGATGGATATGTAAGAGAAGACGGACGGACTGCTGTAAGAAATGAAATATGGATAATTCCTACCGTCGGCTGCGTAAATAACACCGTTCGTGCACTTGAAAAAGCAGCGGCGAAAATGAATTTTGATGAATGCGACGGCGTGTTTGCTTATACGCATCCTTACGGCTGCAGCCAGATGGGCTGTGACCAGGAAAATACACGAAAAATTTTGGCGTCGCTTATTAATCATCAGAATGCAGGCGGAGTGCTTGTTGTTTCTCTTGGCTGCGAAAATACAAATATTAAGGAACTAAAAAAATATCTGGGAAAAATAAATGAAAAGCGTGTAAAATTTTTGGTGCTTCAGGATAGTGAAGACGAAATGGAAGATGGAATAAAATTTCTTAAAGAACTTTATTCATATGTTAAAACATTCAGACGGCAGAAACTTTCCGCCGATAATCTGGCGGTAGGTTTTAAATGCGGAGGTTCTGACGCTTTCAGCGGTATTACAGCCAATGCACTGTGCGGCAAACTTACTGACAGGTTGGTTTCATTCGGTGCAAAGGCAGTTCTTACCGAAGTCCCTGAAATGTTCGGTGCAGAGCATATTCTTATGAAGAGAGCAGAAAATAAGCAGGTTTTTGATGCAATATCTGCAATGATAAATGCGTTTAAAAAGTATTTTGCAGACCATAATCAGGAATGTTACGAAAACCCATCTCCGGGAAATCACGATGGCGGAATTACAACGCTTGAAGAAAAGTCACTCGGTTGTATTCAGAAGGGCGGAAATGCCGTTGTAACAGATGTTCTGGGATATGGCGATCACGTGAGAAAAAAAGGACTGACCCTTTTAACTGGGCCCGGTAACGATATTGTTTCAACAACAAATCTTACCTGCGCAGGTGCCGATATAATTCTCTTTACAACCGGCAGGGGAACGCCTCTCGGTGCACCTGTTCCTACTGTTAAAATATCATCCAACAGCGAACTTTACAGGAGAAAGAAAAATTGGATTGATTTTAACGCAGGTGACCTTATCGGCGATAATGATATTGAAACAACTGTTGACAGTCTTCTTTCTGAAATCCTCGAAATTGCTTCGGGAAGAAAAACAAAAAATGAAATGAATCATTACCGTGAAATTGCAATATTCAAAGACGGCGTTATTATGTAATCATTATAATAAAAATGCTGCCACGGAAAAATCCGTGACGGCATTTTTTACAGACGCTGAATATATGCGGTTTTTTCAATCTTATTATAGCCTGCTTTTTGATAAAATTTATGTGTGCTTCGCTTTTTTGAACCGGTCATAAGCATAATTTTGTAACAGTTGTTTTGTTCGGCGATTTTTTTAGCATAATTCAGGCATTGTGTCGCCAGTCCTCTTTTTCTGTGGGATTTATATGTTATGACATTTTCAATTACGGCATAGGGCTGCTGGTTGTGTGTAAGATTTGGTACGATCACACATACGCAGGAAGAAACAATTTTTCCGTCTTCCTCGCAGACAATAATGTGATGGTTCTTATCTTCAAGAATCGTATTCCATATTTCTCTTGAGTTTTCGTTATTCGGTATCGGGGGATTGTGATGTAATTCTGTATAAAGGCTGCTTAATCCTTCAAAATCGTTTTCATTTATTTCTCTTATCATATAAATTACCTCTCGGTTTGATTATATATTAATTATGTTCACTTGACAAGTTTTAATATTTTTGATAATATTATTTCAATATTTAACGGCTGTGACAAAAAGGAGTAATTTATTATTTTCTTTCAGAGAGTGTTCGGTTGGTGAAAGAACACAGAAAAGGTAAATGAAGGTAGTTTTCGAGCCGGCAGAGTGAAACTAAGTAGTTTTGTCCGTATTCCTGCGTTAAAGGATTGAGTGGCATTTTATAATGCAATTTGAGTGGTACCACGGAATTTTATGCTTTCGTCTCATTGTGAGATGAAAGCATTTTTTATTATTTTTAAGGAGATGCAGTTATGGCAAAAGATCTTGCAAAACAATATAATCCCTCCGAGTTTGAAGACAGAACGTATAAATTCTGGATGGATAATAAGTATTTTCACGCAAAAGGCGAGGCTGACAAAAAACCTTACACAATCGTTATTCCGCCTCCGAACATCACAGGTCAACTTCATATGGGCCATGCACTTGACAATACCCTTCAGGATATTCTGATCAGATATCACAGAATGAACGGTTATGACACCCTTTGGCTTCCGGGAACAGACCATGCTTCCATCGCAACTGAAGCAAAGATTGTTGAGGCAATGCGAAAAGAGGGAATTACAAAAGAGGATTTGGGCAGAGAAAAATTCCTTGAAAGAGCGTGGGAATGGAAAGCACAGTACGGCGGAAGAATTATTGAACAGTTAAAGAAAATGGGTTCTTCATGTGACTGGGACAGAGAACGCTTCACTCTTGACGAAGGCTGTAATAAAGCAGTTGTTGAGGTGTTTAATAATCTTTATGAAAAGGGTCTTATCTACAGGGGAGAAAGAATTGTAAACTGGTGTCCGCACTGCCTGACATCCATTTCAGACGCTGAAGTTGAGTATGAAGATCAGGCAGGTCATTTCTGGCATCTTCGTTATCCGCTTAAAGACGGCAGCGGATATGTTGAACTTGCAACAACAAGACCCGAAACGCTTCTTGGCGATACTGCTGTTGCAGTTAATCCTAAAGATGAAAGGTATAAGGAGTTAGTCGGCAAAACGCTTATTTTGCCTGTTGTTCACCGTGAAATACCGATTGTTGCCGATGATTATGTTGAAATGGATTTCGGAACCGGTGTGGTAAAAATTACGCCTGCCCATGACCCTAATGACTTTGAAGTAGGACTTCGTCACAACCTTGAAGTGATTGATGTAATGACCGATGATGCTCATATCAAAGAGGGATGGGGCAAATACAGCGGTATGGACCGTTATGAGTGCCGAAAAGAAATTGTTAAAGACCTTGAGGCAGAAGGTGCTCTTGTTGAAATTGAAGATTACAGCCATAATGTAGGAACTTGCTATCGCTGCGGCACAACCATTGAACCCAAGGTTTCAAAGCAGTGGTTTGTTAAAATGAAACCGCTTGCAGGCCCTGCTATTGATGCGGTTAAAAATGATGAAACAAAATTTGTTCCTAAGAGATATGAAAAAACATATTTTCATTGGCTTGAAAATATTCGCGACTGGTGCATTTCCCGTCAACTTTGGTGGGGTCACAGAATTCCTGCATGGTATTGTGATGACTGCGGCGAAATTACAGTAAGCCGTGAAACACCATGCAAGTGCGAAAAGTGCGGCAGTGAACACATTCATCAGGATCCGGATACGCTTGATACCTGGTTTTCATCGGCGCTTTGGCCTTTCTCAACAATGGGATGGCCTGATAAAACATCTGATTATGCAAAATATTATCCGACCAATACGCTTGTAACCGGTTATGATATTATTCCGTTTTGGGTAATGAGAATGATGTTCTCAGGTATTGAGCAGACAGGCAAAGTTCCGTTTGATACAGTTCTTATTCACGGTCTTGTTCGTGACGAGCAGGGAAGAAAGATGAGCAAATCGCTCGGAAACGGTATCGACCCTCTTCTTATTATTGACGAGTACGGTGCAGATGCCCTCAGATTTACGCTTGCAACAGGAAACTCACCCGGTAACGATATGCGTTTTTCGGATGATAAGGTTAAGGCTTCAAGAAACTTTGCCAACAAACTCTGGAATGCTGCGCGTTTTGTTCTTATGTATCTTACCGATGACTTTAAGTATGACGGTTTGCCGAATGACCTTGCGATTGAGGACAAATGGATTGTTTCAAAGGTAAATACACTTGCAAAAGAAGTTACAGATAATCTTGAAAAATTTGAACTCGGCATTGCAATTCAGAAACTCTATGATTTTATATGGGATGTTTTCTGCGACTGGTATATTGAAATTGCAAAAATCAGACTTCAGGGCGAGGATGAAAATGCCAAGAATACGGCAAAAGGTGTTCTTGTTTATGTTCTCACCGATATTCTTAAACTGCTTCATCCGTTTATGCCGTTTATTACAGAAGAAATTTATCAGGCAATCCCTCATGATACACCGTCAATTATGATTTCTGAATGGGTTAAGTTTGATGATAATCTTTCCTTTGCTGCCGATGAGGCAGAAATGGAAAAGATTATGAAGGCTATCCGTGCAATCAGAAACAGAAGAAATGAAATGAATATCCCACCGAGCAGAAAAGCAACCGTTTACGTTGAAACTGCATGTGAAGATACTTTCAGAAACGGCGTTCAATTTATTCAGCGACTTGCATCTGCAAACGAAGTTGTTATCGGTGCAGATGTATCTGAACTGGGAAATACCGTAACAATCATTACTGATGATGCAAAAATTTATATTCCTATGGGCGATCTTGTTGATTTTGAGGCGGAAAGAAAGCGTCTTGAAAAAGAACTTGCCCAGTGTCAGGATAAACTTGATTTTATTATGAAAAAACTTTCCAATCCGGGATTTGTTAATAAAGCACCTGAAAAAGTTGTTGAACAAAATAAGGCAGATGCTGCAAAACTTGAAGAAAAAATTGCAAATATTAAAAATTCTATTGAAACGCTCGGACAGTAATGAAAACTATGAAATATGAAGATGCATTAAATTTCATACTCCAAAAGCAAAGCCTCGGCATTAAGCCGGGGCTTGAGCGTATTCTTAAACTGCTTGAAAAAATGGGAAATCCGCATAGCGGTTTAAAAATTATTCATATTGCAGGTACCAACGGCAAAGGTACGGTTGCAAAAACAATAAATGACACTTTGATCGAAAAAGGCTGCAAAGTGGGTCTTTTTACTTCACCGTGGGTAACCGATTACCGTGAGCAGATTCAGATCAATAACAAAATGATTTCAAAAGGCAGTTTTGCTGAATATATAAAACTCTACAAAGAAAATGACTGCAGCGAATTTGAATTTTTAACTGCGATTATGTATAAATATTTTGCAGATGAAAAAGTTGATTATGCGGTTGTTGAATGCGGTATGGGCGGAAAAGGTGATGCAACAAATGTTGAAAAAAAGAACCTTGCGGTTATAACCTCAATCTCTCTTGACCATACTGATTTTCTCGGAAATACGATTGAAGAAATTGCCTGTGAAAAAGCAGGAATAATCAAAGAAAATTCAACTTGTATTCTGTTTCCGAATAAGGAGTGTGAGCATATATTTAAAAAGGTGTGCCGTGAAAAAAATGCAAAACTTGTTAAGGTTTGTAAAGATGATAATTTTATTTCGGATAATCTTAACACGGCAGCCGCCGCCATATACGAACTTGGTTTTAATACAGCCGTAAATTTGTCTCATCTGCCTGCACGGCATGAGGTGATTGGTATGAATATTCTTCTTGACGGCGGGCATAATGTTGCGGCGGCAAAGGCGCTTGTGCAAAATCCGCTTTTTGAAGATGATATTGCCGTGGCTGTTATAGGTATGATGAAGGATAAAGATGTTGAAGGCTACCTTTCTGTTGTTGCACCCAAATGCAGGAAAATTATTGCAGCAACTCCGTCAAATCCACGTTCAATGCCTGCAGATGAACTTGCAAAAATTGCAAAAAAATACTGCAATGATGTTATGGTAATTGATAATCCGATTGATGCTGTAAATGTTGCTGAAAAGAGTAAAAAACTTTTTCTTGTCTGTGGTTCTTTTTATTTGGCAAGAGAAGTCAGAAAAGAATTATTCTGATACAAAATGTGATAAAATATTTGATACCGGTGTGCTAACATGAATGCATATCGGTATTTTTTTATTGGAGTGAAAAAAATGAATGTAACTATTGAGGCAAGCGGAAGTGTTGTTATTGCCTATCTTATCGGTGAAATTGACCACCATACCGCAGGCGCTGTCCGTGATAAAATTGATGATGTCATTTGCCTGAAAAAGCCAACGCATCTTATGCTTGATTTCAGAAACGTAACCTTTATGGATTCTTCGGGAATAGGTCTTGTTATGGGCAGATACAGATTGCTGCAGAGTATTACACCGACAGGCAGTCTTGAGGTAAAAAATGTTACACCGCAAGTGAAAAAAATAATGGAACTTGCCGGACTTGGCAGAATTGCAATTATTAAGGAGATAAAAAATGAAGAAGTTAAATGAATTTCGATTGACAATCGACAGTAAAAGTGTAAATGAAGGATTTGCAAGAGTGGTTGTATCTGCTTTCACATCTCCGCTTGATCCCACACTTGAGGAAATTGCAGATTTGAAAACAGCAGTCAGCGAAGCGGTGACCAACTGCATTGTTCACGCTTATAAAGATACATATGGAAAAATTTATATTACAGGAAGTATTGACGATAAAAATACCGTAAGGATTACCATACGGGACAAGGGCTGCGGAATAAGTGATGTGAGTCAGGCCATGACCCCGCTGTTTACAACAGGTGAAGGTGACCGCGCAGGTCTTGGGTTTACGGTTATGGAAAGTTTTTGCGACAGTATAAGAGTGCGCTCGGTACAGAATAAAGGGACAAGCGTAACGCTTATAAAAAAGATTGAAGGAAAATCAAAATGGTAACTGATACCAGAGATGAAATGATAACGCAGAATATAGGTCTTGTTCATTCCATAGCAAACCGTTTCCGCGGCAGGGGAGTCGATTATGAAGACTTGTTTCAGAGCGGTTGTGTCGGTCTGATAAAAGCAGTGGATAATTTTGACAAGTCAAAAGGATTTGCTTTTTCAACCTATGCCGTACCTGTTATTATGGGTGAAATACGCAGAATTTTCCGTGACGGAGGCGCAATAAAAGTAAGCCGTTCGCTAAAAGAAAAATCTATAAAGGCCCAGGCCATCAGGGATAAATTTATTTCAAAAGAACTGAGAGAGCCAACGGTCAGTGAAATGGCAGAGATGCTTGGCTGCACAAGTGAAGAAACTTCCGAAATTCTGAATGTTATCGCTCCTATGATATCGCTTAATTCCTGCGGTGAAGACGGAGAAGATACGATTGATGTTCCTATAGATGAAAGTGATCAACTTTTTGACCGTCTTTCTGTTCATCAACTGATGAAATATCTCAATGACACGGAAAAGGCAATAATAGATATGCGCTACTATAAAGGCTACACACAGTCAAAAACAGCGGCATCGCTTGGAATTTCTCAGGTACAGGTCTCAAGAAAAGAAAAAGCAATACTTCTTAAACTCAGAAAACTTATGGAATAGAAAAGCAGAGTTGCCTGTTTATCAGGAAAACTCTGCTTTTTTGCTGTTTTATTTATTTATTTATTTTTGCCTTGTATTCAAGCAGTTCTTTTTCAGTTACAAAACCGCTTAAAGCGCCTACTTGCGTAACTGCCTTTCCGCCTGTTATATTT
The DNA here is from genome assembly GCA_946555465.1 of uncultured Clostridia bacterium. GTDB lineage: Bacteria > Bacillota > Clostridia > Oscillospirales > Acutalibacteraceae > Eubacterium_R. The sequence continues at coordinate 66,283 of CAMNST010000001.1, forward strand.
CCGTATTCAATACAGTCTTTAAGGGGATAATCGTAAAATACGCCGTACATAAAACCGGCAAGAAAAGCATCGCCTGCACCTGTTGAATCAACATTTTCAAACTCTTCTATACTCGGGCAGAAGAAATAATCATCTCCGTCAATTCCGATGCAACCGTCTGCATCCACCTTAACAACAACTTTGTCAAAATATTTTTTCAGTGCATATGCAGCATCCTTTTCGTTCTTTGCTCCCGTAATTTTTAAAGCCTCTTTGCGGTTAGGTGTGTAATAATCTGCAAGTGAAAGATATTCGTCATATTTTTCAAAACTCATTTCATCGTCCCAACCGGTGTCCAAAACAAGTATGGTTCCTTCTTCTTTCAGTTTCTTGTAAACCGGAAGGAAACCGCCGAGTTGCATCATGCAGATTTTAGCACCTTTTGAAACATTATAAAATGTTTCGAGTGCTTTATCATCGGGCTCGATAGAGCCTTTGCCGTATGTAAAAAAGGTTCTGTCTTTAGGCAGAATGATTGCCGAAGTGATGTTAAGCGGAATTTTATCTCCGTTGTAAAGATTTGTCGGTTCAACTCCGTTTTCGGTAAATTTTTCACGGGCAAAGTTTGAAAAAATGTCATTCCCGAGTTCTGTTGCAATTTTTGTTTCTATACCGAGTCTGCCGAGATTTATAAGCGTTGCGGGGAGTCCCCCTCCAAGTTGAAGCGAAAAATCTTTGCAGTAAAGTTCTTCTCCCACATCGGGAATTCTTTCCATGCCCTGATACAGCAGGTCTACATTTGTTGCGCCTGCACCTGAAATAAATGCCATTATTTCCATTCTCCTGTATAATCTTTATTTAAATCTATATATTTCTCAGTCAGTTCTTTTGCCAGTGAGTAACTGTTTACAAGCGGATGCAGTGTCAGTGCATCAACAGCGTATTTTACTGACTTTTCTCTTATTGCTCTGCTTGCAAGACGCTCGTAATTTTTCACACGCCTGATAAGTTCAAGGTTCTGTTCGTCAACCTCACCGAAACGGTGGGGGATTGCATCGCCGTTGGTTATATCACAGGTGATTTCAACAACATCATCATCTTTTAAACCGTTTATTGCGCCGTTGTTGGGTACGCAGAGTATCATTGATCCGCTTTTTTCACTCTGAGCAATTTCCATGAATTTCAGTGCAACACCTGCATATCCGCCGCTGTCTTTCTGATATATATCAAAATGCCACGGCTTGGTTCTTTTTATGCCTGTTTCAGATGCCATATAGTTGTTTTCTCTGATGCCGTACCAGTATTCAAAAATCTGAAACGCCTTGTCAAAATCATTTTCAATATCAATCCTGCTTAACTCTTCGGTCATAGCCTTGTTGATTTCACATATCTGTTCACCGCGTGTTTTTTCGGCTTTCAGTATATTTTCAACCGCTTTTTCCCTATAGTAAAAATAATAGAGATATTCGTTGAGAATTTCACCTTTATCACGAAGCAAGTCTTTCTCAAAATAACGCATATCTGTTTGCGTATATGCTCTGTCATTATCAATAAGTTCTGATATCATTTCCTTATTATTAAGCGTAATTGACTTGAAATAAGACAGATGATTAAGTCCGTAAACTTCGCCTTTCATACTGCCTTCTTCGGCACCGCAGAGTTTCTCAAACGATCTGAGCATACCGCTCGGGGCATCGCATATGCCGTATGTAAAATGATATCCCATATCACGCAGAGTCTGGCTTACAACGCCTGCAGGATTTGTAAAATTAAATACTCTGCAGTTCGGTTTTGCAAGTTTTTTTACAAGTTCACAGTATTCGGCAAGGGCGCTTACACTTCTCATTGCAAATGACAGACCGGCTGCACCCGTAGTTTCCTGACCGAGGATTCCCATATCAAGAGCAATTCTTTCGTCACGCACACGCATTTCGTCGCCGCCGACACGGATTGTTGTAATAACATAATCTGCATCTTTTATTGCTTCTACAGGATTGGTTGTAAGTGTAAATTTCATATCACCGCAGATAAGGGCGGCAACTTTTTTTGCCATAGTGCCATAGATGTTAAGTTTTATTTCATCATTATCCATAAAAACAAGTTCATCTATTTTTAATTTATCTGCTTTCTGAGCAATGCTTTTTGCAAGAAACATTGAGCGGACTCCGCCTCCGCCGATAACGCTGAGTTTCATAAATTCCTCCTTGCGGAAAACTATCGCAGAAATTGAAAAAATCTTCTATATTATATTATAAAAAATTTTAAAAGTAAATAGATATATCATATATTTTTTTATTGACTTAAAGCATAGTGTTATATTATAATATATCAGATGAATACGGGGGTCGGCGGCAGTCGATTTTCGGAAAGGACTGTGTGATTTTATGACTTTGCTTATAAAAAACGCTTTGGTTTATAAAAGCGATAAATTTGAAAAGTCTGACGTGCTTATTAAAGACGGCATAATCCATAGCCTTGGTGTTTCTGTTTCGTTTGACGGTAATATTGACCGTGTTGTCGATGCATTGGGAAAGTATTTTTTAATTCCGGGTTTTGCAGATGTTCATACACATCTCCGAGAACCCGGTTTTTCTTATAAAGAAACGATAAAAACGGGAACTCTGGCAGGTGCGAGGGCCGGTTATAATGTGCTTTTAACTATGCCTAATCTTAATCCGGTACCTGATTGTGCTGAAAATTTAAAAGTGCAGACTGATATAATAAAAAAAGATGCTGTGATTGATGTTATACCTTTTGCCTCCATTACAAAAGGCAGAAAAGGTGCCGGTGAGGTTGTTGATTTTAAATCAATGGCGGACAAGGCGGCGGGTTTTTCCGATGACGGAACAGGTGTTCAGACGGAAGAACTTATGAAAAAAGCCATGACCAAATGTGCAAAAACAGGAAAAATTATTTCTGCACACTGCGAGGTTAATGACCTTCTTCACGGCGGATATATTCATGATGGCGAATACTGTAAAAAACATAATCATAAAGGTATTTGTTCGGAAAGTGAGTGGGCACAGATAGAGCGTGACTGCAGGCTTGCAGAGGAAACAGGATGCAAATATCACGTTTGCCACATTTCAACGAAAGAAAGTGTTGAAATTATACGCCGCGCGAAGGCGAGAGGCGTTCATGTGACCTGTGAAACAGGTCCTCACTATCTTACAATGTGTGATAAAGACCTGCAGGAAAACGGCAGATTTAAAATGAATCCGCCGCTCAGGGGCGAAGATGATATGAAAGCGCTTATTGAAGGTGTTCTTGATGGCACGATAGATGTTATTGCTACAGATCACGCTCCGCATTCTGCAGAAGAAAAATCAAAAGGTCTTGAAAAATCCCTGATGGGTGTTGTCGGTCTTGAAACTGCATTTGCAGTGCTTAATACCAAACTCGTTAAAACAGGGGTAATAAGCCTTGAAAAACTGATTGATATGATGTCTGTAAAACCGAGAGAGATTTTTGGTTTGTCGGGCGGTAAAATAGCCGAAGGTGAAAGTGCAGACCTTGCACTTATTGATGCAGATAAAGAATGGATTGTTAATCCTGAAAAATTTGTAACAATGGGGCGTGCAACACCTTTTGAAGGCTGGAAACTTCAGGGTGACAACCTGATGACTATACTAAGAGGAGAGATTGTTTATGAAGCCATATAATAAAAAAATTGTTCTTGAAAACGGCAAAGAATTTTACGGTTACGGTTTCGGCGCTGAAAAGGAAGCAATAAATGAAATCGTTTTCAATACATCAATGGTTGGTTATCAGGAAATCATTTCCGACCCGAGTTATACCGACCAGATGGTATGTATGACTTATCCGCTTATCGGCAACTACGGTGTTACCGATGAAGATTATGAAACAAAAATTCCGACTATGGGCGGTCTTATTGTAAGAGAATATAACGACCTGCCGTCAAACTTCCGCTATACCAAAACACTTTCCGAAGTGCTTGATGAATATGATATTCCTGCAATCAGCGGTGTTGATACACGAATGATAACAAGAATTATACGTGATGAAGGATCTCAGAAAGTTATGATCTGCGATGCTGATTTGCCGCTTGACGAGGCACTTAAAAAGGTCAGAGAGTATGTTATTCCGACTGATATGGTATCACGCGTAAGTTGCAAAAAACGCTGGTATTCAAGAACGCCTAATCATAAATATGATGTTGTTGCAATCGATTGCGGCATTAAGCATAACATTATCAGAAAACTAAATGAAAAAGGCTGCAATGTAACAGTTGTTCCTTATAATGTAACTTCTGAAGAAATACTTGCAATGAAGCCCGATGGACTGTTTCTTTCCAATGGTCCCGGAAACCCCGAGGATGTTCAGACCGTTATTCAGGTAGTGCGTGAACTTAAAGGCAAACTTCCTATTTTCGGTATCTGCCTTGGTCATCAGATGATTTCTCTTGCTCTTGGTGCAAAAACTTTCAAAATGAAATTCGGTCACCGCGGCGGCAACCATCCGGTTATGAATCTCGACAGCGGCAAAATTGAAATCACTTCTCAGAATCATTCCTATGCAGTTGATGTTCATTCTCTTGATGGAACACAACTTACTCTTACGCACAAAAATCTGCTTGATGATACCGCAGAGGGTGTAAAATCGGAAGAAAACAGATTGTTCTCTGTTCAGTATCATCCCGAAAGTGCACCGGGTCCGCAGGACAGTGCATATTTATTTGATGAATTTATTGATTTGATGGAAAAGGAGGTGGGTTAATATGCCTAAAAGAACTGATATTCATAAAATACTCGTTATAGGCTCAGGCCCTATTGTTATCGGACAGGCTGCCGAATTTGACTATTCGGGAACACAGGCTTGCCTTGCTCTTCGTGAAGAAGGTTATGAAGTTGTGCTTATTAACTCAAATCCGGCAACAATTATGACCGATACCGATATTGCAGACAAGGTTTATATGGAACCGCTGAATCTTGAGTATGTAGCAAGAATTATCCGCCATGAGAGACCGGATGCAATTCTTCCGTCACTCGGTGGTCAGACCGGTCTTAACCTCGCAGTTCAACTTGCCAAAAAAGGCATTTTAAAGGAATGTGATGTTGAAATACTCGGAACAAATTTTGAGGCTATTGAAAGAGCGGAAGACAGAGAACTTTTCAAAGAACTCTGCGAAAGCCTCGGCGAACCCGTTCTTCCTTCAGAAATTGCCGAAACCCTTGAAGATGGTTTAGCGGCTGCAAAAAGAATCGGTTTTCCGGTTGTTCTTCGTCCTGCCTTTACGCTTGGCGGAACAGGCGGCGGTTTTGCCGATGATGAAGAAGAGTTTATGATTATGATGAAAAATGCTCTTGCGCTTTCTCCTGTTCATCAGGTTCTTGTTGAAAAGAGCATCAAAGGATACAAAGAAATAGAATACGAAGTAATGCGTGATGCAAACGATACGGCTATAACCATCTGTAATATGGAAAATATTGACCCTGTCGGTGTTCATACAGGTGACTCTGTTGTTGTTGCTCCGTCGCAGACCCTTACAAATAAAGAGTATCATATGCTTCGTGATTCCGCTCTCAGAATTATCAGGGAACTTAAAATTGAAGGTGGCTGCAATGTTCAGTTTGCGCTCGACCCTCATTCATTCCAGTATTATCTTATTGAGGTAAACCCGAGAGTTTCGCGTTCATCTGCACTTGCGTCAAAGGCTTCAGGCTATCCTATCGCAAGAGTATCTGCAAAAATTTCCGTGGGTATGCACCTTGATGAAATCCCGATTGCAAATACCCCGGCATCTTTCGAGCCGACTCTTGACTATGTTGTAACAAAAATTGCACGTTTCCCGTTTGATAAATTTGCTGATGCGAATAACACGCTTAACACGCAGATGAAAGCAACGGGTGAAGTTATGGCAATCGGCAGAACGATGGAAGAGAGTCTGCTTAAGGCAGTACGTTCTCTTGAAACAGGTGTATGCCATCTTTACGATAAAAAGTTTGATTCTTATAGTGAGGATGAACTTCTTAAATATATCCGAAACGGTACAGACGACCGTCTCTTTGCTATTGCGCAGTTAATCCGTCTCGGAAGCGACCTGCTTCATATTTATAATGCAACAAAAATTGATATGTTCTTCCTTGAAAAATTCAAGAACATTGTTGATTTTGAAAATGTGCTCGGTTCAAATATCGGTGATATCGAAACGCTTAAAGATGCTAAAAAAATGGGTGTTTCAGATGAATATATCGGTAAACTCTGGAATATGACAGAGGCTGAAGTTTTCTATCTCAGAAAAAATAACGGTATAATGCCGGTTTATAAAATGATAGATACCTGTGCTTCTGAGTTTGATTCATATGTACCGTATTTCTATTCAACATATGAAGAGGAAAATGAATCCATCGTATCAGATAAGAAAAAAATTATTGTTCTCGGTTCAGGTCCTATCCGTATCGGTCAGGGTGTTGAATTTGACTATTCAACCGTTCATGCAATCTGGTCAATACGCGATGCAGGATATGAGGCTATTATCATAAATAATAACCCCGAAACAGTTTCTACCGACTACACAACATCCGATAAACTTTATTTTGAACCGCTTACGGTTGAGGATGTAATGAATATTATTACGCTTGAAAACCCTCTCGGTATAGTTGTGTCTCTCGGAGGACAGACCGCAATCAACCTTGCTCCTCCTCTTGATGCTCTCGGTGTTCCGATTATCGGCACAGATGTTCAGGCCATTGACAGAGCGGAAAACAGAGACAGTTTTGAAAAAGTTATGGAAGAACTCGGTATTCCGCAGCCTAAGGGGCTTGCTGTTACAGATATTGAAGAAGGCGTTCGTGTTGCTGCCGATATCGGTTATCCTGTTCTTGTAAGACCGTCATTTGTTCTCGGCGGACGTGCAATGCAGATTGTTGCAAATGAAGAATCTCTTCGTCACTATCTCCAGACTGCCGTTGAAATTAACACGGAACAGCCTGTTCTGGTTGATAAATACATTATGGGCAGAGAACTTGAAGTTGATGCTATATGTGACGGTGAAGATGTATTTATCCCCGGTATTATGGAACACGTTGAAAGAACGGGTGTTCACTCCGGTGACTCCATTTCCGTTTACCCGGCTTTTTCTGCATCAGATGATGTTAAAAAGAAAATTCTTGATTACACAGTAAGGCTTGGTAAGGCAATCGGCATCATTGGTCTTTATAACATTCAGTTTATCGCTGATGATAAGGATAATGTTTATGTTATCGAGGTTAATCCGCGTTCTTCAAGAACAGTTCCGTTCCTTTCAAAAGCAACTTCTGTTCCTATGGCGCATATTGCAACGCAGGTTATTCTCGGCCATTCTCTCAAAGAGCAGGGCATAACAGAAGTTTATCCGAAAGAAAAAGCGCGCTGGTATGTTAAAGCACCTGCCTTCTCCTTCTCAAAACTGAAGGGTATGGACACATATCTTTCACCTGAGATGAAATCAACCGGTGAGGCAATCGGATATGATAAATCCCTTACAAGAGCACTCTATAAAGCAATTCAGGCATCCGGTCTCAATGTTGCAAACTATGGTACAGTTCTTGTTACCATTGCAGATCAGGACAAGCCTGCCGCTCTTCCGCTTATCAAGCGTTTTTATGACCTCGGTTTTAATATTGAGGCAACAGAGGGCACGGCAAACTATCTTAAATCCCATGGCATCCGTACAAGAGTAAGGCAGAAACTCACGCTTGATGAAAGCGACGAAATTCTTATGGCACTTCGTCAGGGTCATATTGCATATGTTATAAATACGATTGATATCAATGCCGGTGATTCTCATTCTGACGGATCTGAAATCAGACGTGCAGCAGTAGAAAACAATGTTACCATGTTTACATCTCTTGATACTGTTAATGTACTTCTTGATGTTCTTGAAGAAATTACACTCGGTGTTTCAACAATAGATGCTGAATAAACAGGAATGAATTATGTATAAAGAAAATATTTATAAAATTATTCAAAACGAAAAAATAACAAAAGATGTCTGCAAAATGGTGCTTGAGGGTGATACGCAGTATATTACCGCTCCGGGTCAGTTTGTGAACATCAAACTCAGCGGCAAATATCTCAGAAGACCTATTTCTGTATGTGACTGTGATGAGAATACTATTACAATCATCTATAAAATTGTCGGCAGCGGAACGCAATATATGTCAACTCTTGCTGCCGGCGAAGAAGTTGATGTGCTTACGGGTCTCGGCAACGGGTATGATATTACAAAATCAAAAAAACCGTTGCTTATCGGCGGCGGTGTAGGTGTTCCGCCTATGTATATGCTTGCAAAAAAACTGATTGCAGATAATCAGAAACCGTCTGTGATTTTGGGCTTTAACACGAAAGATGAAGTGTTTTATGAAGACGAGTTCAAAGCGCTCGGCATAGATGTAACAGTAACAACTGTCGATGGTTCTTACGGCGTAAAAGGCTTTGTAACAGATGCTTTTCCTGATGATTATGACTATTTTTACACCTGCGGACCTATGCCGATGTTCAAAGCGGTAAATGAAAAAGCAAAAACATCGGGTCAGTTTTCTTTTGAAGAAAGAATGGGATGCGGTTTCGGTGCTTGTATGGGTTGTTCCTGCAAAACAAAGTATGGTAATAAAAGAATCTGCAAAGACGGTCCGGTTCTTGTTAAGGAGGAGATTGTATGGTAGATTTATCAGTAAACCTTGCAGGAATGGAAATGGATAATCCCATTGTTCCTGCTTCTGGTACTTTCGGTTTCGGCAATGAATTCAAAGACTTTTATGATATAAATATTCTCGGTTCGTTCTCTTTTAAAGGAACAACAAAAGATGCCCGATTCGGCAATCCCACTCCGAGAATTGCAGAATGTACTTCAGGTATGATTAATGCAGTTGGGCTTCAGAATCCCGGTGTTCATCACGTAATTGAACACGAACTTCCCGAAATGAAAAAATATTTCGGCAAAAAAGTGATTGCAAATGTTTCGGGTTTCAGTGTGGAAGATTATGCCTATACCTGCCAACTGCTTGATAAGGAAGCACAGGTCGGTATTCTGGAGGTAAACGTTTCCTGCCCGAATGTTCACGGCGGAGGTATGAGTTTCGGAACTTCTCCCGAATGTGCAGCAGAGGTAACAAAGGCAGTTAAGGCTGTAACAACAAAGCCTGTTTTTATTAAACTTTCACCGAATGTTACAGATATTGTTTCCATAGCAAAAGCCTGTGAAGAGGCAGGAGCAGACGGTATCTGCCTTATAAACACAATGCTCGGAATGAGAATTGATACGAAAAGGCGCAGACCTGTTATTGCCAATAAAATGGGTGGTTTCAGCGGAGATGCCATCTTTCCCGTTGCAGTAAGAATGGTGTATCAGGTTGCAAAAGCCTGCAATATTCCGGTAATGGGATGCGGCGGTGTTTCATCTGCAGAAAATGTCATTGAAATGATGATGGCGGGTGCAACCGCTGTTCAGGTCGGTGCGGCAAATCTTGTCAATCCGTATGTGTGTAAGGATATAATCGAGTCACTTCCTGCGGAATGTGAAAAACTCGGTATAGATAAAATAAGTGATATAATAGGAGTGATTGATTAATGGGTAAAGACGTAATTATCGCCTGTGATTTTTCTTCTGCTCAGGCAACATTTGATTTCCTTGATAAATTTACAGAGGAAAAACCTTTTGTAAAAATCGGTATGGAACTTTTTTATGCAGAAGGTCCGTCAATCGTTAAAGAGATCAAGAAGAGGGGACATAAGATTTTTCTTGATCTCAAACTTCATGATATTCCGAACACAGTAAAAAAATCCATGGCAGTGCTTTCAAAACTTGATGTTGATATGACCAATCTTCACGCAGCAGGAACGGTTGATATGATGAAGGCGGCACTTGAAGGCCTTACAAGAGAAGACGGAACAAGACCTCTTCTTATCGCTGTTACGCAACTTACTTCAACAAGTGAAGAAAGAATGCAGAATGAACTTCTCATTCATGCCTCAATCAACGATACCATTGTTAAGTATGCCCAAAATGCAAAAGAAGCAGGGCTTGACGGCGTTGTCTGCTCTCCGCTCGAGGCAGGTATGGTAAAGGAAAACTGCGGAAAAGCGTTTATGACAGTTACACCCGGTGTTCGCTTTGCAGATGGTGATATCGGCGACCAGGTAAGAGTAACAACTCCCGCTAAAGCAAAAGAAATCGGTTCTGATTATATTGTTGTAGGCAGACCTATAACCGCTGCCGAAGATCCTGTTGCAGCATACAGACGCTGTGTTGAAGAATTTGTCGGATAAGGAGATATAAATAAATGGAAAGTTATAAAAGAGAATTTATTGAATTTTTAGAGGGTGCCGGTGTATTAAAATTTGGTGATTTTACTGCAAAAAGCGGCAGAAAAATACCTTATTTTATAAATGCCGGTGATATTAAAACAGGCGAGCAGATTCAGAAACTCGGTGAGTTTTATGCCAAAGCCTATTTTGAAAAAATCGGCAATAAAAAAACGGTTCTTTACGGTCCTGCTTACAAAGGAATCCCGATTGCGGTTTCTGTTTCTGTTGCACTTGCAAAAAACGGTCTTGATGTTCCGTTCTTTTTTAACAGAAAAGAAGAAAAAGACCATGGCGAAGGCGGCGTTTTTGTTGGATATAAGCCAAATCAGGGTGATGAAATCGTTATTGTTGAAGATGTTATTACTGCCGGAACAGCAATAAGAGAAAGTATGTCTATCCTCTCAAAATTAGAAGGAACAAAGGTTGCCGCTGTTTTTGTTATGGTTGACCGTAAAGAAAAAGGTCAGACCGAAAAATCAGCAATGGCAGAAGTGGGTGAAGAATACGGTTTCCCTGTATATTCGGTTGTTGATGTTTATGATATTATTGAATATCTTGAAGAAGACGAAAAAAATCGTGAAAATGTTGACCGCATAAAGAAATATCTTGAAATAAACGGCGCTAAGGACTAAACGGAAAGGATTCTTAAAATGCGACATTTGCTTGATACAACAGACCTTTCACTTAAAGAAATTGATGATATGATTGCCACCGCAATGGACATAATTGAAAATAAAGAAAAATATGCCCATATATGTGACGGCAAAAAACTTGCAACACTTTTCTTTGAACCTTCAACAAGAACAAGATTGTCTTTTGAAGCGGCTATGATGGAACTTGGCGGGAATGTTATCGGTTTTTCCGAGGCGGGTTCTTCTTCTGCATCCAAGGGCGAAAGTGTTGAAGATACCGCAATGATGGTTTCCTGCTATGCAGATATTATTGCAATGCGTCATCCGCTTGAGGGCGCCCCGAGAGTGGCAAGTTTCCGCAGCACGGTGCCTATTATTAATGCAGGTGACGGCGGTCACTCCCATCCGACCCAGACTCTTACCGACCTTTTAACAATTTACCGTGAAAAGGGAAGTTTTGATAATCTGACAATCGGCTTGTGCGGCGATTTGAAATTCGGCAGAACCGTTCATTCTCTTATAAAGGCAATGTGCCGCTATAACAATGTTAAATTTGTTCTGATTTCTCCGAAAGAACTTGCAGTTCCCGATTATATAAAAAGTGATGTTCTTGATAAGAACGGGAACGCCTATAAAGAAGTTGAGTCTATGGAAGAAGTTATGAGTGAACTTGATATTCTTTATATGACCCGTATTCAGCGTGAAAGATTTTTCTCGGAAGATGAATATTTAAAGCATAAAGATGCTTTTGTGCTGAATCTTGATAAACTTAAAGATGCAAAAAAAGATTTAACCATTATGCATCCGCTGCCCAGAGTGAACGAAATTGCAACCGAGGTTGACGATGACCCGAGAGCAAAGTATTTTGTTCAGGCCCTTAACGGAAAATATATCCGAATGGCGCTTATCAAAACCCTGCTTGAATGGGGAGGTGCACTTTAATGAAAATTGATGAAATTGAAAACGGCATTGTTTTTGACCATATAACGGCAGGTAAGGGTATGCAGGTTTATAATACGCTTCACCTTGAAAAACTTAAATGCCAGGTTGCAATTATTCAGAATGCAAAAAGTGACAAAATGGGTGCAAAAGATATCATAAAGATAAATGATGCCATTGATATCAATCTTAATGTGCTTTGTTATATTGATAAGGATATTACCGTTAATATAATTAAAGACGGAAAGTCGGTAGAGAAAAAAACGCTTTCTCTTCCCGAAAAACTCACCAATGTTATCAAATGTTCAAATCCAAGATGCATATCCAATAATGAAGATATTGACCATGTGTTTACACTGGTTGATGACAAAGGCACATACCGCTGCCTTTACTGCGAAACAAAAGCAAAATAAAATACATGCTCTTATTTCACGTGTTTTTTATAAGATGTGAGTTTGATTTGTGTTGCAGCAAATAAAAGTCATGTGTTTTTATGCGCAGCCTTGGCTGCGCATTTTTTATTTTGGAGTATATTGACTAATAAAGTTAATTTATGGTATAATGATTTTGCCAAATAATTAACATTTCAATATTACTACAGCAAGGTGGTCTGTTTTTTTGTAAAAAATGCAGGCTCTGTATATCGTACTGCTTTGTGTAGTATTTGATGTTAATTGTTTGGCGACAGTTGGAGCGTGCGTTTTTATGCGCGGCTTCGGCTGCGCATTTTTTTATTTTTTAGGCAAAATTTTATTTTATTGACTGATGAAAACAGTTGTGCTATAATAAATTTGCGACTCAACTAAATATAAATGCTAGTTTTGGTATGTTTTTTTTATTTTGATAAAAACACATGCTCTTATTTTCGCATATCAAAATAGCGTTTAGTTGTGTCGCAGCAATTCGAGAGTTATGTGTTTTTTATGCGTAGCCTCGGCTGCGCATTTTTTTATTTTCGGAGGTGAGAAAGTATGAGGTGAAATTCGTGCCGCAGGCTCCAATAACTGCCAAACAATTCAACATAATGTGAAACAGTCCCGGCAAAAGCAGGGGCTGTTTTCGTTTTATCTCTTTATGTGCTATTGAAAAAAATCTGTTTTCGTTGTATAATAATTTTATTATATTAAAAATGTGCTGTTAAGAAAGGATATAATAATGCCGAGAAACAGTAAATTATCCTGTTCATTTGAAACGCAGGAAAAAATCGCTGATTCACTTAAAGAACTTATGATGGTAAAACAGTTTGAAAAAATATCTGTTCATGATATTGCCGAAAACTGTAATATCCACCGCCAGACTTTTTATTATCATTTTAATGATAAATACGAACTTCTTGACTGGATTGTTGACCGTGAGTTGGTTGAACCTTTTCTGAAAGGGTTTTCACTTGATGATGTGTATGACAGAATAGAATGCATCTTTGCTTCAATGAAAAAGAATCATTTGTTTTATCAGAATGCTTTAAAGATAAATGTTTCGGATTTGTCGCGTTATATCAATAAACTTGCCAATGTTCAGATGTTTTCTTTAATCAACAATTTAAGAGAACAGCGCGGAATGAACCGTGAAGATACAAATGACATTCTGCTTTCTTCAGGCTTTATCTGCTATGGTATGGCGGGCATTGTTCTGACCTGGGTGGAAAGCGGCATGAAAGATGCTCCGGCAGTTATGGCACAGCGAATAAGAGATGTTATTCAGTCGGTTAAAAAAATCGCAGAAGAAAGAAAAGATAAAGAATAAAAACAGTCAGTGTATTTTAATAATACACTGACTGTTTTTTATATCATATGGCTTTTTATTTTTTTATTTTCTTCTGCAGCATTTTTGCCAAACGTCAGAATATTGATATTGCTTGACTGATGAGTATGTGTTGCAATTCTGTATGTTGCCTCAATAAATCCGAGAAGCAAAAAGAAAATCATCAGTTCTTTCGGGCTCTGCAGAGTAAATTCAAATAACGACATTGTTAAAAATCCAAGCAGAGAAGAATTATATAATACGGCGTAACTTTTGAATACTTTGTTCTGATTTTTCATCATAACATAAATATTTCTTACAATCACAGCAGTAATGACAGCAATGAATATTATGCCGAAAATTCCGCCTTCAACCAGCATTTCTATTAACAAATTATGAGCATGTGTTCTGTCTATTGCGTAATTATCTCTGAGCATTGTATGTACATTGTCTGTTCCTGCGCCATATCCTACCAGCGGTTTTTTGCCGAACATATCAAAACAACTTTTCCATATTTCAAATCGTCTTTCGGTTGATTTTGCAAATGCCCCGGCAGATGAATTTTTATATCTCAAAAACAGACCGAATGGGTAGGCTGTAACAAGGATAAACACAAATGGTATAATTTTATTAAATACTTTTTTACTGCCTGTGCTTATAAGAATTACAATTATTGAAATTGCAACAGCAGCATAAGCACTTCTTGATGATGTGCTTATAATTCCGCCGATTGCAAGCGCAAGGCAGATGCGGCTTATCTTTCTGTTTCGTGAGTGTTTAAAATAAACCGAGCCAAATGCACAGAAAGGTGTTGTAACAACAAGATACGTTGCAAGAATAAGCGGGTTGTCAAAGGTTGAAGATGCCCTTGAACTGTATTTGTTATTAACGATTTCAACAGGAATTGCATCATAAATAATATCGTTGATATTATAATAGAAAGGATTCGGAAACGTAAAATTAAACCATTCAAATTGTTTTGTCAGATTATATGTTGCAATTTCAAGCAGTGCAATCAGACCGATTATTCCTGCGGAAATATTAACAAGTGTTATTGCGTTTTTCAGTTTTTCTTTTGTGTTTACCGTATTTGCTATGTAAACATAAATCAGAAAACATCCCATCCATAGCAATCCTATAAGAGATGAAAGCAGATGGGTTTTGCTCCATATTCCGGATATGACCATATATCCCATATATATAAGAAATATTTTTCCGGTATTTCCAAGCAGAGCCTTATTTCCGATTTTCTTCCAGTTTATTATAAAAACAATAAACCCTGCAAATAAAATAAAAGGGCTTAAATATTCCGGAAGAAGCGGAAACAAAAATATTACAGTCAGCAGCCAGTACCATTCAGGATTAGTCTGAAAGTGCTGCTTTAAGACTTTGATTTTTTCTGTCATATCATAACCTCAAATGCAATATGCATTTTTACCATACATTATTATATAGAACAAGATTAGGGAAAACTATCATCATAATACTACATACTGTGCGTTTTTTCAAGTGTAAATAAATTGGAAGCAATAATGTCTCTGCTGTCTGTTATGATTAAATTTACAGAAAATTAATACTATAATTAAATTTAGTTGAAAAGATTTTGTTAATATAGTATAATCATATAGTATTTATATTTATAGGAGTGTCAATATGGACGAAAAAGATTTAATCCCCGAGGAAATTGAGAAAGATATTTCTGCGGACGAACAAACAGCCGAAACCCGGAATGATGCCGGTCTGAAAACAGATTCTGTTAATTATGAAAATAATGACAACTGGCAGTTTGAGGCAGAGGCACCTACTCTCAGTGATGATTTGTTTGACGGAAATGTGCCGCTTTCAGATAACAACTCAGATACTCAGAATTATTATTATAATCCTCAGCAGGAAACTCCGCAAAAAGATAATAACAGCGTTGTTATAAAAAAATCAGTGCTTATCGGCATTCCTGTCGGCATTATTGCTGCTGCTTTGGTTGCTGTTATTGTTTTTTTTGCAGTACGTTATTTTACAACGCCGAAGGCCGGTGAAAAGAATCTTAATCCTGCAGCAGTTATTATGACAGTTGATGATCAGAAAGTAAGCATGGGTATGTTTGAATATTATTATTCAAGTGTTACGAGTTATTATGAACAGTATGCTGCGTATGGTTATTATACGCTTGATACAACTGCTGATTATGCAACCCAGTATACAACCGATGATGACGGCAATGAAATTTCATGGCAGGATTTCTTTAAAAATGAAGCACTTAAAGAAATCGAAAGCATAACAGCAAACTACAAACTCGGTCTGGATAATGATTTAACCGTTCTTGAGTCTCAGCAAAAGGCGATTGACGAACAGGTTGAAACACTTAAAACAAGTGCCTCCGAAGAGGGAATTTCTCTTGATGCATATATTGCCAAAAGTTTTGGCCCTCACTGTGATGAAAGCACAATCAGATTAATGCTTGAGCAGTATTATATTGCCGCGAATTACAAAGGTATGTTCACTGCTCAGACACAGATTACCGATGAGGAAATCAATGCTTATTATTCTGAGCATAAATCTGATATTGACCAGATTAATTTCAGTTATATTGCAGTTCCTTATGACTCTTCATCGGATGAAACAATTTCAAAATGCGATGCTTTGGTTAAGGAATATGAAAGTCAGATTACAGACAGAGATTCTCTTGTTGATTTGGTTCCTGTTGTTTATGCCGATTATATTGAGCAAGATAAGGTTTCAATGATGGATTCCGATTCTTCCATTTCGGAAGAGGATGCTGTTAAATCCGCAACTGAAAATTATATCAGCAGTCTGGATTATACGATAACTGCATCTTCAAGTCCGTTTGATAAGGAAGTTACAGACTGGCTTTTCAGCGCAGACACCAAGATTGGTTCCGTAAATCACTATATCAATGCCGAAAGCGGTTATGCATATATCATTCTTAAAACAGAAGATACTTCTCTTGACGAGAGTGAGACTTATGCTGTAAGGCATATTCTTGTAACTCCTGAAAGCGACAGCGAAGACGCGGCATCGGAAACCGGTGAAGTTACTTATACAGACGAGCAGTGGAAGGCTGCTAAAGATAAAACAGACGAAATTCTTGATGAATATAACAACGGCAGCAAAGATGAGTATGCGTTTGCTCTTCTCGCTGAAAAATATTCGGCAGATACCGGTTCAACTTCAGCAGGTTCAAGCGGTATGTTCGGCGGTCTTTACGAGGGTACGGCTTTAGGAACAATGGTTCCTCAGTTTGAAGGCTGGGCAACGGATGATGCCCGCAAATACGGCGATGTTGAAATTGTTCAATCTGATTATGGTTATCATATTATGTTCTTTGTAAATGATTGTTCAAGTTACAAGGCCAATATAATTTCAGAAGTTCGCGATGTAAAAATCGAAGAAAAAATTGACTCCTATGAAAAAGAAACAAAAGATAAAAATATAGATAAAGCAATAGAATTATTCAAAGAATTTAAAAAAGAACAGTCTGCAAACACCACGAATAAATCTGCTGAATAATATTGTATAAAAATAACTCTTGTAATATTTGACATAATAGTGTAGAATATTCATTGTATTATAACTATTTTTAATTTAGAGGATGAAAAAAATGGCAAAGAAACAATTTGATGACGACTTGCTCACCGGCAGCAGTATTAAAGGTGCTGATGACAAAAAAGCGAGCAAGGAACAGAAAAAAGCATTAAAAGCAAAAAAAGTTAAAGAGAAGAATGATGCCAAAAGAGCAGAAATCAAAAAAGAAATGGATGCTCTTAAGGAAAAGAAATCTTCAACTGATAATGCAGCAGAAATTGAAGCACTTGACAAAAAGATTAAGGCTCTTTCCGCTAAGTATTCTGCTGTAGGCAGTGATGCAGGTGTAAGCATTGCCCCGAGAACAAAGAAAATTATCACTTCTGTAATTTGCGTTGTTCTTGTTGTGGCACTTCTTGTTACATACGTTGCAACGGGTGCCGTAAGAAAAGGTTTTGTTTCTTCACTCAATCTTCCTGCTAAGTGCTTTACAGGTTTAACCGTTACAAATGGTGAGCAAAAAGCGAAAGTTAAGGTTGCAACATATAATTTCTATTTTGCATCTCAGTATAATACTCTTAAAAACACCAAGAGCCAGTACGAACAGTATGGTCTTGACGCAAAAGAAATGGGCTTGGATGTTGATTTTGAAAAGCCTCTTTCAAAGCAGACTTATACAGACAGTGAAACGAATGAAACAATGACATGGGCAGAACATATGCATGATCTTACTGTGGATGCTATTGAAAACACATACACTTATTATCTTGCCGCTGTTGCTGCTAATGATGGTGAAGAACCTGAAATTACAGAAGATCAGAAAACTGAACTTGAAGAAACTGTCACATCATATACCGAAACTGCAAACAAAAACGGTTATACCCTCAGCGGTTATCTTACACTTGCAATGGGAAATGGTGTAACAGAAGAAGTTTTCAGAACAGAAAGCACCCGTCAGTATATCGCGTCAAACTATCAGAGCGACCTCAGCAGCGGTCTCGGCGGTGCTGAATATACCGATGAACAGATTAATGCATACAAAGATGAACATCTTGCTGAACTTCAGACAGTTGATTTGAAAGTCTTTGAATGTGAAAGTGAAGACGATGCGGTTGCATTTAAAAATGCGCTTAATGATGATGGTTCAAACTTTGCTGAACTCTGCACGGAATATGCAACAACAGATTTTAATAAGAGAGCATATGCTGACGAAAGTTATTCAACTGAAATCGGTGTAACAAGAGCAACCCTTCAGAATAAAGGTTATGCAATTTCAAGTGCTGCCGAACATACTCATGAAGAAGGCGAAGAGCATTCTGAAGATGAAGAACTTGAATATCCGGGTCTTGACTGGGTATTCAGCACCGACAGACAGGCCGGCGATGTTTATCAGTACAGCACATCAGTTGTTTACGTTATAAATCCTGTTTCTCTTACTGACAGAAAAACAGTTAATGTTCGTCACATTCTCATTAGTCCTATTACAGATGAAGACGATACAACCGCTGCTACAGATGCAACAGAAGAACAGTGGACAACTGCTCACGAAACCGCAACAAAAATTCTTGCAGAATGGTCAGAGGGTGAAAAGACTGCTGATTCATTCGGCAAACTTGCAACGCAGTACACTGCTGATACAGGTTCTGCATCAACAGGCGGACTTTATGAAAATGTAATTACCGGTCAGATGGTTAATCCTTTCTCTGTTTGGTGTTTTGATGCTTCAAGAAATGCCGGTGATACAGCCATTGTAAGATCTGATTTCGGTTATCACATTATGTACTTTGTCGGCGAAAATGATCAGACTGTATGGCAGTATTCAGCCCAGCAGGCACTTGCTTCAACCGACGGAACTGCCGCTATTGAAGATCTTGAAGAGGAATATACCGTAAAAGAAAACTGGTTTGGTTCACGCTACTTTGAAAAAGACGTTGATATCGACAGTTAATTATTGATAAAATAAAAGAGGGTGTAGAATAACTACAACCTCTTTTGTTCTTTAAATTTTAAGATGGGGGATAGTATGACTAAAAAATCGGATGTTCAAAAACTGACTGATGAAATATCGCGTCTTATGGCAGCGCTTGAAGATGTTAATTTTGATTGTCAGCGGCTTGAAATAATCAATTCAAATCTTGATTTTCAACTAAAATCGGTAAGCCGTGAATTAAAACAAAATATAGTTGTACTCGAAGCCCTTGAAGAAGAGAATAAAAGGCTTAAAGAACAGTTGGCTGAATTAAATTCCAAAAACAGCCATCAGTCAACCTGACGTTTTATTTCGTTTAAAACCTTTTTTTCAATTCTTGAAACATAACTTCTACTGATATTTAACCTCTGCGCAACCTCGCGTTGTGTCAGGGGTTTTTTATTGTCAAGACCATATCTCAGAATTATTATTTCTTTCTCTCTTTCATTAGGCATATTTTTTATGATTTCAGAAACTTTCTCCCATCGAATTTTCACTTCCAAATCCTCTGCCATATCAACATCGCTGCTTATTGTGTCTTCAATGGTTAATGGATTTCCGTCTTTATCAACCTCAAGTGTGTCGCCGAGATAAACGTCATTAGCCATTTTTCTGTTTGCCCTGAAATGCATCAGTATTTCGTTTTCAATGCATCTCGAGGCATATGTTGCAAGTCTTGTGCCTTTATCGGGTTTAAAAGAATCTATTGCTTTTATAAGTCCTATTGTGCCGATATTTATCAAATCTTCGGTGTCATTTGTTTTTGAATAGTACTTTTTTACAATATGGCTTACAAGTCTCAAATTCCTTTCAATTAAAATTCCTCTGGCATTCTTGTCTCCCTGTTCTTTTTTCTCAAGCATTTCCGCTTCTTCTTTTGATGAAAGCGGTTTCGGAAAACTTGATGTATTCTGAATATGCAGAATAAAATAGAGCAGATGAGCGCTGATTGCCGACAGCAAAGCACTGAACATTTTCATCACCGCTATATTAATATGCTCAACATTTTTGTGTAATACTTTCCCTGTTGTTTTTTTATAAAAATTTGTGTTGCAAAACAGATTGTTTTAACTTAAAATGAAAACTGTAATGATAATGCTGCAAAGCAGGTGATAATGATGATTGAAACTGTGATTAAATGGCTTTCTGATAATACTGATTTCAGAATATCGGGTTATTTTGAATTGGGCAGAGGTGCAAGCGGTGTTGTTTATAAAGTCGTTTTAGAAAATGAACCTTACGTGGCTGCTGTTAAAATAAGTAAATTTCCGAATCTGTTAAAAAAAGAATACCTGCAGATTAAATATATTAACGACAGAATTGACTGCAAACTTCCTGAAATATATGATTTTTATGAAATGAATGATAATCTTTCATTTATGCTTATGGAGTATTTTGACGGTATTAGTGCAGATAAAATTAAATTCCGCCGGGTCAAAAGAAAAAATAAAAAACTTGCTGAGCAGATAACGGATAATCTTCTGAAACTTCATAGTGTACATAATTGCAAATTTGGGCCTGTTGATCACGCGGTTTATGATTCATGGTATGATTATTATTCTGAATTTGCAAAAGAAATATATGACTTTGCAAAACAGGCTTATAATGACGGAAAAATAAAGAAAAAAGTTTTTTGTGCAGTTGAGGCTTCCTATTTGAAACTTGATAAAATTCTTTGCGGCAGTACGGGAGAACCTACACTTATTCATGGTGATTACTGGCTCCCGAATTTTATTGTAAATGATGATACTTATGATTTTATGGGCTGCATTGATTCATTCAATATAATGTGGGCCGAACCTGAGTATGAACTTTTTACCCTTACTGTCGGCAGACTCTCGGAAAAATTAAATTTGTATAAAATATATAAATGCAAAATCTCACCTACAGAACTTTGTGATCTGAAAAGTGAAATGTATGCACTGTATAATGAACTTTTGTGGCATAAAAATTTAGGCTTATTTAATAATAATTACCTAATGTTTCGTTCAAAAAGATTGCTAAAACAGATGAAAGTGAATGGATTGCTATGAAAAAGCGAGAAAAGAAAAAATATAATGTTGCCGCTGTTATGAAATATGCTGAAAATGTTTTAGCATGTCACTATAATTGTTTCGTGAAAAAAATCAATTATGTCGGCGGTGGTTATTTCGGATATGTTTATTATGCTGAGATTGATAAATACCCGTACAGACTTATTATGAAAGCATGTCTTTCTCCCGGAATGCATATAAATGAATCACGTGATTTGTCATTGCTTAGAAATGACTGCCCTGTTCCTGTACCTGAAGTCTATTTTACATATGATGAAACAGACGAAATACCGGTTGATTTTATATGTATGGAATTTATGCAGGGAAGAGATGTTCTGTCACTTTTTTCACCGATAAAACTTGCTTTTACTTCCTCGGCAAAAAAGCAAAGGTTTGCAGATACTGTTATTGACGCTATGGGTGTATGGCACGATAAAACAAATGACAAATTCGGTACTACCGATAATGCGGTGTATAACAACTGGTTTGACTATTATAAACCATTTGCAGAAGATATTCTTGAAACTGCTGAGTTGAATAAAACATTATTTTCGCAAGATGTTATTGATGTTATGGTAAATGCATGGAACAACTTTGATGTAATTTTTTCTGAACCTATTGAAAAACCTGCTCTTGTTCATGGGGATCTTAATGTTGTAAACATAATGAGTGATTCCGATTTAAATGTAACCGCTTTTATTGATCCTCTTGAAAGCAAATGGGCAGATAAAGAATTTGATTTGTTTCAGTTAAGAAATTTTACAGGTGATAAATTCAATCTGTATGAAACATATAAAAAGAAATTTCCTGTTTCAAAAATGGTTGATTCGAAATGTGCATTTTATGGCTTATTCAATGAGGCTTATTGCAGTATATTGGCAGATATAAAGATGAATAAATTCAATATTTATGTAAAATGGATGCAAAAGGAACTTCAAAAATTATAAAAATAAACAAAAAATTCCACCAGGACTGAATTCCGGCGGAATTTTTTGTTTGCGGTAATCAATTTAGTTTTCGGCAGTTTTGCCGTTAAAGAGAAGACTGATGCACCAAATAGCAGCAAGACCGACAAGGCTGTAAATTATTCTTGAAAATACAGCGTCCTGTCCTCCGCATATCCATGCAACTAAATCGAATTGGAATAATCCGATAAGTCCCCAGTTTATTCCTCCGATAATTGAAAGAATAAGTGCTATGTTATTTACTATTTTCATTTCTTATCACTCCATAAAATAAAGTCATAGTTATTATGGCACAAGACACAACTTTTATTCATAAAGTGAAGATTTTTTATTTTAAATATTTGTAACTATAATTTCACAGCAGCCGCTGATTTCGTATTTGCCGAAATTTGCAGGAACAAAAAAACTATCGCCTTTTTTGAATTGCGTATCATTTATCTGTCCTTTTCCGTCAACAACAAGAACATGGTTAAAACTGTTTTCATCCGTATCAAGAGTTATGTTTTCGGCTACTTCATAATGATTTACCGTGAATAAATCGCATTTGGTTAAAAGTGTGGATTTATATTTTCCGCAGTCTTTTGTTTCTCCCATTGGTTTAATATCATATTTCGGAGGCTCGGTTTTTGAAACATCAACGGCTTTGTCGATATGAAGTTCTCTCGGCTTTCCGTCAGCACCTACACGGCCATAGTCATATACTCTGTATGTTGAATTGGAATTTTGCTGAATTTCAGCAATAAGCGTTCCTTTTCCGATTGCGTGAACAGTTCCTGCCTCAATAAAGAAAAGATCGCCCTTTTTTACTTTAACACTGTTAAGAACATCTGTAAGCGTATTTTCTTCAATAGCCTTTCTGAATTCTTCTGAAGTGATTTTTTCTTTGAAACCATAAACGAGTTCTGCATCATCAGCAGCATCAAGAACATACCATATCTCTGTTTTGCCAAATTCGTTTTCAACTCTTTTGGCGTATTCATTATCCGGATGCACCTGAATAGACAGATTGTCTTTAGCATCTATAAGTTTGATAAGAACGGGGAAATAGGGAAAGTCCAGACTTCTTTTGCCGGCAATTTTCTCCTTTGTGTTTTCATCAATTACCTTGTCAAGGCTTTCTCCGTCATACTCTCCGCCGTCAATAAGATTTTTACCATCCTTGTGGCATGAAAGCATCCAGCCTTCTGCAATTTTTTCCAAATCGCTTTCAAAGCCAAAATCATTTTTGAGTCTTTCTCCGCCCCAGATGTAATCTTTAAATACCGGTTTTAATTTTAAAATATCCATAATATACGCCAAAATCCTTTTAAAAATTTTTATTTCTTTTATATAATATCAAATTTTAACTATACTTTCAATGAAAAATAGTGTAAAATATATTCATTAATTTTGGAGATGTCTTGTTATGAACGTACTGGATGTGCAAAATTTAACATTGTCTTTCGGTGAAAACAGCCTTTTTGAAAATATTTCATTTGATATTAAAGATAATGAAAAGGTTGGTTTTGTCGGAGTAAACGGTGTTGGCAAAACTTCACTGTTTAAAGTGATTACAGGTGAATATACAGCAGACAGCGGAAACTGTTTCATTTCAAAAAATGTTCGTATAGGCTATATGCAGCAGCATACCTGTTCGGATAATAAAACCATATGGAATGAACTTATCTCTGTTTTTGATGATTTAATTGAAATTGAAAAGGAACTTGATGCCATTTCTTCTGCTTTGTCAGAAAAAACATCTGAAGGTCTTATTGAACGCCAGGATTATCTGACGGATGTGTTTACGCAAAACGGCGGTCTTACATATAAATCAATTACTCGTTCTGCACTTCTCGGACTCGGCTTTACAGAGGAGGATTTTGATAAATCAACTTCCAAATTATCGGGAGGTCAGAAATCAAAACTCATTCTTGCAAAACTCCTTTTGTCAAAGGCTGATTTTCTTTTGCTTGACGAGCCTACCAATCATCTTGATATAAATGCAATATCATGGCTTGAAGATTTTTTGAAAAATTTCAGCGGCGCGTGTCTGATAATCAGCCACGACCGATATTTTCTTGATAAAATTACCAATAAAACCATTGAACTTGACTGCAGAAAAATTCGCTCTTATAAAGGAAACTATACAGAATTTCTGAAGAAAAAAGAGGCAGAGCAAAAAGCGATTGAAGAAAAATATAATAATGATATAAAAGAAATAGAGCGCCTTGAGGGAATAATTGCCCAGCAGCGTCAGTGGAACAGAGAAAAGAATATCAAAACAGCCGAAAGCAAAGAAAAAGTTATTGAAAGAATTAAGGCGCAACTTGTTTTGCCCGACAGCAAAGCAGAAAAAATCAGATTTGACTTCACACCTAAGTGTGTCTCCGGTGAGGATGTTCTTGATATTTATGATTTAAAGAAAAGTTTTGGCTCAAATACTGTGTTTGAGAATGTTTCATTTAATGTGAAAAGAGGAGAAAGAGTCTTTCTTTTAGGTGATAATGGCTGCGGCAAAACGACTCTTCTTAAAATATTAATGGGCGATTTAACCCGTGATGATGGAACTTTTAAATTCGGTTCAAGTCTTATGACAGGTTATTTTGACCAGGTGCAGGCAAAACTTGACTTGTCAAAAACGGTTATTGACGAGGTGTGGACAAGTTTTCCGTTTATGACAGAAACAAAAGTCAGAAATGCTCTTGCGGCTTTTCTTTTTAAAGGAGAAGAGGTTTACAGAAAACTTGATGTCTGTTCCGGCGGCGAAAGAGCAAGAGTTGCTCTTTTAAAACTGATGCTCGGCGGATTTAATTTCCTGCTTCTTGACGAACCTACCAATCATCTCGATGCTTTTTCGCGTGAAGAACTTGAAAATACGCTTTCAGATTATCAGGGAACTATGCTTATTGTTTCGCATGACAGATATTTTATAAATAAACTTGCCACAAGAATTGTTGAATTGACGCCTGAAGGTTGCAATAATTTTCTCGGAAATTATGACGATTATTATGAAAACCGTTACATTGGAGAAACTGAGAAAAAAGAAAAGCAGAAACCGAAAATTAATGATTATAAATTAAAAAAAGAACGGCAGAGCAATCTCAGAAAACTTAAAACCAAAAGCAAAAAACTTGAAGATGAAATTGAAATTGCCGAAAATGAAATTTCTGTTGTGCAGGAAAAACTGGCAGTATCTTCTTATGAAGAACTAATGCAACTTACCAAAGAACTCGACGATTTGACGAAAAGAAGAGATGCTCTTTTTGATGAATGGACAGAAGTTTCTTTTATGCTTGAGGAACTTGAAGAACAAGACTAATTAGATTATTACGAATAAAAGGAGGCGCAATATGGCAGAAATCGTAATTATCGGCGGCGGTGCAGCCGGTCTTATGTGTGCAGGCAGGTCTGCATCTCTCGGCAACAGTGTTACCGTAATTGAAAAAATGCCGCGTCCTGCCAGAAAAGTAATGATAACAGGCAAAGGCAGATGCAATGTTACAAACGCCTCTTTTGAACTTGAAGATTTAATATCAAATGTGCCTACCAATCCGCGTTTTATGTATTCAGCCTTTTCCTCTTTTATGCCTTATGATACGATGGCTTTTTTTGAAGAAATGGGTGTTTCACTTAAAATAGAGAGGGGAAACCGTGTTTTTCCCGTCAGTGATAAAGCAGTTGATATTGTTGATGCGCTTGTAAAATTCTGCAAAAACAACAACGTTAATTTTGTTCATGGTAATGCTGTGGCTTTTGAATTTGCAGATAAGATGATTTCTTCGGTTATTCTTGATGACAAAACGAAAATTCCGTGTGATAAAGTTGTGCTTTGTACAGGCGGAAAAAGTTATCCTCTTACAGGTTCAACAGGTGAAGGTTATGCGCTTGCGAAATCAGTTGGTCATACCGTAACCGAACTTAAACCCAGTCTTGTTCCGCTTGTATGTTCAAATCATTTTGTGCCTAAACTTCAGGGGTTGTCGCTCAAAAACATTTCGGTAACGCTTTATGAAAATGAAAATGAAATATTCAGCGATTTCGGAGAGATGATTTTTACCCATTACGGTGTATCGGGCCCGGTTATTCTGTCTGCATCAAGCCATATCAGAAGTATGCATAAAAAGAAATACAGAATTGCCATTGACCTTAAACCTGCTCTGGACGAAACAGCACTTGATAAAAGGCTTCAGCGTGATTTTATTGAATTTTCAAATAAAGATTTTATTAATTCGTTAAGCAAATTGTTGCCTAAAAAACTTATTCCTGTTATAGTTTCATTAAGCGGAATTGAGCCTTCTGCTAAAGTTAACCAAATAACAAAGAATCAAAGGCTCTGTTTCGCTCGCCTGATTAAGAATTTTTATGTTGACATATGTGATTTCAGACCGATTGAAGAGGCAATCATTACTTCCGGCGGAATTAATGTTAAAGAAATAAATCCTAAAACCATGCAATCAAAACTTGTTGATAATCTTTATTTTGCAGGGGAAATTATAGATGTTGATGCATATACAGGCGGATTTAATTTGCAGATTGCGTTTTCAACAGCAAATCTCTGTGCTGAAAATATGTAATTATTATTTTATTTATAAGGAGTCAGTTTTATGATTAATGTTGCTATTGACGGTCCTGCAGGTGCCGGCAAGTCTACTATTGCCAAGGCTGCGGCAAAAGAACTTGGATATATTTATGTTGATACCGGTGCTCTTTACAGAACCATTGCTTTAAGTGCAGTGAGACTCGGTGTAATCAACAGTACTGAAGATACCGTAAAAATGCTTGATACCATTTCAGTTAAACTCGGTTTTTCGCAGGAGGGTACGCAGTGCGTATATCTTAACGGTGAAGATGTTTCCGATTTAATCAGAACACCTGAAATTTCAATGGGTGCTTCAAAAGTTTCTGCAATACCTCAGGTGAGAACCTTTCTTCTTGATCTGCAAAGAAATATTGCTGAAGAAAATAATGTTATTATGGATGGCAGAGATATTGCAACTGTTGTTCTGCCTGATGCAATATGCAAAATTTTTCTTTTTGCCTCTCCTGAATGCAGAGCCAAGAGAAGATATGATGAACTTATTGCTAAGGGGGAGCAGGTAAATTATGAGGATGTTCTTGACGATGTAAATCAGCGCGATTACCAGGATTCACACCGTGAAATTGCACCACTCAGACCAACAGATGAATCTGTTATGGCTGATACTTCGTCACTTACTCTTAAGCAGTCAATTAACTTGGTTGTAAATATTATAAAGGAGAAAATCTGATGAAAGAATTCGATTACACCCAGATTAAACACTACAAATTATATGGATTTGTAAAAAAAGTTTTCGGACCGATATTTAAAAAGGTCTATAAAATGGAGTTTAAAGGTCTTGAAAATGTTCCGAAAGATAAGTCTAACTACATAGTTGCTATAAATCATACAAGTGCAATGGATCCTGTTTTTGTTGCAATGCCGAAATGTGTTCCGTCTCTTCATTTTATGGCTAAGGTTGAATTATTCAAAAATCCTGTTGTGGGCTGGTTTATTACACATATGTACGGATTTCCTGTTAAGAGAGGAAAAGGCGATACCTCTGCAATAGATTACGGTGTAAAGATTGTTGAAGAAGGCCATGTAATGGCAATATGCCCCGAAGGAAAAAGAATTAAAGATAAAGACGGTGTTCCGCAGAGAGCCAAGTCGGGTGTTGCAATTATTGCAAAAGCAACCGGTGCCGATGTTCTTCCTGTTGCAATTTATTGCGATGGTAAAATCAAACCGGGCAAAAAAGTTGTTGTTTCATATGGCAAATTAATTAAAAACAGCGATATGGGTCTTGATAAAGAAAATGTAGGAGCGCACGATATCAAAGATGCAGCAAAAATGGTAATGGCAAATATTTTTGCTCTCTGGGAGGCAGAAAAAAATAATGGCTGATCATGGTTCTTTTAACAGCGAGCGTATCAGGCTTGCGAAAACAGCAGGATTTTGTTTTGGTGTTGACCGTGCTGTTAATCTTGTTTATGAACTTGTTGAAAAAGGCGAAAAGGTCTGTACGCTCGGGCCGATAATTCATAACAGTCAACTTGTATCTGACCTTGAACAAAAAGGCGTTAAAATTATTGAAAATATTTCAGATTGTCCTGACAGATATAAAGTTATTATAAGAACGCATGGTGTTGAAAAGTCGGTAATTGATGATGCGGATTCGGGAAATGTAGATTATGTCAATGCCACCTGTCCTTTTGTTCTTAAGATACATAAAATCGTTTCCGAGCAGGAATCCGGTACAGTCACCCTCATTGCAGGGGATGAAAATCATCCCGAAGTGCGCGGCATACGTTCATACTGCAAAGGTGAAAGTTTTGTCTTTAAAAATGAGGAAGAATTGAACAAAATACTTGTAGATAACAAATTAGGTGAAAAAAAATCACTGATTTGCGTTTCTCAAACAACATTTTCATTAAAAGAATGGAAAAAATGCGAGAAAATTTTAAAAAAAGTATATACAAATTGCAGAATTTATAGTACAATATGTAATGCTACTGCAGATAGACAGGAAGAAGCAGCCGCTCTTTCAAAGGAAACGGATGCTATGATTGTCATCGGCGGCAGACATTCATCAAATACCTGTAAACTTAAAGATGTTTGTTCTCTGAATGCTGATACATATTTAATTGAAACAGCAGACGAATTGAAAAATATCAATTTAACAAATTACAGAGTTATTGGTGTCACAGCCGGGGCTTCGACACCCTCGGTTATTATCAAGGAGGTACTAAAAACCATGTCCGAAGAAATTATTGAAAAGGAAGTTGAAACAACTTCAGCCGAAACTGAAGAAGTTGTGGAGACAGCAGAAACCGCTGATAAAGCCGCTAAGGCTGCTGTCAAAGCATCTGCTGATGGTGAGGCAACCTTCGAAGAAATGCTTGAAGAATCATTCAGAGCAGATGAAACCAGTAAGGAAGTTGTCGGTACAGTTGTTAACATTACTCCAACAGAAGTTTTTGTTGACGTTGCCGGCAGAAAACAAACAGGCGTTATCGCTTTTGAGGACTTGTCCTCAGCACCTATCAGCGACCCGAATGAAGTTGTTGCAATCGGCGATGAACTTACTTTGCTCATTATGAAAACTGATGACAGCGAAGGTGTGCTCAAGCTTTCAAAGAAGAAGGTTGATGAGTATAAGGGATTCAAAGATATTGTTGCTGCTAAAGAAGAGGATGCAATTCTTGAAGGTAAGGTTGCTTCTATCGTAAAAGGCGGCGTAATCGTTGTTGCAAAAGGCAGCCGTGTATTTGTTCCTGCTTCACTCACAGGTGTTCCGAGAGGTCAGGAACTTGACGTTCTTAAAGATACAACTGTACGCTTTAAGGTTATCGAAGTAAATCCTGACAGACGCAGTGCTAAAGGTTCAATCAAGGTTGTTGCCAACGAAGAAAGAAAGGCTCAGAGAGAAGCACTTTGGGCAACTCTTGAAGAGGGTCAGAAAATTACAGGTACAGTTAAATCATTAACAAGTTACGGTGCATTTGTTGATATCGGCGGTATGGACGGTATGGTTCATATCAGCGAACTTTCATGGAACCGTATCAAGCATCCGTCAGAAGTTGTAAATGTCGGTGATGCTGTTGAGGTTACAATCAAAAAACTTGACGATGAAAACAAGAAAATTTCTCTTGGCTTCAAGAAGATTGAGGACAACCCATGGGAAATCCTTAAGAGAGATTATCCTGTAGGAACAGTTTGCAACGCAAAAATCGTAAGCATTGCTTCATTTGGTGCTTTTGCAAATATTCTTCCGGGTATCGACGGTCTTATTCATATCAGCCAGATTGCTTGGGAAAGAATTAAAACTCCTGCTGATGTATTTGAAATCGGTGATGAAGTTGAAGTTAAGATTATTGATATCGACTTTGACAAGAAGAGAGTTTCTCTTTCAAGAAAAGAAGTTCTTGAAAAGCCTGAAGAAACAATCGCTATCTATGAAGATGACGACGAAGCAGAAGATGCTGAGTAATTAAATACATAAATTAAAATCCAAGTCGTAAGGCTTGGATTTTTTTTATGCAAAAAAGCAGCCTGCACCAAATTATTAGTGCAGACTGTTTTATTATCCGAATATTGAATCCATAAGTTTTTCATAAACTTTTGCAGGGTTTTTTAAAAACTTTTCTTTAATATATTCCGCCTGTGTCTTTGTCGGAACATAAAGCGAAAGAACCATAAAATCACTGTTTACATCGCTTACGTGCAGCGTTACTTTAAATCTTCCGTTTTCTTCTTCTATATATGTCTTGTTCTCTTTTTTGTAGATATCTTGCACCGCAAGTTTTCTGACAAGTTCAATGCTTTTTTCTCTGATTGTAATAGGTAAATCATTTTCAACTATATCTATGGCAAATTTGCAGTCTTCGGTAATTGTAAGATAACCCTTTTCATTTTCAACAAAATGACCTTTTTTAATCATTTTTGAAATTGCATTCTGAATTTCAAAATAATTTGCAATTTTTCCTTCAACAAGTCCTTCTACCATATTTTGTATTGTTATTTTTTCTTTGCAATTTGCAAGAATGTAACATACTATTAAAGCAACAGTTGAACTTGATCGAAGACCTCCGTCTTCAACACCTTCAGTGAAAGCGTCAAATTCAAGGGCAGGATTATATTCTTTTTCCATTCTTTTCACCAACCTTTTTCGCAAATAGTATAATATCACATCTTACTTCTTCTTGCAATCAAATATTATTTGTGTTATAAATATTATTAGAAAAATTAAAGGAGAATTGTAAAATGAAAGAAGTTACAAAAGAAACAATTATCGGAGATATTCTTGATGTTTGCCCTGATGCAGCACCGTTTTTTCTTGAAATAGGTATGCATTGTCTCGGCTGTCCTGCATCACGCGGTGAAACGATTGAACAGGCTTGTATGGTTCACGGAACAGATGCAAATGAACTCATTGATAAAATCAATGGATTCCTCGCAAAATAATGCAGTCTTTATCTGAAAGATTATCCGCTGTTGCCTTTCTTGTTAAGAAGGGCAGCATTGTTGCGGATATCGGAACCGATCATGGTTATATCCCCGTATATCTTGTTAAAAATAATATTGCTCAAAGAGCACTGGCATCTGATGTGAATAAAGGGCCTTTGTCATCATGCCGCCGCCTTGTTGAGGAAGAAAATCTCGGTGATAAAATAAAGGTCATTCTTTCTGACGGTTTAGATAATATACCTTCAGAAGAATATGATACTTTGATTATTGCAGGAATGGGCGGAGAACTTATCTGCACCATTCTTTCAAAGGCAGGTAATCTGAAAGATAAGCATATTATTGTAAATCCGATGACGCATCCTGAACTTGTAAGAGAATATCTTTATTCAAATGGTTTTAAAATTGATAATGATTTGATAGTAAAAGAGTCAAAACATTACTACAGTGTATTTGATGCAATTTTTACGGGAGATATTCAAAATAAAAATAAGATTGATTTTTATCTTGGCAATATAAAGGATTTTACGCATAAAGAATACTTTGTTCATCTTATTCATTATCTTAGAAATAAAGAAAAATCAGGTGAAGATTTTTCTGATATCATTCATGCGCTGGAGGAAAAGATATGACAACAGTAAAAAATATTTATGACTACATAAATTCTTTTGCGCCTTTT
Source organism: uncultured Clostridia bacterium (assembly GCA_946555465.1). Lineage (GTDB taxonomy): Bacteria > Bacillota > Clostridia > Oscillospirales > Acutalibacteraceae > Eubacterium_R. Next base: position 98,029 of record CAMNST010000001.1, read on the forward strand.
GATTTGCAGGAAGAGTGGGATAATTCCGGTTTTTTAATCGGTGATTTCCGTAAGGAAGTAAAAACTGTTGTATTAAGTCTTGATGCAACAAAAGGAGCAGCCCGTTTTGCAGAAAGTGTCAATGCCGATTTGCTTCTGACTCATCACCCTGTTATATTCAAAGGTATTCATAATATAAAGAAAGATTCGGCAGTTTATACACTGGTAAATAATGATATTGCAGTTATTTGCGCGCATACCTCATTTGACAGAGCCATCGGCGGAATTAATGATAATCTCTGTAAAATTCTCGGGCTTAAAAATGTTCAGCATATTGATGATACATTTATTGTTACCGCCCAACTCGATAATGAAATGAGTATTGATGATTTTGCACAATTTGTCAGCGAAACACTCGGTACGAACGGTATCAGATACACGGATACCGAAAAAACTATAAAAACGGTTGCTGTGGGCGGCGGTGCCTGCAGCGAATATATTGATACAGCAATGAAAATTTCCGATTGTTTTCTTACCGGAGATTTGAAATATCATGAAATGCTTGATGCTGCAGAACAGGGTTATGCAGTAATTTCATCAGGTCATTTTGAAAGTGAAAACAAACCTTTTCTTATGCTTAAAGAAAAACTTGAGAAATTATTTACAGATGTAAATTTTATAATTGCTCCCACTGAAAATCCTGTATTGACAGTATAAATTATATTAACACAAATTTTATTATCATTATTTATTATAAGTTAGGAAATGCAATGGCACTTGACGGAATATTTTTATACCATCTGAAAAACGAAATAGCCGACTTTGCACTTGACAGCAGAGTTGATAAAATACATCAGCCGTCGCGTGATGAAATTATTATAAATCTTCGCTCAAGACAGGGCAGCAGAAAGTTGCTCCTTTCCTGCAATGCCGACTCGGCAAGAATACATTTTACGGAATTTCCACCCGAAAATCCGCCTAAACCGCCCATGTTCTGTTTGCTTTTAAGGAAAAGGCTTACAGGCGCATGGATTACTTCACTCGAACAGGAAAATCTTGAAAGAGTTTTGAGAATTAATTTCAGTGCAACAGATGAACTCGGCGATAAAACAAGTTATTCACTCATTATTGAAATAATGGGCAGATATTCCAATATTATTTTTGTTGATAAAAATAATAAAATCATTGATTCTATGAAAAGAATTGATGAAAGTAAATCACAGGTCAGAGAAATTCTTCCGGGTGTTACTTATACTGCTGTTCCGCCTCAGAATAAACTGAATATTTTTAGTGATGATATTGATGTTATAAAAGAAAAGATAAAAAACAGCAGTAAAGGCATTTACAGGGCTTCTCTTGATACGCTCAAAGGTGTATCGCCGATTATATGCCGTGAAATTGAAAATGGTCTTTCGATAGATAACTTTAAAACACAGGCACTTAACCCTGTGCCGACTGCAGTGATAGTTGAAACACCGAAAGACTATGCTTTTATAAATATTAAGCAGTACGATAATCTTGCTGAAGTAAAAACTTATCCGTCTTTCAGCCAACTTCTGGATTTCTTTTATTATGAACGCGTTCGCCTTATGCGTATTAAAGCCAGAAGTGCAGATTTGTTTAAAAAAATTTCTGTACTGCAGGAAAGAGCCGTAAGAAAAGCAGTGAACAGAACACAGGAACTTGAAGACTGCAAAGATAAAGATAAGTTTAAACTGTTTGGTGATTTGATAAATTCAAATCAGTACAGGCTTGAAAAAGGTATGCCGTATTACGATTTGGAAAATTATTATGATAACAATAATCTTGTTCGCATACCTGCCGATATCATGCTTACTCCGTCTGAAAATGCACAGAAATATTATAAAGAATACCGTAAAAAACAAGTGGCAGAAAGCAAACTGATTGATTTTATCAATGATGCAAAAGCCGAGGCAGATTATTTTGAAACTGTATCGGATGCTCTTTCAAGGGCGCAAACAGACAGTGAAATATCCGAAATCAGAGAAGAACTTATGCTTGGGGGCTATATCAAAAAATTTTCAGAAAAAAGAAAAAATCAAAAACCGCTTAAGCCTTTGCACTTCAAAACACGTGACGGTTTCAATGTTCTTGTCGGCAGAAACAATTTAATGAATGACAGACTTACAATGAAAACTGCCAAGAATTATGATACATGGTTTCATGTTCAGGATTCTGCAGGCAGCCATGTTATATGCGAAACAAGCGGAACGCAGATAACCGATGCGGCTATTCATGACTGTGCAGTCATTGCAGCGTATTACAGTAAGGCGAGAGCGTCATCAAATGTTGCTGTTGACTATACGATTGTAAAAAATATCAGAAAGCCGAATGGTGCAAAAGCAGGCTTTGTGGTTTATGATACTTATAAAACAGAGTTTGCCACACCTACCTTTGAAGAAACGGAGGCGCTTAGAGTTGAGTAATATTGCAGTTATACTTGCTGCGGGTTCAGGTACAAGAATGAATAGCGAAAAAAACAAACTTCTGCTTGAAATTCTCGGAAAAACAGTTATTGAAAGAACAGTGGAAACCTTTTCAAAAATCGAAGAGATTGATGAAATCATTGTTGTTTGCAAAGAAAGTGATTTAAACAGTTTTGAAGAGGTTTTGGCAGGATATGATATAAGTTATTGCTTTGGCGGAGAAACCCGTCAGCAGAGTGTTATGAATGCTGTTGAAACGATAGATGAATGCGATATGATTATAATTCATGACGGCGCAAGACCGCTTATCAGGCAGGCAGATATCAGAAATACAATAAATCTTGCCGCCGAAAAAGGTGCAGCCGCTGTCGGCGTACCTGTAAAAGATACTATAAAAGTTGTAAGCGCTGAACTGCAAATTCTTGATACTCCGGACCGATCAAAACTGATTGCAATACAAACCCCTCAGATTTTTGATTTTGCCTCTTATATTAAAGCAATGAATCTTGCGAAAGAACAGGGTAAAGATTTTACGGATGACTGTAAACTTCTTGAAAATGCCGGGGAAAAGGTTTATGTTTGTATCGGAGATTACGGCAATATAAAAATTACTACTCCTGATGATATTCCTATGGCAGAGGGGATACTCAGAATGCGAGGTGACGCTTTATGAGAATAGGGCATGGTTATGATGTTCACAAACTTGTTGAAGGAAGAAAATGTATAATCGGCGGAGTGGATATTCCTCATGATAAAGGTCTTCTCGGTCACAGTGATGCGGATGTTCTGCTGCACGCAATTTCTGATGCTGTTCTGGGCGCCGCAGCAATGGGCGATATCGGTCATCTTTTTCCCGATACCGATGAAAAATGGAAAGGTGCCGACAGCCTCAAACTTCTTGAGGAAGTGGTGAGACGGGTTAATTTAAAAGGGTATAAAATTGTTAATATAGATTCAACAATCCTTGCACAGGCACCTAAAATTGCTCCTTATATTTCTGATATGAGAAAAAATATTGCCAAAGCCTGCTGTGTGGATTGCGACTGTATATCAGTTAAGGCAACTACCGAAGAAGGGCTCGGTTTCACAGGCGCAAAAGAAGGAATAGCCGCTCACGCGGTATGCATTATAGAATAAAATGTATTTAATCAGCCTTTTGATGCTTAATTTATGCATCAGAAGGCTATAATTTTTAAAATATTTGTTAATACTCTTGACAAATGGAAAAATATTGCTAAAATAGTATTTGTTAGCACTCGACAACAAAGAGTGCTAATTTATGACAACAAATTAATTAGAGGTGAATTCTTATGACAATCAAACCACTTGCAGACAGAGTTTTATTAAAGTCTTTTGAAGCGGAGGAAACAACGAAAAGCGGAATTATTCTTGCTGCCTCTGCTCAGGAAAAACCTGAAATGAGCGAAGTAGTTGCTGTAGGTCCCGGAACAGAAGAAAATCCGATGACAGTTAAAGCAGGCGACAAAGTTATTATCAGCAAATATTCGGGTACTGAGGTTAAACTTGACGGTGAGGAATACACCATCACTTCTGTTAAGGATATTCTCGCAGTAGTTGAATAATTATTTTTACTCGGAAAGGATTGAAATATTATGGCTAAAGATATTATTTATGGCGAAGATGCCCGCAAAGCACTTCAGGCAGGTATTGATAAACTTGCAAACACTGTAAAAATTACATTAGGTCCTAAGGGCAGAAATGTAGTTCTTGATAAAAAATACGGTTCTCCGCTTATTACAAACGACGGTGTTACCATTGCTAAGGAAATTGAACTTGAAAACGCTTTTGAAAATATGGGCGCTCAACTTGTTAAAGAAGTTTCTTCAAAAACAAATGATGATGCCGGAGACGGAACAACAACAGCAACTCTTCTTGCCCAGGCACTTGTTCGTGAAGGTATGAAAAACGTTGCTGCCGGTGCAAACCCTATGGCAGTTAAAAACGGAATTAAGGCTGCTGTTGATGCAACCGTTGAAGCAGTAAAAGAAAATTCTCAGCAGATTAAAGGCTCAGATGACATTGCACGTGTAGCAACAGTTTCTGCAGCAGATGAATATGTTGGTTCGCTTATTGCCGATGCAATGAATAAAGTTTCTGCAGACGGCGTTATCACAATCGAAGAGTCAAAGACAGCAGAAACAGTATGCGAAGTTGTTGAAGGCATGCAGTTTGACAGAGGTTATATTTCACCTTATATGGTAACAGATACCGATAAGATGGAAGCAGTTATTGACGATGCAATGCTTCTTATTACTGATAAAAAGATTTCTTCTGTTCAGGATATTCTTCCTCTTCTTGAATCTGTTCTTAAATCAGGTCAGAAACTTGTTATTATCGCAGAAGACGTTGAAGGCGAAGCACTTCAGACAATCTTGCTTAACAAACTCCGCGGAACATTTACCTGCGTTTGTGTAAAAGCACCGGGATTCGGCGACAGAAGAAAAGATATGCTTCAGGATATTGCTATTCTTACAGGCGGTCAGGTTGTTACATCTGATATCGGTCTTGAACTTAAAGATGCTACAATGGCTATGCTTGGTAAAGCACGTCAGGTTAAAGTTACAAAAGAAAATACAATTATTGTTGACGGTGCCGGCAACAGCGATGAAATCAAAAACCGTGTAGGTCAGATTAAAACTGCTATTGAGGCATCAACATCTGAATTTGACCGTGAAAAACTTCAGGAACGTCTTGCAAAAATGGCAGGCGGTGTTGCCGTTATCAAAGTAGGCGCTGCCACAGAAACAGAAATGAAAGAAAAGAAACTCAGAATTGAAGATGCGCTTGCAGCAACAAAGGCAGCAGTTGAAGAAGGTATTGTAGCAGGCGGCGGTGTTGCTCTTATCAATGCGATTCCTGCTGTTGAAGCACTTCTTGATACCGATGATGCAGATTTTAGAACAGGTGTAAAGATTGTTCTTAAGGCACTTGAAGAGCCCGTTCGCCAGATTGCTCTTAATGCAGGCGAAGAAGGTTCTGTAATTGTTGATAAAATCAAATCTTCGGATAAAGTAGGTTTTGGTCTTAACTTTGCAACAAATGAATACTGTGATATGATTGAAAGCGGTATTGTTGACCCTGCAAAGGTAACACGCTCTGCACTTCAGAATGCGGCATCTGTTGCTTCAATGGTTCTTACAACAGAGTCACTTGTAACAGATATCAAAGACCCTCAGGCCGATGCGGCTCAGGCTGCAGCACTTGCAGCGGCTCAGGGCGGCGGAATGTATTAATAAAAAACATATGGAATTTTTCGGCAATGTGTGTTTGCACATTGCCGATTTTCCTTTTTTATGCTAAAATAAGTATGTTATTTTTAGTTTATATTGTTAGGTGATATGTATGGCGGTTATTGGTATTGATTTGGGAACAACAAACAGCCTCGCTTCTGTCTGGAAAGACGGAAAATCTGTTTTAATTCCAAATTCTTTTGGTGAATTTTTAACTCCGTCGGTTGTCGGTGTTGATGATGAGGGAAATATACTTGTCGGAAAAATTGCAAAAGAAAGGCTCATTTCACATCCCGATAAAACAGCGGCTTCATTTAAGTCTTTTATGGGCAGCCGTATGCAGATTAAACTTGGGGATAAAGAATATGCACCGGAAGAACTTTCTTCCTTTGTTTTGAGAAAACTTAAAGAGGATGCAGAAGCATATCTTGGTGAAACTGTTGACGAGGCAGTTATCAGTGTTCCTGCTTATTTTAATGATAACGGCAGAAATGCCACAAAACTTGCGGGTGAACTTGCCGGGCTCAATGTTGAAAGAATAATTAATGAACCGAGTGCTGCGGCGCTTGCATATGGCATTTCAAAAGACAGTGAGGACACTTATCTTGTTTTTGATTTCGGCGGCGGTACGCTTGATATTTCAATAGTTGATATATTTGACAGTGTTGTTGAAATCGTTTCTGTTTCGGGTGATAACCATCTGGGCGGTGATGATTTTAATCTTGCCATAGCAAATTATTTCTGCAGTGAAAACGGTATGGATTATGATATGCTTCCTAATGAAGTTAAAGCAATTCTTATCAAACAGGCAGAACAGTGCAAAATTTCTTTGTCGACACAGGAAAAAGCTGCTGTAATGCTTAATTACAACGAGAAAGATTACACGCTTATTCTTGATAACAATAAACTTTTAAGTATAACAGCCAATCTTTTTGAACGCATCAAAAAGCCGATTTTAAAAGCACTTGGCGATGCTTCGCTTTATGCAGATGATATTTCGGATGTTATACTTGTCGGCGGTTCTTCGCATATGCTTCTTGTGCAGAAATTTCTTGAAAGCCTCTTTGACCGCGATGTAACTGTTTCTGTTTCACCTGATACTGCCGTTGCAGTCGGTGTGGGTGTGGCAGTCGGAATTAAAGAGAGAAATGAAGATATTAAAGATGTTATTCTGACAGATATCTGCCCGTTTACGCTTGGCGTTAATATTCATAATGAAAATGATCCGGATAATTGTTTTTTCAGCCCGCTTATTGAGCGTAATACGACGCTGCCGGCAAGTTATGAAACGGTTTTGTGCACTGTATGCGACAACCAGCGTGAATTATGTGTAAAAATTGCGCAGGGCGAAAAAATGTATTTTAACAACAACCTTTATCTCGGCGAAGTAACAATGAATGTTCCGCCGCGTCCGGCAGGAAAAGAAAAAATACTCGTCAGACTTACATATGATATTAACGGCATACTTCAGATTGATGTAAAAAGTATGACTTCCGGAAAAAGCAAAAGCAAAACCATCATCAATAATTCAAGGCTCAGCGAAAAAGAAGTTCAGAAAAAAATAAAAGAACTTGAAAAAATAAAAGTTCATCCGCGTGAACTGGATAAAAATAAATTTCTTGTTGCCCGTGCCGAAAGATTATATGAAGAGGCAAGGGGAGATGAAAGAGAATATATTCTACGCGGAATTGATTATTTCAATTCTGCACTTGCATCACAGGATAAAAGAAAAATCCGTGCTGCAGGCGAAAGTTTCAAAAAATTTCTTGACGGCATTGAAAATAATCTGAACAATCCGTTTGGTAATTTCTATGAGGAGTGAACCTATGATAGATTGGAATATACTGGGCATTGATCCGACCGATAATATAAAAGAAATAAAAAAAGCATATGCATCCAAAGCAAAAGAATATCATCCTGAAGATTGTCCCGAAGAATTTGAAAGACTTCATTCATCTTATAAAGAAGCACTGGCGTTTGCAAAATCTGCCGGAAAATCTTCTGTACCCGGCAAAAATGCACCGCTTGAATCTTTAGTTACTGAAGAAGAAAATGAAGTATCAGAAAATGAGAACAGTTTTGATTTTTCGCAAATTAAGGTTAGTGATGAGCAACCTGCCGATTATGCAGAAGCAAAAAAAGATGACGAAGTTTCATTTGATTTTAAAGATGAGATGGACAATTATCACCGTGAACACGATGGTGCTGTTATTGAAAAAACGCAGAAAATTATTGAATCGGCTGATAAAATTATCTGTGATAATTCCGGTGTTGATAAATATGATTTATGGAAATCTCTTTTTGACACCGAGGATTTCAAATCAGTGAAGAATGAAAAAATATTTGTAGATATTTTCAGTCAATCACTGATAAACCGCCGTCTCGGGGACGACAGTATAAAGGCGATTGACGAAGAGTTTTCTTTGGAGCGGATAACGGCTGAAGTTGACAGAGGTATATATGACCCGCTTTGCGATGTTATGTTTGAACACCGTTCCCGAATTCAGAAAATTAAAAATGACCGTAAAAGAAAAATCACACAGGCCATTTTGAGTATCGCTGCTGCTGCGGTTTTTGTTTTAAAAATTCTTCACCGGTCCGGTCTGTTCTGATTTCAATATTTTTCCTGTGAAAAATATGTTGACTTTTATAAAATATTGTATTATAATTATTGCAATAAATTGATAAACGCGTTGATGAGAATACGTTTTATTTATTCAACTGTTTAAGAGAGCCGCCGTTTGGTGTGAGGCGGTACAGCGGTAAATAAAATATCCTCTCTGAGTGGCTGTGCCGAAACGATAAGTAAGCACAGACGGCTTCCACCGTTATCGGGATAGTGTATTTTAGTACATAAAGTGCGTTATTTATTAACGAAAAAGAGTGGTACCACGGTAATTTGCCGCCTCTTTGTCCTTTCGGGCAGAGAGGCGTTTTTATTTGTCCAAAATTTTTTCGGCGCACGGAAAGAGGTAATTTTATGACTGATTTAGTAGAAATTCGCTGGCATGGCAGAGGCGGTCAGGGTGCAAAAACAGCGGCACTCCTGCTTGCCGATGTAGCATTTAAAACAGGCAGATATGTGCAGGGTTTTCCTGAATACGGTCCTGAAAGAATGGGTGCACCCATTACTGCATATAACCGCATCAGTACAAAAGAAATCAGAGTTCATTCCAATATTTATGATCCTGATTTTGTTGTAGTTGTTGATGAAGGTCTTCTTGAAACAGTTGATGTTACCGAAGGAATTAAAGAAAACGGTGCGATCGTTGTCAACACTGCAAAATCACCTTCGGAAATTTCTGAAAAACTCAAAGAATATAACGGCAGAGTTTACACGATTGATGCAAGAAAAGTGTCAAAAACCTGCCTCGGAAAATACTTTCCGAACACACCCATGCTTGCCGCTATCGTAAAAGTATCAGGTGTAATGGAAAAGGAAACTTTCTTTGCAGAAATGCAGAACTCGTTCTCACATAAATTTGCTTCAAAGCCTGAAGTTATTGAGGGTAATATGAATGCCCTTAAAATGGCTTTTGATGAAGTGAAAGAATAAGGAGGTTATATAATGAAATCTGATGTAAATAAACTCCATCTTGATTGTTCATGGAAAGATTTAACAGAAGGTATGCAGATTTACGGCGAAATGACTTCTGTTGATTTTAAAACAGGCGAGTGGACTTCTGTTCAGCCTGAAATTGACGAAGCAAAGTGTATACACTGTCTTATGTGTGTTCCTGTATGCCCGGATAGTTGTATTCCTGTAATTGACGGCAAACGCGGACCTTTTGATTATGACCACTGCAAAGGCTGCGGCATTTGTGTAAAAAACTGCCATGTTGGTGCAATAACAATGGAGGGGGTAAAATAGTATGGCAAGAAAAGACAGATTAAGCGGTAATGAAGCAGTTGCCGAAGCACTCCGTCAGATTAATCCTGATGTTATGGCTGCTTTCCCGATTACTCCTTCAACCGAAATTCCTCAGTATTTTTCAAAGTTAGTTGCAAACGGTCAGGTAGACAGTGAATTTATTCCTGTTGAGTCTGAACACTCGGCAATGTCGGCAGTTATCGGCGCCGAGGCTGCCGGTGCAAGAAGTGTTACAGCAACATCTTCCGCAGGTATGGCTCTTATGTGGGAGGAACTTTATCTTGCTGCCTCTAACCGCCTGCCTTGTGTTCTTACACTTGTAAACAGAGCGCTTTCCGGTCCTATCAATATCAACTGTGATCATAGTGATTCCATGGGCGCAAGAGATTCAGGATGGATTCAGATATATGCCGAAAACAATCAGGAGGTTTATGATAACCTCTGCATGGCTTACAGAATAGCCGAGCATAAAGATGTTATGCTTCCCGTTATGATTTGTCAGGATGGTTTCATAACTTCTCATGCTGTTGAAAATATTACTCTTAATGAAGATGAAGAAGTTAAAAACTTTGTAGGCGAATATGAACCTGAAAATTATCTTCTTAATCCCGAATGTCCAATGGCTGTGGGCCCTTACAGCGTTACAAATTATTATTTTGAGGCTAAGAGAGCACAGGCTGAAGCACTTAAAAATGCAAAGCAGGTAACACTTGATGTTTCAAAAGAATATGGCAAATTAACTGGCAGGGAATATGGACTTTTTGAAGAATATAAAATGGATGATGCAGAATATGCCGTTGTAATTATCGGTTCTGCTGCCGGAACAACAAAAGATGCGGTTGATGCCTTAAGAGAAAAAGGCGTAAAAGCAGGTCTTATAAAAATCAGACTTTTCCGTCCTTTCCCGGAAGAAGAAATCGCAGAGGCGCTTAAGGGTGTTAAGGCAGTTGCTCTTATGGACAGAACAGAGTCTTACAACAATTCATGCGGTCCTATCGGTGCAGAGGTAACAACTGCACTTTACAGAGCAAAGTCAGATACACTTGCTGTTAACTACGTTTACGGTCTTGGCGGCCGTGACGTTAAGGTTTCAGATATGATTCATATTTATAATGAACTTGAAAAAATTGCACAGGCCGGAAAGGTTGAAGAACCTTACCGCTATATGGGCGTAAGAGAATAAGGAGGCGGTTTTATGTATAATTTTAAAGAATATGTTTCAAGAGAAGACCGTCTTGCAGGCGGTCACAGAATGTGTGCCGGCTGCGGTGGTACTATTGCAGTAAGAAATGTGCTTAAAGCAATTAAACCCGGTGACAAGGCTGTTATAGGCAATGCAACAGGCTGTCTTGAAGTTTCATCATTTATGTATCCTTATACTGCATATAAAGACAGTTATATACATAATGCATTTGAAAATGCCGGCGCAACGCTTTCGGGTGTTGAGGGTGCTTATAATGCGCTCAGAAGAAAAGGAAAACTGGACGACACTTTCAAATTTATAACATTCGGCGGCGACGGCGGTACATATGATATCGGTTTCCAGTCACTCAGCGGTGCCATGGAAAGAAATCATGATATGGTTTATGTATGCTACGATAACGGTGCTTATATGAATACCGGTATTCAGCGTTCATCTGCAACTCCTATGTTTGCAGATACAACAACAACACCTGTAGGCAGAGAATCAACAGGTAAACCGCAGTACAGAAAAGACCTTGCTGCAATTATTGCAGAACATCAGGTTCCTTATGTTGCACAGACAACTTTTGTTCAGAATTTCCGTGATTTATACAGAAAGTCTGAAACGGCAATTTATACAAAAGGTGCTGCATTCCTTAATATAATGGCGCCTTGCCCGAGAGGCTGGAGATATAATACTCCTGACATTATCGAAATCTGCAAACTTGCTGTTGAAACCCGTTATTGGCCTTTATTTGAAGTTGTTGACGGCAAATGGATTCTGAACTACGAGCCGAGAAATTATGTTCCGATTGAGGAATGGCTTGTTAAGCAGGGCAGATTTAAACATGTGTTTAAACCTGAAAACGAATGGATGATTGAAGCCTTCCAGAAAGAAGTTGACCGCAGATGGTATGAACTTCTTGACCGCTGCTCTGAAGTTCGCGGTGCGTAAGTAAATAACATAAAAAAATCCCTATCGGTACTCGATAGGGATTTTTTGTGTTATTTATTTTTATGACCATTTAAGTGCTTTGATAGAAAAGCCTAATGTGGCATCAAGTCTGTTTTTCTGAATTATGGCAACAACTTTTTTCTTGTTGCATCCTGATACGGATGCCGTTACCTTGTAATAATTGTTATTGCCCATATCTTCAATTTTTTCTATGGAAACAGTTTGTTTTTTTGATGTAAAACCGCTTATTTCAAATGTATCGTCGGCCTTGTTCCATGTGATTGGTGCGCCGGCATCGCTTGCAAATTCATTGCATTTTGTTTTGAAATCAACAACGGTTTGTCCGTAATATTTGAACAGGTTAAGAACTACCGGGCTTGACGGATAAACATTCTGAACACCGCCTTCGTGTTCAATCATCCATACTGCTGTGTGTGCCGCAATGTCAAGCGGAACACCGTCACTGTTTTCATAACTTGAAAGATAGAGATAAGGAACTTCAAGCATTGACTTTATAATGGATTGGTCTTCAGGCGAAAAGTTTACTTGCTTGCCCTTATCAGACGTTTTCGGAACAATATCTTCGTCTTTTGTATCATCAAATTTTGTTGTGTTTTTTTCCTGCGTCATAGGAACTTTCTCGTTGGTTGTTCCTGTAGGGTCGGGTGCTTGAGTTACTGTTAATTCAGCGTCTTCCGTGGTCATATTATGATTTTTGGTAGGAGTTTTTTCATCATCTTTAACTTTTACCGTTACATCTTTACCTTTATTGTCTTTAACGGGATTGCCGTTTGCATCAAGAACTTTGCCGATGGTTTTGCCCTTTTTGTCTTTAGAATACTGAACAGCAACCTGTGTTGTTACCTTATTGCCGTTTGCATCTGTAACGGCTTTTCCGTTTTCATCGGTAACTTCAACTTCTTCAATACCAAATTCAGTGTCGGCATCATTAAGACCTTCACTTGAACTGGTGTTTTCATCATCATTGTTTTTTTTGTTATTGCATGCTGCAAAAACACATGAAACAAGAATGATGCATACTAATAAAAGTACAAATGACTTTTTCAATATAATTACCCCTCTGTCATTGATTTGTCAGTTAAAATTATATAATTATTATTGTAAAAAGTAAATAGTTTTAATTAAAAATGAACAAATAATTAACTCATTATTCATACTATTTACATAATTTGTTTTTAGTGGTATTCTTCTAAACGGTGATAAAATGAAAAAAGCAGTTTCTCTTGCCGTATGTTCTGTTGTTACGGCTCTCTCGGTAATCCTTCTTTTTCTCGGCGGGATAACCTATATTCTTGCATATGCCATGCCTATGTTTGTCGGGTTCTTTATGATTATGCTTAAACGCACATTCGGCACATCCAGTGCGTGGATAACCTATGCGGCAACAAGTGCACTCTCTTTTATGCTGATATCCGATAAAGAATGTATGCTTATGTACGTGCTCTTTTTCGGCTTTTATCCTATCATTAAATCAGGCTTTAACAAAATAAGCAGCAATATTTTAAGACTGATTGTTAAACTGCTGCTATTCAATGTTTTGTTTGCGGCAGTTCAGGTTTTACTTGTTTATGTTTTCGGTATACCGTTTCTTGAAGAAGGTGAGGCAGTATATCTTGCAGTTGTTTTTATGTTGCTTATGAATTTTGTTTTTCTTATTTATGACAGACTGATCAATAAAATCGAAAAACTATATATTCTGAAAATTGAAAAAAGAATAAAGAAACTCCTCAAATAGATTAAATATTGACTTGTATTGCTCTGTATGATATACTATATTTACCACACAAACTTAATATATTAGTCCAAAACGAGGTATGTCTTTTTTTATCTTCTGATAAAAATGCATGCTCTGTTAATCATACTTTGTTTTGGAAACAAGTATTGAGTTTGTGTGGTGGCAAGCGGAGCAATGCGTTTTTTATGCACGGCTTCGGCTGTGCATTTTTTGTTTTCGGAGGTGAAAATTTGAGCAAAATTATTATGCGCATGTCTTCAACTGTTGCCAATAAATAGACAAATAAAAGAATTGCCCCGATTTGTTTTCGGGGCAGTTTTTATATTATTTCAGTTTATTTATCATCATTCTTGCAACTTTATAAACATCTCCGCAGCCAAGGGTAATAACCAAATCTCCTTCGCCGGCGTTTTCTGTTACATAATCACAAATTTCTTCAAATGTATCCAGTTGAACCGAACCCGGAACTTTGTCTGCAAGGTCTTTTGCTTTTATTCCGATTGTGTTGATTTCGCGGCTGCCCATAATTTCCGATATAACGCATTTGTCAGCAATTTTCAGAACTTCGGCAAAGTCATCAAGTAAAAGGGAAGTTCTGGTAAATGTAAACGGCTGATGAACAGCCCAGACATTTTTATAACCCATTTTCATTGCGGCTTCAAGTGTAACTTTAATTTCGGCAGGGTGGTGGGCGTAATCGTCCGCAAAGGTTATTCCTTTATATTTTCCAAGAAGTTCAAATCTTCTTGCAGCACCTCCGAAAGCCTTTAAACCTCTGCAGATGCTTTCGGTGTCAGCACCGCTTTCAAATGCAGCAGCAAATGCACAAAGAGAGTTGAGAATATTATGCTCGCCGGGAACAGAAAGTTCAACCTTTGCAATATATTCATTGTTATGATAAATATCATAGGATGAATGGAAACCGCCGGGAACGGAAACGTTTTTAGCAACCCATTCGTTGCCTTCATTTTTTCCCACGGAAATAAGTTTTTTACCCGTAATTCCTTTAAGCGTGTCAACCGTATTTTCGTCATCACCGTTATAAATAATTGTTTTTGTTGTTTTTTCTGCAAATTCTCTGAAAGATTTTTTTATGTTATCAAGATTTTTGAAAAAATCAAGATGATCTTCGTCAATATTAAGAATAACGGCAATATCAGGATTCATTTTCAGAAAAGTATTGTTGAATTCACAACTTTCGCAAACAAAATTCTGGCTGTTGCCGTATCTTCCGTACGCGTCAATAACAGGCAGTTTTCCGCCGATAACGGCACTCGGGTCAAGACCTGCTTCAAGCAGAACCTGTGTTATCATGGACGATGTAGTGGTTTTTCCGTGCGTTCCGCAAACACCTATGCAGTTTGAAAAAATTCTGCTTATTGCACCAAGAAGTTCTGCTCTTTCATAGCAGGGAAAGTTTTCTTTTGCATATTCAAGTTCTTCGTTGCCTTTTAATATTGCATTTGTGTAAACAACAAGTTCAACGTCATCGGTTATATTTTCTTTTACCTGACCGAGATATACCTTTGCACCCTCTTTTTCAATTCTTCTGAACGTTTCCGTATCATTATTATCAGAACCTGATACTTCATATCCAAGAGATAAAAGAATTTCCGCAATAGGACACATTCCGGCACCGCCTATGCCGATAAAGTGAACGCGTTTTGATTTTTTTAACATTTCATCTATATTCATATCTGATGATTCCTCCGGGTAAAATCTATATATTAAAATACTGTATTTAAATGATTCATCTAAGTTATTATACTACCGATTTGAAAAAAAATAAATACCCTTTGCCCATTAACTATTATTTTTTTGTTTCATAGTATATAAAAAGACTGTAACGGGGTGTTTTTATGAAATTCAATACTTTTTCAGTGCCGTACTTATCGGATGAAAGAATGCTGTTTGCAAAAGAGTATCTTGAAAATAAAGGATATACATTTACAGATAACATAGAAAAAAGTGATTTTGTTCTTCTGCCCATACCGGCTAAAAAATATATGTTTGATGGTATTGAAAACAAAACTGTTTTCTACGGCGCAGGAGATTTTGATGGTTATGATTATAATAAGAAAGAAACTTTTTTAACAGAAAATGCTTATCTTACATCAGAAGGTGCAGTTGCACTTTATAAAGAAAATTCGGATACATCCATTTATGGCTCCAAAGTTTTAATAGCAGGATACGGAAGAATTGGCAAAGCACTTCACCGTGTTCTGAATTCTATGGGTGCTGACGTAACAGTCTGCTCAAGAAGTGAAGAAAGCAAAATCAAGGCACTGTTTAACGGTGCAAATCACATTGAATTTGAAGAACTGAAAAATAAAAATGACTACGATATTGTTTTCAATACCGTTCCTCATATTATATTTACAAAAAATGAACTTGACGCACTTAATACTAATACCGTTTTAATTGACCTTGCCTCTTTTCCCGGCGGTGCAGATACGCTTTATGCAAAATCAAAGGGTATAAAACTGATTGACGGAAAAAGACTTCCTTCAATTTATTCAAAAAAGACCGCCGGAGAACTTATAGGAAAAACGGTTTGTCAGATAATAAAGGAGGAATTAACTTGAATATAGGTTACTGTTTTACGGGTTCATTCTGCACATTTTCAAAATCTATTGATGTGCTTGAAGAACTTGTTAAATCAGGAAACAGCGTAACACCGATTATGAGCGAAAATGCCTATTCAATAGATACCCGTTTCGGAAAAGCCGTTGATATACAGAACAGACTGATTCAGATTACGGGAAACAGCATTATTCATACAATAGAACAGGCGGAGCCGATAGGTCCTAAGAAAATGTTTGATATTCTTGTTGTTGCGCCGTGCACGGGAAACACACTTGCAAAACTTGCAAACGGTGTAACGGATACTGCGGTCACAATGGCGGTTAAAAGCCATCTGAGAAATAACAAACCGGTTGTAATAGGTTTATCAACCAATGATGCCCTTGGTGCTGCTGCGAAAAATATAGGGATGCTTCTTAACTATAAAAACTATTATTTTGTGCCTTTTGGTATGGATAACTGCTTACTTAAACCAAAATCAATGGTGTGTGATTTTTCAAAAGTACGTGAGACGATTGAACTTGCAGAAAAAGGAGAAGAAATAAAACAAAAAATATATTGACTTTTTAATATGTTTTTTATATAGTAAGACTATGGCATTTTGTCGAAACGGATGTTTTGCCAAATCGGGTTAAAATGAGGATGTGTATATTGGAAAAGATAATAGATCTTAAAAACATCACTGTTAAATACGGTGATAATGTAGTGCTTGATAAATTGAATTTGTATATAAACAAGAAAGAGTTTATAACGCTGTTAGGTCCCTCGGGTTGCGGAAAGACAACAACTCTTCGCTGTATTGCAGGTTTTATTGAACCTGATGAAGGCGAGATTATTTTTGAGGGCGAAAAAATAAATGATGTTCCGCCTCATAAGAGAAAGGTGAACACCATTTTTCAGCGTTATGCTCTTTTTTCTCATTTAAATGTGTATGAGAATATTGCCTTTGGTCCCAAACTTCAGAAAAAGCCGAAAGATGAGATAAGGAAAACCGTTGCACAGATGCTCGAACTTGTAAATCTCAAAGGTTTTGAAAAGCGAAGTATTGACTCTCTTTCAGGCGGTCAGCAGCAGCGTGTTGCCATTGCAAGGGCGCTTGCCAATAATCCGCATGTTCTGCTTCTTGATGAGCCGCTCGGTGCACTTGATCTTAAACTGCGCAAAGATATGCAGACTGAACTTAAGGCAATTCAGAAAAGGCTCGGTATAACATTTATTTATGTTACACATGATCAGGAAGAAGCCCTTTCCATGTCTGATACCGTTGTTGTAATGGATAAAGGCAAAATACAGCAGATCGGCTCACCCGAAGACATATATAATGAGCCTGTAAATGCTTTTGTTGCTGATTTTATCGGCGAATCCAATATTGTTGATGCGGTTATGCTTAAAGATTACCTTGTATCTTTCGGCGGTGTAACATTTGAATGCCTTGATGCAGGATTCGGCGAAAACGCATTTGTTGAGGCTGTTGTAAGACCGGAAGATATAAAAATTGTTGAAAAAGGTGCAAAAGCATCTTTAACAGGCAAAATAACAAGCGTTACTTTCAAGGGTGTTCATTTTGAAATTCTTGTTGATGTCGGCGGCTTTATCTGGATGATTCAGACAACACAGCACCATAAAGTCGGTGAAGTAATCGGAATGTATATTGAGCCTGACGCAATTCATATTATGAACAGAAGTGAATACAGCGGTGAATTCGGAGATTACTCTTATTTTTCTGATGAGTACGACCATATTTCCGATGCATCGTATAACTGGGAGGACGGAGATGAAGCGTAAATTTTCGTCAAAACTGCTTGATAAACCCTATTTCGTCTGGTCGTTTCTGTTTATAATTGCACCTCTTATTATGGTTGCATATTATGCTTTTACCGATAAAACAGGTGCATTTTCTCTTGACAGCGTATCGCAGATACCTGCTTATATTCCAACCATTCTTTTATCTGTTCTTTACGGTCTTGCCGCTACGGTTATCTGTCTTATTATCGGTTATCCGTTTGCGTATATTTTTTCAAAGTTCAGCATAAGAAGGCAGCAGATGATGGTTCTTCTTGTTATGCTTCCTATGTGGATGAATTTTCTTATAAGAACATACAGTTGGATGACCATTCTCGGTGACAGCGGAATCATAAACACTTTTCTTACTTCCGTAGGTCTTGAACCTGCCAAACTGATAAACACAGGCGGTGCAGTAATTCTTGGTATGGTTTATAATTTCTTGCCTTATATGATACTGCCTATTTATTCAATTCTTTCAAAAATGGACAATTCTCTGATTGAAGCGGCCCAGGATCTCGGTTCTGACAAGTTTACCGTTATGAGAAGGGTAATTATGCCTCTTTCAATGCCCGGTGTTCTGAGCGGAGTAACAATGGTTTTTGTTCCTTGTGTTTCAACTTTTTATATTACCCAGAAACTCGGCGGCGGTCAGATCGTTTTAATCGGTGATGTTATTGAAACCCAATTTCAGAGTGCCAATAATTATAATCTTGGTGCATCACTTTCATTTGTGCTTATGATTATGATTTTAATTTGCCTTGGTGTAATGAATTATTTCGGCGATGATGACAAAAATGACGGAGGTGTTGTTATATGAAAAAGAAAACCTCTTTCATTTCTAAAATATATATTTCGCTTATATTCATTTTTCTTTATGCACCTATTGCGGTGATGACTCTTTTTTCCTTTAATTCCACAACAAGCACTTATACTTACGGCGGGTTTTCACTTCATTGGTATAGAGAAATGTTTTCGGATGCTATGGCTATGAAAGCACTCCAGAATTCTGTTTTGCTTGCTGTGTGCACTGCATTTGCAGCATCTGTAATCGGAATTATGGCAGCGATCGGATTTTTTAATTCTAAAAATAAACTTTATAAAAAATCAATGATGGCAGTAACAAATATTCCCATGATGAATCCTGAAATTGTTACCGGTATTGCGATGATGCTGCTTTTTGTTTTTGCAGGAACGCTTATTAACAGAAGCAGTGTTCTTGGCTTTACAACGCTTTTGATTGCCCATATAACATTTGCACTGCCTTATGTTATTTTGAATGTTCTTCCGAAACTCAGGCAGTTTGATATGCATGTTTACGAGGCTGCTGTTGATTTGGGCTGTAAACCCGTTAAAGCGTTTTTTAAAGTTGTTTTTCCCGAAATTATGTCGGGAATTATAACAGGCTGCGTTATGAGTTTTACACTGTCTCTTGATGATTTCATTATCAGTTATTTTACAAACGGTCCGAGTTTTCAGACTCTGCCTATCTATATTTTTTCTATGACTAAAAAAAGAGTAAAGCCTGATATGTTTGCCCTTTCAACATTGATGTTTGCGGTAATACTTATTCTGCTTGTATTTATGAACTTGGCCCAGAACAGGGCAGAACGCAAGGGTAAGAGTGAAGCAAAATGAAAAAATGTATTTTGTTTTTTGTAATGTTTTGTGTTCTTCTGTGTTCTTTCCCGGTGTCTGTACTTGCAGATGATGCGTATTTTACCGATGAGCAGATAGAATATTATAAAAATTTAGGGCTTCAGGGAACAACCGTTAATGTTTATAACTGGGGTGAATATATTTCAGACGGCAGCGAAGATTCAATGGATGTTGTATCTGAATTTGAACGTCTTACAGGTGCAAAAGTCAATTATACAAATTTTGAATCAAATGAAAATATGTATTCAAAATTATCAGGCGGCGGTGTATCGTATGACGTTATTGTTCCAAGTGATTATATGATAGATAAACTCATTGAAGAAGATATGCTTCTGCCGCTTGATTATGATAATATTCCTAATATGAAGTATATTTCGGAAGATGCCTTGAATCTTCCTTTTGATCCGCAGCAGATTTATTCTGTATGCTATAATATCGGCACAACAGTATTGATTTATAATACTGCTCTGGTTGATGAAAAGCCCGACAGTTGGTCTGTTATATGGGATGAGCAGTACAGAGGCAAAGTTCTTATGTTCAACAACCCGCGTGACTCATTTGCCATTGCTCAGGCTCTGCTTGGTTATGATTTTAATACAACCAATGAGCAGGAATGGGCAGATTGTGCAAAACTGCTTGCCCGGCAAAAGGATAATGTTAATCCCGTATACGTTATGGATGAAGTTTTCAACCTTATGGAAAGCGGTGAGTATGCTTTTGCAACTTACTATGCAGGCGACTATCTGCTTATGGTAGAAAATAATGAAGATTTGGATTACTGTTTTCCGCAAGAGGGTGTTAACTTTTTTTATGATGCATTTTGTGTTCCGACATGTTCACAGAATAAACGGGGCGGAGAGGCTTTCATAAACTTTATGCACGAGCCGCAGGTTGCATTTGAAAATGCAGAGTTTATATTTTACCGTTCTCCTAATATTACTGTAGAAGAAAACGAGGAAAGTTCTCTGTATCAAAGTGAAGTTATTTACCCGAATGATATTAAATCTCAGACTTTTATCAATCTTCCGCAGAATATAACCGAACTCGAAAATAATTTATGGACTCAGGTCAAAAGCGGAAAACTTTCTGCAGCAAATGAACAGGATAATATCAAAATTTATACCGAGTGCGGGGTAATCGGTGCTGTTGCTGTTGTTATAATAATTATTAAAATGGTTTCAAATTCACAAAAGAAAAAAGAACAGGATTTAAGTGATATATATGGAAATCAGCAGTTGCTTTGATTATGATAAATTAAAATTCAAAAATAAGAAATGTGCATTGTTTGATCTTGACGGTACGCTTGTTGATACTGCTGATGATTTAAGTGCGGCGACGGAGTATGTTCTTAAACAGTTTGGAAGAAAAGTGCTGTGGAGCAAAGAGGATTACAGGTCTTTTGTGGGCAATGGTGCAATGAAACTCCTTGAAAGAGCCTTTGAATATACGCTGAGCGAGTCTGAACTGAATAAAGCCTTTGCGTTGTTTAAGGAAAAATACAATGTTATTCTGAATGATAATGCTTATGTTTATGATGGTATCAGAGATGCGCTTGACTATTTAAAAAGTCAGGGAATGAAACTTGCCGTTGTCACAAACAAACCGCATAAATCGGCTGTAATTATGGTGAAACATTTTTTCGGAGAAGATTATTTCGATTTTATAATCGGCGCAAAAGAGGATAGGCCTAAAAAACCTGATCCTTATTCAGTCAATATTGCACTTGATAAATTGCAATGCAGACCATGTGATGCCGTATTTTTAGGTGACAGTGATGTAGATGTGCTTACAGGAAAAAATTCCGGCATGGAAACAGTAGGTTGTTCCTGGGGATTCAGAGCCGCAGAAGTACTCGAATCTGCGGCTCCGACAGTAATAATTGATACGCCAAAAAAAATATTGAAACTTTTTTAAAAAAAGTGTTGACAAATGGCATATGTTCTGATATAATTCATATCGTTGACGCGAGAGTGGCGGAATCGGCAGACGCGCACGTTTGAGGGGCGTGTGGGGCGACTCGTACGGGTTCAAGTCCCGTCTCTCGCACCAAAAATAACCAGTTTCCATTGGGATGCTGGTTATTTTTTATGTAAAAAAACAAGGACTTGAAGACGTGGCTCTGAATTTTGAGCTTTGTTGGCGATAAAATTCAGGAGGAAGGTCCGGTGGACCTTTCGATAGCAAGAAGAAAGTCCCGTCTCTCGCACCAAAAGCAGCAATTACACATTTGTGTAGTTGCTGTTTTTTTATGTCTAAAAATAAAAAGCAGATTTTGCAGATGAATTAAAGGTTTCTCTATTAATTTAAAAAAATTTTGAAAAAAAACAAAATAAGTATGTCACTACAAAGCAATATTTTTATCCTTTTATAGTGAGCAGTCACAATAAAAGAAAGGAGAAGAGTATGTTTGATTTTATAGAAGCAAACGATTTGTTTGAAAATGAATTTATTGTTCTTGTAGAAACATCGTTTAAAACAGAAAACGGCATTAAAACTGTGCTTGAAGTTGCAGTTAAAAATGGCAAAGATGATATTTCAACTTTCATTCCTGTAATTGTTTTCTAATCGCAAAAAGTAACCGTGGGGCAGCCTGCGGTTACTTTTTTCTTTTATTAAACTGATAGAATTTGCACTTTACATATCAAAAAATGCATCTTACTTTGAATTTATTGAAAACAATCAGCCTAAATGTTAAGGTTGAGTTATCAAATATCAGAGGGAAAGAAAATGAATATCATTAATGTTAAAAATCTTACTAAAAAATATGGTGATTTTGCAGCGGTAAAAGATTTGTCTTTTTCAGTTGCTGAGGGCGATTTTGTTGGATTTTTAGGAATAAACGGAGCAGGAAAATCTACAACAATCAATATTATGTCAACTCTTCTGCAGCCAAGTGAAGGGAATATTGAAATCTGCGGTTTTGATATCAGTCAGAGCAAAAGAATAAGAGAACGTATCGGTTTGGTATATCAGAATAATGTTCTTGATGATTTGCTTACCGTAAAAGAGAATCTTGTTTGCAGGGCAATACTTCACGGTGTGCCAAGGGTAAAAATTAAAGAAAAAATTTATGAATTATGCAAAGTGTTTGATTTGGAAGAGATTCTTTCTAAAAAATATAAAATTTTATCCGGCGGTCAGAAAAGAAAATGTGAAATAGTTGCCGCACTTATGCATACGCCTAAAATTTTATTTCTTGATGAACCGACCACCGGTCTCGACCCTGCCGCACGTATTGAAGTGTGGAATACGATAAATAAACTAAGAAAAAGCACAGATATGACTGTTTTTCTGACTACTCACTATATGGAGGAGGCAGAAAAGGCAGACGAAATCATAATTATAGATAAAGGAAGAAAAATTATTCAGGGAACTCCGGGTGAATTAAAAAATAAATACGCATCGGATTATTTGAAATTATATTGTGAAGAAAAAAATATTTGTGACATAGAAAAAGTTTTAATAAAGTATAATTTTTCATATTCAATAGAAAATTTCGGCTTAAAGGTTGTTTTAAACAGTGTATTTGATGCAGTATCTTTAATTGGTAATATAAAAGAAAAAATTATCAGTTTTGAAGTTATACAGGGGAATATGGATGATGTTTTTATAAATGCAACAAGAGAGGTTAAAATAGTATGATGCAGTTTGTTTGTTTTGTAAATCGAAATGTTAAAATCTTTTTGAGAGATAAGGGTGCGGTATTTTTTTCACTTATTTCAATGTTTGTTGTAATATGTCTTATGCTTTTCTTTCTTGAAGATGTAAACGTAAGTTTTCTTACAGAAAATCTTGCTCTTATTCCCGGACGCGATTTTGCAGAAGATGAAAAAAACAGCAAATTATTGGTTTTGTTATGGGCGGCTGCAGGAATCATTCCTGTCAATGCTGTTATGGTAACGTTATCAAACCTTTCAGCAATGATTAAGGATAAGGCAAATGATAAAAGTAAAGCCATTTATTCATCGCCGGTAAACAGATTTTCTGTTGCATTTTCATATATAATTGCTGCCTGTATATCTTCGGTAATAATCTGTGAACTTACTTTCTTATTGTCAGAGGTTTATATTTGTTTTAAAGGCGGAGATATTTTTTCTTTTAAAACACATATTGCAATTTTTATAATTATTCTTGTGAATTCATTGGTCTATTCTGCTATAATGTACTTGTTCGCTGTTTTGATTAAAAGTGAGGGTGCCTGGAGCGGTATGGGAACTGTGTTGGGTGCGCTGGTGGGTTTCCTCGGCGGAATATATATGCCTATAGGTTCACTTGCAAAATCACTTCAGACAGTGCTTAAATGTACCCCTGTAATTTACAGCACATCACTGTTCAGGCAGATTATGACAGAAGAAATGATAGGAAAAGTATTCAGAGGTGCAGATGCTGAAATCGTATCGGCTTATAAAAATGAAATGGGTATAACCATAGATTTGTTCAATGAAAATGTATCTGCCGCTGCCTGTCTTGGAATTCTTATAATTTGCGGTATGCTATTCTTAATTGCAGGAACAATTTTTACAAACAGAAAGACGGGTGCAAAGTGAAAATAACAATAGAAATGCCGGCAAAAGGCGATGAAGATGAAATAATTATAAGATGTCGCAATGTAAGTGATGAACTTCTTTCTGTTATTAATGTTATCAAACAGGAACAGTTACATGTTATCGGTTATGATGCAAAGGATATTGTGTCTCTCAGTCCTGCCGAAATATATTATTTTGAGTCGGTTGATAATAAAGTTTTTGCATATTGTGATAAAAAAGTTTATGAAATAAAATCAAAACTTTATGAAATTGAGGAAACCTATAACTATTTTGGTTTCTTCAGAATTTCAAAATCAGCAGTTGTTAATATAAAGAAAATATCTTCAATATCACCGCTTTTTAACGGAAAATTAACAGCCAATCTGGCTAACGGTGAAAAAATTGTAATTTCAAGGCAATATGTTGCCGATTTAAAAAGAAAACTCGGCATAAAAGGGAGGTAAAGTAAATGAAGTTTTTAGTTGAATTAATTAAATATTTTACGTATATTACAACAGGAATCGTTTTTGCATTTATTATTAATACGGCTATAGCAGGTGTTGAAAGTGTGCCGGTTGCTATGATAGCCGAAATACCTGCAGCAGGATTTGTTACCGCATTAATAACTGTAATTATTTTTGAAAAAGATGTAAAAACAAAAAAAGGAATGTTTTTGCTTACAACCGTTCATTTCATTCTTCTTAGCATTGTGATGATTGTTATGGGTCTGATGTTCAAATGGATTAATACAAATCCGACAAGCATTATCCTGATGCTTCTGTGCGTTGCTTTTGTTTACGGCTTTACTTCAGCGGTATCCTATTTCACATCAAAAAAAGAGGCTGATGAAATAAATGCTGCTCTGAAAAATAAAAATAACTGAGATATAAATTATATTTTTCGCCTGAAGTTAATTTTCAGGCGTTTTTCCATGAAAAGAGTTTCAATTTTTTATTGACAAATGTGGTTTATTGTTATAAACTTATATTGAGGTTTATAACAATAGACTGTTTTGAGGTAGAATAAGATGAAAGAGTTAAAATTATGCGAGAGTGATTTCAGATTTATGTGTGTTGTTTGGGAAAATGAACCATTGAATTCTGGAAGGCTTGTTGATCTGTGCAATCAGAAGTTGGGCTGGAAAAAGTCTACAACGTATACCACTCTCAGAAAACTTTGCGAAAAAGGCTTTGCACAAAATGTTGATACCGTTGTATCTTCTTTAGTTGCAAAGGGTGATGTTCAGGCATATGCAGGCAATCGCTTTATTGAAAATACTTTTGCCGGCTCTCTGCCTAATTTTCTTGTGTCATTTTTAGGCGGCAAAAAAATATCTGACAAAGAGGCTGAGGAGTTAAAAAAACTTATTGACGATTATAAGGAGTAGCCTATGATGAATGACATTTTTATTCATATTTTTAATATGAGTATCACATCAAGTTACGTAATTATTGCTGTTGTATTCATCCGCTTTCTGATGCAGAAAGCACCAAAAAAGTATTCATATCTTCTTTGGAGTGCAGTTGGTTTCCGTCTTGCTGTTCCGATATCATTCAAATCCGTTTTCAGTATGTTTTCAATAAAAACATTCAATATGGAAAGTGCACAGGCACTTAATGAAAATACACTTTCATATGTTCCGTATTTTTATGATTCGTCCTTGTCAAAAGTTCCTCATACCGATATCGGGCTGGCCCAGACAAAGTCGGAGGTAATTAATCACGCAGCATTCGGAATAAATGATTTTTTTGATAAACTTCTTATTGAAAACTGCAGCATTTTTAAATGCATTTGGCTTGCCGGTTTAATTCTTATTTTAACTTACGGGATTATTTCTTATATTGTTTTATTGGTAAGAATGAAAACTGCTGTTTTAAAAAAAGATAACATTTATGAGTCAGACAGAATTGCGTCTCCGTTTATATTCGGACTTATTTTTCCTAAAATATATATACCGTTTGCTTTGGATGATAAAACATATCACTATGTTGTTTCTCACGAAAAATGCCATCTGGAACGTCTTGATTATTATGTTAAAACATTTGCGTTTATTCTTCTTGCTGTTCATTGGTTTAATCCGCTGTGCTGGGCAGCATTTTCCCTTATGACAAAAGATATGGAAATGAGTTGCGATGAAAAGGTTTTGTCTGATAATTCTGATATAAAAAGAGATTACAGTTTAACGCTTTTATCCTTCGCATCAGGAAAAAGCATTTATTCCGTTACACCCCTTTGTTTTAGTGAAAAGCGTGTAAGGCAGAGAATAACAAATGCACTTGAATTTAAAAAGCCAAAAGTTGCAGTATCGGTTATTCTTGCCGTTTTATGTGTCGGTGTGATAATTTTCTGTATTGCCAATCCGCTTGTAAAAGAAGATGAACCATTGGAAGATATCATGCCTGATAACTCGGCAATAGATAATGCTTACAGTGGTGTTTTAACTTTCGGTGAAATAGAGAATCTCCTTGATACGATTATAAGTTCGCCTGCTTACTCTTCTGCACCGGGTGATTATATAAATGCTCATGCCTCGGAATATAATACACTTTTAAATAATCCCACAACGATTGATTATATTTTTACGGAGTTTCTTAAAGGCGGAAATGATGATTTAAAAGGGCTGATAATGCGAAGTCTGCTTGAGGGCATCGTTGTTGAGGAACGCATAGACGGTATTTATAATACAGGGCAGGATTATTTTGATGCTTTTTATAATTATAACCTTGAACTTTATAAAAAAGAAGGTTATGAATTTATGCAGAATAACTGTTATTTTGGTTTTAAACTTTTAAATATGCGCGGAGACCTTTCTTACCATAATGATGTAGCAGACAGTGATTATCTGCCAATCCTTGAAAGCACATTAAAATTTTCTGCGGATTCGGCACTTAAATCCGGAAATTTCGCGGAATCTCTTCAGTCGCTCACCGGATGTGTTTTTGAGGGTGATATCGGTTCGGGTATGTATATTTACAAATTCACTTATGATAAAGACGTCTATTTTACATATACTCCGAATCTTGATTCTTTTACTATTTATTATAATGATAAGGTTTATACTTCGTTTTCAATTATGAGAGAGATTTCTGATTATAATAATCTTGATGTAATTGATATGCAGGAGGCAATAAATATTGCATATAAGGAAATTCAGAATCCAAAGTATAGACAGTATATTGCATTTCCTGAGGGCGATGATGAATTTAGTAATTATGGTATTAATGATCAATATAAACCCGTTCTTTATAAAAACCATTATATGCCCGAAGGCGAATTTGTTTATGAAAAAAATCCCGAATATGTCTGGGATATTGTTCTTACGGATAAAGAGTTTCCAAGCAGATATTTTGTATATGTCTATGTTAATGCAGTTACAGGTGCGGTATCATATGTTAATGTTCAGTTCAATGATTGATAAACAAATTTCTTAATAATAAACGGCTGTCTCATCCTATTAACCGAGACAGCCGTTTTTATATATTTTATCAAATTGATTTTTTATGTTTGCTTTTTTCATAAATATGAATAAATATCAGAACGATTGAAAAACTTACAATTCCGCCGGCTGTAACATCGCTCAGATAGTGCGCACCCATAACAAGTCTTGTAAAAGCAACTATTGACGTATAGATGCAGGGAATAATAAAACACAGCGGATATTTTTTGTTCCATTTTTCAGATAGAAAAGGGAAGAACATCATCATATAACTCATACCTGCACCAGCCGTGTGACCGCTTGGAAAGGATTTATTTCCGTTGATTCCGTTGATTTGGTACCAGGGCGTAAACTGCTCGTAACTTCCTGCGGCAAGTAAATCTCTGAATCTTACTCTGCCCCAAAGATATTTCAAACCTTCTATTGCTGATATCTGAACAAACATAATTATAATTCCCCAAAATGCAATTTTTCTGATGATAGGGATGATGTTTTCGGGAATTTTGATAAAACTTATTGCATACAGAATGCAAATTCCGATGCCGATACCGAATATAATGCTGAAAGGCATTTTGAATTGATTATTGAAAAAGTATTTTCCCAGGTAGTAACCAAGATATGCCGAACCTCCGATATTAACAATCAGTGCGAATATTTTTTGAAGCGTTTTTTCGCTTGTGTAAAACAAAACTGCACCTGCCAAAGGGCATACCATTCTTCCCGGTATTTCTCCGGTGTTTCTGAACCAGAGAGCAATGGGATTTTCGGTGTTATTAAGCAGTATATCCAATTTTAAATCAAAAAATGCGGCAGCAATGAGGCTCAGTGTCGAGGCGACATAAAAAAAGATTATGAAAGGCTTATATTTTTTTAACAATATTATCACTCCTGTAAGTAATCTATAATTCTAGTATATCATATTAGAATAAAATAATCTATATTTATAAATTTCTGTTGCCTTTTTGTTACCTTGCGTGTAAAATATATTAGAATGATAAGAGAGGTAACACTATGGTTTATAACAATGTGCTTGAAGCAATAGGTCATACACCTATGATAAAATTAAATAAAATGACAAACGCTGACTGTGCCGATATTTATGTTAAATTTGAAGGTCTTAATGTCGGCGGTTCAATAAAAACAAGAACCGCTTATAATATGATTTGTGATGCTGAGGCAAAGGGGCTTATTAATGAAAATACAATTATTGTTGAACCTACCAGCGGCAACCAGGGCATAGGTCTTGCTCTTGTTGGTGCAGTTAAAGGTTATAAAACAGTTATAATTATGCCTGACTCAGTAAGCCGTGAAAGAAGAATGCTTGTTGAACATTACGGTGCTAAAGTTATTCTTATTCATGATGCCGGAAATATAGGTGACTGCATTGAAGAATGCCTTAATACCGCTCTCAGAATGAGAGAAGAGGATTCTAATGTCTATATTCCCCAGCAGTTTGAAAATCCGGCAAATCCTATGGTTCACCGCCATCATACGGGGCTTGAAATTCTTGAGCAGGTTGCAGGTCCTATTGACGGCTTTTGTTCGGGTATAGGAACAGGCGGAACGATAACCGGTATAGGTGAAGTTTTAAAAGCACAAAATCCCGATATAACAATATGGGCAGTTGAGCCCGAGAATGCTGCAATTCTTGCCGGGGGAACTGTCGGAACGCATAATCAGATGGGTATAGGTGACGGTGTAATTCCTGAAATTCTTAACCGAAATATTTATGAAGATATTTGTATAATTACCGATGAAGAGGCTATTAATACCTCAAAAGATTTGGCACGTCTTGAGGGATTAATGTGCGGCATCAGCAGCGGAACAAATGTTGCGGCTGCACTTAAACTTGCCAAAAAACTGGGCAGCGGAAAAACGGTTGTAACGGTTTTGCCGGATACAGCGGAACGCTATTTTTCAACTCCGCTTTTTGATAATGAATAAGTTGTTTTTTTGAGGATATAAAATGATTTTAAGAATTCCGACATTTTACAAAGATTTTAAATGCATTGCCGGCGCCTGTCCCGATTCCTGCTGTCAGGGATGGGAGGTTGATGCCGACAGTGCCTCTCTTGAATATTATAAAACACTCAGCGGTGATATAAAAGAGCGGATAGACAGTGTGCTTGATAAAGATGAATTCGGCAATACTATTTTCAGACTTGCCGATAAAAAGCGATGTCCGTTTCTTAACCATGAAAATCTGTGCGATATGCATATTGCCATCGGTGGTGAGCATACGCCGTATACATGCCGTATGTTTCCGAGGTTTGTAAATGAGTTTGGTGCAACCCGAGAGATGAGCCTTTCCTTTTCGTGCCCCGTTGCGGCTGATATGATGTTTCATCTTGATGAGCCGATGGATTTTTGCGATGAATTTCTTGATGAACTTCCATGCCTTAATGAAATTGATGCTCAGACCTATTTTTATCTTGTAAAAGCAAGAAAAGAAGCCTTTGAAATTATCAGGGACAGAGAAGTTCCTTTTAACAAACGACTGATAAAACTTCTTGATTTTGCTGTTGATTTGCAGAAAAATCTTGATGATTATCTTGAGGGCGAAGACGGCACACCGTTTTTTGATGTGTTTAAAAATCCCGAACTTATCAATCCCGAGTGGACTGAAAAGGTAAATCATGCTGTTGTTAAACCTGTTTCCGATAATATGTTTAATGTTAATATAGCGTCTTATTTTATTTTCAGATATTTTCTTACTGCCGTGTTTGATTATGATGTTCTTTCAAAGGTAAAAATGGCAGTAATCGGTGTTCTGATTTCATCATATTTCGGCGAAGATGCATGGACTATGCATCTGTGGAGTAAAGAAACGGAGCATTCTCAGTATAATATGGACAGGCTTAAAAGACTTTTAAAAGAATGCAAAGCATTATCAGTCTGCGAATTGAAAAAAAGATTATCTTAGCACAAGAGAGGAAATTTTTTATGAAATACAGTCTTAATGGCGCTTGGATGTTTTCCGAGGCAGGTAAAAATAACTGGAAAAATGCTTCTGTTCCGGGCTGCAATTATCTTGATCTGATGGCTTGCGGAGATATTGATGATCCGTTTTTCGGCCTCAATGAAGAAAAAGTTAATTATATAAGTGAAAAAGACTGGGAGTATAAAAAAACTTTTTCACTTGCGGACGCTGATTTGAATTCTGATGAAATTCTGCTTAACTGCAAAATGCTTGATACCGTATGCGATATATATGTAAATAATAACTGTATCGCACATACGGATAACTGTTTTATTTCTTATTCCTTTATGGTGAAAAAGTATCTTAAAATCGGTGAAAACGAGATAAGAATTGTTTTTTATTCACCCGTTAATTATGTGAAAAATATATATGATAAGGAATCTGCACCAATTAACAGCAATGGTCAGAATGGTATAGTCCATATCAGAAAGCCCCAAAGTCACTTTGGCTGGGATTGGGGACCGGTTCTTCCGCCAAGCGGTATAAGCGGTGATATAGAAATTAAATGCGTTAATTATGCAGAAATTGATTATCTGAATATAACACAGAATCATACAGACGGTTGTGTTACAGTTAATGCCAATACTCAGATTAACAAGTTTTCAGAGAAAGAAACTACTGTAAAAACAAAAATAATTTGTCCTGACGGAACTATTTATGAAAAGCAGGGTCAAAATGTTTCTTTTGATATAGATAATCCTGAACTTTGGTGGACTAAAGAATTATCTCAAAAAGAATGCCAGCCGCTTTATACAGTGGTATCTGAATTATACTGCGGTGAAGAACTTATTGATAAGTGCGAAAAGAAAATAGGTCTCAGAACCATTGAATTAAACCGTAACCGTGATGAATACGGTATAAATTTTCAGTTTGTTTTAAACGGAGTTCCTTTATTTATCAAAGGTGCAAATTATATTCCGTCAGATTCTTTTATAACCCGCTTTGACAGTCAGAAACTCAGTGCACTTATTGATGCGGCATTATTTTCCAACATGAATTTAATCCGTGTATGGGGCGGCGGGTATTATGAAAGTGATGCATTTTATAATATGTGTGATGAGAAAGGGCTTCTTGTGTGGCAGGATTTTCAGTTTGCCTGTCAGGCATATCCTTTCTTTAAAGAAGAATTTCTTAACAATGTAAAAAATGAAATAGCATTTAATGTTAAAAGGCTTAATCATCACGCAAGTCTTGCTCTTTGGAACGGAAACAATGAAATTGAAGCAATGAGTTCTTCATGGATTTATATGAAAGACTATGTTAAATGGACTGAAAAGTTTTTCTATAACATTCTTGAAAGCGAACTGCGAAAATATGATTTGAGTACACCGTTTATTCC
Organism: uncultured Clostridia bacterium; assembly: GCA_946555465.1. Lineage (GTDB taxonomy): Bacteria > Bacillota > Clostridia > Oscillospirales > Acutalibacteraceae > Eubacterium_R. The sequence continues at coordinate 129,775 of CAMNST010000001.1, forward strand.
GGGTTCTCCCTGCGGTGTTGACTATTCAAAAGGAATTAACAGCGACAATGTGGGTGATACGCATTTGTGGGGAGTATGGCACGGACTACAGCCTATGACTTATTACAGAAAAAGAATGACCCGTTTCTGCAGTGAATTTGGTTTTGAAAGTCTGCCTGATTATAAAACAGTTGCTGCATTTGCCGGTGACAGGGGATACTCTTTAAATGACGAAGTTTTTTCTTCTCACCAGAAGTGTGTCGGCGGAAATGACAAAATGATTTATTATATGGCAACCCGTTTTGATATGCCTGAAAAATTTGAAGACTGCATCTATCTTTCTCAGGTTACGCAGCAGGAATGCATTGCCGATGCCACCGATCATTGGCGCAGAAACAAGGGCAGATGCAACGGTGCTGTTTACTGGCAGTTCAATGACTGCTGGCCCACATGTTCCTGGTCTGGTTATGATTACTACGGAAACTATAAAGCGCTTCAGTATAAAGCAAAGCACTTTAATGCACCTTTGTGTGTATCTGTTGAAGATACTGAAGAATATATAAAAATATTTGTTCTTAATGATTTGAATGAATCGCAGAATGCCGAAGTTGAATATATAATTTTTGATTTTGAAAAGGGCAGCCTTGAATGCAGAAAAACATCGGCAGTGATTGATAAATTAGAAAATAAACTTATTTTTGAACTCAATACTAAAGATATTTTAAGCCGGTTCCATTCTGAAAATACAGGTGTATGTGCAAGATTATATCAGAACGGTGAATTGATAAATCAGAAAGTTATTTTGTTTGAGAATGAGAAAAAACTCAATCTTCCCAAAGCAAAACTCAAATGCAAAATAGAGATGAATGCAAATAATCTTGATATAACGGTTTCAAGTGATAAGTTTGCGCGTTTTGTAAAATTTGAAAGCAGCCTGTCAAGTGTTCCTTTTAGTGATAACTTTTTTGATTTGCTGCCCGGTCAGTCAGTGAAAATTACAATGGCACGGGATAATTCATTAACGCTCAGAGAACAGGCAGAAAGTATCTCCGTTAAAAGCATCTGCAACGTTAAACCCGATAAAAACAAACTTAAAAATCTTTTGCTTAAGTTTAAGGTGTTTACTTCGCCGGTAAATATCGGCAATATGATTTACCACGGCAGAGGACAGCAGGATTATAAATTCTAAAATTAAAAGACAGAGCATTCACACTCTGTCTTTTTTGTTTATTTATAAATTCGCGGTATTCGTGGATTAACCATCAGCGGAGAAATATCTACTGATGCGGTATCACCGATTTTTACATCACTTCCGGTAATATCAACTGCGGTATGCGAAAGGCCGATTTCTCCTATAACACTGTACATTCTGCCGTTTATTCTGATGTATATCTGCGTTCTTTTCAAGAACTTTTTCAGTGCGGATAAAACAGAATGCAAATCAGCAGTTTCATTTTCTTTTGCAAGACCGAAACCATCATAATGACCTATGGGAACAATGGCAATTTTTGTTTCTCTTTTTGCTTTGTATTTTCCGTTATATCCTACCGAATATCCGGCAGGAACTGTTTTGATTTCAATAACTTCAGCCTCAAGTGAACCCAGCCTGTTGAGTTTGGTTTTGTTTGTCGTTATAACTCTGCCTGTAAATGCAGAACCGATTCTGACACTGTCAAGACATACGCCCTCAACATTGAGAAGAGCGGGGGAATTGGCTGCATGAAGAATACCGATGCTTTTACCTGCTTTTTCAATCTGATGCATTGTATCTTTAAAAAGTTCAAGTTGTGCTTTGGTAAGTTGCGTGTTTGTAAAAGCAGAGGAAAAATGCGTATAAGCACCTATAAAATCAAGATTTTCATAGTTGTAGCATTTTATTGCATCTTCAACCTCACTCGGCATAAATCCATATCTGCCCATACCGGTGTCGATTTTTAAATAACACTTTGTTTTAACACCAAGTTTTTGTGATACCTTGTCCATAACCGCTGCTGCATTTAATGAACCTATGGTTGCAATACAGTTGTTTTGGGCAATGGTTTCTGCCTCGTTTTCAACTCCTGTTGAGCGCATTACAAGTATTTCTTCATTGTCAAGAACTTCTTTCAGTTCTTTAATATCATCAACTTCCGTAACGGCAAATGTTTTTATTCCGTTCTCTTTTAAAACAGCAGAGAATTCCTTTATTCCAAAACCGTATCCGTTGCCTTTAACAACACCTATAAGCGGAACCTTTGCTTTTTCCTTTATAATGCTGATATTTTCATTCAGCAGTTTTTTATCTATTATATATTTGCTCATTTTTGTTTACCGTTTATCTGATTTTTTCAAGAACTTTCGTTGCTATGTTGTAAAGACTATATACAGGTTTGTTGATAATATAATCAAACTCACCAACGAATTCCTTCATATAACCGCCGAATCCGTGCTTAAATCTCCAAAGTCCATAGTGAGGGTTATCAGGATTCTGACAATCACCCGATATTCCGCCGAAATCGTATACTTTACATCCGCATTCCATGCCCCACTGCATCATTGCCCACTGCAGTGCATAATTCGGATAAACATTTCTGTGAGCATTGGAGGATGCACCGTACTGGTATTTCATAACATTCTGACCCCATTTGATAGCAAGTGTTCCTGCTATCGCTTCGCCGTTATAATATGCCATATAAAGTCTTGCATCGTCCGTCATACAGTCAAGTATCTGTTCAAAATACTGTTTCGGTCTGGTGGAAAAACCGTCACGCTCTCCGGTTTCATTCATAATTCTGACAAAGTCGTCAAGCGCTTCTTTGCCGCATATTTTAACCTCAACGCCTTTTCTCGGTGCTTTTCTGATTCGGTTTCTGTAATCCGATTTAAAAGTGAGCATAAGTTCCTCTTCGCTGAGACCATTGTAGTCAAAACAATATACAAAACGCGGCTGTACATTTTCAAAATCCATACATCCCGGATTTAACTCAACAAATCCTTTTTTTATAAGGTGATTTTTAAATTCTTTGTTCTCAATAACAATCTCAGGGTCAATTTTAAGGCAGTATGCCTTGTATTCCTTACCGATTTTAAGCAGTCCGTCAAAAAGTTTATCAAATGTATCAAAATCATTTTCATCGCATACAAAGCCGCGGCAGCAATACATAAGTGAATTTTTTATAACCGGAATTGAACGGATAAGCACGCAGGCAGAACCTTTAATCTCTCCGTTTTCATCCTTAAGCATTATGCCTTCAAATTTCCATGCACTTTTAACTTTTGCCCATTTTGTTGAATGCTGAAAAAGTCCTTTCGGGTGTTTTTTTATAAAGTTTTCATATTCTTCCAGATTATCTTTATTTACTCTAACAATCATCAGTTGCTGTCTCCGATTTCAGTGAAATATTTATTATAATCAATTATAGCAAATTTGCATAAACTTGTCTATATTGACTTTTTGTGGATATTAAGTTACTATATTTTATATAATTATTATTTAAGGAGAGAAAACCATATGGATAAGTACCGCTGGGAAGATTCCTCAATTTTCAAAATTAATAAAGAGGATGGGCATGCTCTGATGCTTCCGTTTGACAGCGAGGAGTCGGCACTTTCGGGTGAAGAAAGCAAGTACAAGCAGTCGCTTAACGGAATGTGGAAATTTTTCTGGCAGAGGGGCATTAAAAATCAGCCTGAAAAATTTGAACTCAAATCTTTTGACGATTCGGCGTGGGATGAAATCAAAGTTCCTTCTGTTTGGCAGACGGAGGGCTATTCCGTGCCATACTACTATGCAAGTACCTTTCCGAAGGCTATAAGCCGCAGCAAGGCAAAAATTCCGAGTATTGACCATAGTATGCAGGAAATCGGTTTTTACAGAAAGACTTTTGTGCTTGATGAGAATTTTGAAGGCAGAGAGATTTTTCTTCATTTCGGTGCGGCCAAATCTGCTCTTGAAGTTTATGTTAACGGCGAATTTGTCGGTTATTCCCAGGGTTCAATGGTTCCGCACGAATTTAATGTTACCAAACTTCTCAGCAAAGGTGAAAATCTTATTACTGCTAAGGTTTATCGCTACAGCGACGGAACATATCTTGAAGATCAGGATATGTGGTGGCTTTGCGGGATTTACCGTGAAGTTTATCTTTACGCAGAGCCAAAGGTTTGCCTCAGGGATTTTTATATAAAAACAGATTTTGATGTTGATTTTAAAGACTCTGATTTGAGTTTGGACATTTTTATTGAAAATTATAATAATGTAAGAGGAAATGCAAAACTTTCTGCAAAACTTATAAGTGATACAGGCAAAGAAATTTCCGTTGGTGAAAAGGATTTTGATTTAACCGGCGGTAAACAGAAGATTTCATTTTCAGAGAAAATCAAATCTCCTAAAAAATGGTCTGCAGAAAAACCAAATCTTTATACTCTTGTTATGACTGTTATGGTTAACGATGAAATTTCATCAGTTAAAGTTTATCAGGTTGGTTTCAAGAAAGTTGAAATAAAGGGGGAAAAGATTTATTTCAATGGTATGCCACTTATGATAAGAGGTGTAAACCGCCACGATTTTGATGCTGACTGCGGCTGGGCAGTTCCGAAAGAACGATATACGCAGGACCTTGATATTATGAAGCAGAATAACATCAACTCCATCAGAACATCGCATTATCCCGATGACCCTTATTTTTATGAAATGTGCAACAGATATGGTTTTTATGTTATGGATGAATGTGATCTTGAAACGCATGGTGTGCGCCGTAAGGGCGTTCCCGGTTCAAATCCTTTATGGACCGCGGCAGTTGTTGACAGAATGGAGAGAATGGTTCTTCGTGACCGTAATAACCCTTGCATTTTTATGTGGTCACTCGGCAATGAAGCAGGCGACGGCGATAATTTTATGGAAATGAAAAAGGCGGCGCTTAAACTTGATGATACAAGACAGTTTCATTATGAAGGTGATTTTGATTTAAAAAAGAGTGATGTAATATCACGTATGTATCCGACTGCTGATATTATGGAAAAACTCGGCAATAAGCAGCCGATAACGATTTCTCTCTATGATAATATTGCAAATCAACTTGCTGCCGACAGTAAACCGATTTCTGCAGATATGTATGAGGGCAAGCCCATACTTCTTTGCGAATATGCACATTCAATGGAAAATTCACTCGGCAATTTTCAGGAATATATTGATGATTTTGAAAAATATGATAATATGTGCGGCGGATTTATATGGGATTTTGTTGATCAGACGCTTCATGTAAAAGATGAAAACGGCAATGATAATTATTTATACGGAACGGATTTTGAAAAACTTGAACCTAAAAAATTAATTGATATTCCGAATACAACCGCTATGACAGGCTCAAATGTTTATTTCTGTGCCAATGGTATTATCGGTGCTGACAGACAGCCTCATCCTCAGATTACTGAGGTAAAAAAAGGTTATCAGGAAATTAAAACAGAAGCCTTTGATCTTATGACGGGTAAATTCAAAGTTAAAAACAAATTTCTGTTTACAGATGTTTCAAATTATAAATGCAGATGGGTAATAAAGGCAGAGGGTGAAGTTGTTGACAGCGGTGAACTTGATAAATTTGAATGTGAGCCATTGTCGGAAGTATTTATAACGATACCATACACATTTGATGCTCTTCCAAAAGACAAGGAAGTTGTTCTTACCATTTCTTTCCTTACCAAAAAGAAAACACCGGGTCTGAAATCAAATTACGAGATTGCATGGGATCAGTTTATTCTTAATGAAATGCCTCAGCCTGTTGAACCTGAAAATAAAGGCGACCTTGATTATTCCGTTAAAGGAAAAAAGGTAGAAATTTATAATGATCATGTTCAGGTAACAGTTAATGACGGTGCTGTAACAAAATATGTTGTCAACGGTTATGATTATCTGCTCGCTCCAATAAAACCAAACTATTTCAGAGCGCTTACAGACAACGATATTGACTTTTTGAATTTTACGCCGCAGTTTGCAAAATTCCATCCATTTTATATGTGGCAAAAAGCAAGCAAAAATACGAAGTCAGTAAAAACCGAGGTTAAAGCAGGTGATGACAATACCGTTGAAATTCACATTGCTTTCAGCACTTTCGGTCTTAAAAACTCAGTTGCAACATATAAGATATATCCTGACGGAAGAATTTATATTTATCACAGTGCAATTCCGTCATCAAATATGATTAAATTCGGCTATCAGATGACACTTCCCAAAGAAATGGAATATGTTACATGGTACGGCAGAGGACCTGTTCCGACTTACTGCGACCGAAAGACAGGTGCCAAGATTGATCTCTACAATTCAACTGTAACCAATCTGGAATACCGCTATATGCGCCCGCAGGAGTCGTCTAACAGAACAGATGTCAGATATCTGACAATCACCAATAAAAAGGGTGTTGGTCTTAAAATATCATCATATTTTGATGAACCGCTCAATTTCTCAGCCTATCATTACACAACTGACGGTCTTGAAAAAGCAACGCATATCAACAATATTCCTTATGAAGATATAACAACACTCAATATTGACCATATGCAGTGCGGAGTCGGCGGTGATTTGCCGGGTCAGGCCTTTGTAAGAGAACCTTATCTGATGAAAAAGGGAGTGAAACAGGCTTACTCATTTGTTATTGAGCCTGTTCATAACAAAAAATAATGAAAAGAATATTTGCTTTTATCGGATTTGCCGATGCAGTAACTTTAATCGTGCTTAATATTGCAGGTATATCTATATGCAAATATATAATGGCAGCGGCAGCGGTACTTTTTATAATATCGCTGCTGCTGAAAAAGACAAGGCAGGCAAAGGTGCTTCCTGTTGTTTTTGGAAGTGCTTTGTTTGCCTGCTTTATTTTTATGACGGTTACATATAATACTGTTGCACCTGCCGATAATCTGAACGGCAAAACACTGAATGCTGATTTTGAAATTGTGGATATATATGAAAAGTCAGACAGCGGAAACTATGTATATACGGTTAAAACAAAAAGTATCGCCGGCAGTGATGCACCTCAGAATATTAAAGTTGCGTTATTTTCAAAAGAAGAAATAAATGCTGATTATTATCAAAAAGTAAGTGCCTCGCTCAAATTCTTTTCTTTTGCAGATAATGGCTTTGATTCCTACGGCAATTACGGAAAAGGAATATATATTTGTGCAAGTCTGTCGGATTATGATGTAAAAAACGAAATAAGAAAACCTGTAAATTATTATATAATAAATCTCAGGCTTAGAATAAAAGAAATACTTAATGAAAATTTCAGTGATGATGTTTCTGCACTTGCTGTGTCAATATTTACAGGTGATAAAAGCGGTCTTTCAGCCGATGTAATAAATAATTTTAAAATCTGCGGTGTTTCGCATGTAATGGCGGTTTCGGGCATACACGTTACCGTAATCTGTATGGGCATTTATTATTTTCTCAAAGCAATAGGCTGCCCGAAGAATCTGACGGTTATTGTCTCACTGTTCTTCCTTTTCATTTATATGGGTGTGGCAGATTTCAGAAAATCTGTTTTAAGAGCAGGAATAATGATGGCTGTTATACTGTTGTCACGGTTAATAAGCAGCCAAAGTGACAGCCTTAATTCATTGGGATTTGCGGTATTTTTAATATGCCTTAATCCTTTTGCGGTAACAGATATAAGTGCCCTGCTGACGGTATGCGCTGTTTTAGGCATCACAGTCATAATGCCTGAGTTGGAAAAACTCTATACTTTTGAAAACAGGTTGCTTAAATATATTTCTGAAATCAGTTTGATTTCGGTTTCCATAACCGTTGCAACGGTTCCTGTTTTATGGATATTTTTTAAAAGTGTAAGCATTATGGGGATTGTGCTTAATATCATTTTTATTCCGCTTTTTCAGATAGCCCTCAGTGCTGTTCTGATATTTGTGATTTTCAGTTTAGGTGGTTTTTCTGCGGGTATAAGCAAAGTTGTTGTCGATTTTTCCATTAATTTGATGCTTGAGATAACAGCGTTTTCAGCAGAACATTTTTCATTTTTATTGCTCGATTTATCGGGTAATCTTTTCGGAATTGCAATAGCGGCCGTATTTTTGTTTATGGGAATTTATTTAATTGTTTTTAAATCAGTCAATACAAATTTACTCTCCATGTTCATAACGGTTGTCTTTGCCGTTTCAATGTGCGTTAACTATTATAATATCAATACGCAAACTTATTTATATATTGCTGAAAACGGCGGGGTGATAGTCTATAACAGAGATTGTCTTGCTGCGTTTGATGTTGAAAACAATTCAGATAAGTATGTTATCAGACAAGCACTTATCAAAGAAAAAGCCAGTATGGTTTTTGTTGACTGCAATATTTCTGATGAGTATAATGATGCTGACGAAATAAAGGAGAATAAAGATTTTTCACTTGATATAAGTGAAGATGTTCATATTGCAAGAAAAAACAATATCACGATTGTTAATGTTTATGATAAAATCTTTAAAATAGATGATAACTGTGTTACAATAGGTGATGAAAAGTTCTACCGTGATGTATACGGTCGGTTCGGTGAATCGGAAAATATTGTTTTAACAGTTTATGAAAACGGAAAAATGATTGAGGAGAGAAAAAACAGTGGCTAAGATAGGCGAGACACAGTTAAAAGCACAGATAAAAAGCGGAGAATATGAAAACGCTTATCTTATATACGGTGAAGAAAGTTATCTCAAAGATTTTTACGTTAATCTTATGAGAAAAAAAATAGTTGAACCTGCTTTTGAAACTTTCAATTTTCACCAGTATGAGGGTAAAGACAGCAGTCTTGACGACATTCTTAAAGATGCGCAGATGCTTCCGATGATGGGTGGATATAATTTTGTTTTGGTAAGAGATTACCAGTTGGAAAAAAATAAAAATGATATAAAGCAGATTGAGGAATATCTGTCAGATGCTCCGGATACAACTGTTATTGTTTTTCTTTATAATGCTGTTTCACCTGATGTAAAAAGTGCTTCTTTCAAAAAAATTATTTCTGCATTTGATAAGGCAGGTGCAGTTGTTAATCTTGAGAAAAGAAGTGAATCGGATATTGTTAAACTTCTTGTCAGCGGTGCAAAAAAACGCGGTTCTTCAATCAGTTCATCCAATGCATCCTATCTGATTTCCGTATCAGGAAACGATATGACAGTTCTTCTTAATGAACTTGATAAACTGTCAAATTTTGCCGGCGGAGGAGAAATTACAAAAGAAATTATTGATAATATGGCAACAAAATGCCTTCAGGCGAGAGTTTATGATTTGTCCAAAGCAGTTGTCAGCGGTAATTCAGATAATGCTTATATGTCTCTTAATAGCCTTTTTTCAATGAAAGAGGATCCGATATTGATGACCGCTGTTATAGGCGGGGTCTATGTTGATATGTATCGTGTGAAATGTGCCAAAACGGCAGGTTATTCTTTTGATGATGTTGCAAAACATTATAATTATAAGGGACGCGAGTTTGCACTGAGAAATGCATCGCGTGACTGTGCCGCACTTACGGAAATGCAACTCAGGCAGTCTCTTGATGAGATAATTGAAACGGATGTTAAATTAAAAAGTACGGCAACTGATAAAAAACTGCTTGTTGAAGAACTTATTGCTAAATTACTGCTTATCGCGAGGGGGGTATCCTATGCTTAAAATCAGCGAGGCTGTTATTGTTGAAGGCAGATATGATAAACTCAAACTTTCTGATATTCTTGATACTCTTATTATTGAAACAAACGGTTTTCATATTTATAAAGATAAAGAAAAACTTAAATTCATAAGAAAACTCGCAGAAGAGCGGGGGATAATTGTTCTTACAGATTCTGACCACAGCGGTTTCCAGATAAGAAATTATATTTCTGCAGGTATCCCGAAAAACAGAATTAAGCATATTTATATTCCTGACATTTACGGCAAGGAAAAGCGAAAAGATAAACCGTCAAAGGAAGGAAAACTCGGCGTTGAGGGTATGAGCAAAGAAGTTCTTCTTGAATTATTCTCAAAAGCGGATATAAAGGTAAATGAAAAAAACATTGAAAATCCGATAACGAATTTTGATTTGTTTGATGCAGGTTTTTCAGGAAAGCCGAATGCAAAAGAAAGAAAATCACTATTATTAAAAAAACTTGATTTGCCAGAATTTCTTTCAACAAATTCTCTGCTTTCCTATCTGAACAGTTCAATGAGCAAAGAAGAATTTTTTGATATTGCAAATAAAATATGAAAACACAGCGGTAACTCAGTTAATAACCGCTGTGTTTTTTTATAGTATGATTATTTGTGATGTTTTTTCCGTTTCACACGGCAGTGACTCGCGATAACCGAGATTATATAAATCTGTGCATCTGCACTCAAGTTCAAAAAGTTTTTTTGCGTTTTCATCAAGATTTTTAATGTCTGATAACCGGCTTACAATCGGCAGAGAAGCGTTTTTTTTCATTTGAGAAAGCAATTCTTTTCCTTTTCCGTTAAATCCTAAAATACGAATATACGGAGGAGTGTAAGAATATTCTTTTGTTATTTCAAGGTATGATTTAAGTATGATGCGTCTTATTCTTGAATGTGTGTAACGCTTTGTTTTTATATTGTCATATAACGCTTCAAGATTGGTTGAAATTTTGACAGCACGGTAAATTCTGTTTTCAAGACCTTCACTTACATCTTCAATATTCAGAAAATCCTCTTTTTTCATGCTTCTGAGTTTTGCAAGCACTGCTTTTTCGCAGTTTTTTATAGTGCAGATATCTTCATTTGAAAGTTTTTTTCTGATTGCAGAGGCACTGAATTTTTCATCATCAGTATCGTGTCCTTTGCCTATACGTTTTATCGCTCTGCAGGGCAGGCCGGTATGCCTTAAATATTCAATGGCAAGTATATTATTGGGGGTATCAAGCAAATCACTCTTAACCGCATTTTTTCTTGCAGATGGGTAAGATATGCCCTTTTTCAGTTCTTCTTTTATTTCTGCATCACATTCTGTTATTTTTTCTGCAATTTCCTTAAGTGCATCAATGTTGTCACATTCTGCACCGAAAGCAATTTCATCTATTATATTTGTTGATTCAAGAATTTTAACAGCATTTTTAGCAAAACCCTCTGCCGACATAAGTGAATAGATGCACGGCAGTTCAATAACAAGATCGGCACCGTTTTTTATTGCAGTTTCTGTTCTTTTGAATTTGTCATAAACCGCAAACTCACCGCGCTGAACAAAGTTTCCGCTCATAATGCATATTACCGCATCCGAATTCTCTTTAACCGTATCAATCAGATATTTATGCCCGCTGTGAAATGGGTTAAACTCACAAATTATACCTGTATTCATAAAAATTACCTAAAAAGCCCTTGACATAATTATATATTATATATTATTATAATACTAAATTAATTATATTAAATCAATATATGGGGGAAATATTTTGAAAATTTTAGTTATCAACTGCGGCAGTTCATCTCTCAAATATCAACTCCTTGATATGGCCGATGAATCTGTTCTTTGTAATGGTACTATTGAACGTATCGGAATGGAAATCAAAGGCGGAGAGGAAAATGTTATCGTAAAAGTTAACGGCGAAAAGTTTACATATGATAAAGAACTTCCTACTCATACAGATGCTTTCAACGAAGTTAAATATATTCTGTCAGAAGGGGAACATAAAGTTATTCATTCATTCAGTGAAATTGATGCTATCGGTCATCGTTTTGTTCAGGGCGGCGATAAGTATACCAAGAGTGTTCTTATTGATGCCGATGTGGTAAAGGTTGTTGAAGAACTTTCACCGCTTGCACCGCTTCATAATCCTGCAAATCTTCAGGGTTATCAGGCTTGTCTTAATGTTGTTGGTCCTGACGTTCCTCAGGTTGCTGTGTTTGATACAGCATTCCACAGCACAATGCCTCCGAAAGCATATATGTATGCTGTTCCTTATGAATATTATGAAAAATACGGCGTTCGCCGTTACGGTTTCCACGGTACTTCACATAAATTTGTATCTTACCGTGTGGCTGATAAAATGGGCAAAAATCTTAAAGATTTAAAAGTTATAACCTGTCACCTTGGTAACGGCTCTTCAATCGCTGCTGTAAAGAACGGCAAGGTTGTTGATACTTCGATGGGCTTCACTCCTCTTGACGGATTTATGATGGGTACACGTTCAGGCGGTGTAGATCCTTCTGTTGTTACCTTTATTCAGAAAAAACTCGGTCTTACACCTGAAGAGATGGATAAGGTTCTTAATAAAGAATCGGGTGTAAACGCAATTTCAGGTATTTCTTCAGATGACAGAGATATCTGTGCTGCTCAGAATGAGGGTAATGAAAGAGCAATTCTTGCTCACGAAATGCAGGCTTATGAAATTGCAAAATATATCGGTTCCTACATTGCTGCAATGAATGGTGTTGATGCTATTGTATTTACCGGCGGTATCGGTGAAAACGGTTTCTGGCTCCGTTCAAAAGTATGTTCTTATCTTGGTTATATGGGTGTTCATATCAATGAGGCACTTAATCAGAAAATTCAGAAGGGTGCTGAGGCAGAACTTACTGACCCGACTGATAAGGTAAGAGTATTTGTTCTTGCTACTAACGAAGAACTTACTATCGCACGTGATACAGCAGAAATTGTTAAATCGTTAAAATAATTCAATTATTTAACATAAAAATACATAAAAGGAGGATATTGAAATGCCTGAGATTAAGTATGAAATTACTGAGCATCTTGGTGTTATCTCTGAAACAGCAAGGGGATGGACAAGGGAGGTTAATATGATTTCCTGGAACGGCCGTGAACCCAAAATTGATGTCAGAGACTGGTCTGCAGACCATTCAAAGATGAGCAAGGGTCTTACCTTTACTCTTGATGAAGTTAAAGAACTTACTAAAATTGTTGAAAAACTTTAATCATCTGTTGTAAAAGTTAATTTAGGGGCAACATTTTGTTGCCCTTGAACTTTGCTTGAGGCTTAACGCATAAAAATGATAATTTAAGCGTTATCAGGATTGATATTATTTCGCTATGCGAATTCAGATAGAGGTATAAGATAATGGAATGGACTTCATTAAATGATTTAAGAGAAAAATACCTTTCTTTCTTTGAAAGCAAGGGTCATCTGAGACTTCCGAGTTTTTCTCTTGTTCCAAATGGTGATAAGAGCCTTCTGCTTATAAATTCCGGTATGGCTCCTATGAAAAAATATTTTACCGGTGAGGTTACTCCTCCGCGCAAAAGAGTAACAACATGCCAAAAATGTATACGCACACCGGATATTGAATGTGTCGGAAAAACAGCACGCCACGGAACATTTTTTGAAATGCTCGGCAACTTTTCTTTCGGTGATTATTTTAAGAAAGAGGCAACCGCCTGGGCATGGGAATTCTGTACGGATGTTCTTAAAATGCCGGTTGATAAACTTTATGTAACAATATATGAAAATGACGATGAAGCATTTGAAATATGGACAAAGCAGAATGGTGTTTCACCTGATCATATTGTAAGACTCGGCAAGGCTGATAACTTCTGGGAACACGGTTCAGGTCCGTGCGGTCCTTGTTCAGAAATTTATTTTGACCGCGGTGAAAAATATGGCTGCGGCAGTCCCGACTGTGCTCCGGGATGTGAATGCGACAGATTTACGGAATTCTGGAATAATGTGTTTACACAGTTTGATAATGACGGAAACAATAATTATACACCGCTTGATCATCCTAATATTGATACCGGAATGGGTCTTGAGAGACTTGCTTGCATTATGCAGGGCGTTGATAATATTTTTGAGGTTGATACCGTTCAGAATATAATGAAAAAGATTTCGGAAATCGCATCCGTAACCTATCATGATAATGATAAAAACGATGTTTCGCTGCGTGTTATTACCGACCATGTCCGTTCTTCAACATTTATGATTGGTGATGGTGTAATTCCGTCAAATAACGGCAGAGGATATGTTCTTCGCCGTCTTATCCGCCGTGCCTGCCGCCATGGCAGACTTTTAGGCGTAAACGAACCATTTCTTTATAAAGTGTGCAAAACAGTTATTAAAGAAAATGAAACCGCATATCCTGAACTTGCTGATAAAGAAGAACTTATAACCAAAGTTCTTCTTGCTGAAGAAGAATCTTTCGGAAAAACGATTGATGCAGGTCTTGCTCTTCTTGATGAGTATATTTCAAATACAGAGGGAACTGTTTTCTCAGGTGAAGATGCATTTAAACTTAACGATACTTACGGTTTTCCTCTTGATTTAACAAAAGATGTTCTTGAAGAAAAAGGCCTCACTGTTGATGAAGAAAAATTCAACCAACTTCTTGCTGAGCAGAAAGCAACGGCACGTGCAGCACGTAAAAATGCAGGTGCTGATGCCTGGAAAGGTGAAGCAGTTAAGATTGAAACCGATAAAACGGAATTTGTCGGTTACAGCGAATTTGAATTTGAAAGTGAAGTAGTTGCTTTAATTAACTCTGACGGCGAACTTACCGAACATCTCGGTGCAGGTGAAAACGGTACTGTTGTTATCGGCAAAACTCCATTTTATGCTTTATCCGGCGGTCAGGTTGGTGACAGCGGTGAAATTAAGTGTAATGACGGCTGCTTTGCTGTTGATGATACCTCAAAGAATGGTGACGGTATCTATCTCCATTCAGGTTTTGTTTCAGACGGTGTTATCAGTGTAGGCGATAAAGTAAGTGCAGTGATTAATAAAGAACGCCGTGAAGCAATTATGCGAAATCATACTGCTGCACACCTTCTTCAGGCTGCACTTCGTGAAGTTCTCGGAACGCATGTAGAGCAGGCTGGTCAGTTGGTTAATGAAAAAGAAGTTCGTTTTGACTTTACGCATTTCAATCCGATGACTGATGAGGAACTTGAAAAGGTTGAAGAGATTGTTAATAAATTCATTATGGATGCCCAAACAGTTACCATGCAGGAAATGCCTATTGATGAGGCAAAGAAAATGGGTGCAATGATGCTTTTTGGCGAAAAGTATGGTGATATCGTCCGTGTTGTTAAAGCAGGTGACTTCTCAACAGAATTCTGCGGCGGCACGCATGTATCAAACAGCGGTAAACTCGGTCTTTTCAAAATTGTTTCCGAGTCATCTGTTGCGGCAGGTGTAAGAAGAATTACTGCTCTTACAGGAACAGGTCTTATTGCTTATCTTAACAGGAATGAGGAAACTGTTAAGTCTGTGGCAGCAGTTCTTAAAACAAGTGACAGCGAAATTGAACAGCGTGTTTCAAGCGTTATTCTTGAAAATAAAGAAAAAGACAAAGAGATTCAGAAATTCAATGCAGAACTTACAAAGTTAAAGAGTGCGGATATGTTCTCAAAACCTATTGATATTGACGGTCTTGAACTTTATATCGCGAAGGTTGAATCGACAACTCCTGACGCACTTCGCTCTATGGGTGATGATTTGAAGTCAAAGGGCGATAATGTAATTGCTCTTCTTGCCGGTGTTAACGGAGGTAAAGCAAATCTTGTTGCTGTATGCGGCAAAAATGCAATTTCAAGAGGTGTAAAAGCAGGTGATCTTGTTCGTGAAATTGCTAAAATTGCAGGCGGCGGAGGCGGCGGACGTCCCGATTCTGCAATGGCAGGTGCAAAAGATTTATCAAAACTCGATGATGCGGTTTCTGCTGTTGAAGAAACAGTAAGATTAATGATTAAATGAGGTTTTTGAAATGTGTTTGTTTTGTGAAATAATTGCAGGAAATATTCCGTCAACTAAAGTTTATGAAGACGATATGATTCTTGCGTTTAAGGATATTAATCCGGTTGCTCCGGTTCACATCATTGTTATTCCTAAAGAACATATGGAAAACGCAAATTCTGTTAATGATGAAAACAGCAAATATATTGCTCACATTTTTGAAAAAATTCCCGAGATTGCAAAATCTCAGGGAATTGAATCATACAGAATTATCAATAACTGCGGCGAAGATGCAGGTCAGACTGTTATGCACCTTCATTTCCATTTAATCGGCGGAACAAAATTAGGAGAAAAAATACTATGAGTCAGGAATTCTATACGCTGAAAATTGCGGGTCTTGAACGAAAATTACAAAAATTTCCTGTATCAGATACTCTGGATATTGCAGCATTTATTCTCTTCGGTGATGTTGAACTTACCGAAGCATGTGCCAAAGCACTCCTTGAAAAGTGCCCTGATTTTGACTATATCGTTACCCCTGAGGCTAAATCCATTCCGCTTGCTTACGAGATGAGCAGAATTTCAGGAAAAAAATATATTGTTGCCCGAAAAGGTGTTAAAGTGTATATGGATAACCCGATTTCATACACGGTTACCAGCATCACAACACAGAAAGAGCAGACACTTTATCTCGGTCATGAAGACGGAGATTTGCTGAAAGATAAAAAAGTTTTGATTCTTGATGATGTTATTTCAACAGGTGAAAGTTTAAAATCCGTTATCGGTCTTGTTGAAGCCTTTGAGGGAAATATAGTTGCTTGCTGTGCGCCTCTTGCTGAGGGTGACTCAGCAGAGAGAGATGATATTATTTTTCTTGAAAAACTTCCTTTATTTTTTAAATAATAGCATTTAAAGAATTTCACCCGAAAGTATGGTTATAATACTTTCGGGTGATTTTATTGTTTAATGACAGAAAAAAAGTTGTTATTGTTGGTGTGGGTATGGTTGGAATGAGTTATGCTTATGCTCTTTTAAATCAGAATATCTGCGATGAACTTGTGCTTATAGATATTGATAAAGAACGTGCAAAAGGTGAAGCGGCCGACTTAAGCCATGGCCTACCGTTTGCGCCAAGTTCAATGAAGATTTACTCGGGAGATTATGATGATTGTTCAGATGCTGATTTAACAGTCATTTGTGCCGGAGCAGCACAGGAAGAAGGAGAATCGCGCAGAGATTTGCTCAGAAGGAATTATGAGATTTTAAAAACAATCGTCAATCCCATTGTCTCAAGCGGATTCAACGGTGTATTTCTTGTTGCGTCAAATCCTGTTGATGTAATTACTCAGATGGTTTATAATCTTTCCGGCTTTCCGTCGGGCAGAGTTATAGGTTCGGGAACCACACTTGATTCAGCAAGACTCAGGCATATGATGAGTGATTATTTTAAAGTGAATCCGAGAAACGTCCATGCGTATGTTATCGGCGAACATGGTGATTCGGAATTTGTTGCATGGAGCAATGCTGCCATATCCGTTAATTCTCTGAGTGATATAACCAGTAATAATCCGCAGATAAAAGAGGATATGGAAAAAATAGCGGTTGATGTAAAAGAATCTGCATATGAAATTATCAAAGCAAAACGTGCAACATATTATGGCATCGGAATGGTTCTCGCACGCCTTACAAGAGCAATTCTGTTTGATGAAAATTCTATTTTTACTGTTTCAACTTACCTTAAAGGTGAGTATGGCAGAAAAGGTATTTATCTCGGTGTTCCTTCGGTAGTAAACAGAAACGGTGTTCGTGAAGTTTTAGAGATGAAACTCAATGATGAAGAAAAAGAAAAGTTTGAAATATGCTGCAATGTAATTGAAGAAATGTTAGGCAATGAGTAGAAAAAAGGTGATTTCCATAATTCGGAAATCACCTTTAATTTTCATTAGTCGCTTATTACATATGTACCATCCTGCATTACGCAGACAGAGTTGCCGCCAAATTTATAAAAACGTTTTATGGTATTGTTAAAGTTAAGATAATCGCTTACGGTGTAATTTGTTCCGTCAATTTTTCTTACTTTGTTTCCGTCACAGCAGACATACAAATCTCCGTTATCATATGAAATATGGCTTGGTTTTATAAAAGTGGCTGCATCTATTCCGCCGATTCTTAAATCAAGTTTCATATTCTGGCAGGAATATCGTATAACGCAGTTTTCATCAGTACATACACTCCAAAAATATTTCCCTTCAGGCGCAAGGCATTTAATAGGCTTTTCGTGATAGTCAAAAGCACCGTTCCATTCAAGTTCACCCTCACGGTTGAATATTCCTGCTTCACCATTAGGGTAAATTATAAGAACTCTTCTGTCATAAAGAATAGATGCATCGCACTGAACAAAATTAGGAATAATTTCACTTATTCTTTTAAAATTTGAGCCGAACTTTTTTAACAGATATGCATTTTTTGTTAAAACATCAATGCTTTTTTCCTCAAAATTTATAACAGAATACTGCACCTTATACTGATTTGGATTGGTAAGCGGAAGTTTCTCAACAATGATTGCAGAGTTATCATTATATTTTATAACATCAACAATTTCTTTTGTACTCATAAGTTCCAATAGTTATTCCTCCTCAGCAAAAGAAGTGTTGGTAAGGTAACCGAGTGTGAGAAGACTGTCGGTTAAATGAACGTTTTCTACAAGAACATCAGGATGTGCCATTGAAATATCAAAGTTTGAAAAATTCCAGAAACTTTTTATTCCTAATTTAACAAGCAGATCCGTTATTTCTCTCATATCGTTTGACGGAATGCAGGTAACCGCGCAAACGGGCTCATTGTCGATGCAGAAATTTTCAATATAATTGATGTTTCTCACAGGAATTCCTTTAATCATATTGCCGCAGAGCGCCTCATTTTTATCAAAAATTCCTATAAGTTTGAATCCGCTGTTTTTTCCGAAGATTTTATTTGTAACTGCTTTTCCGAGATTGCCTGCACCGATAAGGATTGTTTTTATTTCTTTATTTACACAAAGAATTTCACCTATCTTTGAATGCAGTTCGGGAACGTTGTAACCATAACCCTGCTGACCAAAGCCGCCGAAACAGTTGAAGTCGTGACGTATCTGTGAAGCAGTAAGCCCCATTCTTGCCGCAAGTTCTTTTGAACTTATGCGAACAATGCCGTTTTCTTTAAGTGATTGCAGAAAGCGGTAATAACGGGGGAGTCTTTTTATTACGGATATGGAAATGTCATCTTTTGCTGCCATTTTCTTTATCCTCCACCTTAATAAAGATTATTTTGTCATTTCGGTAATTGTTTCCATTACATAATCGCCGAATTCACTGCAGGTGCATCCTGTATCTCTGCCAGTAATAGTAAGTTTCTTTTCTTCAAACATACATTTGTCAAGTGCGCTTTCAAGTGCATTTGCTTCTTTCTGATAACCGATGTGTGAAAGGAGCATAACAGATGCACGAAGCATTGAGCAAGGATCAGCATACTGACCTCTTCCTTCGGTAATCATACGCGGAGCAGAGCCGTGAATAGCCTCAAACATAGCATATTTTTTACCGATGTTTGCTGAACCTGCTGTTCCTACACCGCCCTGAAATTCGGCCGCTTCATCAGTGATGATATCTCCGTAAAGGTTAGGAAGAACAAATACCTTGAAGTCGCGTCTTCTCATAGGGTCAATAAGTTTTGCTGTTGTAATATCAACATACCAGTCATCTGTAACAATATCAGGATATTCTTCGCCGATTTTCTGTGCAGTTTTAAGGAATTTGCCGTCTGTGGTTTTAATGATATTTGCTTTGGTAATGATTGAAACTTTGCCTTTGTTGTTTTTCTTTGCATATTCATAAGCAAGGCGTGCAATTCTTTCGCAGCCTTCCTGTGTTGCAACAGTAAAGTCAACAGCAAGATCGTCTGTAATATTAACCCCGTGAGAACCTACAGCATATCCGCCTTCGGTATTTTCTCTGAAGAAAGTCCAGTCAATTCCTTCTTCAGGAACTTTTACAGGTCTCATATTTGCAAAAAGGTCAAGTTCCTTTCTCATTGCAACGTTTGCCGATTCAACATTCGGCCATGGGTCACCGGCACGCGGAGTTGTTGTTGGGCCTTTAAGAATAACATGGCATGATTTGAGTTCTTCAAGAACGTCGTCAGGAATTGCCTTGTTGCATGCGGCACGGTTTTCGATTGTAAGGCCATCAATTTCCTTGAATTTTACTTTGCCTTTTGCAACTTCGTCTTTTAAAAGAAAAGCAAGAACTCTTTCACTTTCCTTTGTGATAACAGGACCGATTCCGTCACCGCCGCAAATTCCGATTACGATTGTGTCAAGAGCCTCATAATCGGTAAAATCTTTATCTTCTTTAATTTTTTTAGCACGTGCAAGTTGAGTTTCCATAAGTGAACGGAATTTTTCAACTGCCTCATCAATCATTTTTGCTTCGTCTGACATATGTTTTTTACTCCTTGAAATTTATTTGTTGCTTTCTCTTGTGTAGTCAAGAAGACCGCCGCAAACGAGCATAGCCCTCTGTCTGTCTGAAAGGTGAGAAGAATCAAGTTCATATTCTTCACCTTTGGTAATATTTTTAAGTACAACTGTAAGATTGTTTTCTATTGCATTTTTTATGTTAGGAAGTGCAAGTTCATCCATCTGGTCAATTTTGTCATAATCTTCTTCATTTTTAAAAGTGAAGGGAAGAATACCCGCATTCACAAGGTTTGCAACGTGAATACGTGCAAATGACTTTGTAACAACTGCCTTAACTCCGAGATAAAGCGGAACAAGAGCAGCGTGTTCTCTTGATGAACCCTGACCGTAGTTTGAACCGCCGATTATAATGCCTTTGCCTTCTGCTTTGATTCTTTCAGGGAAAGTTTCGTCACATACTGCAAAACAGTATTGAGAAAGGTGAGGAATATTTGAACGGTAAGGAAGAATTTTTGCACCCGCAGGCATAATATGGTCGGTTGTAATGTTGTCACCGACTTTAAGAATAGCCTTTGCAGTGATTTCTTCGGGAAGAGGAGCGGTTTCAGGAAAAGGCTTAATGTTTGGTCCTCTGAGAACTTCAACATCTTTTGCCTCTTCCGGTGTAGCCGGTGCTTCAATCATATTGTCGTTAACAATAAATTTTTCAGGCATTTCAACAACAGGGGCGTCACCAAGTTCTCTTGGATCGGTAAGATAACCGGTAAGTGCTGATGCAGCAGCAACTTCAGGAGAAACAAGGTAGATGCCGGCATCCTTTGTACCGGAACGGCCCTCAAAGTTACGGTTGAATGTTCTGAGTGAAACACCTGCAGAATTAGGTGACTGTCCCATACCGATACAAGGTCCGCATGCAGATTCAAGAATTCTTGCACCTGCATTAATCATATCTGAAAGTGCACCGTTAAGAGCAAGCATATTAAGAACCTGCTTTGAACCGGGAGCAATACAAAGTGAAACGGATGGGTCAACGGTTTTGCCTTTAAGAATAGCAGCAACTTTCATCATATCAACAAATGAAGAGTTTGTGCATGATCCGATAGCAACCTGGTCAACTTTAATTCTTCCAATTTCGTCAGTTGTTTTAACTTTATCAGGCATATGCGGACAGGCAGCCATCGGTTCAAGTGAACAAAGATCGATATCGATAACCTCGTCATAGACTGCGTCTGCATCGGGCTGAATTTCTACCCAATCATTTTCACGGCCCTGTGCCTTAAGAAATGCAAGGGTAATTTCATCTGAAGGGAAGATGGATGTTGTTGCACCAAGTTCAGCACCCATATTTGTAATTGTTGCTCTTTCGGGAACGGTGAGGGTTTTTACACCTTCGCCGCCATATTCAATAATTTTCCCTACGCCGCCTTTAACGCTCATAATTCTGAGAACTTCAAGAATAACATCTTTTGCGGAAACCCATGGTTTAAGATATCCTGTAAGGTTAATTCTTGTCATTTTCGGCATTGGAATATAATATGTGCCGCCCCCCATTGCAACAGCAACATCAAGACCGCCGGAACCCATTGCAAGCATGCCGATACCGCCGCCTGTAGGTGTATGGCTGTCAGAACCGATTAATGTTTTTCCGGGAATACCGAAACGCTCTAAATGTACCTGATGGCAGATACCATTTCCGGGACGGCTGAAATAAATGCCGTGCTTTTTTGTAACTGACTGAATATAGCGATGATCATCCGCATTCTCAAAGCCTGTCTGGAGAGTGTTGTGGTCAATATATGCAACTGATTTCTCTGTTTTTACTCGGTCAACGCCCATAGCCTCAAATTCAAGGTAAGCCATTGTACCTGTTGCATCCTGCGTGAGAGTCTGGTCAATTCTGAGTCCGATTTCCGTGCCGGGAATCATTTCGCCCTCAACAAGATGGGATTTAATTAATTTTTGTGCTAAAGTAAGTCCCATTGATAAAAAATCCTCCTAATTGTTTATAATTTTATCAAACTATATTTTATTACAAATTGTCTCTTGTGTCAATTACAATTATGTTACAATATCTAAATAAAATATATAATATAAATTATTATATAATGTCTTATTGAAAAAAAAGTGCCGGTATGATAGAATATTATATTATGTTATATGTTTTTGGGCATAAATAACTATTGAGGTGTATTTATGAACCAAAATGAAACAAAGAATAATAATATATTAAATGAAACAAGCAGTGATGATAATCAGCAGGATCAGACCGAAGTCAGCAACGCTTCAGATTTTGAAACAGGCTCTATAACGGTTTCTATGGATGGCCATTTTATTCACTGTCTTACCATTATCGGGCAGATAGAAGGTCATTATATTCTGCCCAGTCAGAATAAAACAACAAAATATGAACATGTTATTCCGCAACTTGTTGCAATAGAAGAAAGCAAAGAGATTGAAGGACTTTTAATTATTCTGAATACAGTAGGCGGAGATGTTGAAGCGGGACTTGCCATTGCAGAACTTCTTTCAACCATGAAAACGCCGACGGCTTCGCTTGTGCTCGGCGGCGGTCATTCCATCGGGGTTCCGCTTGCAGTAAGTTGCAAAAAGAGTTTTATTGTTCCCAGTGCAACAATGACCGTTCACCCTGTCAGAATGAACGGGCTTGTTCTCGGTGTTCCCCAGACATTGTCATATTTTGAAAAAATGCAGGACAGAATTGTAAATTTTGTTGCTTCCAACTCAAAAATATCTTCAGAAGATTTCAGAAAACTTATGTTGAAAACAGGCGAACTCGTTATGGATGTAGGTACTGTTCTTGACGGCGAAGGTGCGGTGGAAACAGGTCTTATTGATGAACTCGGCGGTTTGTCTGATGCTCTTGATTTCCTGAACGATATGATTGAAAAAGGTGACGGCAGATGATTCACTCTATTATTTCCGAGTACGATATTTTCTTTTCTCCTGTTTGTTCTGTAAATAAAATTCGTTCAAGTAACCCGTATGACTATATTAAATGCGGTTATCATCTTGATAACGCGTCTATGTTCGGAGGTAAAAACGATGTCGATTTTAACGGCAATTTTTCAAGCAATAGGACAAGCGCTTACATGGATATTTCCAATATCAGAAAGCGGTCACAGCGCAATTTTCCATAATTTTGCCGGAAGATATACAAACGCCTGTTCTCAACTGACGGGTGTGATACATATCGGTATTGCTTTAGGTATAATTATTACATTCTATAAACTGTTTTTTAAACTGTTTAAAAACTTTTTTGACGGATGGAATGATTTGTTTCACAAAAGGCTTGATGTGAAAAATTCTTCTTCTGTCAGAAAGTTTGAATATATGACAATAGCGTCTTTTGTGCCGCTGATTTTATATATTATTCCTGCAGGCAAATACACAAATCTGTTTTCGCTTATTCACAGCACATCATATGACAACAATCTTCTTATTGAAGGAATTTGTATTCTTTTAACAGGTGTTCTCATTGCAGTTGCAGCAAAGAGAATGAATGTAAAAGTTAATCCGCTTCCGCAGATTTTTCAGGCATTGCTGCTTGGTTTTGCAGTTTTGTTTGCATTAGCGCTTCCGGGTGGGTCTGTTGTCGGTGCTGTACTGTGTATCGGCATTTTAACGGGTATGAGTTATAAAATATCTTTCAGATATTCAATGGTAATGTCGGTTATGCTGCTTCTTGTTTCAGGTGTTATAGAACTGTGTGTTGCGGTTACACCTGTAAGTATTGTTTCTGCTGTTATAGCAGTTATCATTTCGGCAGCGTGTACATATCTGTTTATAAAGTTATTTAGTTATATTATAAAAAAAGGTCTTTTAAAATACGTTGCATGGTATGATGTCGCCTTAGGCGGTATATGCCTTGTAACCGGATTATTTCAGATTATTGCAAAATAGAGGTTATTATGGCTGATAAAAAGAAAAAAAATGCAAATACAAAAACCAGGCAGAATACAAAGCCTTCTCCCAAAATGCCTGCCGAAGAAAATAACGATATTACCAGAATTGCAGGGGTTATCGTTTTTGCCGTTTCGGTTTTGCTGTTTTTTATTGCAGTTGTTTCGGGTGCAGGTGTGTGGAATATTTTACATAATGTTTATGTCGGTATTTTCGGCATTCTTTCAGCATGTGCATTTCCGCTTATAATTATTGTTGTTTTGTTTATTTACACACTCGGCAATGCTAAAAGTTCGCAGATTATTGCCAAATCTGTTGAAACTTTTGTTCTTGTTCTGATTTTTGCAGCGGCAATTCACGTCTTCAAAAACAACATCGGTGATGATTTTAAAACCGTAATTATTGAAAGTTATAAAAATGCGCCTATTGAATTTAACGGAGGTTTTCTCGGTGCAGTTTTCGGCTGGCTTCTTCTTTCAATGGGAAAAGCACCTGCTGTTATCATCTGTATTATTCTTATTTTTATTGATTTTATGCTGCTCACAGGTGCAACTATTGCCCAGTTTTTCGCCGGTGCGGCTAAGCCTGCCAAGGTAACTTATGAAAAAGTTGCTCCTGCAATAAGTGACAGAATCGAACGCAGAAGGATGAGCAAAGAAAATATTGATGTTCCGCTTGATGTTGATCCTCCTTCAGATGAAGAAGAAAAGCCAAAAAAGAAACGTGCAAAGAAAAAGTCACTTTCAGAAGAAGAAAACGGCGAAAAAGTCAGCAAAGATATTATTGATGAAATAAATGCAATAACAGAGAAAAACAGAAAAGAAAGACAGAAAAAAACTGAAGAAAAAGAAAAATCAATAGATGAGATTGTTAAGAATGCTTCAGAAGAAAACCCACAGGAGAAACCTGCTAAGAATACTGAAGAATTTACCGTTTCAAAAGAGGCTATGGAATCGGCAGTCAATGATTATAGATTGCCTGATGTTGAATTGCTTAAAGAGGGAACCAAGAAATCAACAAAAGATATCAGCGGTGAGTTAAAAGAAAATGCGCAGAGACTTATTGAAACGCTTCACTCATTCAATGTTGATGCTACTATTACAGATATTTCACGCGGTCCTACCGTTACAAGATATGAACTCAAGCCTGCTGCAGGTATCAGAATTTCAAAAATAACAAATCTTGCCGACGATATTGCGCTTAACCTTGCTGCCACTCATGTAAGAATAGAAGCACCTATTCCGGGTAAAGCGGCAGTGGGTATTGAAGTTCCCAATACAATCAAGAATTCCGTAAGTATGAGAGAACTTATTGACACGCCTGAATTTGCCGAACAGTCTTCAAAACTTTCTGCCGGTTTGGGTAAAGATATCGGCGGTAAATGTGTATTCTGTGATATTGCCAAAATGCCTCATCTTCTTATTGCGGGCACAACCGGTTCCGGTAAATCGGTATGTATGAACTCTATTATTGTATCAATCCTTTACAGGGCAAAACCTGATGAAGTTAAGTTTCTTATGATTGACCCTAAGCAGGTAGAATTTTCTAAATATGCAAATATCCCGCACCTTCTTGTTCCTGTTGTATCAGATCCAAGAAAGGCGGCAGGTGCTCTCGGCTGGGCAGTTTCTGAAATGCTTCAGCGTTATCAGAAGTTTTCTCAGACGGGTGTTCGTGACATTGCAGGATATAATAAATATGTTAAAAAGCACGAAGATATGGAACCGATGCCGAAAATCTGTATTTTTATTGACGAACTTGCAGATCTTATGATGGCGGCACCAAAAGAGGTTGAAGATTCTATATGCCGTCTTGCCCAGATGGCGCGTGCTGCCGGTATGCATCTTGTTATTGCTACCCAAAGACCTTCAGTTGATGTTATTACAGGTTTAATCAAAGCCAATATTTCATCACGTATTGCACTTACTGTTTCCTCACAGATTGACTCAAGAACAATTCTTGATTCAGGCGGTGCTGAAAAACTTCTCGGCAGAGGCGATATGCTTTATTCACCTATCGGCGCATCAAAACCTCTTCGTGTGCAGGGTTGCTTTATTTCAGATGAAGAAGTTGAGAGCCTGTGTGATTTCGTTAAAAATCAGGGCGAAAGTCAGTATGATGCTTCAATTCAGAAAGAAATTGAAGCAAAGGCTGTTCAGGATAAAAAAACTTCGCCGTTTGAAAGTGATGACGATGGTGAACAACTTGATGCCTTATTTGAAAAGGCGGTTGATGTTGTTCTTGAAACAGGAACAGCATCAACATCATTCCTTCAGCGTAAACTTTCGGTTGGTTACGCAAGAGGTGCAAAGATAATTGACCAACTTCAGGAAAAAGGAATTATCGGTCCTTCAAACGGTTCAAAGCCACGTGAAATTCTTATTTCAAGACAGCAGTGGATTGAAATGCAGGCAAATTCATCAAACAGTGAGTTTACTGCTGAAAATACAGAGCAAATGACTTTTGAAGAAGAGGAATTTGATGATGTGCCTCCTTTTGATTATGAGGAAGATTCTGAAGAGTAGAGGATAAAAGATGAACGATTTTCTTCCTATTAATAAAAAAGATATGATAAGCAGAGGGTGGGACAGTGTTGATTTTATCTATGTAACAGGTGACTGTTACGTAGATCATCCCTCCTTTGGTGCTGCTATAATAACAAGAGTTCTTGAAAATGAGGGTTTTAAAGTTGCGGTTCTCAGTCAGCCTGACTGGATGAATTCAGATGATTTTACACAGTTCGGAAAGCCGAAACTCGGTTTTTTTGTAACGAGCGGCAATATTGATTCAATGGTTGCTCATTATACCGCAGCAAAAAGAAAAAGGCACGATGATGCTTACACAGCAGGCGGAGTTGCCGGAAAAAGACCCGACAGAGCCGTTATTGTTTATTCAAATATAATAAAAAAACTTTATCCCGATTCACCTGTAATTATCGGCGGACTTGAAGCATCTTTGCGCCGTTTTGCACATTATGATTACTGGGATGATAAAATCAGACCAAGTATTCTTATTGAGTCAGGGGCTGATTTGCTCTCTTTCGGTATGGGTGAAAAACAGACTGCTGAAATTGCCCATAGACTGAATAATGGTGAAGATATCAGCAATATGAGGGATATTAAAGGTACTTGTTATGTGTGTCCGTCATTTGAAACACCTTACACTGGTGTTGAATGTCCATCATATGAAAATGTCTGTTCAAGCAAAAAAGAATACGCTAAATCCTGCCGCATTCAACAGGATGAGCAGGATCATATAAGAGGACGCCTGATTAAACAAAAACACGGCAAACTTATGCTGGTTCAGAATGCACCCATGCCGCCGCTTACTCAGAAAGAACTTGACAGGGTATATGCTCTGCCTTATATGAGAGCATATCATCCGTCTTATGAAAAATTCGGCGGTGTTCCGGGTATAAGAGAAGTTGAGTTTTCCATTACCCATAACAGGGGATGCTTTGGTGCCTGCAATTTCTGTTCTATTGCATTTCATCAGGGCAGATATGTTACTTCACGTTCAAAGAAAAGTTTGCTTGCCGAGGCAGAGAAACTTACTCATATGCCAAACTTTAAAGGCTATGTTCACGATGTCGGCGGTCCTACCGCCAATTTCAGAAAGCCGTCATGTGAGTTTCAAAATGAACATGGTCTTTGTAAAGGCAAAAAGTGTCTTGCTCCCAAGCCGTGTCCTAATCTCGTGGTTGACCACAGTGAGTATCTTGATATACTTAAAAGTATCAGGCAGATTAACGGAATTAAAAAGGTGTTTATCCGCAGCGGTATAAGATACGATTACCTTTTGGAAGATAAGAATGATGCGTTTTTCAGAGAACTTGTTGAAAATCATGTTTCAGGACAACTTAAAGTTGCACCTGAGCATTGTTCGGCATCGGTGCTTGATAAAATGGGAAAACCCCATATTGAGGCTTATATTAAATTTTCACGCAGATATTTTCAGTATACCGATGAAGTGAATAAAGAACAGTACTTGGTGCCTTATCTTATGTCGTCTCATCCCGGTTCAACCCTTGAAGATGCTGTTGAACTTGCATTATTTTTAAAGAAGAATCATATCAGGCCTGAACAGGTTCAGGATTTTTATCCAACTCCCGGAACAATCTCAACCTGTATGTTCTACACAGGGCTGGACCCGTATACCATGGAAGAAGTGTATGTTGCAAAAACGGAGCATGATAAGGCTCTTCAAAGGGCATTGCTCCAGTATTTCAATCCCAAAAACCAGCGTCTTGTTGAGGAAGCACTTAAAAGGGTCAGAAGGTATGATTTAATTGGTTATGACAATAAATGCCTTATTAAACCATCAGGCAGTGAAAGAGTAAAAAAACCACTTTCTGGTAATTTAGAAAGAAAAAACAGTAATTATAATCGTAACAGCAGAAGTAAAGGAAAAAGAAGATGAGCGATTCCAAAAGACAGAGTTTGATAATGACAGGTATAGGTCTTATTATTTTATCTGCTGTTTTTATCTATTTTTCTTTTTCCCAGCCAAGAGTTTTGCTCAGCAGTGAAAGCACAGCCGAAGCAGTTTCATCAGTCAGTTATGAATCACAGTCAACAGAGATGGATACGCAGTATGATGTCAAATCCGGTGAAAGTGCTGATGAAAATATTGGTGTTTCGTTTCCGATTAACATAAATACATGCACGGCTCAGGAACTTACTGCTGTTGAAGGTATAGGTGAATCAAGAGCAGAATCCATTATTCAGTACAGAGAATATCTCGGCGGTTATACAAGTGTTGATCAGATTAAAAATATTAAAGGAATAGGGGAGGGACTTTATGAAAAAGTTTTTCCTTATCTTACGGTATGAATGTTCTGAAAAATGCATTAAAGAAAATCTCCTATGTCCTGTTTCCAAAAAGATGTGAATTATGCGGACAGATAATAGAGATTGACGATTCTGTTTGTGAAGACTGCAAAAATCCACCATTGATAAAACCACCGCTTTGCACGCATTGCGGTGCAGCCAAAGATGATTGTATCTGCAAAAAACATAAAAATGAATATAAGAAAATAGTTGCACCGTATTACTATAAAGACAGTATTGTAACAGCAATACACCGCTTTAAAAATTCGGATATGACTTTTCTTGCAGAACGTTTTTCAAAAGATATCTGCAAGTATATTGAAGAAAATTGCAGTGATATAACTTTTGACTTTGTAACTTTTGTTCCGCTGAGATATTTAAAAGAAAAGCGCCGCGGTTACAATCAGTCCGAAATTCTTGCAAAGAGAATTGCAGATTATTTTGATTTAGAGGTTGTTGCTTGTCTTAAAAAGGTGAGATATACAGGGGTACAGCACAAAAAATCTGCAAGCAAACGCAGAGCCGATATTTTTGGTGCTTATGATGTTGATAAAAAATACATCGGTAATGTCGAAGGCAAAACAATTCTTCTTATAGATGATGTAAAAACAACAGGTTCAACATTAAATGAATGTGCTAAAATGCTTAAAATATACGGCGCCGATTTGGTCTGCTGTGCATCAGTTGCAGTTACAAACAGAAGAAAAAAATAAAACGTTCATCGCAGAAATGCTTTGAACGTTTTTGTTATGTTAACGATTAGTGACCGTGAGGTTTGCGCAGAATAAGATTTTTTTCTGTTTTCAGATCGGCATAAAGCAAATTGCCGAGTACAATGCCAAGCGGAATAAGTGCAGCCCATATGGCTCTGCCCATTATTCTTTTGCAAAGAAGTGCCGATACAATTCCGCCAAGAACAAATGCAATCAGCATTATAAGGTGGTTTATCGCTCTTTTAATAAATTTTTTGTTTGGATGACCTTTTAATCCCTTGAAAAGCCATACGCCGATTTGCCGCACATGATTGGTGCAGAAGGTAGTGGCCATCGGCACTCCCTGTGCCTGTCTGAAAGTGTTATACTGCATCGAGCAGATAAAGTTGATTGCAACCTGCGAAATCTGATATGGTGCGCTTTCCGGCACAAAGCCGAGAAGCAGAACAATTATCATTTCAAGAAAAATCAAAAGTGTATCCCATCTGATAAATTTAAGTTTTTTTATCGGCACAGGCAATGCTTCACTTACTATTGCACCAAGAAGATATGCTCCCATTGGTATCAGATAATATGCTGCCTGTGACCATTTACCCTGACCTATTGCCATTGCAAACATAAACAAAGTTTGCTGTCTGGGCGTTGCAGAATACGCCCCCACGCAGTAAAAATGTGAATACTCCATAAAAACCAGCAACAAACATAAGTGTCTGAAATACCCATTTTTTTTCGCATTCAAGATATGTTTCATCCTGCCTTAAAATGCCTGAATCTGAATTTACCATTTTTGTCTCCTCAAATCAAACAGTATGCTTAGAAAATTATATTACTTGTAATTTCATTTTTCAAGTTATTTATTTCATTATTTGACTTTATATAAAAATATAACTATAATGTATCTAGTTTGTTTGAGAGGATATGTTATGGAAAAAGTAAAAAATCGTATTGATTGGGCTGATATCTCTAAAGGAATAGGAATACTTCTGGTTGTTTTTGCTCATCTGCAAATCCCGGGTGTTGTTTTAAAATTTGTTTTTTCTTTTCATATGCCGCTTTTTGTGCTTATCAGCGGTTATTTTTTCAGACCGGAAAAGTTATCAGCCAATATAAAAAAATTATTATGTTGCTATTTCAGTCTCGGGCTGATTACTTCACTTATTTATATGTTCTATAATAAGTATTCTATTTTGTGGTTTTTCAAAAATTTAGTCAGAATGCTGCTCGGAGGGTCTGCAACTCACTACAGAATTGGTGCTGCACCGGCATTGTGGTTTATTACAGCGCTAATAGTTATTGAACTTATTGCTTATCTGACGGATAAAATTCCATATTCGTTAATACCTGTTTCAGTTATCTGTATAGCGGCGGCTATGATTCTTATCAGGTTTGATTTTTCTGATTATATTCCGTTTAATATTGTGCCGGCTCTCTTTCTTTTTCCGTTTTACAGTGCAGGAATTTTACTTAAAAAGAATAAAGTCAGTGATGTGTTCAATAAAATTCAGAACAGCGGATTTATTATAAAATTTGTTATCTGCATAATTCTTGCTGCTGCAACTTTCATAATAAGCCATTACAACAATCTGGTAAATATTTTCAGATGTGATTACGGAAATTCCATAATCCTCTATTATCTTGCCGGTTTTGCAGGTAGTTTTATGATTATTATATTCAGTATGATTTTGTCAAAATTAAAAACTATAAATCTGTTAAAATGGTTTGGGAAAAATACAGTTGTCATTATGGGTATTCATCAGTTACTCATATTAGTTGCCGATGCATATTTTAGCACTTTTTCAGGATATAAACATTATATAGCAATAATTGCTGAATTTTTCCTGATCATGCTTTTATCTTCACTTATAACAGTGATTATTAATAAATTTGCGCCATTCCTGTTGGGAAAACAAATAAAATCATAAAAAAATGAGTGCCTTTAAAGGCACTCACAGTGGTGCGGGTAACAGGACTTGAACCTGCACGGTCTCCCACAAGATCCTAAATCTTGCGTGTCTGCCAATTCCACCATACCCGCATATGAACTTTACATATTCTATCACTAATCTTTAATTTTTTCAATACTTTTATAACATTTTTTATTTGGATTCATAGTATAAAAAGGTTGTTATAACCGATAAATTCAGATAGTATTTAATATCTGAATTCGTGCATATATGTGCATTTATCTGATGCTATCAGGTAATATTAACATTTTTAGCGTGCTGTCGTAAGAATACGGCAAAAATAAACCCCTTACTTTCAATAGGTAAGGGGTTTTGATTTTATTTCCAGTCTTGAATAACAGATGGATTTTCAATTATTTCGTCAAGTTTTCTCATAAACGGAACAACGTCGCCATAATCAAGCGCTCTGTGGTCAATGGCTATTGTTATCGGCATAATGAGTCTGGTTTCAATTTTATCGGCACCGTTTTCATCTTCAACAACAGCAGGTCTTTTCTGTGCCGCATTAATGGCAAAAGCAGTTGTCTGAGGCGGTATAATCTCAAGCAGTGCACAGCAGCCTTTCTGTTCACGGTAAATTGAACCGAGATTTGAAATTGTTGTTGTACCTTGTTCAATATCGTGCTTGGTTAAACGGTCGGTAACAGGAATTGAGTAATACTCTTTCTTAGCCTTGCCTGTAAGGGTTTTAACCTTATGCTTACCTGTTTTTGAACCATAGAGTCTGCGGATTGCCTGAAGAATTTTTCCTTCCTTAAGACCTGTAAGAGTATTATCAAGAGATACTTCAAACATTACTTCGTTCATATCCGAACCCTTAGCACGTCTCGCTGTATCGTTAATAGCATCAGTCATCTGACTGAGTGTTTTATTACCCATATCGTGCATATTAACTGTCATCATTTCACCGCTCGGCAAAATCATAGGCATTGAAATATCAATATGGTCAAAATATTTAAGACATCCTCTTACAAGTTTTCTGTTGAAAACAAGATGCGTGTTCATTTTAGGGGCTGCTTTTAATCCTTCGCAGAGTATTTTAAGCATTACAGTGTTAATTGTAATTTTTTTAGATTTATCAGTACAGCCTTCATTAAGTTTTTTGCATTCTTTGAAAAGTTCTGTAACGTCTGCTTCATATGTCATTGTTGCGTGGGGAATGGTTTCCCAACTTTCGGATGTCATATTTGAAACAATTTTTCTTGCAATGCCAAAGTGTTCTTCTTTATATAGTGACATCAAATTCTCCTTTTTATTTTGTTATAGTTTTAACAAATAGATTTTAGCACATCAATGTGCGCAAGTCAATATTAAACAGATTAATATCAGACTGTCTATTACGCTTCTTCGATACGTTTTGATAAAAGATTTTTTATCTGCATTTTAACATCGTCAACGTGTTCTTTAACATCTTTTAATTGTTCTTTGAGTTCATCTTTGCTAAAAGGCTCTTCATTAAATCGTTTTATGTATTCAATAATAAGATGTGCTCTGAATTTGGGGTGGGCAATGGATATAAGTGCCTTTGCTCTTTCCTTGAGGGTTTTTCCTTTTAACTGGGCAATTCCGAATTCCGTTACAATGTAATTAACATCGTTTCTCGGCGTTGTAATTGCACTGCCCTCGGTAATAAGCGGAACAATTCTTGAAATCATGCCTTTTTTTGCAGTAGACGGCATTGCGATAATTGAGCGGCCTCCTTTGCTCATTGTTGCACCTCGTACAAAGTCAACCTGGCCGCCGACTGCAGAAAATTGATTAAGACCTACGGTATCCGAAACAACCTGACCCAGAAGGTCTACCTGCAGACAGGAGTTTATTGAAACCATATTATCATTTTTTGCAATTTCTATAGGATTATTTACATAGTCAATAGGGTGCAGTTCCACTGACGGATTATTATTTATATAATCATTTAATTTTTTAGAACCAAAGGCAGCACCTATAACGGTTCTTCCCATATGAGTCTGTTTCTTTTTATTGTTGATGATTCCTGCTTCAAGCAGATCAACAACACCGTCACCGACAAGTTCACTGTGAAGACCGAGATCTTTTTTATCCCATAACTGTGCACAGACAGCGTTTGGAATACCTCCTATTCCGAGTTGAAGGCAGTCTCCGTCATTAATAAGAGAAGCGCAGTTGATGCCGATTTTCATTTCATTTTCACTGATTTCAACACCTTTTATCTCAGGAAGCGGCTGATCGATTTCAACAAAATAGGTAAAATCTCTTACATGTTTGATACTGTTTCCGAAAGTTCGGGGCATATGTTTATTTACCTGGGCAATAACAACTTCGCAGTAGTCGGTTGTTCCTCTTGTATAATCAACTGTTGTGCCGAACGAAACATAGCCGTGTTCGTCAGGAGGTGAAACCATTACGATTGAAACTCTGGGGCATATGTAATTTTTTAATACATCCGGAATTTCATAGAAATGCGAAGTTGTAAAGTCACTGGTGCCGTTTGAAATTGCTTTTCTGTTGCTATGTGAGGCAAAAAGACAGTTCAGTTTGAAGTGCCCCTTCATTTCGGGTCTGCACCAAGGGGAATCACCAAGGGTAAGCATATTGATTATTTCGACATTGTTATAGTCCTTATAGTTGTCAATTAGTGCTTGAAGTATTCCGAAAGGTTCGCCGCAGGCAAAGCCTGTAACTACCTTGTCATTGTCATGTATCGACTTGATTGCCTCTTCTGCTGTTACAAGTTTACTCTCGTAAATTTCCTTCCAAGTCATATTATTCTCTCCTGTTTTATACAAAAATGTGCAAATGCACAAATATATAATACATTAAAATTGGCATAATTGTCAATAAATTATTGGACTATTGTTTCAATATATAG
Organism: uncultured Clostridia bacterium; assembly: GCA_946555465.1. GTDB lineage: Bacteria > Bacillota > Clostridia > Oscillospirales > Acutalibacteraceae > Eubacterium_R. Next base: position 164,112 of record CAMNST010000001.1, read on the forward strand.
TATAATACTTCAGAGGTGATGATATGATACTTAATATTACTGATTTCTGCAAAGCGGAAAACGCAACGCAGGGTGTTATAAATGCTATTGAAAAAATGCAAAGCGGAGATACCTTGTTTTTTGAAAAAAACGAATATCATTTTTATAAAGACTTTTCTCAGCACAGGCTTTATCATATGACGAATACGGATTCATTTGTGAAACCTGAAAAATATTTTGCGGTGCTTATTGAGAAAAAAGAAAATATAACCATTGACGGCGGTGGTTCGGTCTTTGTTATTCATGGTGATATGTGTGCCTTTGCTGCTGTAAAATCGAGTAATTTGGTTTTAAAAAATTTTACGGTCAGATATAATTCGCCTACGAATTTTGAACTGACTGTGCTGAAAAAAACAGCACGCAAAATTGTATATTCAATACCTAAAAATTCATCATACAGTGTTAAATTTAACCAAGTAAAATTTTTTGAAAAAAGTCCTTTCAGCGGAAAGAATTATTATTTGGTAAAAAACAATAATGAATGTTATTGTAACGTAATTCACAGAGGCAACGAGGTTTTCAGAACAATTCTGTCACCGCTGAAAACAGCATATTCCGTGAAAAAAACAGGTGACAATCAAATTGAGTGCAAATATTTAATACCGCCTAAATTTGAAGTAGGGGATACCGTTGCAATGTCGAGAAACAGATGCCGTGATAGTTGCGGTCTTTTCTTCTGGGAATGCAAAAACGTTTCAAGTGAAAATATTACTGTAAACTATATGCACGGTTTCGGATGGCTGTCACAGATGTGTGAAAATCTCAGTTTTGAAAAGATTAATTTTGAACCTTACGGTGAATATAAAGTTTCTTCTTTTGCGGACTGTATTCATATTTGCGGCTGTAAAGGTGAAGTAAAAATTAATAACTGCTTTTTCACGCATCCGCATGATGACGGTATTAATATTCATGGTGCTTTCCTGCGTCTTGAAAATCAGATATCATCAAAAAAAGCATTGTTCAGATTTGTTCATAAACAGCAGGGCGGCTACAGTGCCTTTTATAAAGGCGATAAGGTTAAGTTGTACTATGTAAATAATCTGCAGGAACTTGACGGAATCTTTACTGTAAAATCTGCTTCGGATAATATTAATGATAAAACTGTTGTTCTTGAATTTGAAGAGGAATTACCTGTTCTTAAAAAGAAGTCTGTTGTTATTGAAAACATTACATACAATCCTAAAGTTACGATATCGAATTGTTTATTTAAAGCAATTCCTACAAGAGGAATTTTATGCACGACAGACCGACCGTCGGAAATATATTCAAATGTTTTTGAAAGTCTTAAAATGCCCGATATATATATTTCGTGCGACTGCAGCAACTGGTATGAATCAGGACCCTGCAAAAATATGAAAATCTACAAAAATAAGTTTTCTCAGACGAATCCGGTTGTTCTTGAGCCGATTTGCAAGTTTAAACCGGTAGATAACGTGCATGAAAATATAGAAATTTTTGATAATGAACAGATAGGATAATTTATGAAGAAAAATATGCTAATCGGTCAGTCCGGCGGACCGACCGCAGTAATTAATTCAAGCCTTGCAGGTGCTATTGATTTTGCTTTTAAACAGGAAAATATCGGCACCGTATACGGAATGATTAACGGTATACAGGGCGTTTTTGAAGATAATTTAATTAACCTTACCGAAAAATTTGCAGATAAGCCTTATGAACTTAACAGACTTAAACTTACACCTGCTATGTATCTTGGGTCATGCAGATATAAAATAAAAAACACAGATGAAGAATTTGCCAAAATAATATCGGCATTTGAAAAATACGATATCGGCTACTTTTTCTATATCGGCGGAAATGATTCAATGGATACAGTAAAAAAACTTTCCGATTATACGGTTTCTCATGGTATAGATGTTAAAGTTATCGGTATACCCAAAACGATAGATAACGATTTAAACGGTATTGACCATTCACCCGGCTTTGGCAGTGCTGCAAAATATATTGCCTCAGCCGTAAGAGAAGTGGCTTATGATACCAGTATTTACAGTGTTAAAAGTGTGCATATAATTGAGGCAATGGGCAGAAATGCAGGTTGGCTTACAGCAGCGTCTGCTCTTGCACGCCATGGTGATACAATAGCGCCGCACCTTATTTACCTTCCCGAAATACCATTTTCCGTTGAACAGTTTCTGGAAGATGTTAAGGAAAAACTTGAACAATATAATTCTGTTATAGTTGTTGTGAGTGAAGGTATTAAAGATACAAATGGTGAATATATCTGTTCAAGAGGAGAAAGCAAGGATAAATTCGGTCATGTAATGCTCAGCGGAACAGGCAATTTTCTTAAAACTGTAGTTGAAGAGAATATTGGCTGCAAAGTGCGTGCCCTTGAACCAAGTGTTCTTCAGAGAAGTGCAGGTCATATTTCCTCACTGACTGATGTTGAAGAAGCATTCAACCTTGGTGTTTTTGCTGTTAAAGCAGCGCTTTCAGGCAAAACAGGTGTGTTTTCAACGCTCAGAAGAACTTCAAATCTTCCATATACTGTGGAATACACGACTGAGGATGTTACCGTTGTTGCTAATGCGGAGAAAACCGTTCCGAGAAGTTGGATTAACGAGGCGGGTAATGATGTTACTGATGAAATGATAGAATATCTTAATCCGCTTATTGAAGGTGTTGTGCAGACACCGTACAGAAACGGGCTTCCTGATTATATCGATGTAAGTCACCTTGATATTAAAAAACAGCGTTATACAAACTAATAAAAACTCCTGTAATTTTTATATGTTACAGGAGTTTTCTTTCTTATTAATATTTAACATTTAAATTTTCTTCTGCTTCGGCAACTTTCAGCATAATTGCACATTCAATTCTTTTTTTGTGAAGTTCGCAGCCGAAGTCATAAATACCATTAACACTGCCGGTTGTATGATAAGCATTTGCTGCACAACCGCCGGAACAATAAAGTTTTGCAAAACAGTCTTTGCATTCTTTATGGGAATATACATTGCATTTTTCAAACTGTTCAAGCACTTCACTGTGTGTGATTCCGTTCCAAATATCTCCTAAAAGGAATTTTTCATCTCCCACAAACTGGTGACAGGGATACAGTTCACCGCTTGGTGTTACTGCCATATATTCTGTTCCCACGCCGCATCCGGAAACTCTTTTCACTATACATGGTCCATTTTCCAAATCTATCATATAGTGATAAAAAGTGAACCCATTGCCTTTTCTGTATCGATTAAGCATCTCGTCAGCAAGAATCTGATACTGTTCTTTAAGAATCGGCAAATCTTTATCCTGAAGTGCATAAGGTTCATTTTTATCTGCAACAACAGGTTCAATAGACAGTTCTTTAAAACCAAGATCTGCCATATGGATTACATCACTTGCAAAGTCAAGATTTTTATTTGTATATGTACCTCTCATATAATAATCCTGCTGTCCGCGTGATTGTGCAAATTTTTTAAATTTGTCAACAATTAAATCGTATGAACCTTTGCCGTTTAATGAAACTCTCATTTCATCATTGGTGATTTTTCTGCCGTCGAGTGATAAAACAACATTGCTCATCTCTTTATTGCAGAAGTCAATAACATCATCATTTATAAGAATGCCGTTGGTTGTTAAGGTGAATCGGAAATTTTTGTCAAACTTCTTTTCAAGTTCTCTGCCATATGCAACGAGTTCTTTGCATACCTGCCAGTTAAGAAGCGGTTCTCCTCCGAAAAAATCCACTTCAAGATTTCGTCTTGTTCCGCTTTGCTCAATAAGAAAATCAAGTGCCCTTTTGCCTGTCTCAAGGCTCATTATACCTTTCGGACCATCATATTCACCTTTACCTGCAAAGCAGTATTTACAGGCAAGATTGCAGTCGTGGGCAACATGAAGGCATATTGCTTTTAAAACACCTTGTCTTTTTTTGAACTGTGAGGCAACTTCTTCAAAAGTATCCTCTGCAAAAAGCCTTCCATCTGAAATCAGATTTTCAATATCTTCAAAGCAAAGTTCAATTTCTTCTTCGGTAACATCATCCTGATTTCTATACTTTTCAAGAATAATTTCTTTTATCTCATCTTTGTTTTTTTCTTTATACATATTAATAATATCATAAGTTGCCTCGTCAACAGAGTGTACACATCCGCTGTTTTGGTCAATTATAATATTATATCCGTTCATTTTATAAGCGTGAATCATATTTTACTCCAAAGAAAAATTAAAGGTAGGGTAACCCTACCTTAATTTGTTATTACTTCTTTAAACTCTCACATTTCTGGTTAGCAACTGAGCAAGAAGTTTTGCTTGCTGACTGGCAAGATGTCTGGCATTCACCGCAACCGCCTTTTTTTGCTGACTGACAAAGGTTACGTGAACTAAGTGTGTTAATTCTTTTCATCAAGAACACCTCTTTCTTATTAAATTACTATGTTATTTTACATTATTGCTCTCTCTTTGTCAATATGCTTTCGGGTAATGAATTGCTGTCTGATATCAAATTAACGCCGCATTTGTGCATTTCATAAATCAGATTAATCATTTCACCGCTTATTTCCTCACCGGGAACAATGATGGGTATTCCGGGCGGGTAAGCATATACATATTCTGCGCATATCTTTTCCGCAGACTCTGGCAGTTTCAGCAAAACGGTTTCTTTTATATCTGAAGACTTAAAATGTTTTTTCGGAATAGTTGTTTTTGTGTTATATATGCATCTGCTTTCAGAGTGTTCAATGTTTTTTAAAGCGTTTAAAAGCATATTGAAACCGTTTTCAGTATCACATACAGTGCTTATCAGTATAATATAATTAAGTGTTGCGCCCTCAACTTCTATAAGATATTTATCTCTTAAAATTTGTGCAAATTCAACTCCGCTCAATCCATCACAGGCTAATACGATTCTTGAAATATCATCATTTTTTAAAATCCTAATATAAGATAATTTTTCAATTTCACTGTAAAAATTATTAAGGCGTTTTTTGAAATCGGCAAAATCATGGTTACAATTTTTTAAAAAATCAACGCATCTATCTACGGAGGAAAGCAAAACATAACTCGGTGAACTTGTTTCATAAATATCCATGTACATTTTAACTTTTTCAGTAAAATTTTCATTATTGATATGCACAACAGCCGTCTGAGTGAGGGACGGCAGCGTTTTGTGCAAAGATTGAACAACGATGTCCGCCTCTGCTCGCTGCGGCAAAAAATCCGCAAACCCAAAATGAGCACCGTGGGCAGAGTCTATGATAAGGGGTATGCTGCAATTTATTCTGCTGACAAAACCTTCATAAGTAGGGGAGGTAATTACCACTGCGCAGGCATCGGGATTCTTGTTTACCGCTCTGTCAATGCTCTGCTGGCTGATACTTGTATATATAGCAAATTCATTATTAAATTCAGGTTCAATATAATAAACATCAAGTTCATTAATGAAACATGCGTTATAAACTGATTTGTGGCAGTTTCTTGCAATGATGATTTTATCACCTTTATTGCTTACAGCAGATATTGCCGAAAGAATGCCGCAGGTTGAACCATTTACCGATATTATACTTCTCTTGCTTTTGAATAAATCTGATATTTCATATTCCATATTTTTCAGCACTTCTTCAGGATTATGCAGATTATCAAATCCGGCAATTTCAGTTATATCAATGTCGCCGGCAGGAATATTATAGGATGCATTTCTTTTATGTCCTGGCATATGAAAAGGATATGTTTTAATATTTTTAAGTTCGTTACTTAACTTCAATTTTCACTTTCTCCTTTTTCAGATTATGAATACAAAGCATAATATATCCTGATAAAATCGGCATAAGTTCAATCAATGCCGTTTCTTTATAAATAATAAGAAGTATTAAATCCGTTATTAATACAGCGCCGCTAATGACTGTAAACATATAATTTTTATTCAGTAAAAACAAAAGAAAAACTGTTATTCCCATTACTGCAGAAAAGGTCAGCGATCCTGCGCAGTGAAGAACATACTCCGTATGCTTGTTGTAGTCAAAATCAAAGCATATCGTTAAAATCATTCCTGCTATTGAGATGATAAGCAGTATAATATAAAAACGATATTTTGTTTTCATAAAACCTATAATAATATTGTATGTAAGTGCAACAACTGTCAGTAATCCCCATATGGCGAATAATACCGGATGTTCAAGCCCGATTTTTGATAATGCACCGCTGTTTGAATGAAAACCGCCCAGTGAAGCATAGCCAAGTGAATATATTCCTGCAATGAGGCAGGTAACTATACAGATAATTTTTTTCATAAATGTTCATCATTTTCTTAAAAATTTTATCGTAATAATTATATCACATTTAATTGACTTTTCAAGTTTGTTGTGGTATTATTCATATGTTCTGATAAGAAATGAATAATATTTTTCCTGTTTCGGCAGAATGTTTTTATTTCTTAATAAAGGAAATCTGTATGCAGAAGTGGCGGAATCGGCAGACGCGCTAGATTCAGGTTCTAGTGAATGCAAATTCATGAGGGTTCAAGTCCCTTCTTCTGCACCAAATAAGACAACCGATTTTGATACAAGGTCGGTTGTCTTTCATTTTACCCAAAAACCCTGATTTTAAGGGCTTTTTTCTTTGAATTGAAGAATTTACAATTTCATGGTATAATCTTTTAAATTTGAAATAATAAACTGTAATTTAACGGAGGTATTTATGAGGATTGGCGAAGTAACTTTATTGACGAACAATGTACGAAGGCTTGCAACCTTTTATAAAGAATTATTTGAAATTGAAAACGATAGTGAAGATGAAACCCATCAGTTCCTTATTTCTGAAGAAACCACACTTACAGTTTATAACGATGGGTCAATAAAAAATAATCAGAATCAGAATATATGCTTGGCATTTACTGTAGATGACATTGAAAAAGCGTATAAAAAAGTATTGTCTATGGATGCCAGAATTATCGAAAAGCCAATCAAACGACCTTGGGGTGCAATTAACATGAGTTTTTATGACCCTGACAATAACATGATTTTCTTTAGGAGTTTTCCAAAAAACAGATAAATTCCGGTTTTTCGCATTAAATAACAGAATTATATTTGCCTCTTTTTACTCAGTGTGTCTTAGTATCAATTTCGGTGGTCTTTGCTACAAAAGAGCAAGTCTTAATGCTCCTATGGGGTTAACATTATGATAACTTCTTATTAAACATTCTCAGTATTTTCTATATTCCATTGGTGTGCAGCCGACTGTCTTTTTAAACTGGCGGTTGAAGTTTGAAAGATTGTTAAAACCGCATTCCGATGAGATCTGCGTAATGGCTTTATTAGTGTTTTGCAGTGCCTCACAGGCAAATTTTATTCTTAACTGGATAATATATTCCATTGCACCTATGCCGAAATACTGCTTAAAGCGGTTCATAAAATAACTTTTGCTTAAATGTGAAATTTCGGAGAGTTTGTCAATCGTAATATCTTCTTTATAGTGTTCTGCAATGTACTGAACGGCAGGATTCAGACAATCATCATCAGCACATACGGCGAATGCACTTTTGGTGATTTCGCCGTTGCTGCTCAATATCCATAACAATCTTAACAGTTCGCTTTTCAGCAGCAAATCATATTGCGCCGAGTTTGTTTTTACACAGTTAAAAATAGATTCAGTGCATTTTTTTATTTCATTATAATATGGCTTGTTACTTGTGATATGCGGTGTTATTTCCAAATTTCCGTTAATAATCGGTCTGATAAATGTTGCTATACTTCGGTCATCACCGGATAAACCAAGCATTTCAGTGCTGAAAACCAAAGCATTGTGTGTATCTTCAAAATTCTTATTGTAAAAATTATTCCATTCCAGCGAACTTGTTGACGACTGCTTTATTTGTTATAAAATTTTGTAAATATTATACATAAACAGAAAAAATTATATTTAATTTTTATTCAACATATGTTATAATGTTTCGCGGAGGGATAAAAATGGCTAATATTGATGAACAAAAAGAAATAATATGTGATATTTGTCACAAAATGTGGCAACTGGGCTGGGTTGCCGCAAACGACGGAAATGTAAGTGTTAAGTTGGATGACGGAACAATTCTTGCAACTCCTACAGGAATGAGCAAATCTTTTATTACACCTGAAAAACTTATTCGTATTGATAGTGAAGGTAATGTACTTGAAGCCGCTGAAGGTCTTCGTCCGTCAAGTGAAATAAAAATGCACCTTCGCTGCTACGATAAACGCAGTGACGTTAAAAGTGTTATACATGCGCACCCGCCGGGAGCAACAGGTTTTGCTGTGGCTCATAAGGCTATGGATATGTATAATATGATTGAAGATGTGGCAGTTATAGGTTCTGTACCTCTTACACCTTACGGTACGCCGTCAACAACGGAAGTTCCTGATTCTATTGAACCTTATCTTGAGGAACATGATGTTATGCTGCTTGAAAATCATGGAGCACTTGCTGTGGGCAGTGATCCCGTGACTGCATTTTATCGAATGGAAAGTCTTGAACTCTGGGCTAAAATAACAATTAACGCTGTTATTCTTGGCGGAAGTTATGATATCAGCAGAGATAATATTCAAAAACTTATTGATTTAAGAGGTTATTATCAGGTTACAGGAAGACACCCCGGTTATAAAACCTTTAACCCTGATGATGAAATTCTTCATAAAAAAGACTGATTAAAATTACACGCAATGCACCTTATATGGCTACAGTAAGGTGTTGGTTTGATGAAACTGTTTGTAGCCGGAAAGGCTATGGAAATGTTATGTTAAAAGGAATTTCTCCTTTAATTTCACCTGAACTTTTAAAAGCACTATGCGAAATGGGTCATGGCGATGAACTTGTTATCGCCGACGGTAATTTTCCTTGCGAAAGTGTTGGCAAAAACGCAGTTGTAATTCGTGCCGACGGTCACGGAACTGCTGAAATTTTAGAAGCAGTATTGAAACTCATTCCTCTTGATACATATACTGAAAAACCTGCAGCACTGATGGAAGTCGTTAAAGGTGACAGTTGTCCTGAACCTGCAATATGGAAAATATATGATGATATACTCAATAAGTATGAACCCGAAAATCACTCTGTTGAAATGATGGAAAGATTTGCATTTTATGAACGTGCAAAAAAGGCTTATCTCATCATCGCAACAGGTGAAACAGCAATTTACGCCAATGTTTTGCTTAAGAAAGGAGTTGTTGCACCGTGAGCAAAGTTCTTGCCTTTGACTTTGGTGCTTCAACCGGAAGAGCAATTAAAGCAGAGTTAAGTGACGGTAAATTGACTTATAGTGAAGTGCATAGATTTGAAAACATACCTGTTTATGAAAACGGTCATCTTTGCTGGAATTTTCCTTATCTTCTTGCCGAAGTAAAGAAAGCAATAGAAAAATGCAGCGATGTTGATTCGCTTGCATTTGATACCTGGGGTGTCGATTACGGTTTGCTTGATAAAAACGATAAACTTATCGGACTGCCTGTAAACTATCGTGATACACGAACGAACGGCATGACAGACGAAGTTTTTAAATCAATATCACCATTTGAACTTTATAAGGCAACAGGCAATCAGATCATGCCTATAAATACGCTTTTTCAGTTAAAAGCAGAAACCGTGAAAAATGCAAAAACACTTCTGTTTATGCCTGATCTTTTTGTATGGTCGTTATGCGGTAATAAATCATCCGAAAAAACGATTGCTTCTACGTCACAGATGTATGATTTCTCAAGCGGCAAATGGAATGATAATGCCGTTAAAATTTCGGAAATGGATTCTGTTGTTTTTCAGCAACTTACTGACAGTTCAACCGTTGCAGGCGAGTATAAAGGCATAAAGGTAATTAAGGTTGCCGGTCATGACACACAGTGTGCAGTTGCAGCAATGCCGTGTGAGGAAAATAGTGAATGTGCATTTTTGTCATGCGGAACATGGTCTTTGATAGGATGTGAATGCGACAATGCTATTCTTACAGAAAAAAGTATGAAAGATGAACTATCAAACGAACTTGGTGCGAACGGCAAAATTAATTACCTTAAAAATATCAGCGGTCTCTGGCTTATTCAGGAAATTCGCAGAAACTTCAGAGAAGAAGGAAAAGATTATTCCTTTAATGATATGGAGATGCTGGCAAGGAGAGAGGAGCCTTTTGCTTGTTTTATTGATCCTGACGCACCTGAATTTGCAACTCCGGGCTCTGTGCCTCAAAAGATTCGTGATTTCTGCAAAAAAACAAATCAGCATGTGCCTGATAATGACGGTGCTTTGATTCGCTGCATTTATGAGAGTCTTGCAATGAAATATAAATTTGCTGTTAATCAGATTGAAGAAAACACTGATAAAAAGTTCTGCGTTCTTCATCTTCTCGGCGGCGGCACAAAAGACAGTTTTCTTTGTCAGATGACTGCCGACAGTCTTGGAATTCCCGTAATTGCAGGGCCTGTTGAAGCAACAGCACTCGGAAATATACTGCTTCAGTTTATCGCTCTTGGTGATATAAAAAACATTGAAGAGGGCAGAAAACTGATAAGAAAACAGGAAAATGTTAAGAAATATATTCCTGAAAATTTTGAAAACTGGAAAAATTCATACAGAAAATTCTGTAAATCAGTTAATATATAAAGAGAGGTAAATTATGAATTATCCAAAAATCGGCATAAGACCAACTATTGACGGACGCTGGGGCGGAGTAAGAGAGAGCCTTGAAGTTCAGACAATGGGAATGGCAAAATCAGCAAAAGAACTTATTGAATCCAATCTGTTTTATCCTGACGGAACACCTGTTCAGTGTGTTATCAGTGATACAACTATCGGCGGCGGAGCAGAAGCTGCAAAATGTGCTGAGCAGTTTGCAAATGAAAATGTAGTTGCAACGCTTTCTGTAACACCCTGCTGGTGTTACGGCTCTGAAACTTTTGATATGGATCCGCAGACAATTAAAGCAGTATGGGGTTTTAACGGCACAGAACGTCCGGGCGCCGTATATCTCGCAGCAGTTATGGCTGCATTTGCACAGAAAGGGCTTCCGGCATTCTCAATTTACGGTCATGATGTGCAGGATATGACTGATACAAGTGTTCCTGCTGACGTGGCGGAAAAGATTTTGCGTTTTGCAAAGGCTTCTGTTGCAGTAGGCTGGATGAAAAATAAATCGTATGTAAATCTCGGCGGTGTGGCTATGGGTATAGCCGGTTCATACTGTAATGCCGATATGTTTCAGAAATATTTTGGCATACGTGCCGAGTGGGTTGATATGACCGAAATTGTACGCCGTATTACGCTTGAAATTTATGACCATGATGAATATGACAAAGCACTTGCTTGGGTAAAGGAAAACTGCAAAGAAGGTTTTGATCTCAATGCCGGCAAGCAATTACCGGAAATTATAACAAAGTCAAAAGTTGTTCCCGCAGATAAAGACTGGGAATTTGTAACGAAAATGACTATGGTTATGCGTGATATTCTTTACGGCAATAAAAAACTCGACGAAATGGGCTGGCACGAAGAAGCGCTCGGCAAAAATGCAGTTGCCGGTGGATTCCAGGGTCAGAGAAACTGGACAGACTGGCTTCCGAATGCCGACTTTACCGAAGCAATTATGGCTTCAACGTTTGACTGGAACGGTGCAAAAATGCCAACGCCGTTTGCAACGGAAAATGATACCCTCAATGGTGTTTCAATGATGCTTGGCACTCTTGTTTCGCATACAGCACCTTGTTTCCACGATGTACGTACTTACTGGAGTCCTGATGCCTGTGAAAGAGTAACAGGTGTTCGCCCTGACGGTGCTGCTAAAGACGGATTTATTCACCTGATCAATTCAGGCGCAACTGCTCTTGACGGCAGCGGTGCTGCTAAAAATGACAATGGCGAAGGCTGTATGAAACCATTCTGGGAAATGACACAGGAGGATATCAAATCCTGTCTTGATGCAACAGATTGGTGCAGAGCAAATTATGAATATTTCCGTGGCGGCGGATATTCAAGTCATTTCCGCTGTCACGCTCAGATGCCTGTTACAATGCTCAGAGTTAATGTTGTTGACGGAATTGGTCCTGTTATGCAGATTGCCGAAGGTTACACTGTTGATTTGCCTGATGAAATTCATAATACGATTGACAAGAGAACGGATCCTTCATGGCCCACAACATGGTTTGCACCAATACTTACAGGAAAGGGTGCATTTACCGACGTTTACAGTGTTATGGCAAACTGGGGTGCTAATCACGGCGTTACTGTTTACGGTCACGTGGGCGCAGATTTAATTACTTTAGCATCCATGCTTCGCATTCCTGTTAATATGCACAATGTATCGGAAGAAAAAATATTCCGTCCCCATGCTTGGTCCGCATTCGGAACAGACAATAAAGAGTCGGCAGATTACCGTGCATGCAAAAATTACGGACCTCTTTACAAATAATTCAACTAATATATTGCCTAAACAGTCGGTCAGATTCAGAATTTTGACCGGCTGTTATTTTTTGCAGAATATAAAGAAAATGTTAATTTTATATATATATTGTACTTTTTGACAAAAAGTCTTGAAAAAATACATAAATAATGTATAATATATTTAGTAAAACTATCTATATAAATTAGAAAAAGAAACTTGGTTTTTTATGAAAAATGTACTTGAATATTTAGAAAATACTGCGGCTGTTTACAGTGATAAAACTGCGGTAATCTGCAATGACAAAAGTATGAACTGGAGCAGTCTGCTTCTGACTGCAAAAAAAATCGGCTCCGCTGTTGCAGCAAAAAGTGAAGTGCGTATGCCGATTCCGGTTTTAATGGAAAAGGGCATTGAAACACTTGCCTCATTCTTCGGAATTGCATATGCAGGCTGTTTTTATGTACTTGTTAATCCACAGTTGCCAAAAAGCAGAATAGAGCAGATTTTGTCTGTTCTCGGTTCAAAGTTTATTGTTACAGATAATGATAATCGTGCACTTGCCGAAGATGTTGCAGCAAGCAGTGAATTATTATTGATTGATGATTTAATCAGCAGTGAAATTTCAGAGTCGCTTCTTGACTCTGTAAGAAAACAGTCTCTTGATGTTGATCCGCTTTATGCAAATTTCACTTCGGGTTCAACCGGTGTTCCGAAAGGTGTTCTTGTATCACACAGAAGTGTTATTGATTTTATTGATATATTTGACGAAACTTTTTCAATCAGTGAAAATGATGTTATTGCCAATCAGGCTCCTTTTGATTTTGATGTTTCGGTTAAAGATATTTATTCTTCAATAAAAACGGGTGCAACACTTGTTTTGGTTCCGAAAGAACTTTTCTCAGCACCGATTCAACTGCTCGATTATCTGTGTGAAAACAAAATCACAACAATGATATGGGCGGTTTCCGCACTATGTCTTATAACAACTTTCCACGCTCTTGATTATAAAGTTCCCGAAACCGTAAATAAGATTTTGTTCAGCGGTGAAGTTATGCCTATGAAACATCTTAAAGAGTGGCAGAAACATCTTAAAGATGCGATGTTTGTAAATCTTTACGGTCCTACTGAAGTAACTTGCAACTGCACGTATCATATAGTTGATAACAACTGTGATTATGAAAACGGAATCCCTATCGGACAAGCATTCAGAAACAGAGAAGTTTTCCTGCTTGACGAAAATAATAAGAGGGTTGTCGGTGAAAATATTACCGGTGAAATATGTGTAAAAGCAACAAGCCTTGCACTTGGATATTATAATAACCCTGAGCAGACAAATAAAAGTTTTGTTCAGAATCCGCTCAACGATAAATATATTGACATTATTTACCGTACCGGTGACCTTGGTAAATATGACAGTGACGGAAATTTTGTTTTTCAGGGCAGAAAAGATTTCCAGATAAAGCATATGGGTCACCGAATTGAAATTGAAGAAATTGAAAAGGCAATGGAATCATGTGATGAAGTTGAACGTGCATGCTGTGTGTTTGATGAACGAAAGAGCAAATTGTACGGCTTTTATATCGGCAATATTGATAAAAAAGAACTTCATAAACGTATGAAAGAAACGCTGCCGATATTTATGATACCGGGTGCTTTACGAAATGTTTCTGAAATGCCTCTTACCAAAAATGGTAAGATTGACAGAAAAAAATTGCTTGAAACGGCAGGAGGCAGAAGATAATGCAGTATGAAAGTATTTTAAAAAATTTTAAGACACCTTTTTATGCATTTGATATACCGACACTTCGCAAGAGAATAGATTATATCAAATCATCAATTCCGAAGGGTGTAGATCTCTGTTATGCCGTAAAAGCAAATACTTTTATTATAAAAGAAGCCGAAAAATACGTTGAAAGGCTCGAGGTTTGCTCTCCGGGAGAGTTTGAAGTGTGTGAACATCTCAATACTCCGATGGAAAAAATCGTGGTTTCAGGTGTTTACAAAACGCCTGAATTTATTGAACGTATTATAAGCACTTATGATAATATTGGAATTTACACTGCTGAATCCTTAACTCAGTATGAACTTCTTAAAAAACTTGCTGAAAAATATAACAGAAAATTAAATGTTCTTATTCGTGTTACAAGCAAAAATCAATTCGGTGTTTCTGAAAATGATTTATTTGAAATGATTCAAGATAATAAAGGCTCAGAACACTTAACAATAATTGGTATTCAGTACTTCTCATCCACACAGAGAACTTCCCTAAAGAAATTCAGAAGAGAATTTGAATATCTTAACGATTTGATTTTAAGACTGAAAACCGATTATTCGTTTGATGTCAGAGAACTTGAATACGGAACAGGTTTTCCCGTATTTTATTTTCAATCTGATGAATTTGATGAGAAGAGTTATTTTGAAGAATTCAGCACGATGCTGAAAACACTGCCTGATAATATTAAAATAACCCTTGAAGTTGGCAGAAGTATTGCTGCTTCCTGCGGTTACTATTTCACCAGTGTTGTTGACCGGAAAATAAATAAAGTAGGTAATTTTGCTATTGTTGACGGCGGTATAAATCATCTTGTATATTTTGGTCAGTCAATGGCTATGAAAATTCCTCATATTGACCATTATCCCGAAAGGGAAGAGAACGTTACCGAAGAGTGGAATATTTGCGGTTCACTCTGCACGGTGAATGATATCATAGTAAAGTCATTGCCTCTTTCCGATTTAAAAATAAATGATGTGCTTGTGTTTAAAAATACGGGTGCTTATTGTATGTGCGAGGGAATATCGCTTTTCCTCAGCAGGGAACTGCCGGGTGTTGTTATTGTTAATGACGATGAGCAGTATACGCTTGTAAGAGATCATTTCAAAACAAGCAGTTTAAACAGTCCAAATTATTAAGTATATATAAGGAGTATTAATTATGGAAACTTTAATCGAAATCTTGGAAGAAATTCAGCCGGAAGTTGATTATGAGACTTGTACTGATCTTATTGACGGTCATCGTCTTGACAGCCTTTCAATTCTTTCTCTTATTGCAGAAATTGAAGATGAATTTGACATTACAATTCCAACAGTTGAAATTGCACCTAAAAACTTCAACAGTGCCGAGGCTATGTGGAAACTTATTACACGCCTTCAGGAGGAAGACGACTAATGTCTTATTTCAGCCCCATTTATTTTGCTTTTTTTCTGCCGATAGTTGCTCTGCTGTACAGCGTTGTGCCAAAGAAAGCGAAACCTTATGTTCTTCTTGGTTCAAGTTACACATTCTTTTGGATGCTCAGCGGAAAACTTTTGGCATATCTTCTCTTCTCAACTGTATCAATTCATCACTTCGGTTTATGGCTTGATAAAATACAGACAGAGAAGAAAGCAGCAGTAAAATTGCTGCCGAGGGAAGAGCGAAAACCACTGAAGATGAAATATGATAAACGCCAGAACGGTATTCTCGCTCTGGCTGTAATTGTTCATATAGGTCTTTTGCTGGTGCTCAAATATTCGCCTTTCTTTGCCGTTAATGTTAATAATCTTCTTGAAGCACTGAAATTTGATTTCAGAATGACTGAGCCGAATTTTATGATTCCCATCGGCATATCATTCTATACACTTCAGGGTGTTTCATATATGACTGATGTTCGCAGAAGAGTTATAAAAGCAGATACAAATTTGCCCAGACTTGCTCTGTTTATGGGTTTTTTCCCTCAGATTATGGAAGGCCCGATTGTAAGATATAATGATACTGCCGTTTCGCTTTTTGAAGGCAAAAAGATTGAATACAAAAACTTTGTTTTCGGTGTGGAGCGAATCGCTTACGGTATGCTCAAAAAAATTGTTGTTGCAGACCGTCTGAACGATTTTGTTACTTCGGTATTTGACAATTATCAAAAATATGACGGCGGAATTATTGCGCTTGTTGCCATTGCTTATACCTGTCAGTTATATATGGACTTTTCGGGTGCGATGGATGTTGTTATCGGTTCTGCTGAAATATTCGGTGTTACATTGCCTGAAAACTTCCGTCAGCCGTTCTTCTCCAAAAGCATTTCAGATTTTTGGTCAAGATGGCATATTACACTTGGCACCTGGTTTAAAGACTATATTTTCTATCCGCTTTCACTTTCTAAGGGTCTTAAAAAGGTAACCGCTTTCGGAAGAAAACACCTCGGCAATCATTTTGGTCCTCTTCTTGCAGGTTCTATAGCACTTTTCTGTGTATGGTTATGCAATGGCTTGTGGCATGGTTCTGCGTGGATGTATATATTCTTCGGAATGTATCACTTTGTATTGATACTCTCTGCCAATATTTGTGAGCCGATGTTCAAAAAAATTGCCGATGTTTTACATATCGACAGAAATCACGGTCCTTATGTAATTTTCAGAATGGTAAAAACTTCAATACTTGTTGCTATCGGTGAACTCTTTTTCAGAGCACATGGCCTTGCCGAAGGATTGAAGATGTTCAAAAAGATATTTACTGATTTTACATTCTCAGGTATTACCTCAGGAAAAGTTGATAAAGCAGGGCTTGACATCTGCGATTTTGCAATCGTAATGGTAGTTGTGCTTATTGTATTTATTATCGGTATTTTAAGAGAAAAGGGTATTGCAGTAAGAGAAGAACTCAGCAAAAAGAATATCGTTATACGCTGGGTTATCCTGCTTGCTTTAATTTTCTTTGTTATTATTTTTGGTGCCTACGGAGCAGGCTATACTCCTGTTGAGCCAATGTATGCTGATTTTTAGGGGGTAGTATTTGTGACAGAAAAATTTAAATATGCAAAAATCGTTTCATTTACCGCTGTTGTAATGGCACTGATTATTTTGCTTTCGGCTGTTATAACTCCTAACGGCACAAGTGCAGGAGTCAGCAAATATGAAAAATCTAAACTGTGGGCAATGGATGAAAGAGAAAATTCTATTGATGCTTTCTTTCTTGGTGACAGTGAAGTTTACAGTTCTGTTTCTCCTATGGAATTGTGGGATAAATATGGTTATGCCACATATTCATGCAGCCACGGTGCAATAAAGAGTTACGAGTGTTACGATCTTCTTGAATCAATGCTTTCAAAGCAGAATCCGAAAATTGTATTTATTGAAGTGAATTTCCTTTATCGTAATTATGATAATGCTGATATGATTTATCATAAAATCAGTGAAAAACTGCCTCTTTTCAAATATCACGATGTTTGGAAAAGTTATATAAATCCGAATCAGGAATATGAAAATCTTGACAATTATAGTTACAAGGGTTATTTGTTAAACAAGAAAACCCAAGCTGCTAAAAAGAAAACGTATATGGTTGAGACTGATTCAGTTCAGGATATCAAAAAAAATAATCTTGATTATTTTGATAAAATGTATAATCTTTGCAAAGAAAAAAACATTGAAGTTGTTCTTTTCTCAGCCCCCAGCAAAAAGAACTGGAACTATAAAAAACATAACGGCATTGTTAAGTTAGCAGATAAATATAAACTGGAATATCTTGATTTGAACCTTGTTGAACTTGATATTAACTGGTCAAAAGACACACGTGATAAAGGTGATCATGTTAATCACAAAGGTGCTATAAAGGTTACTGAATATCTTGGCAGTTATTTATCAGAAAAGGGCATTCTTGAAGATCACCGCGGTGACGTTTCCTATGATGACTGGAATGAACTCTTAACGAAGTACAGAGAAAAGGAAAAAGAAAAGAGTAAAAGCAAAAAATAATATTTGCATAAAAAAGACCTTACTAAAACAGTAAGGTCTTTTTTCAATATTAAAGTCTTTTATCTTTTTCAAGTGATTTGTCAACTGCATTATGAACTGCATTTTCAAAACCGTCTGCCTGAAGAGACATAACACCTTCAATAGTTGTTCCGCCGGGTGAGCACACATTATCAATTAATTTCCACGGATGTTCATCGCTTTCAAGTATCATCTTTGCACTCCCGTAAACAGTCTGTGCGGCAATTTTTATTGCATCATCCTTTTTCATTCCGTTTTTGACACCTGCTCTTGCAAGGGCATCGATAAACATATATGAAAATGCAGGAGCACAGCCACCGAGAACACCGAAAAGCGGAAATGCACTTTCATCGAGAGCCATACATTTTCCGAATGAAGAAAGAATTTTTTCTACTGCTTTTTTATCTTCATCTGTTACTTTGTCATTATAACAGTAAGCAGAGATTGCTTCACCGACTTTGGCGTTGATATTTGGCATAACACGAATGATTCTCTGTTCAGAACTAAGATTGCTTTCAAGAAATTCAATGGTTTTGCCTGCAGCAATAGAAACGATAAGCGGGTTGCTTGCTTTAAGTTCATCCTGAATTTCTTGAAGCACGCTGCTTATAACATTTGGCTTAACCGAAAGGAAAAGTATGTCGCATTTCTCTGTAACTGCACCTGCAGTGGCACATACATTTATATTGTATTTTTCTTTTACTGTATTTGTTGCCTTTGAAAAGATATCAAAAACAAAAATGTTTTCATTTTTTTCGCAGTTGTTGTCAATAATTCCATTAATGATTGCACCTGCCATGTTTCCGCAGCCGATAAATCCTATTTTCATAATAATGAACTTCCTTATTAATATTATTTTTCAGTAAAATAATAATATCACTTAAAGGAAGAAAAATCAATTATTTTTAAGTTTGCTGTACTTTTCTTTTGTGGCAAGACCACCCCTTATATGTCTTTCGGCTTTGTTCTTTTCAAGAACTTCTTTTACTTCGCTGCACAGAAGCGGGTTTATTACGGACAGCCTTTTTGTTACATCGTTATGTACGGTAGATTTGCTGATGCCGAATACGGCGGCTGCCTGCCTTACAGTTGCGTTTGTTTCAACAATATAATGTCCTAAGTCAATGCATCGTTTTTCAACATTACCAATCAAGTTTTTCACCTTCCTCGGTAATGTATATGAACATATGACTGAATTCATTCTGAAAATATTAAAAAGAGTTATACATTTCTGTATAACTCTTTTGCTTTGTATTTATGTGGGGTTTTATTTATCTTCTGTTGCGGATTCGCTGTTGCCTTCGGCAAGATTTCCCAAAAGATCAGACAGTGTTGACTGGTTGAGCTCATCAACCTTCTCAAATACGCTTTCTTCCTTTTCATCAGGAACTGCACCGTCTTCTTCAGCAAGAGTAAGTTTTAATTCTTTTTCATTAACGCTGAATTTGTAAACAAGATCTTTTGATGTTGACGGACTGTGAAGAATAAGTTTTCTGCCGTCAATTTCATATTCACCTGAAATATTCGCTGTCAGAATATATGAGTCATAAGTTCCGTCTTCGTAGAAAACAAAAGCAATTACGCCTTTGGCATCTGTCTTCTGCCATTTGCCGACAATCTGATTGGTATTTTTTGTAAAAATACTTTTTGTTGCTTCAACAGGGGTTTGGTTTGTTGAAATACAGTAAGCACCTCCTGCAATAAGAAGTGCAAGTATTACAGCAACAACAGAAACTATTATTTTTTGAATTTTTGAAAGCCGCTGAATTTTAGCCAAATTATTCAGCCTCCTTTAAGCCTTTTTTGATTAATATTTCTTTTATCTTCTGTGCAGAATCGAGAAGACTTGAAACAGACATATCGTGATTAAGTGTGTCAATAAAATATGCGGTATATTTTGAAAGTTCAACGCTGACATACCATTCTCTGCTGAGGAGTTCGGGAGTTTGATAAACACCGTTTGTTGTAAACACTCTGTCAAATACTCCGTCATTGTATGCTTTGTCAAACACATCAAGACCATTGCAGAATAAACCGAATGTTGTGCACACAAATATTCTTGCGCAGCCAAGACATTTAAGTTTGCTTGCAACCTCGAGCATGGATTCACCTGAGGAAATCATATCGTCAACAATGATGATATCTTTGCCTTTTACTGAATCACCAAGATACTGATGCTCAACAATAGGGTTGCGGCCGTTTACAATTCTTGTATAGTCACGTCTTTTGTAGAACATTCCGAGATTTACACCAAGTTGTGTTGCAAAGTAGATACATCTCTGCATTGCACCTTCATCAGGTGAAATAATCATAAGATGATTTTTGTCAACCTTAAGGTCTTCAACATTATTTACAAGCGCTTTAATCATCTGATATGTAGGCATTACATTCTCAAAAGATTCATCAGGAATAGAGTTCTGAACTCTCTGATCATGAGCATCAAATGTAATAATATTGTCTACACCCAAGTCAACAAGTTCCTGAAGAGCCATAGCACAGTCAAGTGACTCTCTGCTGCTTCTTTTGTGCTGTCTGCCTTCATAAAGCATCGGCATAATAACCGAAACTCTTTTTGGTTTTGAAGAAAGAGCGTGAATAACTCTTTTTAAATCGGCAAAATGATCATCCGGTGATTTTGGAACAGTCATACCGTACATATTATATGTGCAACTGTAATTAAATACATCTGCAATAATATATATGTCGTAACCTCTGACAGATTCCTCAATAACACCTTTGCCTTCACCGCTGCCGAATCTCGGAACAGATACATTAATTTTGTAACTGTCACGCTGATAACCGTAAAATGCTATTGTTTCTGCATGCTCCTGTGCCTGTGTTTTTCTCCATTTAACAAGATACTTGTCAATCTTGTCCGTAAGTTCTTCACATCCG
Source organism: uncultured Clostridia bacterium (assembly GCA_946555465.1). Taxonomy (GTDB): domain Bacteria; phylum Bacillota; class Clostridia; order Oscillospirales; family Acutalibacteraceae; genus Eubacterium_R. Next base: position 185,128 of record CAMNST010000001.1, read on the forward strand.
GGCATTCCTATAATGCCCAATGGACCGATTGGAATTGAATTAATGTTTAACGCTTGCTGTCTTGCCATAGTTTTAAGAAACTCCTCTCAAATTTTACACGCATATTCTACAACATATTGCTTATTATTGTAAACACTATTTTTTTAAATTTAACAGATTTGTAATTAATAAGATGAAACAGATTCATCATTCATCTCATTTTTCTTTTTTACAGTGTATGCAATATATCCGCAAATTCCTGCAATACTTGCTGCAGAAATAATGATGCCAATGTATAAGCCTCTTGGTGTGTAACTATATGTTACGGTGTGTTCTCCCGCTTTGATTACAGTGGTAAGAAGGGCATTTCCGGTTTCAAACGTCTCCGCTTCCTCACCGTCAATAAGCACTTTCCATCCTTTATCAAATGGTATGGAAGAATATAAATAACTGTCTTCTTCGGCCGAAACCGTTCCTTCAATCTTCGTATTATTAAAAGATGTAATCTGAAGGGAACTGTTATTTAGTTTTCTCCATCCTGCCGAAAGAATATCCTCATCAACTGAATACGCATATATTTCGGCATAGGTTTCCAGCGTGTCAATACCGCCGCAGTCAAGTGACAAAGTAAGTTCTTCTCCTGCTGTCACGTATCCTAAGTCGAGAATATAAGGTTCGTCTATTGATTGTGTTAACGTACCGGTGTCGGCACAGTTTACTTCAAGATTCTTTATATCGGGTGACGTTACATATAAATAAATGTTGCCGTCTTTTACAGGAGTAAATGTTATGTCAACATATCCATATTGGCTGTCATCATCTTCTTTTGAAAACCAGTATGTTCCGTTGCCATTGACTTTGTCACCAAGCATTCCGTCAAACGCAGTGTCTGTATATTCAACTTCTTTAAAAACATCATTATATCCCGTTGAAAGGGCAAAGAAATCATTTTGCAAATCAAACGGATTACCTTCTTCAGTATCCCATTTATCTATATTATTGCTAACGCAGTATGAAATAGGAAGAAAGTATTTGTTTTCGTAAACATCCGTATTACCGTTTTCTGTTGTAAATTTATAATTAAACAGATGATCTGACGGAACACTGCCGGTGTCATAATGCATAAGATATTTAATTGCAAACATCATGTTATATACCGGAGTCTGCGTATTATAGGTGTAACTGTTTATTCTGTTGCCGAACATACCGAGGCTGTACTGCAGACGAGAGTAATTTTCATAAGCCATCGACGAGAAAACCGACATTCCGTTATATCCGTAATAAGAAGGATCCATACGGGTATCAAGATAACAGAGTTCTTCACGGTAAAAGCCGTCATCTTCCTCTCTGATTTTGCTGATTGCCTCGCTGTATTGCTTATAATTTGCTTTATAGTCTGAATTATCCTGCGTTATCAGGATTGATGCTGTATCGGAAATAAGAACTTCGCTGAAAACGATAACAAGCGCTGTTACGCCGATAACCAGTTTATCAAATTTGCCTTTTCGGTAGATGTAAAGAAAACCGCACCATATAATTATAAACGCAATGCTGATATAGATTGTTGATTCAAGCATTTTTTCGGTTGACATTTTCTGAGCAACACAGATGAAAAATACCCATGCCATACCAACATAACATATATCTTTGATGCTGATTGATTTGAATTTATCAATGCACTTGAATCCTGCAGTGAGAAGCAGAAAAGAGTACATATATGAAAATCTGAACGGTAAATCGTTAGGGAAATGAAAAGCGTGCCAGATAAAGTTAAAACAGTTATTATTGAAACTTACAAGAAAAAACAGAAGCATAATAATATAAACTGCTTTTTCTCTGAGCCTTATATCTTTATTAATGACAAAGAGGGGAATAAGAATAACTGCAAGCATTCCCGAATATACATTCGGAAGAACATCATTGCCGCTGCTTCGTATCGTTGTTTCAAGCCCTGCCAGATGTGAAGTTAAGAAGTCAAATATATTGAAATAGGATTCAAATGTTGACGGGAAGGAATCAGATGTGGCGGAACAGGAACGAAGAATAAAGAATACGGGAACAAGAACTGCTGCACACATTCCTGCCGCCGCAATACTTCCGGCCGCAAATTTTACACCGCGGTTGAAGAATTTGTTGTTATAAAGCGCCCTGAAAGAATATTTCTTTTTAAATGATGCATCGGGGTTGATAACTTCTCCCGGTTTCATATTGATGATGTAATAACCAAGAAAATATACAACCGCAAAGATACAGGTCATAAAGCCCATATAGTAGGTGGAATAAAAGAGCAGAACAAGAGAAATGACGTAGGTTTTTATTTTGCCTTCATTTATTATTCTTTCAATTCCGAGAGCAATAACAGGCAGAAGAATCATTCCGTCGAGCCACATAACATTCCAGTAATATGCCAGGAAATAGGCACTGAAGGCATACATAACACCAAAAGATGCTGTGATGTAATTATGCTTATCAAGTGATTTTTTCAGATATAAAGAAAATGTTACAGAACTGAGAATACACTTGAGTGAAACCAAAAAAGATATCGCAAAAGAAATATCTTCTTTATCAAATAAAAAAATTACGGCAGACAAAGGACTTGCAAGATAGTTGAAATAATTTCCGAGAAAACTGCTTCCGCCGCCCGAAGTCCATGAATAAAGAAAACTCTGATGGTTTACAACTCTGTCATATAACTCGGCAAAAAGCGGTCCGTACTGATGATATAAATCCATTCGCATAACAGTTGAATCGCCGAAAGGAAACACCGTATATATCAGGTAAATTATTGTTATGCACACTGCAGTAAGTCCTGCCGATGCAATCACAAATCTGTTTACAAAAAATCTGAGATATATTTTTGAATATTTTATTTCCTTTGCCTCATAGTTACAGTCAAAAAGTATTAATCTGTCAAAATAATAGTTAAAGAAAAATGATATTGAAATTGCAACCAGCCAAACAAAAGAAGTCTGCATTGAAAGAATATCACCGAATCCGAATTCGGCAAGTTTATAAAAGCCGAAGTTGACTGCTGCACGGAATAAAAACATGAAAATCTGTTTTAATTCAGATGAAAGAATACTTTTTCTGAAAACAAATCTTTTTTCGAGTAAAAATGAAACAACCTGTGCAATGATAAACGCAGCAAGAACGGCAACAGGGGCAGATACTGAAAAAAATGTTTTGAGTATCTGCTTGATGCAAATCAGTATAAAAACGGAAAATGATGTGCAAATGGTGTAAGCAACAGTTTCTCCGTTAATCAGTTTTGTGGTTCTTATTCTTTCTTTAAATTCCGAACAATTCATTATCTCACCGAACTTTATAAATAATTAAAATATTAATATACATATAATATCATAATGCCCAATAATCTTCAACAAAATATTTTTGTTATAATAAAGTTATTTGCAGCATAGAATTAAGCGAGGTGATTAGTTGGACAATATTTCATATTTTATTTCGCTTATGCCTGTCAATTTAAAAACGGTTTTTGAGTCATTTGATAACAGAACAAAAAACTGTATTAATGAAATACGAATCAGAAGAAATAAGCCCGTAACGATTTTAATTGATAATCAGCCATATTTTATTGATATAAACAATAAACTTACATATAATCCTGATTCCCATTCGCTGACGGTTGACGATGATGACTTCAACTGCTTAACAGACAGGCTGTGCAATCACTCTTATCATACCAATATGCACACTATGATTGAAGGCTATATAACAACGAAACAGGGATGCCGTGTGGGTATTGCAGGCAGTTGTGTATACAGCGAAGGAAGAATTTCCTCAGTCAAAGATATAACTTCAATAAATATACGAATTGCAAAAGAATTTAAAGACTGTTCAAGAAATATTCTCTCTGAGATATATAAAAACAGTCTCCCAAGTTTTATAGTCTGCGGCATACCTGCCAGCGGAAAAACAACTTTTCTCAGAGATGTATCAAGGCTTGTTTCAAGCGGATTTAACGGTAAATACAGAAAAACGGTTATTGTTGATGAAAGAAAAGAAATTTCAGGCGGTTTTGATGTTGGTATAAATACAGATGTTCTTTCGGGATACGAAAAGGCAAAGGGAATAGAAATTGCAACAAGAACTTTATCGCCTGAATTTATAGTATGTGATGAAATAGGGAATATGAATGAAGTCAGCACAGTAAAATACGCTTTTTCAACAGGTGTTAAATTTGCTGTTTCCGTTCACACCGGAAGGCACGAAAGAATATTTGATAATCTGATAATCAATTCACTCATTGAAACAAATGAATTTGATTATATTGTAAATCTTATTTCATATACAAATGAATATGAAGTTATAAATCTCAGGGAGGTAAAAATTGAAAATTACAGGAATGATAATGATCATCATTTTTTCTTCTTCCCTTGGAATAATGGTTTTAACGTATAAAAAAAATCAGATTAAATATATTGACAGTCTGCTTTATATTGCAAACAGAATATCGCTGCTTTTAAAAAGCACTTCTCCTGATACGCAAGAAATAATGTCTATTCTCAAATCTGACAAAAGGCTTGAAAATTTTAATTTTGATATAAAAAATAACAATTCTCCGCTGCCGGATGAAGAAAAATTAAAAGTTTCAGACTTATTTAATTCAATAGGGAAATATGATGCCGAAAGCCAGATAAAGATTATTGAAGAATTTTCAGGTTATTTCAAAATTCTGAAACAGGAGTATCAGCAGCATTATAACAGTCACAAAAAACTTTATCTGCTGTTTGGCTTTTTTTCAGGCGTATTTGCATCAATACTGCTGATTTAGGAGGATAAATGGAAGTTAATTTTATTTTTAAAATAGCAGCAATAGGAATCATTGTTGCAGTTTTAAATACAGTACTTATACGCAGCGGTCGTGAAGAACAGGCAATGCTTACGACTTTAGCCGGAGTAATTGTTGTTCTGATGATGATTATACCGGAAATAAGCGATTTGTTTTCAAGTGTTAAGTCGCTGTTTGATTTATGATAAAAATAGCAGGAATCGTCCTGATTACACTGATTTTAGTTATCTTTCTGAAAGATGTCAAAAAAGAATTTGCAATTATTATAACAATAGCAGCCGTAATTTTGTTGTTTTCGATTGTTGCTGCCGATTTTTTTGAAGTGGTTAAAAGACTTTCCGATTTATCATCGCGTGTTAAAAATATGCAGACATATATTAACCTGATGATAAAAATACTCGGAATATCTTTACTTGCACAGTTCCTTTCTGATTTATGCCGTGATACAGGAGAAAATGCACTGGCTAATCAAACGGAAATTGTTTCAAAAATATCTATTTTAATAATGACGCTTCCGCTGTTTGAAACAGTTATAACTATCGTGACGGGATTGTTGAAATGAAAAGATTTTTAACTGCTCTGATAATAATACTGCTTATACCGAGCATATGTTTTGCCGAAGAAAATAATGATTATCAGGAATATATTGACTCTTTTGATTTGTCAGTATTTGAGACTCTTGATGATGAGACAAAGGCGTTTCTTGATGATCTTGAAATTTCTGATTTTAACTACGAAAGTATTACAAATATCTCAATAAAAGACGTTGTTACCCATATTATTAATATAGTAACACAAAAGGCAGAAAGCCCGATCAGAGGCGGAATTATAGTTATCGTATTCATAATTCTTTCATCTCTCTTCAGTTCTATGAATACAGAACTGAATAAAAGTGAATTTTCATCTTTTTTTTCAACAGTTTCCTCACTTGTTATTTCCATACTTCTTGTAACAATGCTGACGGATTGTATCGGTCTGTGCTATTCAACAATTAAACTGTGCTCAAATTTTGCCTATGCATTTTTTCCTGTATTCTGCATTATTGTTTCAACATCCGGCGGTGCCATGACCTCTTTTTCGGTTAATTCAACGCTTTTAATTCTGTCGCAGGGACTGAATTACATATCAGAATTTATTTTTGTTCCCATAACAAATTGTTTCCTTGCCCTCGGAATTTGTTCAAGTATCAGAAACGAACTGAATCTCAGCGGAATAATCAAAATGCTGAAAAACGCAATAACAACGCTTATTTCATCAATGTCTGCAATATTTGTTTCAATTCTTTCGGTAAAAACAGCCGTATCCTCGCGTGCTGATGCACTGGGATTAAGATCGGTGCGATTTGCAATTAATTCCGTTGTTCCCGTAATCGGCAGTTCAATAAGTGAAGGTCTTCTTTCCATACAGAGTTATTCAAGCCTTATCAAATCCGGAGTAGGTGTGGTGGGAATCATTGCGGTAATATCCATTTTTCTTCCTGCACTGATAGAGGTAACGCTGTGGAGACTGATGATTTCACTTTCTTCTATGGTATGTGAACTTTTCAATGATAACTGCGCTAAAAAAGCGGTGGAAACATTCAAGGATACACTGCTGATTATTGACGTTATTCTTATTCTGACAATGGTGACAACAATCATTTCCATAGGAATTCTTGTTGCTGCAAAAACAATATCAAACTGAGTTGAAATTATGGATTTTATAAAAGAATGGACATTTAATATCTGCATAACACTTCTGATATCAGTTATATTTTCAATTCTTTCGCCTAAAGGCAGTATGGGAAAATTTTTTAAAATTACTCTTGCAATATTTATTTTTCTGTCATTTATTTACCCATTTAAGAGTGCAGATATAAATCTGATTTTTCCCGAATTTAATATAGAAGCGTTTGAAAATGAACAGGAAAACACATATGGCGATCTTATATGTGCAAATATTGAAAATCAACTTGAGGCGGGAGGTTATTCATCGTGTAAAGCGGATGTATCCATAAATTATTCGGAAAATGAAATAAAAATTAATCGTGTTTCGGTTCAGATACCTGACACTTACAGTGATATTGACGTGAAAAATTACATATATGATGAATTGGGGATAGTTGCTGAGGTGCGTTATCTTGGAGAGTAAAATTACGGAAAAACTAAAAAATCTTTATACAAATTCCCAGAGTAAATTTAAAATAATTACCGCCATAGGATTGATTGGTATTCTGCTGATATTTTTATCAGATGCTTTTTCTTCAAAAGAAAAGAAGGAAGAACAGGTGACACAGTCTTATAATTATAATGAATATATAAGCAATCTTGAAAATCAACTCGAAGGTGTTATTTCCTCGATTGACGGGGTAGGTGAATGCAAAATTATGATAACGCTCGAAAACACTGCCGAAAGCGTCTACGCAACAGATGTAGAAACGAAAAACGACAGTGATTCGGCAAATCTTAAAGATGAATATGTCATTTACAATTCATCCGACGGCGAAACCCCTGTTCTGATTAAAGAATATTTTCCCAAAGTTCAGGGTGTTACTGTTGTCTGCACAGGCGGAGACAACATATCTGTCAAAGAAAAAATTATCGAAGCAGTTACATCTCTGTTCAATATACCGACAAACAGAGTTTCTGTTTCAAAAATTAAAGCATAAAAGGTGATACTATGAACAAAAATAACATTAAAAAAGAGAAAAAAATCAAACCTGAATTGACGCAGGAAGAAAAGCAGAAAAGAAATTCAAGAAAAACAAAAGTTGCAATATCCTGTTTTGTTCTGCTTCTCGGTGTGGGCGTGATGGGCAACTGGTACTGGGAAAACAGTGATATTTCCAGCAAAGTAAGCACCATTTCTTCCGCTAAAGAAAAAATACTTGGTGAGGCAACTTATGTTGATGCAACAACTGAACCTACAACCGAAAACACATATTTTTCAGAAGCAAGAGTTGACCGCCAAAGCGCAAGAGATGCAAGTCTTGAAAAACTGCAGAAAATAGTTGACAATTCTTCAGGCAGCAAAGAGGCACAGGAAGAGGCAGCAAAAAAAATCGGCGAAATATCTGAAAACATTACAATCGAAAATAAGATAGAAACGCTTGTAACCGCTAAAGGTGTAAGCAACTGTATTGCAGTAATAAATGAGGATTCAAAGAAAGTTGATATAATTGTTGATGCTAAAGAACTTAATGATACTCTTATTCTGCAAATCAAAGAAATTGCAACCGCGCAACTCGGATGTACATATGAAGATGTTACAATAATTCAGTCAAATTAATCTTGTATATTTATTCATTATGTGTTATAATGAACTAAAATTGAAATGAACATTTTTTGTTCATTCAAAGGAGTTTGTAAAGTTATGGAAATTTCAACTAAAAGTTCTATGGGTGAACTTGTTATTTCTGATGAAGTTTTATCATCTATTGCAGTGAATGCAGCAAAAGATGTTGATGGCGTATCATCTTTCCATTCAGGTCCGGTTGATGTTGTAACCACAATTAAGAAGGGCAGTCTTAAAGTATTAAGCCCTGTCAGAATAATACCTGAAGGTGAAGATATTAATATCAGCATATATATTAACTTATCACCGGGTAAGAAATTTCAGGAGGTTGCTACTCAGGTTCAGAATTCTGTTAAAGAATCTGTTCAGAATATGACTGGCAAACTTGTAAAGAAAGTTAATGTAATTGTTGCAGGTATTGATTTTGAAGAGCCTGACGGCTCACAGGAACCTTGTGAAACTGAAGATTAAACCAAAATCTGCCGGCAATATATTTTGTCGGCATTCTTTTATTAGGAGAACTATATGAAAAGAAGTGAAATGAGAGAGCAGGCCTTTTTCTTAACTTTTGAAAGCCTTTTTAATTTAAATGACAATATGGACGAACTTATTGAAATGTATTCTGACAATGTTGAAGAAGTCTGCGAGTATGCTAAAGATATATTCAGCGGAATAACATCAAAAAAAGAAGAGTTTGATTCAATTATCAATACATATTCAAAGTCTTGGAGGGTTTCAAGACTCCCAAAAGTTACGCTTGCCATTTTATATGTTGCTTTATATGAAATGAAATATGTTGAAAATGTTCCTGTAAATGTTGCAATTAACGAGGCAGTTGAAATATCAAAAAAATATGCCGGTAAAGATGATCCGGCCTTCATTAACGGAATACTCGGCTCCGTTTCAAGAGAAAGTTAAAAATATGTATATCGGTTTTGATACAAGCAATTATACAACTTCACTCGCTTTATTTGACGGCGAAAATGTTTATCAGGCAAAAAAACTTCTTGAAGTAAAAAGCGGAGAAAGAGGACTCCGCCAGAGCGATGCAGTTTTTCAGCATACCGTTAATATACCTGTGCTTCTGCGTGAACTTAATTTCAGCGGAAATGTTGATGCTGTGGCTGTAAGCATAAGACCGCGTAATACAGAGGGCAGTTATATGCCTTGTTTTCTTGTGGGTGAAAATTCAGCCTGTTGTGTAAGTAAATTTGCAGATGTTCCGCTTTACACAACATCACATCAGGTTGGTCATATTTTAGCAGCACTTTATTCTGTCGGCAGACTTGAACTTATAAACGAAAATTTTATTGCGTTTCATGTCAGCGGTGGAACAACCGAAGCACTTCTTGTTACACCTGACAGTGATGAACTTATAAAAGCAGACATTATTGCACAGAGTACCGACTTAAAGGCAGGCCAGGCAATAGACCGAACAGGTGTTATGCTGGGTTTAAAATTTCCATGCGGTGCCGAAATAGATAAACTCGCTCAAAATTCTGATAAAGAGTACTGCATTAAACCGTCAATGGTGGGCATGAACTGCTCACTTTCAGGTGTTGAAAACAAAGTAAAGAAAATGATTGATGATAAAAATGCAAAAGAAGATGTGGCAAAATTTGTTCTGTCTTCTGTTTCATCAGCAATCGAGAAGATGACAGAAAACATTTTAAATAAATATGGAAATTTACCGATTGTATATGCAGGCGGTGTTATGTCAAACACGCTTATCCGCCATAACGTCAGCAGAAAATTCTGCAATTATGATATAAATTTTGCTGAACCTGAATTCAGTTGCGACAATGCCTGCGGTATTGCAATATTCGGATATTTGAGAGATAGAAAATGAATGTAATTACGGTTTCACAGGTTAATACTTATATTAAAGCACTGCTTGATGAAAGTACACCGCTGAGAAATATATATATTGTCGGCGAAATAAGCAACTTCCTGCATTATTTTCGCAGCGGCCATATGTATTTTACGCTGAAAGACGACAAAAGTCAGATTAAGGCAGTTATGTTTTCATCTTATGCACAGAAACTAAAATTTAAACCGGAAGATGGTATGCGTGTTATCTGCCGCGGCAGAATTTCTTCTTATGAAAAAGACGGCATTTATCAGATTTATGTTGAAGATATTCAGCCCGACGGCATCGGTGCTTTGAATTTAGCATACGAACAGTTAAAAACCAAACTGGCCGATGAAGGTCTTTTTAACGAAATTTATAAGAAAGCAATACCAAAATATCCTTTAAAAATCGGGGTTGCAACATCAAATATGGGTGCGGCTGTTGAAGATATTAAAAACATAACAGCAAGACGCTATCCGCTGTGTGAACTTGTTATTGTGCCCACTGCCGTTCAGGGCGTACAGGCAACAGGGGATATTGTTAAGTCACTGAAAATACTTGACAGTATGGATGATATAGATTTAATAATTGTCGGCAGAGGCGGCGGATCTATTGAAGATTTGTGGGCGTTTAATACAGAAGAAGTTGCGAGAGCGGTCTTTGATTGCAAAAAGCCTGTCATTTCTGCAGTGGGTCATGAAACCGATTATACAATCTGTGATTTTGTTGCCGATTTAAGAGCACCCACACCGAGTGCTGCAGCAGAACTTGCTGTTCCTGATATTAAAGTTCTTGAAACTTTTCTTGAATCATCCAATCAGATTATGCGAAACAGCCTGAAAAATAAAATTGAGAATGAATTTCAAAGACTTGATACGATTGAAAACGGCAGTGTTTTATCAAATCCCGCTGCATATTATAATGATTTAATTGTTTTTATTGAGGACTATAACAGAGAACTAAACGATAATTTTAAAAATATAGTTAAAAGTGCTTCGCTTAATTTTGCCAGAACAGTAGGTAAACTTGATGCATTAAGCCCTCTTGCAGTTTTAAGCAGAGGATACAGCATGATAACAGGCAAAAACGGCGAAGTTTTAAAATCGAAAAAAGATATTAAAAGTAATGATACGGTAAAAATTACTTTCCCGGATGGAAATGTAAACGTGAAAATTGATGAGGTAAATTATGAGTAAAGAAATGACATATGAATCTGCTGTTACAAGGCTTGAAGAAATCGTTTCAATTCTTGAAAAAAGCGAAGTTACTCTTGATGAGAGCATAAAACTTTTTGAAGAGGGAACAAAACTCTCTGCGTTTTGCTCGGAAAAACTCAAAAAGGCGAATCAAAAAATAACCGAACTGACATCGGAGGAATAATAATGACTGAAACTGAGTTTAAAAATATTTTAAATAACGATGTAAGAAAAGTTGAATTTTCTCTTCTTTCATTTTTGCCGGATGCAAAAGACGGTCAGCATTCTGTAGTTGATGCAATGAAATATTCTCTTTCAAACGGCGGCAAAAGAATCCGCCCTGTTTTTGCGCTTGAATTTGCCAAAGCATGCGGCGGCACACGTGAGGATTGTCTTCCGCTTGCCTGTGCACTTGAATTTATCCATACATACAGCCTTATCCATGATGATCTTCCCTGCATGGATAATGATGATTTAAGACGTGGCAAACCAAGTTGCCATAAGCAATTTAATGAAGAAACGGCACTTCTTGCGGGAGATGCGCTTCTTACACATGCATTTGAAATTATTGCCGACTGCGACTTATCCGATGATAAAAAGGTTATGGCTGTCAGTCTGCTTTCGCAGAACAGTGGTGTCTGCGGAATGATCGGCGGTCAGGTAATTGATTTGATTATTGAAAAAAACAGCAGTCCCGAACTTAAGGAATTGCTTACTGTTTATAAACTTAAAACAGGGGCCCTTATATCTGCTGCATGTCTTATGGGCTGTATAAGTGCCGGTGCAACCGAGGAGCAGTTCGCTGCTGCATCTAAATTTGCATATGCACTTGGTATTGCTTTTCAGATTCAGGATGATATTCTTGATATTATCGGCGATGAAGAAAAACTCGGAAAACCGATTGGCTCTGACAAAGATAATAACAAAACAACATATGTTACCATAACTGGTATAGAAAAAGCAAAAGAAGATGTTAAGCGTTTAACAGAAACTGCTGTAAAACAACTTGATAGTTTTGAAAATCAGGAATTTTTAAAACTTCTTTCATACAGCCTTATCGGCAGAGAAAGATAATTTGTATGATGAAGAGAGAAGTGTTTTTATGTCCGTTCTTGACAGGGTAAACAGCCCCAAGGATTTAAAAAAATTAAATATTGATGAACTTTATGAATTATGTGAAGATATAAGAAAATTTATGGTTTCGTCCGTTGCCGAAACCGGCGGTCATCTTGCGTCAAATCTCGGTGTTGTAGAATTAACTGTGGCATTGCACAAGGTGTTTAACAGCCCTAATGATCAGATCGTTTTTGATGTTGGTCACCAGTGCTATACGCATAAAATTCTTACCGGAAGAAAAGATAAATTTCATACTCTCAGAACAGAAAACGGCATAAGCGGCTTTACAAGACCTGTTGAAAGTGAGCATGATATTTTTTCCTCAGGTCACAGTTCAACATCCATTTCTGCCGCAATAGGTCTTGCTAAGGCTAAGCAGATTAAAGGCGAAAAAGGCAAGGTAATTGCCATTATCGGTGACGGTGCTTTAACAGGCGGTCTTGCTTATGAAGCACTTAATAATTCAGGAAATGACAACAGCAATCTGATTGTTATTCTGAATGACAACAATATGTCAATCAGCCCCAATGTAGGGTCAATGGCTAAAAATCTTACAACGATAAGAACTTCGCCTCGATACGTAACCTTTAAATCGAAAATACAGCGCGGTCTTGCAAAAATACCGCGCATAGGTTCGCAGATAAGCCGAACTTTTACGCTTATTAATTCCAAAATAAGAAAAAAAATATATCATTCAACATTTTTTGAAGATTTGGGATTCAGATATTACGGTCCTATCGACGGTCATGATATTGATGCACTTATTGATGCGCTTACCGTTGCCAAGGCCCATAGCCATTCCGTGTTCATTCATGTAAACACTGTAAAAGGAAAAGGCTATAATCCTGCAGAGAAAAATCCTACCCAGTTTCACGGAATAGGAAAATTTGATGTAGATACCGGAGAGCCCAAATCAGGCGGAAAAAACTTTTCGGCAAGTTTCGGCGAAACTATGTGCAGATTTGCCGAAAAAGACAGCAGAATATGCTGTGTTACCGCTGCAATGGCAGAGGGTACGGGATTATGTGAATACGCCTCAAAATATCCCAAAAGATTTTTTGATGTCGGCATTGCCGAACAGCATGCCGTAACATTTTCAAGCGGTTTGGCAAAAAATGGTATGGTTCCGGTTTTTGCCGTCTATTCAACTTTCCTTCAAAGAGCATACGATCAGTTGATTCACGATGTTGCTATGCAGAATTTAAAAGTCATACTTGCCATTGACAGAGCGGGTTTTGTCGGTGAAGACGGAGAAAGCCATCAGGGCGTTTTTGATACGTCTTATCTTAATTCAGTTGTAGGATTAACAATTTTTGCGCCGGCTTATTACGATGAACTTGAAGCAATGTTTTATGAAGGCATATATAAAACAGAAGGCGCTGTTGCAGTGCGTTATCCGCGCGGTTGTGAAGACTATAAACCTGATGGGTATACATATTCAAAAGAACCTTATACCGTTTTTGGTGATATAACATCCGACAACTGCATCATTACTTACGGCAGGCTTTTTTCACAGGCATACAGGGCTTTTGAAAAACTTGATAATACATGCCTTATCAAACTTAACAGAATCAAACCAATAAGTGAAAATATAGTTGAAGATTTAAAATATATTAAAAATATTTTCTTTTATGAAGAAGGGATAAAAAGCGGCGGCATCGGCGAAAAATTTGCCGAAATTCTTGAAGAAAACAGCATAAAATTAAACTTTAAACATTTTGCTGTTTGTGATGAATTTATAAAACAGGCATCCGTTGCCAGCCAGTTAAAAACATATAATATGGACAGTGCGTCTATATTATGAGAGGTAGAAAATGCCAAAAACAAGTAAGATACGCCTTGATGTTGCCCTTGTTGAAAAAGGACTTGCTCCAAGCCGTGAAAAAGCAAAGGCAATTATTATGTCAGGGATTGTGTATGTTAATAATCAGAAATCAGATAAAGCGGGCAGAGAGATAAAAGTTGATGATATTGTTGAGGTTCGCGGCAATACGCTGAAATATGTCAGCCGCGGCGGTCTTAAACTTGAAAAAGCAATAGAATGCTTTCCGATTAATCTTAAAGATAAGATTTGCATGGATGTCGGTGCATCAACAGGCGGTTTTACAGATTGTATGCTTATGAACGGTGCTTCAAAAGTTTATTCTGTTGATGTCGGTTATGGACAACTTGCCTGGAAACTGAGAACAGATGAGCGTGTTATCAATCTTGAAAGAACGAATTTCAGATATGTAACAGAAGAACAAATCTGTGATAAAATTGATTTTTCTTCTGTCGATGTTTCTTTCATTTCACTCAAACATATTTTTCCTAATCTTTATAATTTTCTTAAAGAAGACGGACAGGCAGTCTGTCTTATAAAACCTCAGTTTGAAGCAGGAAGAGAAAAAGTCGGCAAAAAAGGCGTTGTCAGTGATTTGAACACGCATCTTGAAGTGGTTGAAAATATTATTTCATTAGCTCTTGAGAGCGGCTTTTCCGTTATGGGTCTTGAATTTTCGCCTGTCAAGGGTCCGGAGGGTAATATTGAATATTTGATTTATCTCCATAAAAGCAGTACTCCTGTTATATCTTCCGGTGTCAATGCCAAAGAACTTGTCAATCAGTCTCACGAGGAATTATTATGACGATATCTTTATTTCCTAATTTGCAGAATAAGGGCGTGGATACGCTTGCAAAAAATGTTTTAAAAGAACTGAATAAACATAATGTTTCGGTTTATGTCAGCAGTGATTATAAAACGCAGTTTGCTGATTGTGATGTTTTATATAAAAACTGCGAAAATCTTATGCAGATATGTGATATTGCCATTGCAATCGGCGGAGACGGGACAACACTTAATGTAGCCAAAAACGCCGCAAAGATTGATAAACCGATTCTTGGCATAAATGCCGGAAGACTCGGTTTTATGAGCGGTCTTGAGCAGGATGAACTGCATCTGCTGAAAAATATTGTAGACGGCAATTTTGAAATTGATGAACGGCTTATGCTTGAAGCAAAAGTTATAAAGGATGAAAAAATTGTTTCAGTCCATCAATGTCTTAATGATGCTGTAATTTCAAGAGGCAATTTTGCAAGACTTATAGATATAGATATCACAAGCAGCGGCAGAAATGTAATGAATATAAGGGCGGACGGAATTATTGTTTCCACACCCACCGGTTCAACAGCGTATTCACTTGCTGCAGGCGGTCCGGTTGTAAGTCCCAATGCCGAGTGTATTCTTGCAACACCAATCTGTCCGCATTCGCTTATGGACAGAAGTTTCGTATTTTCTACGGATAAAGAACTTGTTATCAAGGCTCACAATGATCACAATAACAGCCCTGTGTTGACGATTGACGGTCAAAAAGGTATTCATCTTGACGAAAACTGCAAAGTTTCAATATGTGTATCTGAAATAAAAACAAAACTTATAAAAGTAAAACCTGAAAACTTCTATGAAATTCTCAATAAGAAGATAATCGAGAGGAGAGTATGATGAAGAAGAGAAGACATGCAAAAATTCTTGAACTGATTAATGTAAATCATATTGAAACACAGGAAGAACTTCAGATGTATCTTCTTAAAAACGGATTTGATGTAACACAGGCAACAATTTCAAGAGATATAAAAGAACTCCGCCTGGTTAAAGAACTTTCCGACAGAGGCAGATATATTTATTCAACCGGCAAAAAATCAAATCTTGATGCGGTAAGAAGAACAGGGGGCATTTTTTCTGAGTCAATCATAAGTGTTGACCACGCCCTTAATACAGTATGTATAAGATGCTTTCCCGGTATGGCTGTTGCAGTATGCACAGCAATAGATTCTATGGAGTGGACAGGCGTTGTAGGAACCATCTCGGGTGATGACACAATATTTGTTCTGTGTAAAACAGAAGACTTTGCAAAAATTTTCACTATGAATATGGAGAAGATTTTAAATGTTAAAAACAATTAATATTGAAAATATTGCTGTAATTGAAAAAACTTCTGTTGATTTTTCATCCGGCCTGAATGTTCTTACAGGTGAAACCGGTGCCGGTAAATCTATCGTTGTTGACTCAATAAATGCTATTCTCGGTGAAAGAACATCAAAAGAACTTGTGCGCCACGGAGCAGACAATGCATTTGTAAGTGCATATTTTGAAGAAATTTCTAAATCCGTTTCCGACAAATTAAAAGATATGGGTTTTGAAATTGACGATGATGATGCGTCTCTTCTTCTTTCAAGAAAAATCAGTTCTGCCGGTAAATCAAACTGCAAAATCAACGGAAAACCTGCAACGGTTTCGATGCTCAGGGAGATTGGCTCATATCTTGTTAATATTCACGGTCAGCATGACAACCAGGCACTTTTAAATCCCGATTTTCAGTACAGATATATTGATATGCTTTTTGATGATAAAAGCATTATTGATGAATATAAAAAATCATTTAAAAAATTAATATCGGCAAGAAGAAAACTGAAAACCTTAACTACAGATGAAGCGGATAAAGACAAACGTCTTGAACTGCTTGAATATCAGATTAAGGAACTTGAAGATGCGGATATCAAAATCGGAGAAAAAGAAAAACTCAGCAAAAGAAAAGATGTGATAATGAAGAGTGCAGCAATATCCGAAGCACTTAATTATGCTCTTTTATGCATAAACGGCAACGATGATTTCAGCGGTGCCAAATCTCTTTCCGATGATGCTTTCAATAAACTCATTTCATTTGATGAGACAAAAAATATTTCAGATATCTTTGCTGAAATTAATGATAATTTTGAACAGATTAAAGATAAAGTTGAAGAACTTTTCGCTGAAATAGACTTTGTTCCCGAAGAACTTGAACAGATAGAGGAACGTCTCGATTTGCTGTATCGTTTTTCAACAAAATACGGCGCAACCGAAGAAGAAATGATTGCTTTTCTTGAAAATGCAAAAATTGAAAGAAATTCCATTCTTTATTGCGACGAAGAACTTGAGCGTCTTAATGCAATATATGATGAGGCGTTTGACGAAACAGTTGCCCTTGCAGATAAACTTTCATATTCAAGAAAAAAAATTGCAGAAAAATTTGAAAAACAGGTTAAAGATGAACTTGAGTTTCTTGATATGCCTAAACTTCAGTTTATTGTGAGTTTTGATAAAGGAAATCTTTCTTCAACCGGTTATGATAAAATAGAATTTCTTATATCAACAAACCCCGGTGAACCGCCAAAACCTCTTTCGAAAATCGCTTCGGGCGGCGAACTTTCAAGAATTATGCTTGCAATAAAAAACATATTGTCGTACAATGATACAATCGATACATTGATTTTTGATGAAATAGATGTTGGTGTAAGCGGCAGGGCAAGCCAGAAAATCGGTCTTAAACTGAAATCTGTTTCAAAAAATACTCAGGTTATCTGCGTTACGCATTCTGCACAGATTGCGTCAAATGCAGATGAGCATTTTCTTATTCAAAAAGAATTTTCTGACGATAAGACCTTTACAAAAGTAGCACCGCTTGATTTTGAAGCAAGAAAGAGAGAACTTGCCAGAATTATGGGCGGTATGGAAATTACAGATACTCTTCTCAAAAGTGCAGAAGAATTATTATTATCACGATAGAGAAAAACAATTATGGGAATTTATGTTGAACAAAAGGTAAAAAACGGAATGTGCGGCATCCGATAAAACAATAATTACATATTTCAGGAGGATAAATTATGGGAGTATATGAAGAATTACAGGAAAGAGGTCTGATTGCCCAGGTTACAGATGAAGAGCAAATCAGAGATCTTGTCAACAGCGGCAAGGCAGTTTTTTATATTGGATTTGACCCGACAGCGGATAGCCTTCATGTTGGCCATTTCATGGCGCTTTGTCTTATGAAACGCCTTCAGATGGCAGGTAATAAGCCTATTGCACTTATCGGCGGCGGTACAGGTATGATTGGTGATCCGAGCGGTAAGTCTGATATGAGAAAAATGCTTACTGTTGAAACGATTGAACACAACTGCGAATGTTTCAAAAAGCAGATGTCAAAATTTATTGATTTTTCAGATGATAAAGCACTTATGGTGAATAACGCCGACTGGCTTCTTGATCTTAATTATGTTAATCTTCTCAGGGAAGTAGGCGCTTGTTTCAGCGTAAACAGAATGCTTACTTTTGAATGTTATAAGCAGAGAATGGAAAGAGGTCTTTCTTTCCTTGAATTCAACTACATGATTATGCAGAGTTACGATTTTTACACTTTGTATAAAAAATACGGATGCAATCTCCAGTTCGGCGGTGACGACCAGTGGTCTAATATGATAGGCGGTATGGAACTTATCAGACGTAAACTTTCAGGTGATGCAAATGCAATGACAATCACTTTGCTCACTAACTCCGAAGGTAAAAAAATGGGCAAAACCGAAAAAGGTGCAGTATGGCTTGATGCTGAAAAAACATCACCATATGAATTTTATCAGTATTGGAGAAATGTCGGTGACGGTGATGTTATTAAGTGTATGAAACTTTTAACATTTATTCCGATGGATGAAATCAGAGAGTACGAAAAACTTGAAGGCGCCGAACTTAACGCTGTTAAAGAAAAACTTGCATTTGAACTTACAAAAATGATTCACGGTGAAGAAGAGGCTGCAAAGGCACAGCAGGCTGCCAAGGCGCTTTTTGCAGGTGGTGCTGATAATTCAAATATGCCGACAACCAAACTTTCAGATGATGATTTTGTTGACGGCGAAATTGCAATACTTGATATGATGATTAAATCAGGTATGATAAAGTCAAAAGGCGAGGGCAGAAGACTTATTGATCAGGGCGGTGTGCGCGTCAACGATGATAAGGTTGAGAGTGCTCTTTCAACTTTAAAAATTGCTGACTTTGATAAAGATATAATTATAAAAAAAGGCAAAAAAGTATTTCATAAATTCACAAAATAATGCCAAAATCCTCTTGCAGTTTTATTCTGCAGGAGGATTTTTTTGGCTTAATAATTTGTTTATTTGGACTTATTTACTCTTGAAGGTATAAACTATATTTGATATAATGCTTATAATATAATAAATAAGGTGATTTTATGAGAGAAACCGAGAAAAAAATAAAAGAACTTAGAGAAAAACTCACATATCATTCAGAACGTTATTATAATGACGATGCCCCTGAAATAGAAGATTATGAATATGATATGATGATGCGTGAATTAAAAAAATTAGAAGAAGAATTTCCTGAGTATGATACTCCTGATTCACCGACTAAGAAGGTGGGCGGCAAGGCTGATAACACGTTTGAAAGTGTTGTTCATACAGTTCGTATGGAAAGCCTGCAGGATGCATTCAGCAAAGATGAACTCAGAGATTTTAATAATAGGGTAGCAGATAGTGTATCAGATGCTGAGTTTGTTATTGAACCTAAAATCGATGGTCTTTCAGTAAGCCTGGAATATCGTGACGGTTTATTCTTTCGCGGTTCAACACGCGGCAATGGTGATATCGGTGAAGATGTAAGTGCCAATCTCAGAGTCATTCATAACGTTCCTTTAAAACTGAAAGAACCGGTGCCTTATATTGAGGTGCGCGGTGAAGTATATATGCCGAAAAAAAGTTTTCTTAAAGTGGTCGACCGTCAGATTTTAAATGATGAAAAACCTTTTAAAAACCCGCGAAATGCTGCCGCCGGTTCACTTCGTCAGAAAGATAGCAGTGCCGCTGCTGAAAGAGGTCTTGATATCTTCATCTTTAATATTCAGCAGATCGAAGACAAAACACTGAACTCTCATAAAGATTCTCTTGATTATTTAAAGCAACTCGGTTTCAATACGGTTCCTTTCTATAAAAAGGTTGATACAATCGAAAAAGCAATAAGTGAAATTGATAAAATCGGTGAAGAACGCGGAAATCTTGAGTTTGATATTGACGGCGCGGTTATCAAAGTTGATAATTTTTCTCAGCGCGAAATACTTGGCTCAACTGCAAAATATCCAAAATGGGCAATCGCATTTAAGTATCCGCCTGAAGAAAAGCAGACGAAACTTATTGATATTGAAATTGCCGTTGGCAGAACCGGTGTGCTGACACCGACTGCTGTTCTTGAGAGTGTTCATCTCGCAGGCACGACAGTAAGCCGTGCAACACTTCATAACCAGGATTTTATTAACGAAAAAGGTATTGCCATAGGCGATATCGTAACCGTAAGAAAAGCAGGGGATATTATTCCGGAAGTGCTTTGCGTCAATGAACATAACAGCAGTGAAACATATAAATTTCCAACCGTATGTCCGTCATGCGGCCAACAGGTTATAAGAGAAAATAACGAAGCAGCAATAAGGTGCATCAATCCCGATTGCCCTGCACAACTGCTAAGAAATCTTATCCACTTCTGTTCAAGAGATGCAATGGATATTGAGGGCTTAGGACCTGCCATAATTGAAACCTTTGTAAACGAAGGTCTTATAAAAAATACGTCTGATATTTACAATCTTGATTATGAGAAAATTGCTTCACTTGACGGATTTAAAGAAACAAGTGCCGGAAATATAAAAAAATCTGTTGAAAAATCGAAGAAAAATGATTTGTCAAAACTTATTTTTGCACTTGGTATACGCAATATAGGTGCAAAAGCCGGAAAACTTTTGGCGGATAAATTCAGAGATATGGACAGTATTATGAATGCGGATGCCGAAGAAATTTTAAGTATTGACGGTTATGGCCAGGTAATGGCTGAAAGTGTTGTAAAGTATTTTTCAAATCCATCGTCAAAGGAACTTATTGAAAAGTTAAAAGCGTGCGGCGTAAATATGCTTTCTGAAACAGAGATTAAAGATGAACGGTTTAAAGATATGACTTTTGTTTTAACAGGAACTCTGCCGACATTAAAACGTTCAGAAGCATCAAAAATAATTGAATCTTTCGGTGGAAAAACTTCCTCCTCTGTTTCAAAAAAAACAACTTTTGTTCTTGCCGGTGAAGAGGCCGGTTCAAAACTTGATAAAGCAAATAAACTTGGAATTCAGATTATAGATGAAAATGAATTTATGGGTATGATAAAATGAGAGAATTCAGAAAAAAACAGAAAAAGTTAAAAAAAGTAATGAATTTTGCCGTAATTTTCGGTGCAGTTTTTTTTCTTGTTTATATTGGTGTTTCAACATATATTGCTGCGGCAAATGCCGTTGCAGCAACAATATGCAGTTATTTTTGTGACTTTCTTGTAATTGCAATATTGGTAATTGTTTTTCTTTATTACTCAAAATACGGCAAATCAGATTCATTTCTGACTTATATTGAGTATGAAATCAGTGATGCAGGATATTATATAACTTCTAAAGAAGAAACAGATGTTAATTCATATATTAACTCAATGTATGAAGATTTGAAAAACTGCAGTTTCTCCGCCGGCAGAAATATCAACTGCGGCGATTTCGATTTTGCTGTAAGAGCATTTAAACGAAAAGAATTTTTCTATATTGCAGATATTGAAGACGTTAACAGAAATGATGTTCTTGCTTATCTTGATACACTTATAAATGATCTCACGGTAAAGAATTTGAAAAGAAAAGGGAATGCCGTTTTGTGCATAGTTACCGATAACGCACAGGATGATGCAATCGCACTCAGCAAAATGATTACCCCGCTCGGCAGAAAAGAGCAGTTGAAAATTGCAATATGTATTGTTGAAGCAAGCAGCAGAAAAGTATATTTTCTCGGCAATTTTGAAAGCAAGTGCAAACAGTTGATTGCCAATTTTGCAATGAACTGTGAAGTTCCTATTAAGGAACAGTACATAGGCAAAGAAAGTCTTCCTTTTCAGGCAGAACTTGAAGAAAAAATGAAATCATTCAATATCAAAGATTTTAAAAACGGTAATTTTTTTGTACATTAATTTGAAATTCAGTTAGGAGATACAATGAACAGTAAAGCAAAACAGTATTTTGACAGTCTGAAAGATAAAAAAGTTGCATTTGTGGGTATGGGGGTTGCCAATATTCCATGTGCAAAATTTCTTGCAAAACTCGGTATAGAGGTATATGCCTGTGACAAAAGAGACAAAGAATATATCGGAAGCGAAATCTGCAGTGAACTTGAAAATCTCGGAGTTCATTTTTCACTCGGAGAAAACTATCTTGATATTCTTCCAAAAATGGATTTGGTTTTCCGTTCTCACGGAATTTTGCCGTTTCAGAATTCGTGGATAGGTGAATGCATAAGCAGAGGGCAGAAGGTTACAACCGAAATGGAAGTTTTTTTTAAACTCTGTCCTTCAAAAATAATTGCCGTTACAGGTTCAAACGGCAAAACCACCACCACTACTCTTATTTCAAAAATGCTTTCAAAACAGGGATATAATGTTTATCTCGGCGGAAATATCGGAAAAGCGTTAATGCCCGAACTTGAAACAATAACCGAAAATGATATTGCAGTTGTTGAATTATCATCATTTCAACTTCTTACAATGGGCAATATGAAAAACACACCCGACATTGCTGTTGTAACAAACATTGAATGTACGCATCAGGATCACCACATAAGCCTTGATGAATATGTTGATGCCAAGAGAAATATTCTTATTTATCAGAATGAAAACTGCAAAACAGTATTAAACGCTGATTGCGATTATTCTATCGGCAACAGAGTTTATCATGATATGCGTTATGATGTAAGAGGAAAACTCAGTGAATTTTCTATCAGACACAAGGTTGAAAACGGTGCTTATCTTAACGACAAAAATGAAATCATTTACAGCAGCAATGCTTCAGAAACATTTGTTATGAACAGCAGCGAAATAATCATTCCCGGCAGACATAATATTGAAAATTATTGCACAGCAATCACTGCTGTATGGGGCATGGTTGATATAAAAAATATTGTTGAAATTGCAAAAACATTCGGCGGTGTTGAACACAGAATTGAATTTGTAAGAGAATATAATGGTGTAAAGTATTATAATGATTCCATCGCAACCTCGCCATCAAGGGTTGTAAGCGGTCTGCGTTCATTCAATCAAAAAATAATTGTTATTATGGGCGGCTCAGACAAGGGCAATGATATGAGCGAAATGGTGCCCGATATTTTAAACAATGTTAAACTTCTTGTTCTTAATGGCGCAACAGCCGATAAAATCTATGATACTGTTGTAAATTATCAAGGATTTAATGAATCAGGTCTTGAAATTATTAAAACCGATACAATGGAAAATGCTCTGAATATTGCAAAAGACAAAGCAGCCTGCGGTGACATCGTCTCTCTTTGTCCTGCTTGCCCGGCGTTCGACCAGTTTAAAACCTTTGAATACAGAGGAAGAAAATTTAAAGAACTTGTAAATGGATTTGGTGAATAATGAAAAACACTCTTGAATTACTGAAAAAACTGACCTCCTGTGTTGCTGTATCGGGAGCAGAAGAAAATATAACAAATCTTCTTAAAGAAATGCTTGAACCTTATGGTGAAGTTTCTGTTGACCCGATGAATAATGTATTCTGCACTTTCGGAGAAGGCTATCATTTCCTTCTTGATGCCCATCTTGATGAAATAGGACTTATTGTTACGGATATTACCGATGATGGTTTTATAAAAGTCGGCAAATGCGGCGGGATTGATTTAAGAATGCTCCCGGCTGCTGAGGTTTCAGTATGGGGAAAAGAAGAAGTTAAGGGTATCATATCAACCAAACCTCCGCATCTTCAAACTGCAGATGAAGAAAAAAATGTTCCAAAAATCAGTGAAATCGCTATTGATACGGGATATACAAAAAAAGAACTTCAAAAACTTGTAAGCCTCGGCGACAGAATTACCTTTAAAAGGAACTTTACGCCGCTGCTTGGTTCATTCATTTCCGCCTCATGCCTTGATGACAGATCAGGTGTTGCCGCAATTTTAATGGCGGTCGAAACTTTAAAAAATTTGCCCTGCAAAATAACCATAATGTTCTCTTCGCAAGAAGAGGTAGGCACAAGAGGTGCTAAATCCGGAACATATTTAAAAAAAGTTGACGAAGCCATATCCGTTGATGTTTCTTTTGCGTATACTCCGGGATGCGATAAGGCAGAATGCGGTGAAATAAGCAAAGGTGCAATGATTGGTTTTTCACCTATACTTGATAAGAATATTTCAAGAAAACTGGTTGAAGTTGCTGAAAAAAACAACATTTCTTATCAGTGTGAAGTTATGAGCGGAAGAACAGGCACAAATGCTGATGTGATAAGTATCTGTGAAAACGGAATAAAAACAGGTCTTATTTCAATTCCTGAAAAATATATGCACCAGCGTGTTGAAGTTGTTGATATAAACGATATTAAAAGTGTAACAGATCTTATCTGTGCCTATATTGCAGAAAGGGTGGATGAAATCAATGCTTGAAAAACTTTGCAGTCTGAATGGTACTTCAGGTGATGAAAGTGCTGTAGCAGATTTTATCATTAGTGAGATAAAAGATTACTGCGAATACAATATTGATAATCTCGGCTCCGTTATTGCATTTAAAAAAGGAAAAAATACACCTGATAAAAAAGTAATGATTTGTTCTCATATGGATGAGGTTGGTTTTATCATTACGGATATTACCGATGACGGATATATTAAATTCAGTGCAGTTGGCGGAATTGACTCAAAAGTTGTATTGAATCGTACTGTTATGATTAACAATGTTAAAGGTGTTATCGGTCTTAAGGCAGTTCACCTTTTGAGCGATGAAGAAAAAAATACAGCACCGTCTTTTAAAAACCTTTATATTGATATCGGTGCAGAAAGTAAAGAGGATGCACTAAAATATGTGCATCCCGGCGATTATGCTTATTTTAAAAATGATTTTATAAAACTCGGCAAAAATTTAATTAAATCCAAAGCACTTGATGACAGAATCGGCTGTATGCTGATGATTGAACTTATTAAGAGTGATTTGCAGTATGATACTTGGTTTTGTTTTAATGTGCAGGAAGAGGTTGGTCTGCGCGGTGCAGCCTGCACTTCTTACAGTGTTCAGAGTGATATTTCCGTTATTCTTGAAGCCACTACCGCTGCCGATTTGTGCGGTGTAACGGGCGGTGACAGAGTATGTGTGCTCGGAGACGGTCCGGTTGTTTCTTTTATGGACGGAAGAACAATTTACGATAAAAATTTATATCAACTTGCAATGAACACTGCAAAAGAAAATGAAATTAACATACAAACCAAAACGGCAATAGCAGGCGGAAATGATGCAGGCGCAGTTCAGACAAGCGGAAAAGGAAGCCGCGTTATGGCTGTTTCACTTTCGTGCCGCTATATTCACAGCGCTTCAAGTGTTGTGAATTGCAATGATATAGAAGATACAAGAAAGTTACTGAAAGTTTTATTACCGAAATTATATGATTGAGAAACTGAACCAAAAAGAAGATATAAAAGAACCTGATTTTCCCGATTTATTTTACATCAGAATAATGTCGCTTATGAAAGCATACGGTTTTTCATATGACTTTTCATCTTATTACAAACAGGTAAATGAGGATAACAAGGTGACAGCATTGATTTCAAAACTTGACGGAGATTTTACACTTTGCTGTTTTGAGGGTGCTGACAGAGAAGAGTTATGCGAGTTTTTTTCTGTAATGGGTTACAGTTCTGTTTTGTCAGATGATTCATTTAAAATGCCATCGCCGTTTTGTGAGGGTATAATTATGAAAAGCAATAAAAAAACGGAAATAACGATTCCTTATACAGTTATTGACCGATATCCAAAACTAATGGAACTGTTTAATTTTATAGATTATGAGTCAACAGATTTTGAAGCTTGGTATGTCGATGTAAGCCACCGAATCCGCCATGGCTGTGCAATGGCATACACGCTTAATGTTAACGGTGAAATAATATCCAGTGCAATTTTTTCTGCGATATACCGCGACAACGCTGTTCTTTCGTCAGTTCAGACTGCACCTGCTTTCAGGCGGATGGGTTACGGCTCAGCCCTTATATCTGAAATGTCTGCAGATATTAAAGGAAATATTTTTCTTATGAGAGAAAAAACGCTTAACGAGGAGTTTTATAAAAAACTTGGATTTATAAATATAGGAAAATGGAGAACATACAGATGATTCCTTTTTTTAATATAAGTGAAAAAATTGAAAATGCTTCTGAGAACGCACTGAAAATGTGCTGCAATCAGTTTGAAAAAATCAATGAGATAACCGAATATAATCAACTCAAAGTTCAGAAAGCCTTTATTGAGTTCGGCATTTCCGAATCCCATTTTGTACCAAGTACAGGATACGGTTATGGCGACAGGGGACGTGAAACACTTGATAAAGTCTGGGCAAAAGTATTCGGTGCAGAAGATGCACTTGTACGCCATAACTTCACATGCGGCACGCATACTCTTGCCACCGCCCTCTTCGGCGTGCTTCGTCCCGGAGATAAAATGCTCTGCGTTACGGGAACACCTTATGACACGATACATAATGTTATCGGCATTACCGGTCAGGGAATGGGTTCATTAAAAGATTTTGGAGTCGAATACAATGAAATCCCTCTGAAAGATGAAAGAATCGATTTAAAAGCAATAGAAGCGGCTGTAAACAGCAGCACAACCATGGTTTACATACAGAGAAGCCGTGGATATGAACTTCGTCCAAGTTTATCTGTTGATGAGATAGGGCAGATATGCACTGCTGCGAAAAGGAAAAATCCCGACGTAATAATCATGGTTGATAACTGCTATGGTGAATTTACCGAGAAAAGGGAACCATGCGAAGTCGGTGCCGATTTAATAGCAGGCTCGCTTATCAAAAATGCCGGCGGCGGTATTGCTTCAACAGGCGGTTATATTGCCGGAAGAAGTGATTTGGTTGAAAAATGCGCTTACCGCCTTACGACACCCGGTCTCGGCAAAGAAGTCGGAGCAACGCTCGGTCTGAACCGCGAACTATATATGGGTCTGTTTTTTGCACCGCATACAGTAGGCGAGGCATTAAAAAGTTCTGTTTTTATTTCAGCACTTTTTGAAAGTTTCGGATATGATGTTACACCGAAATATAATGAGGACAGGCATGATATTGTTCAGTGTCTCGGTCTTGAAAACCCTGAAAGCCTTGTTGCATTCTGCCAGGGAATTCAGAGCGGCAGCCCTATTGACAGTTTTGTTCTTCCCGAACCATGGGATATGCCCGGATATGACAGCAAAGTTGTTATGGCTGCCGGTGCGTTTACACTTGGTTCTTCGATTGAACTTTCTGCGGATGCACCTATAAGAGAACCTTATTATGCATGGATTCAGGGCGGACTCAATTTTCACAGTGCAAAAATATGTGCAATGCTTGCGGCTCAGCAAATGGAGGATAAAGGATTACTCAAATGACGGAATATAATTTTAAAGGTATAAAACCTCAGAGTATAGAACTTCTTTGTGAAAACAGATTTCATGATTCAAAGTCTTTTTATGAAGAGCATAAGGAAGAGTTGAAAAACGGAATAACTGTTCCAATGCGTCAGATTATGCTTGATCTCAGCGAACTGATGTATGATATTGATGATAAAATACTCACCGATCCTGTAAGAAGCGTGTCAAGAATTTACCGCGATACAAGAGGGAACAGAAATAAAATAAAATACCGCGAAAATATGTGGATGTTTTTCAGAAGATACAAAAACGAATATCCCAGTGCACCTTTCTATTATTTTGAATTTTTTCCAAACAGTTTCGGATACGGTATCGGCTTCTGGACTTACAGAAAAGTATTTTTTAAGGAAGTTCATAAGTTAATTTTAAAACATCCCGACAGATGGCTTGATGCAGTTGATGCCTGTAAGCAGGCAGGTTTGACATATGCATCCAGAGAGGAATATGTTAAAGACCAATATCCTGATGCACCTGAAGAACTAAAACCGTATCTTCGTGCAAAAAATATGGAATTTACCTATTATTCGACCGATTTAAGCAGAATCAACACACCTGCACTTATTGACGAACTGAAACTTGCATTTGACATTTCGCGCCCGATGTATGAATTTTTCATTGACGCATACGAAAATATGATGAACGAAGGATTAATAAAACCTGAAGACTATATGAGAAGATAATTGAGGAAAAATAATGCTTAAAATGGTATTGGGCCGCTCTGGCTGCGGAAAAACAGAATATGTATTTAAAAGAATAAGCAGTCTTGTAAACAGCGGTGAAAGTAATATTTTACTCATTACACCCGAACAGTATTCACTTGTAAGCGAAAAACGTCTGCTTACCGATTTGGGAGAAAGCGGAATATCGGCTGTTGAGAATACATCTTTTACAAGAATCAATGACGATGTAAAAAGAAAATACGGAAGCGAAAAACTGCCTGTTCTTTCAAAGGGCGGAAAAGTTGTTATGATGATGCAGGCAATCGAAAAATCAAAAGAAAGTCTGTGTCTTTTCAGCAAAAAACTTGATTCACTTTCATTTGTCAATTCAATGATAAAAATCTATGATGAAATGAAATCGTGCAATATGAGTGCAGAAGAAATCTCCGTTCTATCAAAAGGCATCGAAAATGATTGTCTGGGCAGAAAACTCTGCGATATTTCTTCAATTATGAAAGCATACGAAAATCTTATTGAAAATCGTTTCTTAGACAGCGCAGACGAACTTACAAGGCTTTATTGCAGAATAAAGGATGTTGGATATTTCAAAGAAAAAAAAGTGTTTATCGACGCTTTTAACGGCTTTGTGGCACAGGAATATAAAATTCTTGAACTGATTATCAGTGAAGCCGAAGAAGTAACAATAACGCTTTGTGCCGATCTTAACTGCGACGATGATTTCAGTTTGTTTTCATATGTAAACAAATCAGAAAAAATTATCGAAAAAATAGCGCAAAAGGCCGGTGTTCAGATTACATACAAAACACTTGAACAAAATTACAGAGCCAATAATGAAGATATAAAAAATGCAGAAAAAAATATTTTTGCACAGTCTGCAGAACTTTGCCTTACAGACACAGACAATATAAAAATTTATTCGGCAAAAACTATAACTGATGAATGCAGTGAAGTTTCAAGAGAAATCAGACGTCTTTTAAGAAGCGGCTGCATGGCAAGTGATATTGCTGTTATAACAAGAGATACCGAAAAATACAGAAGTGAACTTGAATGTGCATTTAAAAAATATGATATTCCTTTTTATAATGACGAAAGACAGCCGATAAAAAACCACTGCCTTATAATTTTTATAGAATATCTCCTGAGAACCATTAATTATTCTTTTAGAAGTGACGATATTATAAGCCTTGCCAAAACAGGCCTTACAGGCATACCTGAAGAAAAAATAAACGAACTTGAAAATTATATTTATCTCTGGAATATAAACGGTCTTAAATGGTGTGAGGAGTTTACAAATTCAACAAAAGGTTTTGTAAGCGAAATAGGGAAAAGTGACAGGGAAGCACTTGATGCAATTAACGAAACAAGATTAAAAATTGTTGAACCGCTTATCAGATTTAAAAAATCAGTTAAAAGTGCTGATGCAAAAAAGATATGCGAACAGATATATTACGCACTGATTCATTTCGGTGTTGACGAAAATCTGAAAAGCATTGCCTGTGAACTTGCAGAAATGAATCAAACGATTCTTGCACAGCAGCAGGGCAAAATTTGGGATATTGCAATGGGCATTCTTGATGAACTGCCCAGAACAATAGGTGATGAAAAAATTAATCTGCGTGATTTTGCAAAACTATTTTCAATGGTTATTTCATCAGAGGATCTTGGAACGCTTCCAAGCGGAATTGACAGCATTCAGTTTGGCCAGGCGGACAGAATAAGAACAGATAATCCAAAGGCTGTTTTCATTCTCGGTGCAAATGAAGGTGAGTTTCCGCAAACCGTTGCAGGAGGAGGTCTTTTATCAGAAAGTGACAGAAGAATTCTCCTCGATAATGATTTTAAACTTTATTCCTACAGCGAAATTCTTAACCTTCAGGAAAGATATTTTGCTTATATGGCATGCTCTGCTTCCAGTGAAAAACTTTTTGTTTCCTATCTCGGAAATACCGGAAAAGACACCGCACCGTCAGAAATAATAGTATCTCTGAAAAACACTTTTGAAAATCTCAAAGAATACTCTTTTGCAGATATAAGCGATATTGACCTTGTTGAAACTTATTCAAATTCTTTTGAACTGATGAGCGAAAGGTATCTGATTGATTCACCATTTTATTCTTCTTTGAAAGAATATTTTAAAGATGACCCAAAATATTCTTCAATACAATCTCTTGCAGAAAACAAAGATGCGGTAATCAAAAACCAAAATACTGCAACATCACTTTTTAATTATAATATGTACGTTTCTGCATCAAGAATTGAAGATTTTTATAACTGCCCATTCAGATATTTTTGCAAGTTCGGTTTAAATGCAAAACCGCGTAAAAAAGCAGAAGTTGATCCGATGCAGCGCGGAACAGTGATTCACTATGTTCTTGAAATGATACTTGCCTCTTATGGCAGCAAAAAACTTTCATTAATGAGCAAAAGTGAAATTGTATTTCTTGTTGATCAATATATCAATGCGTATTTTGAGCATGAAATGGGCAATGCTGCTGATTTGAATGCAAGATTCAAATATAATTATAAAAGACTTTCAAAACTTATTTACAGTGTTGTTTTTCACCTTGCCGAAGAGTTTAAGGACTGTGATTTTGAAGCAAAAGCGTTTGAACTTTTAATTGATAAAGATGCAAAGGTTAAACCCGAAACACTTCAACTTGACGATGGTGGAACAATTCAGATACGAGGTTGCGTTGACCGTGTCGATACATTTGAAAAAGACGGAAAAACGTATGTGCGCGTTGTTGATTACAAATCAGGAAATAAAAGCTTCAGTCTTTCCGATATAATGTATGGTCTTAATCTTCAGATGTTTGTTTATCTGTTTTCACTTTGTAAAGATAAAAACTCGGAAGTTAACGGAATACCTGCAGGTGTGCTCTATATGCACGCTGCCAGAAGTGTATTTCCTTTTTCCTCCAGAAAAGAGGCAGACGATTCTCTTGCAGGCAAAGAAAACGATAGTTTTAAAATGAAAGGTATAGTTCTTCAGGATGAAAATGATGAAATTCCCAAGGCAATGGAACATGAACTTGCAGGAAAGTTTATACCTGTTAAAATGAAAAAAAGCGGAGAACTCAGTGGACAGTTTGCAACACTTGAGCAACTCGGACTTATTCATAAAAAAGTTAATTCGTTAATTGCACAAATGGGTATGGAACTTCATCTTGGAAATATATCACGAAATCCCATTAAAAACAAAAACCATAAAAATACCTGCGAATACTGCGATTATGCAGACGTATGTGCAAATAAGAAGATAATTGAGAATCGGGTTGCCGAAGACCTGAGCGACAGCGATGTAAAAGAAATTTTAGAAGAGGAGTTTTCTGAAAATGCCACAGTGGACACCACAACAGAATAATGCCATAACAGCAAGAAACAGAAATATTCTTGTAAGTGCCGCTGCAGGTTCAGGAAAAACTGCGGTGCTTGTCGAAAGAGTAAAGCAGATGATTTGCAACAAGGATAACCCTGTTGATATTGATAAACTTCTGATTGTTACATTTACAAACGCTGCTGCTGCTGAAATGCGCTACAGAATATCCAAATCTCTCAGCGAATGTATAAAAAATAATCCCAGCGATTCTTTTTACAAACGTCAGTTATCTCTTATTCCGAACGCTAAAATCTGCACAATAGACTCATTCTGTGTTAATCTTGTAAAAGAAAATTTTTTTGATTTGTCAATAAATCAGGATTTTTCAACCCTTGAAGAAAGCGAACTTCAACTGCTTGAAGACAGTATTATTTCAGATGTTCTTGATGAATATTATGAAGAAAATGATAAAAATTTCATTTCACTCGCAGAGTCTTTTACTGCACCGGGTAATGAAAAACCGCTGATTAATGCTATAAAAAAAATACTGCGTTTTATTTATGCCCAGCCGTTTCCTTATAACTGGCTTAATAATGCGCTTGAACAGTATAATCCCAATATTGCGTTTGAAGATACAGTATGGTTCAAATACATAAAAAATGAAATTGAAAGTCTGCTCAACCTGTCCGAAGAACTTATTGCGGAAAATATTTCACTTGTTGATTTTGACACAGAGGATATAAATAACAAATTTATTGATGTTTTTGAGGATGATCTCTCAGTCCTTTCCGGTATAAGAGATGCCTATAAAAAATCGTGGAATGAACTTTTAAATATAGATGCTTTAAAATTTAAAACAATGCCGAGAACAACAAAAATTGACAGCATTGTTGCCGCAAAACTGAAAAACAACAGAGAAAACTACAAAACGATTCTTACAAAAGATATACCGTCTTTTTTTGTTTCAACAACGCAGGAATATGCCGAAGATATGGAATCTTTATATCCAAAGTTTTCCATGCTTATCAGACTGATTAAAGATGTTGATGAACGCCTTATGGCTGAAAAGAAAGAAAGAAATTCCTATTCCTTTTCGGATATAGAGCATTTTGCGATAAATCTTCTTTTTTCACTTGACGAGGAAAGCGGCGAAATTATCAGAAGTAATCTTGCCAAAAATTTATCGGAAAATTTTTACGAAATTCTTGTTGATGAATATCAGGATACAAATGAGGCACAGGATCTCCTGTTTACATATCTATCTAACGGAAAGAATCTTTTCACGGTAGGGGATATTAAGCAGAGCATATACCGCTTCAGACTTGCTATGCCCGATATTTTTAATAAAAAAAAGAGAACGTATTCTTTATATAATGAAAGTGACAATAATACAAGTTCAAAAATAATTCTTGATAAGAATTTCAGAAGCAGAAAAGATATCTGCTCATTCGTCAACTTTATTTTTTCAAATATTATGAGCAGCGAACTCGGTGAAGTTGACTATAACAGCGAAGAATATTTAAACTGCGGTGCAGATTATAATAATACAACTCTGCCTTCAGCAGATATCAGAATTTTGAACGGTGTAAAAGGCGAGGATGCCGATAAAAAAGAGGCTGCATATATTGCAAAAATAATTAAACAGAAAGTTAAATCCGGCGAATTAATTAAAGACGGTGATACTTACAGACCTGTAAAATACGGCGATTTTGCAATACTTATGAGAAGTCTTAAAAATCATATTAATGACTATTCACAGGTTCTTACCGATTACGGCATTCCGATAATATGCGACAATTCAACAAATTTATTTGAAAACGGCGAAGTCAGAATGCTGATGTCGCTCTTGAGAACTATTGATAACCCAATGCAGGATATTCCGCTTTTGGCAACACTGATGTCACCGTTTTATGGTTTCACCGCGGATGAACTTGCTCAGATAAAAATTAACGCAAACACAAAAGACCTTTATTTCTGCATTTTTAATTCAGATAATCAGAAAGTAAAAGATTTTATAAAAGACCGTGCAGAACTCAGAAAACTGAGTGTAACCATGTCTGTTGCAGGATTTATAAGATATATAGTTGAGAGCAAAGGTATGATTGCATTTATAAATGCAATGGGAAATTCAGAGCAAAGATATCAGAACATTTTAAAACTGATTTCTTTTGCATCAAAATTTGACAGCGGTGTCAATGTGGGATTAACAGCATTTATCCGTTACATTGATAAAATTGTTTCGTCAGACAAAAGTGTCGATTCTGCTTCACTGACATCGGGCAGCACCGATGCAGTTACAATTATGTCGGTTCACCATTCAAAAGGTCTTGAATTTCCTATTTGCATTCTTGCAGGGGCATCAAGGCAATATAATAAACAGGACTTAAGTGACAAACTTCTGCTGAATACCAATTTGGGCCTTGGTCTGAAATGCCATAATGAAGAATTAATGTATCAGTATAATTCTATTCCTTATGCTGTTATAAAAAGCAAAAACACAACTGAACTGATGAGTGAAAATCTCAGAGTGCTTTATGTTGCAATGACAAGGGCAAAAGAGCAGTTTATAACATTTATAACCTGCGATAACATAGATAGAAAGGCAAAAAAACTTTCTGCCGGTATAGTCAACGGAAAAATATTGCCGTATACATGCAGAAAAATTCAGTGTGATGCCGATTTCTTTCTTATATGTACATTAATTCATCCAAACGGTCAAAAACTGCGTGCTCTGGCAGATTGTGATTATGTATCATATGACTTTGATTTTCCGCTCAATTTAGAGATAAGCGATGAAATTGAAGTTGTTAAGCAAACTGAAGAATCCATTCAGGCAGAGAGCGACGAAAAAATTATTTCGCAGATAAAAGAAAAACTTGATTTTTCATACCGCCGAAAGCAACTTGAGGGACTGAGTACCAAACTTACCGCCTCAATGCTTGACAGCAGTGAACAAGGTTTTGCGTATATTACCTCATCAAAGCCGTCGTTCATGAACAAACACGAACTCACTCCGGCACAGCGCGGAACTGCGATGCACGCATTTATGCAATACTGCGATTATTCAAATGCAAAAAATAATCTGAAAAATGAGATAGAGCGAATGGCTGATATGGGCTTTATATCAAAGGAGCAGGCTGATGCACTTGATACAGAAAGGCTTCATAAATTTTTCAGCAGTAATTTTGCCGGAAGAATGTTTTCGTCAAACAAAATTCACAGGGAAATTAAGGTATCTTCTTTTGTTAAAGCAAATGAAATATATGATACCGAATATGAAGATGCTGTGCTTATTCAGGGTATTGCCGACTGCGTTTTTGAAGAAGATGACGGACTGGTGCTTGTTGATTATAAAACAGACCGAATAGAAGATGAACAGGAACTGCTTTCCAGATATGAAAAACAGATTATGTTTTACAAAAATGCAGTTTCCAAAACGTTGAAAAAAAATGTAAAATCGGCAGTTTTATATTCTTTTTATCTTAATAAAGTCTGTGCGTATAAATAATTTAAAAAAATACTTGCATTTTATACTATCTTGTGTTAATATATCAAGGCGTAATGAACATAACTTGCAAAGAGGTGAAACAAATGAAAGACGGACTTCATCCAAATTATGATACCTGCACTGTTAAGTGCGCTTGCGGTGCAACATATGAAACAAAAAGCACAAAAAGCGAATTAAAGGTTGATATCTGTTCAAAATGCCATCCATTCTTCACAGGTAAACAAAAACTTGTTGATACAGGCGGACGTGTAGACAGATTTAACAAGAGATATGCTCGTAAAGGCTAATCTGAAAATTAATGGCAGCGTAATTACGCTGCCTTATTTTTGTATCGGTGATTGACTATATGAAAGAATACAAAACTGTTGAAAATGAATCATTTGATGAATTTACAGAAAAAAAATCAAAATTTATCGGTTATGTAAAACCGGTAAAAACACAGCAGGAAGCAGTAGATTTTATAAATTCAATTAAATCAAAGCATTGGGACGCAACCCACAATGTTTCTGCATACGTTTTAAGAGAAAATAACATACAGCGTTCCTCTGATGATGGTGAACCCAGCGGAACCGCCGGCATTCCCGTTCTTGATGTTCTGCTTAAGGAGCATCTTGTTGATGTTTGTGTTGTTGTAACACGCTACTTTGGCGGTGTTCTTCTTGGTGCCGGAGGGCTTATACGTGCTTATTCACACGCCTCCAAAATCGCTGTCGAGAGCGGAAACATCATAACTATGGCACCCTGTAAAATTTTATCTGTTTCAGTTGATTACAGTTTTTATGACAGACTTAATATTCTTCTTAATGATATAGGGGCCAACATTGAAAACAGTGATTTTGCAGATGTTGTAACAGTAAAATTCACCCTAAAAGCAGAATATACAAACATGTTTTGCGAAAAACTTACTGAACAAAGTAATGGCAAATATAAAGTAACCGAAGTCGGAGAAAAATTTTCTAAAATTTGAATAAATATAAATGAATTGAGAAAATGATTATGATATGTAAATTAAAGCAAATTAAAACAAATTTTGATATGCTTAAATTTGCAAATATGGGCGAAGTTAAACTATACAGTGAAACACAAACATATCTCATAACCGCTAACAAGGAACTTCGTGCAAAATATAATCCTGATTTTATACAGCAAATAAAACTGATGGATGGAATTAATGATTAAGTGAGGTAAAAGTTTTGAATTTAACACTAAAACAAATTAAATCAGATTTCTCTTCAGAGTATGTTTTAGCAAAAAATGACCAAACGATAGCAAAGGTATATCAACGTGACAATTTGACCCTTATGGTCAAATAGAATTCTATGCCTACTTTGAAAACTGCTGGCTGAGATTGCTTTATTAACCTGCTGTTAAAACTCTGGTTGATACAAAATCACTTGAATCACAAGTTATTTATGATATTTTTGATTATAATAATAACAGAATCGGCAGTGTTACAGGCAAAGGATGGAATTTTGAATATATTACCATTGAATATAAAAATTATACTTTTCATGCATATCTTGTCGGTCTTGGCAAAGAAGGAATAAAATATCCTGTTTATTATAATGATCAGCAGGTTGCTTTGATTGAAAAGGACCGTGTTGTTGTTAATAATTTAGATGAATATAATATAACTTCAATAGATGAATTTACAGGATACATCTCATATATTGCATCACTCTTTATTGATGTAATGTGTTATTCAAACAGAGGAGAAAAGGCTAAAAAATCATATCAGAAATATTATCATAAGACAACTGATAAAGAATTGAAATCAAAATACAATCCTGATTTCAAAGATTATGTAAATAAAAATTGTATATAAATGAAAAAACCTGCCAATCATGAATTGAAAGGCAGGTATTTTTATGAAAATATCTAAATTATTTTTACCGATATTTATGGTACTTACATTATTGATAGGCGTATGTGAACCGATTATCAGCACTTCAGAAAATATAAGCAGTAAAGTGCTTCGTCTGCATATTCTCGCAAACTCTGATTCAACAGAAGATCAGGATTTAAAAATCAAGGTTAAAAACTATATACTTGAAAATACAACAGATATATTTAAAGGCAAAGATTTAAGTGAAAATATTGAAATCGCAAAAGAAAATATTCGTTATTTTGAAACACTCGCCAATGAAGCAATTCATTTGAACGGTTCAGAATACAAGGCTAAAGTATCGGTTGTAAAAGAATTTTTTGAAACAAGAGTATACGATGACTTCACTTTGCCGGCAGGTGAATATAACTCCTTAAAAATTGAAATAGGAGAGGGAAGAGGTCATAACTGGTGGTGTATAATTTATCCGTCGGTTTGTCTGTCTGCCTGCAGTGAATCCATGTCAGATTATCTGACAGATGATGAAATGAAACTTGTTGACAGCGGTTATACACCAAAATTTAAACTTGTTGAAATATATGAAAAAATCAAATATAAACTTTCATAAACAGAAAAGCCACCGTAAATATAAATTACAGTGGCTTTTTTTGGTGCCGGCGGCGGGGGTCGAACCCGCACCCTGTTGCCAGGACTGGATTTTGAGTCCAGCACGTCTGCCAATTCCATCACGCCGGCTGATTTAATAAAAAGAGTAAAGTAACACTTTACTCTTTTTTGGTGCTGGTGACCGGACTTGAACCGGTACGGTATTTCTACCGAGGGATTTTAAGTCCCTTGCGTCTGCCTATTTCGCCACACCAGCATACGCTTAATATAATAATGGATTTTTAATCTAAAGTCAATAGAAATTTTAAATTTATAGTAAAAATTATTGTCTGAGACAGATTGCCTTTAAAACATCATATGTCGTAATATTCAAAGGTGTATATTCAAGTTCTGTTAAAGCAAAAGGAAGATTGCAAGTTCCGTCAAGTTTTATAAGTTTATAATTGACTCGCAGCATTTCTGCATTTTCTTTAATTGATTTTTTTATAGATGGTTTTTCAATTTTTTCTGCATTTATTATAATATTCTCTAAGTTTTCAAATTCAGCAAGCAGATTTGCTGCTGTTTTAACTCCTATTTTATCAGCACCTCTGATATTATCGCAGCGGTCGCCTGTAAGTGATTTGAAATCAACATATTGCTGCGGTGATATTTTAAATTTATCTCTTATATAGTCAGGGGTACAGATAACCGTATTCTTACCCCGGTATCTCAAAACGGAAACGTTATTATTAATTAACTGAAAAAAATCACTGTCAAATGAAGAAATTATTATTTTGCATTGTTCTCCGTATTTCAGTGCATAACCTGCTATACAGTCATCTGCTTCACATACTGTAGTCTCTTTGTGGCTGATGCCCAAATAATCAAGTGCTTTATAAATATCTGCTAATTGGGAAAAAGGATTTTTTTCATCAGAAACTTTACTGAAATCGATTCTGTTTGCCTTATAATCAGAATTCAGTTTTTTGCGTGGATTTTCATGCTGACCATCAAACAAAACAACCAAATGGGTTGGTTCGGTAATGCCAATTATTTTTAACAGCGCACCTATAAAACCGAGTGTGCCCTGAATTGGTTTTCCTTTTTCATTTACTATACGAGATGGCATACCGAAAAACATCTGAAATAAAAGATTATTTCCGTCAACTGCTAAAATACGATTCATTATTTTATCCCCTTATCCCAAAATGGCAACCGTATTTTTCAGTTGACAACATTCTGAGGTCTGTCATTAAGGTAAGCCTCAATATTTTCTTCAAGTATTTTAATGAGTCTCGCTCTTGTTTCTTTCGCCGCCCAGGCAATATGAGGCGTAATATAGCAATTCTTTGCGCTAAGCAAAGGATTTTCTTTTTTTGCGGGTTCTGTTTCCAAAACATCGAGACCTGCTGCCGCTATATTTCCGTTGTTGAGTGCATCTGCAAGTGCATATTCATCAACAACCGGTCCCCTTGAAGTGTTAATGAATATTGCTGTTTTTTTCATCTTTGAAATATTTTCTGCATTAATCAGTCCTGTTGTTTCTGCAGTAAGAGGGCAGTGACAGGTAATAATATCACTGTTTTTAAGAAGTTCATCGATAGCAACAAATTCAACTGATTTTAAATCACCCTTATCCTTTGGCCGCGGTGCGTATGCAAGTATATTCATATCAAAAGCATCAGCAAGTTTTGCAACTTTACGGCCTATGGCACCGAAACCTATAATTCCGATTGTTTTGCCTGCAAGTTCGGTTAATGGTTTTTTCCAAAAACAAAAATCGGGGCATGAACACCATTCTCCGTTCATAACTGCATTTGAATGAAGAGTAACCTCGTTCGTAATCTGAAGAATAAATGCAAAAACCAACTGCGCAACTGCATTTGTTGAATACGAAGGAATATTGCAGACTGTTATGCCGAGTTTTCTTGCGTGTTCGCAGTCAACAACATTATAACCGGTTGACTGAAGACCGATGTATTCAAGTTCAGGTGCAAGAGAATCAAGAATGTCTTTTGTGATAACTGTCTTATTAACTATTAATATATTTGCACCCTTCGCTCTGTCAACAATCTGTTCGGGTGAAGTTCTGTCATATACCGTATAATCACCAAAACGTGATATGCCGTCCCAACTTAAATCACCGGGGTTTGTTGTAATACCGTCAAGATTAACTATTTTCATATTATCACCACTATTTATTATTAATTTATTTAATTATATCCTTGAATTTATTAAAAATCAATATAACCTTGATAGTTTTGGTATAATAAGTTATAATTTATTCATAAGTATTAACGGTGATAATATGAAAAAGATTTTAATCATTTCCGTTACTTTTATATTTACTTTTGTTTGCTGTTTTTCCGTAAATACGCTGCTTAAAGAAACAACGAGTGTCAACAGCATTGCAAGAAACAGCAGAAACCTTGTCATTGACGCCGGGCATGGCGGCATTGATGCCGGAACAATAGGAACAGACAATAATAACGAGAAAGATATTAACCTCAGCATTGCGCTGAAATTATATGATTTCGCAATGGTAAGCGGTATTTCAAGTTTTCTTGTCAGAGACGGAGATTATCTTGTCTACAGCGAAAATGACGATAAAACACGTTCTGATTTATATAATCGTATGGATTATATAAACACAATAGACAATGCAACGCTTATTTCAATCCATCAGAATCATTTTGATAACGAAAAAGAATGGGGAATGCAGATATGGTATGCCCCGAACAGTGAAAGCAGCAAAAAACTTGCCGACAGTATTTTAAAAATTTCAAAAGAGAACACACAGCCTGAAAATACGCGGCAAAACAAAGAATCCGACAGCAGTTACTATCTTTTGCATAAGGCAAAAGTTCCGTCGGTAATGGTTGAATGCGGCTTTATGAGCAATGCTGAAGAAAATAAAAAATTACAGGATGATAATTATCAGAAAAGACTTGCTTACTCAATTATGCTTGGTTTCAGTGATTATCTGACAAATGAGGAGTAAAATATGGCAAAAATCAAATCGGTTTACATATGCAGTGAATGCGGCTACGAATCCCCCAAATGGTTCGGAAAATGCCCGGGATGCGGCGAATGGAATACAATGAACGAGGAACTGCCGGCTTCTGCAAAAATAGGAAACAGTATCGGCAGAAATTCAGCCGTAAATCAGGTTATGGCTTTGTCGGAAATAACGGAGAATGTTGAAAAACGAATTTCTACCGGAATAAATGAATTTGACAGAGTTCTCGGCGGCGGAATCGTTTTAGGCAGTCTTGTTCTTATAAGCGGTGATCCGGGGATAGGTAAATCAACCATTCTTCTTCAAATGTGTCAGCACCTCGGAAAAAATAAAAAAGTATTATATGTAAGCGGCGAAGAATCTGCCAATCAGATTAAGATGAGAGCAATCCGTCTTGGTGTAACAAGTGAAAATCTTTTTATTCTGCCTCAGACTGATGTAGGAATTATTGTTAAAACAATAAAATATGACAAACCTGATATTGTTATTATAGATTCAATACAAACGATGGTATATGACGAAATAAGTTCTTCCGCGGGTTCGGTAACACAGGTAAGAGAATGCACCAATATCTTTATGCATACTGCAAAGGGACTCGGTATTCCGATTTTAGTTGTCGGTCATGTAAATAAAGACGGCGCGATAGCAGGGCCGAAAGTTCTTGAGCATATTGTTGATACAGTCCTTTATTTTGAAGGTGAAAAAAATTATTCCTACAGGATATTACGTGGTGTCAAAAACCGTTTCGGTTCCACAAATGAAATCGGTGTGTTTGAAATGACAGGGGAGGGACTTAAAGAAGTTTTGAATCCGTCTCTTATGATGATTTCGGGCAGACCTAAAAATACATCCGGCACCTGTGTTGCCTGTGTTATGGAAGGTACTCGCCCCATTCTTGCAGAAGTTCAAGGCCTTGTATGCGCAACCGGTTTCGGAACACCAAGAAGAATGAGTACAGGATTTGATTATAACAGAATGAGTATGCTGCTTGCAGTGCTTGAAAAAAGAGCAGGATATTTTTTCAATAATATGGATGCGTACATAAACGTAATAGGCGGATTAAAACTTGACGAGCCGGCAGCAGATCTTACGGTTGCACTTGCACTAACATCTTCATTAAAGGACAAGCCCGTATCGGATAATGTGCTTGCATTCGGTGAAGTAGGTCTGGCAGGCGAGATACGTGCAGTCAGCAACTGTGAACAGCGTGTTGCCGAAGCACATCGTCTTGGATTTGAAAAATGTATAATCCCGTTTCATAATTATAAATCTCTTCCAAAACAATTAAAGATAGATGTTGACATTGTTCCCGCAAGAACAATCCGCGATGCATTTTCCGCTTTAGTTTCAGAATAAAAAAACGTCCGTAGGTTATAAAAATACTTACGGACTCTTCTAATTATATTTAAAAAAATAAATCTGGGAAATGAAATAAATATGCGTAAAAAGGAAGTATTATATGAACAATCTTTATTACAGAAGAACGACTTGAAAATGCTGTAAAAGATTGTTCATATCGTTTTGTACGGCGTGATTTGGATTGTATAGATTTACTCGAGGAAATACTCGCAAAAGAGAACCTAAGGCAATTTAAAGCCATTTCAGCCGATATTTTAAGAATATTAAAATTAAATGGTGATATTGAAGATTAGAATTGTTGTTGATTGCAGAGTTTGAAAGAGAACAGGAAAAGCAGTTGACAACATATAAAAAACTTGATACAATTATACAAAATAAATATTTTGTTCAATATAGGGGAGCATAAAATAAAAAAACAGGCAGAAAAATTTGTTTTATGCCCAAATGGTAATTTGTTATAATTTCAGCAATTAAAAAGTTTTTTATGATAAAAACACTGATTTCCGGCTTCTCAGTTTATTTTGAACATAGAGTTCATCATTTTACTGATTTCTATTTGATAGCAAAATAATGCTTTTGCAAATTATATTACACTAAATTAATTTATCAGAATTGAAAGGATAAAAATTATGCGTAAAGAAGAATTTTCACAACTTCCAAAACTTGTTCAGCAATATCTTATTTATATTGAAGCAATTAAAGCACACAGTGAATTGTCTGTAATTGAATATGCATCTGATTTGAGGACATTTTTCAGATATCTGGCTCTCAGCAAAGGATTATGCCCGACAAACACGCCTTTTGAAGAAATTGATATATCCCCTATTGATTTAGATTTTATACAGGGAGTAAATCTAACTGATGCATATCAATTTATTATATATTGCAAAAATGAACGCAAAAATAATGAGACCACCAGGGCAAGAAGAGTCGTTTCCATCAGACGGTTTTATACATATTTGTCAGATAATCTTGGAATTATTGAGAAAAATCCAATGAAAAGCCTTGAAGCGCCCAAAACCAAAAAAGCACTTCCGAAATACCTTACACTTGACGAGGCTGAAAAACTTTTATCGGTTATTGACGGAAAATTCAAAGAACGTGATTATGCGATAATCACATTGTTTTTAAACTGTGGTATGCGTCTGAGTGAACTTGTTTCAATAGATTATAATGATATTAAAACCGATGGTTCGCTTATCATTACAGGAAAAGGAAATAAAGAAAGAAAAGTATATCTTAATCAGGCGTGCATCAATGCTATAACAGATTATATGAAAGTAAGACCTAATGACAATGTGAGGGACAGAGCCCTGTTTTTAAGTTCAAGAAACCAGCGTATCAGCCCGAAAACAGTTCAGCATTTAGTATATACATACCTTGAGAAAGCAGGACTCGGTGACCGCGGACTTTCTGTGCACAAACTGCGCCATACTGCAGCAACGCTTATGTACCAGCACGGCAATGTTGATCTTCTTATTTTAAAAGAAATATTGGGTCATGAAAACCTTGGAACTACTGAGATATATACGCATATCAGCGATGACGCAACTAAAAAAGCAATAAATTCAAATCCACTGTCAAAAGAAAAATCTAAATGGTAACAACACTGAAAAGCAAGCAACTGAGACCGGCATCAATTAATGCGGTAAGAATAATACAGAGCGCCATTATTAAATACTTTTTTATATAAGGTTTTACATTGAATTCTTTTTCATTGTTTTTGGTAATATCCATCAGCGATTTGGATAAATCGGTACTTATCTTTATCGTATAAGCAATCGCTGTAAGAAATAAGGCTATATGCGGAATAATCATAATCAGTGAATAACTTATGCCCTTAACGGAATAATTTATCAGGAAATAACCCATTTTAACTCCGCTGAAAATTCCTATTACTGAGGGTATAATATTAATAATCGGATAGCCGATTAAGCAAAAGCCGAGAAAAACCACAAGTAAAAATACAGAAAAATATAAACAGAAATTTGATATGAACAAATTAACAAAGGTTTCATTCTCCGGTTTTATAATGCTGTTAAGCGTATCAGACTGGGCAATCTTATATAAATAAGAACCTACAAAAAGTCCGAATGAATAAAAAAGCATTGTATATATTTCTGATTTTATATCCTTGAACTCAAGTTTAAAAGGTTTTTTTTCTGAAATTTCGGCTAAACTTTGAGCAGATTCTTCAAAATCATCAAATGAAATTTCTTCCATAATCTATCTCCTTAATGCCTTTTTCGACATAATTACAGATGAAATAAATGCAACTGCAAAAACCGCTATTACTTTTATTATCACATATACCGGGTCTGTTTTATTTACGCAAAAATTTATTATTGAGAATATTGCAAGCGGCAAAACCGAAAAAAGTGACATTACAAGAAGGTTGTTCTTAAAGCCTCTTATGCTGATATTGGATATTATAAAGGCAGACAGTATTACAACCGCCAAACCAACATATTTTGCTGCGCCTAAATCGGCATCAAGTTTAAGCAGAATAAATGATGATACTGATGAGAACACCGTCACCGATATCACAGTTGACAATAATATTTTTATAATAAATTTAATAAGAAGATGATTAACA
Source organism: uncultured Clostridia bacterium (assembly GCA_946555465.1). Classification (GTDB taxonomy): domain Bacteria; phylum Bacillota; class Clostridia; order Oscillospirales; family Acutalibacteraceae; genus Eubacterium_R. The sequence continues at coordinate 229,591 of CAMNST010000001.1, forward strand.
TTATTTGCAGTTATTCTTACCATAAAAAACCCCTCCGAATAATATTTATTCAGAGGGGTTTTTTTTTAGAACGTATTTTATTTTTCTTTCGTTTCGTCAATAACTTCTTTATTTTTTGACTTCTTTGCTTTCTTTTCTTTAGCAGCCTCTCTTGCTGCGTCAACTTCTTTCTGATGCTGTTCCATCTTAGTTTTGTTCGTATTGATTGCCCAGCGTTCAATTTTCATTTTATTTCTGTCTGAACCTGTTTCAATAATAAGATCATTTTCGCGAATGGTAACAACTCTGCCAACAATTCCGCCGATAGTAACAATCTCATCACCGATTTCAAGAGATGCTCTCATTTCCTGTTCTTCTTTCTGACGCTTTTTCTGCGGACGAATCATAAGGAAATACATAACACCTACAAGAACAACCATCATAATTATATATGAAGTGGTGCCGCCTTTAGATGAGGTTGTTGCTGCTGACTGAGCCATCATTAAAATTAAATCCATAAATTTATCCTCCTAATATGAACAGTAATATTATATTAGAAACAAACATAATTTGCAAGCATTTTCTAAATTCTTGTATCCAGTTTTTCACAATATTCATTTTTATAATCAGTAAATGTACCGTTGTCTATGTTCTCACGTATTTCTTTCATAAGATTATTATAAAAGTAAAGATTATGAATTACTGCAAGGCGCATACCGAGAATTTCATTGCTTTTAAAAAGGTGGCGAAGATAAGAACGTGAATACATACGGCAGGTTGGACAATCACATTCTTCATCAATCGGCTTATTATCACGCTCGTATTTAGCGTTATTGATATTAATTATACCTTTTTTAGTAAACAACTGACCGTGTCTTGCATTACGGCTCGGCATAACGCAGTCAAACAGGTCAACTCCCCTGCTTACACCTTCAAGAATATTTCCCGGTGTGCCCACACCCATAAGGTATCTTGGTTTGTTTTCAGGAGCATACGGCTCAACGGCTGATATAATTCTGTACATATCCTCCTTTGGTTCACCAACAGCAAGACCGCCTATTGCATAACCATCCAAGTCCATTTTAGCAATCTCTTTCATATGCTCAATTCTCAGATTATCATATGTGCATCCCTGATTTATACCGAAAAGCAGTTGATTTCTGTTAATTGTTGTTTCAAGGGAATTAAGTCTGTCCATTTCAATTTTACAGCGCTCAAGCCATCTGAGCGTTCTTTCACAGGCTTCCTTTGCGTATTTCGGAGTTGCAGGATTTTCAACACATTCATCAAAAGCCATTGCAATAGTTGAGGCCAGGTTTGACTGAATCTGCATACTTTCCTCAGGGCCCATAAATATTTTTCTGCCGTCTACATGAGAATTGAAATAGACCCCTTCTTCTTTTATTTTATTGAGTTTTGCAAGACTGAATACCTGAAAACCGCCGCTGTCTGTAAGAATAGGGCTATCCCAGTTTGTAAATTTGTGAAGACCGCCCATATCATAAATCAGTTTATCGGAAGGTCTGACATGAAGATGATACGTATTGCAAAGCATAACCTGACATCCGATATTTTTTAAATCTTGAGTTGATAAACCGCCTTTAATAGCAGCCGATGTTGCTACATTCATAAAAGCCGGAGTCTGAACAGTTCCGTGAACCGTTTCAAAAACCCCTCGCCTTGCTGCATTTTCTTTTTTTATTAATTTAAACATATTGCACCTTATTAATATAATTAATCTTATAATTGAATATTCAATTTCATTTATTCAATTCTGTCTGTGATAAACATTGCATCACCGAATGAAAAAAACCTGTATTTCTCATCAACGGCAATTTTATAGGCATTCATTACATTATCAAAACCTGCGAAAGCAGAAATCAGCATAATCAAAGTACTTTCAGGCAGATGAAAATTAGTAACAAGAGCATCAATACACTTGAATTGATATCCGGGATAAATAAAAATGCCAGTATCATCTTCGTCAGCACAGATGCGTCCGTTTTTAGTTGCCACCGATTCAACAGTGCGGCAACTGGTAGTTCCCACACAGATAACCCTTTTACCGTTTTTATGCGTTTGATTAATTAAATCCGCAGTTTCCTTTGGCATAATATAATGTTCTTTATGCATATTATGCTTTGTCACATCGTCAACTTTAACCGGTCTGAAAGTTCCCAGCCCAACATGAAGAGTAACATAACCGATATGAACTCCGCGCTGCTTTATTTCTTCAAGCATTTCATTTGTAAAATGAAGACCTGCAGTAGGTGCAGCAGCGGAACCGAGATGTTCACTGTAAACCGTCTGATAGCGTTCCTGATTTTCCAGTTTTTCTTTTATATACGGAGGAAGAGGCATCTGACCGATTTCATCAAGCACGGCAAAAATATTTCCGTCGCACTTAAAGCGGATTAATCTGTTTCCGCCCTCAAGAATATCTATAACTTTGCACGCAAGTTTGCCATCACCGAAAACAAATTCAGTGCCGATTTTTGCTCTTTTGCCGGGACCGCATAAACATTCCCAAACAAGATTTTCTTTTTGTTTTAATAAAAGAAATTCAACAACAGCACCGGTCTCTTTTTTTACACCGAAAATTCTTGCAGGAATAACCCTCGTATTATTAAGAATCAGACAATCGCCTTCATCAAGATATTCAGTTAAGTCCTTAAAAATTTTATGCTTAATATTTCCGCTGTTTTTATCAAGAAGCATCAGTCTGGATGCATTTCTCGGTTCAACAGGAGTCTGTGCAATCAATTCTTCAGGCAAATCATAGTAAAAATCTGAAGTTTTCATAATATTCTCCATAAATTATAATTGACATATATATATAATAAGTGATATTATATAGTGAAAAGTTTGGATAATTCCATATCTTTTAGTATTATATTGCATATTGTCTTGTTTTACAAGGTATTTTTTAAGGAGAATCATTATGGAAAAAAAGTTTAATGTTGGTATTGTAGGTGCAACCGGTATGGTTGGTCAGAGATTTGCAACTCTTCTTGACGGACATCCGTGGTTCAATGTTGTTTGTCTTGCTGCTTCATCAAGAAGCGCAGGAAAAACATATGAAGAAGCGGTCGGCAAGAAATGGTGTATGGATGTTGCTATTCCGGAATCTATGAAAAACATTGTTATTATGGATGCAACAGGAGATATTGAAAAAATCACATCAATGGTTGATTTTGTTTTCTGTGCTGTTGATATGAAGAAAGACGAAATCAAAGCACTTGAAGAAGAATATGCTAAACACGAGTGTCCGGTAGTATCAAACAACAGTGCACACCGTTTCACCAAAGACGTACCTATGGTTGTTCCAGAACTCAATGCAGAGCATATAAATATCATCCCTTCACAGAGAAAAAGACTTGGAACAAAACGCGGTTTCATAGCAGTTAAGTCAAACTGCTCACTTCAGTCATATGTTCCTGCTATCTTCCCTCTTCACGAAAAATTCGGTGTTAAGAATGTTTTGGTATGTACATATCAAGCAATATCAGGTGCAGGCAAAACATTTGAAACCTGGCCTGATATGATTGACAACGTTATTCCTTACATCGGCGGAGAAGAAGAAAAGAGTGAAAAAGAGCCGCTTAAACTTATGGGTAAAATTGAAGGCGATGAAATCGTTTCAGCAGATAAACCAAACTTTACGGCACAGTGCATTCGTGTTCCTGTTTCAAACGGTCATCTCGGTGCGGTATTTGTTGATTTTGAAAACAAGCCTTCTGAAGAAGAAATTATTGAAATATGGAACAATTTCTCCGGCAGAGCACAGGAACTCAATCTTCCTTCAGCGCCTAAGAAATTCTTAAATTATTTCACAGAGCCAGACAGACCTCAGATTAAATCCGAAAGAATGCTCGAAAACGGTATGGCTGTTTCTATCGGAAGACTCAGAGAAGATACTCAGTACGATTATAAGTTTGTATGCCTTTCCCACAATACTCTCAGGGGTGCTGCCGGCGGTGCAGTTCTTCTTGCAGAACTTCTTGCTGCTGAAGGTTATATGGACTAAAAATATACATTATATTAAGGAGATACATCAATGAAAGAACCAATTTTTACAGGTGCGGCAGTTGCAATCATCACACCTATGAATGAAGACGGCACAGTAAACTATGAAGAATTTGCAAAGTTTGTTGATTTTCAGATTGAAAACGGCACCGATGCAATCGTTATCTGCGGAACAACCGGCGAATCATCAACACTTAAAGTTGTTGAACATAACGCAGTTATTAAATGGTGCATTGATTATGTTGACGGCAGAATTCCTGTTATTGCAGGAACAGGTTCAAACAGCACTGCATGTGCTATTGAAATCAGCAAGGAAGCATGTGAAAATGGTGCGGATGCACTTTTGCTTGTAACACCATATTATAATAAAACAAGCCAGAGAGGACTTATTGCGCACTATAAAGCAATCCATGATGCAACAGATAAGCCAATTATTCTTTATAATGTTCCTTCAAGAACCGGTCTTAATATTGCCCCTGAAACAGCGTATGAACTCTCAAAACTTCCAAGAATCAACGGTATCAAGGAAGCATCGGGAAATCTTGACCAGATTGCTAAAATTCATGAACTCTGCGGCGACGAACTCAATCTCTGGAGCGGTAATGACGATCAGATTTATGACCTTATGGAAAGAGGCGGAAAAGGTGTTATAAGCGTTCTTTCAAACATCTGCCCTCAGGAGACTCACGATATCGTTCAAAAGTATCTTGACGGCGACAAAGAAGGCAGCAAGAAACTCATGGATAAATATATGAAACTTGCTAAGTCAATGTTTGTTGATGTAAATCCTATTCCTGTAAAAGAGGCTGTCAGCCTTATCGGATTTAACGCAGGTCCATGCAGACTTCCTCTTATCGAAATGGATGAAAAGAACAAGGCTTACGTTAAAGAAACAATGAAAGAATACAATCTTGTAAAATAAAATTGTTATAAAAAGGAATTATAAAATGACAAATATTATTTTAGTCGGTGCATGCGGTAAAATGGGCGGAGTAATTGCTGATGTAGTAAGCAAGCGTGATGACTGCAAAATAGTTGCCGGTGTTGATAAATTTCCGAAAGAATGCTCATTTCCGGTTTATAAAAGTATTGCAGAAGTTAATGAAAATGCTGATGTAATTATAGATTTTTCGCACCCATCTGCTCTTGAAGATTTAATTAATTATTCAACTTCAACAGGCACTGCACTTGTTATTGCAACAACAGGTTACGATGATGCACAGAAAAAAACAATTCAGAAAGCCTCAGAAAATGCCCCGATATTCTTTACATATAATATGAGTATGGGCATCAATCTACTGGCTAATCTCGCTAAGAAGGCAACAGAAATTCTCGGCAGCGATTTTGATATTGAAATTGTTGAAAAACACCACAATCAAAAAATTGATGCTCCGAGCGGTACTGCCCTTATGCTTGCTGATGCAATATGCGAAGTTACGCCTAATCCTATGAAATATGAATATGACCGCCACGCAAAGCGCGAGAAAAGAACAAAAAATGAAATTGGTCTTCATGCAATCCGCGGCGGAACAATAGTTGGTGAACACGATATTATTTTTGCAGGAAGAGACGAGATTATTACCCTTTCGCATTCTGCAAGAAGCAAAGAGGTTTTTGCTGTCGGTGCTGTAAATGCTGCTGTTTATATGAAAGGCAAAACAGCAGGTCTTTATGATATGAAAGAACTCATCGGCTAAAATTTTCATTGATATACAAATTTATTCGGGCAGGTTTAAAACCTGCCCTTTTATATTGGAAATATAAAAATTTATTCTGATAAACAAATCAACAAAACCCACCGCTGAAATCAATCCGTCGGTGGGTTTTGTATTAATTATTATTTCATAAAGAATTTTGGTATACCGTCATTCATCCAGCCGGGTATATTTATCTGCTGAGGACAATGAGATTTGCATTTGCCGCAATTAATACAGGAGTCTGCCCTTACATCAATTTTTTCATACGCCTTTACAGCATCCTCTTTAGTAAACTCCCCTGTCCGCTCTTTATTATAAACAGCAAAAATACTGCTGATTTTAACGCCTTTAGGACAATCAGAGCAATAATCACAGCCGGTACACGGAATAACATCATTTTTGTTTATCATTGCGGCTGCATTTGCGCATAACTGATATTCTGACTCATCAAATGGTTTAAAATCGGTTAATGTATCAAGATTATCGCGCATTTGCTCTTTGGAATTCATACCGCTCAGAATCGTTATAACATTGCTGTGGCTGGCAACAAATCCCATTGCCCACGAAGCAATGCTTTTGTCAGGCTTTGCCTTTTTGAACATATCTGCAATATCATCTGAAACATCAGCAAGTTTTCCGCCTCTTACAGGTTCCATAACAATTACGGGAATACCCGCATCGGTCAGTATTTTGTACTGCTCTTCGGCATTTTGATTTTTCCAGTCAAGATAATTCATCTGAATCTGGGCAAAATCCCAATGATGTGCAGCAACAATTTTTCTTAAATCATCAACTGTTCCGTGGAAAGAAAAGCCGATATTTTTAACGAATCCCTGTTTTTTCTTTTCAACAACAAAATCATACGCACCGAATTTTTCACATTTTTCAAAATTACCTTTATCAAGGGAGTGAAGAAGATAAAAATCGAAATAATTATGACCTGTTCTTTTAAGTTGATTGTTAAAAACTTTTTCCATATCGGATTTTTTTGCACACATCCAGATTGGAAGTTTATCGGCAAGAAAATAACTTTCTCTCGGATATTTTTTTAAAGCAGTGCCGATAAATTTTTCACTCTTGCCGACATGGTACATATATGCTGTATCAAAATAATTAACACCGTTTTCATATGCCATATCGACAAGTTCCTGTGATTTGTCATAATCAATAAGTGGATTTGATTCTCTTTTAATTGCCGTTTTACAAGGAAGACGCATTGTACCGAGCCCAAGAAGTGAAACTTCGGTATCTTTAAATTTTCTTCTGTCAATCATATCCGTTGTCCTTTTTATAAATTATTATTCTTTGCTCCAGGTTACACCCTGCGGTGTATCTTTAAGAATTATACCCATGGCTTTAAGATCATCGCGTATTTTATCTGCAGTTGCCCAGTCTTTATCGGCTCTTGCCTGCTGACGCTGTTCAATAAGGGCTTCGACTTCACTGTCAAGGTCATTTGACTTTCTGTTATAAAGAAGTCCGAGAACGCTGCAAAGTTCATCAAAAATATCACAGGCAATCTGACATGTGTTTTTAGAAACATTCTTATCAAGAATTTTTGTATTTATATCCTTTACAAGTTCAAAAATTGCAGCAATACCATCAGCGGTATTAAGGTCATCATCCATAGCAGTGATAAACTGCTCTCTGCGGCTGTTTATAAGATTAAGAAGTTCCTCGTCGTCTTCCTTATCAGCAGCGTTCTTCAAAGCGAAATCAAGGCTGTCACGGCAGGTGTAAAGCCTATCAAGAGCCGATTTGCACTGTTCAATTATCTCAAGATTATAATTAATCGGTGAACGATAATGAGATGAAATAAGGAAATATCTGATAACTTCATATCCGTAAATATTCGCAATTTCACGAACGGTTTTGAAATTACCGAGCGATTTGCTCATCTTTACATTATCAACATTAATATAGCCATTATGCATCCAGTATTTTGAGAATGTGCAGCCGTTTGCACACTCACTTTGTGCAATTTCATTTTCATGATGAGGGAAAATAAGATCCTGACCGCCGCAGTGAATATCTATTGTCTTGCCTAAATATCTTCTGTTCATAGCAGAACATTCAATATGCCAACCCGGTCTTCCCTTTCCCCATGGAGACTCCCAGTAAGGTTCGCCTTCTTTTGCTGCTTTCCACAGTGCAAAGTCAAGCGGATCTTCTTTCTTTTCACCGACTGCAATTCTTGCACCCGACTGTAAATCTTCAATAGGCTGATGACTGAGTTTTCCGTATTCCTTAAATTTAAGCGTTCTGAAATAAACATCACCGTCAACAGCATACGCATATCCCTTTTTTTCAAGTGACTCGATAATGTCTATAATTTCATCAATATTTTCTGTTGCTTTCGGATGAATCGTTGCATCTTTAAAATTAAGACCGTGAGCATCCGTCCAGAATTCTTCGATGTACTTTTTTGAAACTTCCTCGAAGGTTATTCCCTCTTCATTTGCCCTTTTTATAATTTTATCGTCAACATCGGTAAAATTCTGAACAAACTTAACATTCATACCCCTGTATTCCATATAGCGTCTTAACACATCAAAAACACAGAGAGGTCTTGCATTGCCGATATGAATAAAATTATAAACTGTTGGACCGCAGGCATAAATCTTCACTTCATTTTCATCAACCGGAACAAACTCTTCCTTCTGTTTTGTCATCGTATTGAAAATCTTCATTTTAGGTTCTCCTTTAAAATCTTAATTTCTTTTTCAAGCATTGCTATTTTTTCCTGATTGTTTTCAATCGCATTCATAATCGGGTCGGGTATATTTATCTGATCAAGGTCATCCACCCGCTCACCGTCTATCCTTACAATCTCACCGGGAACACCGACAACAGTGCAGTTAGGATCAACATCTTTAACAACAACAGCACCTGCCGCAATTTTGGCATTTCTTCCTATTGTTATGGGACCAAGAACTTTTGCTCCTGAACCAATCATAACCCCGCTTTCAATAGTCGGATGTCTTTTTCCGATATCTTTACCCGTACCGCCGAGGGTAACCCCCTGATAGATCATAACATCATCACCGATTTCGGTCGTTTCACCGATTACAATACCGCTTCCGTGGTCGATACAGACACGTCTGCCGATTGTTGCACCGGGATGAATTTCAATTCCTGTTCTGTGAGCAGAACGCTGACTTATCCACCTTGCAATGAAAGGCATATTATGCTTTAAAAACCAATTTGCTTTCTTGTGACTTCTTAATGCTTTAAAACCCGGATAGAGTAAAATTATTTCAATCGGACTTCTGGCAGCCGGATCATGATCCATAAAACTTTTAATATCCTCTTTATAAGATTCAAACATCAAATCACCTCTGCATAAACAAATTCTGTAAAAAATAAAATGCCCCTGTCAATGACAGAGGCAATAATAACTGCGGTTCCACTCTTTTTTATACTCAGTTGCAAATTGATTACAACCTAAGCCGTTAACGAGGCTGACCGACTCAGAATACTGATTTCCTCCGAGCAACTCAGGAGCGCATTTCGGCAGGGTTTAAATATAAATCTTTCAGCAAATGATTTACTCTCTGAAAATAAACTGACTGCTTACTTCTCTCTGTCACAGTTTTTATCTATTAATAATATTATATATATTTTTTTGAAATTTGCAACACTTATTTTGTTTTAATAAGATGCCAGCCGTCTTTTGCATAAATAATTCCGCTGAAAACCGTTACAATCGAAACAATCCAGAAAGCAACAGTGCAGTATGTATTGAGCCATGGTGTGCTTGTTGTAATATCTGCAGCACCTTCGCCGATGGCAAGCAAAAGGAACGTCATACCCGTTGTAGACATTTGAAGAAATGTTTTTGCTTTGCCGAATTTATTTGCGGCAACAACTTCACCGGTTGCCGCAGCAGCCATTCTGATACCGGCAACAAGAAATTCACGGGCAAGCATAAGCATAACACATATATCTGTATGCCAACCCATATTTATCAGGATAAGATATGCGGCAAAAACAAGGCTTTTATCCGAAAGAGGATCCATAAGTTTACCAAAATCGGTAACGAGACCACGTTTTCTTGCTATAATGCCATCAACTTTATCACTCATACAAGCAACAAAATAAACAATAAGCGTTGCAACCCAGTGATAAGGAAAATCTATATACGCAAACGCCATCAAAAACGGTATGCATAAAAATCTGAAAACTGTTATTTTATTTGGTAAATTCATACTTCTTCTCCTATAAGATCATATCCGTTATAATCTGTTATTTTAACATTTACAAAATCGCCCGTACTGAGATTTCTATCAGAAGTAAATATAATACCGCTGTCAATTTCAGGCGAGTCGAGATAAGATCTGCCGACATAGTTATTATATTCATCGACTCCGTCAACAATAACATTATATATATTGCCGAGCCTTTTCTCATTTGACTCCTGCGTTATGTAATACTGAATATCCATCAGCACTTCAGCACGTCTTTTTTTGATATCTTCATCAATCTGATTTTCAAAATCGAAGGCAGGTGTATCTTCTTCAGGTGAATATGCAAAACAGCCCATTTTGTCAAACTTCATTTCTTTAACAAAACGGCAGAGTTCCTCAAAATCTTCATTGCTCTCACCGGGAAAACCCACCATAAAAGTAGTTCTTAAAGAAAGATTCGGAATTGCGTTTTTCATTTTATTGATTAACTTTTTCAGACTGTCATATGAACCGTTTCTGTTCATTGATTTTAAAATTTCTGCATTGCAGTGCTGAAGCGGAATATCAATATAGGAACAAATTTTTTCCTCATTTGCAATAACATCAATAAGTTCATCTGTCACCCTGTCAGGATAGCAGTAAAACAATCTTATCCATTTAATTCCGTCAATTTTTACAAGTCTTTTCAGCAAGTCTGCAAGTTTGGATTCACCATACAGTTTTGAACCGTATTTGGTTGTATCCTGCGCAACAAGAATAATCTCCTTCACGCCTTGTCCGGCAAGAACTTCTGCTTCAGAAACAATACTTTCCACAGGGCGCTCAATATAACCGCCCCGTATACCGGGTATTGCGCAATATGAGCATTTGTTATCACATCCGTCACTGATTTTTAAATATGCCCAGTGAGAGGGCGTTGAAAGGAGCCTTTCACCTTCAAGGGGAAGATAACACTTATCAGGGAAAAAACTTGTTGAAATGCCAGCAAGAGCCTTCTGGCAAACTTTAACAATATCGCCGTCAGCACCAATACCTATTACTGAATCAACCTCAGGAATTTCCTTTAAAATTTCTTCCTGATATCTTTCTGCAAGACAGCCTGTAACAACAATAGCCGAAATCAACCCCGCCGCCTTATATTCTGCAACTTCAAGAATGGTTTCAATAGCCTCTTTTTTTGCATCATCAATAAAACCGCAGGTGTTAATTATCATAACATCACTGCCCTCTATTGTCGGTGAAATCTCAAATCCGCTTTTATTCAGTTTTTTAAGCATCAATTCGCCATCCACCTGATTTTTAGGGCAGCCAAGCGAAATCATACCGACTTTAAAACTCATAATCATCTAACCTGTTCAGTGCCGATTCTATATCATAATATGAAAAACCTTTTCGCTGAAGAGCAGCAACAACTTTTTGTCTGCCGCCCTCCTGCTCAAGTTTTGATAAATACTTATTTTTAACAAGTTTAACTATAATCTCAACCATATCAAGATCATACTCTGAAAGGATTTCTTTCACAATACTGCTGTCAATACCACGCTTAAAACATTCCTGCTTTACGTGATTTAGGGAATATTTTTTTACTCTGAATAAATAGTCAACAAGATTGGCACAGTACTTTTCATCATCAAGATATCCTGCTTCAATATATCTTTCAACAGCCCTGTCGGCACTTTTTTCATCAACAGTTCTGAGAAGTTTAACTTTAAGTTCTTTAACGGAATGATCACGTCTTGAAAGAAAATCAGCACACTTGTTCAGTGCTTTCTTATAATTAATTGCTTCTAAAAGTTCGTTCCACTCATCCTCATCAATTTCACTTCCGTCAGCAATATAGTGGTCAAGCCAGAAATTAATATCAGTAGTAACTGCATATTCATCATCAAGCAATATATGTACTTTATTTCCGCGTCCGCGCTGATGCTTAATAATCATCAGTCTTCATCATCTTCAACGGCAATATCAAGTTTTGCTTTAGCAGCCGCTCTTGTATTTTTTTCAGGTGCAGGAATTTTTTCATCATCGGTTTTAGCCATTGATGCTGCCTTCGGTCTGTATTTCTGATTAGATTCTTCCTGAATTTCAGCCAGTTTATCAAGAATTTTCTTTTCAAGTTCAGCCGCAAATTCAGGGTCATCTTTAATCATGCGTTTAACATTGTCTCTGCCCTGACCGAGTCTCTGGTCACCGTAAGAGAACCATGAACCGCCTTTATGAATAATATCATACTCAACAGCCAAATCAAGAATTTCACCGTCTTTTGAAATACCTGTACCATACATAATATCAAATTCAGCAGATTTGAAAGGAGGAGCAACTTTGTTTTTTACAACCTTGACCTTGGTTCGTGAACCGATCGTTTCGGTTCCGTTCTTTAACTGCTCGCCTTTTCTTACATCAATTCGGATTGATGAGTAGAATTTAAGTGCACGTCCGCCGGTTGTAACTTCGGGATTACCGTATACAACACCGATTTTTTCACGCAACTGATTAATAAATATAATTATACAATTTGTTCTGTTAACAGTACCTGCAAGTTTCCTGAGGGCCTGAGACATAAGTCTTGCATGCTGACCGACATGACTGTCTCCCATATCGCCTTCAATTTCACTTTTCGGAACAAGAGCAGCAACAGAGTCAACAACAACAATATCAATAGCACCGCTGCTTACAAGTTGTTCTGCAATTTCAAGAGCCTGTTCACCATAGTCAGGCTGAGCAACGAGAAGTTCATCAACATTAACACCGAGATTTGATGCATATATCGGGTCAAGTGCATGTTCAGCATCAATAAACGCAGCCTCACCGCCGAGTTTCTGTGCCTCTGCAACACAATGAAGCGCAAGGGTTGTTTTACCGCTTGATTCAGGACCGTATATTTCTATAATTCTTCCTCGAGGAAGTCCGCCGATTCCTGTTGCAACATCAAGTGTAAGAGAACCTGTTGAAATAGCATCAACTTTAAGGCTTTTATTGTCACCAAGGCGCATAACTGCACCTGCGCCATATTTTTTTTCAATTTGTTTCATTGCCGATTCTAAAGCAGTTTTTTTATCAGAAGCCATAATTCTTCCTCCTTATTGATTTACCTGTATATTATACTAAATATAGTATTTAAAATCAATAGTTATACTAATACTAAAAGAGTAAAAATTGACACTTTTTGAAAAAAAGGCAAAAAAACACTTGCAATTTAAATGCACTTGTGATATTATACCAAATGTTCTAAGAATTTAAGGAGGTGTTCGCAAATGGCAAAATGTGAATACTGCGGAAAAGACGTATCTTTCGGCATCAAGGTTTCTCACTCTCACAGAAGATCAAACAGAACATGGAAACCAAACATTAAAAAAGTTAAGGCTATTGTAAACGGCTCTCCTAAAAGAGTTTATGTATGTACAAGATGCCTTCGTTCAGGTAAGGTTGAAAGAGCATAATTATTTCGCATAAAAACAGCGCCGTATTCCGGCGCTTATTTTTATATGTCGGTAAAAGTTAATGATTAATAAATGAACTGTAGTCCTGTAATGATTGTTTTTTATTATTGAAAAGCAATCGTTACAGTATTTTATTTTTTTGAGTAATTGTATAAACTAAAAAACAAAGAAAACATCTGACATATTATGCGCAAAAAAGAAAATTTGTAATAAAAATCATAAAAGTAAATGAACCTTTTGCTTTATATTTGCGTCTTAATTATTGAAGTCGATTTCAATATAATCGAGGAGGTGTATATATGAATTTTGAAACATTGCTTGCAGAAAACAGGAGAATAATTGAACGATATGTTTATTTTCGCATTTCAAACAAAGAAGATGCAGAAGATATTTTGCAGGAAACCTATTTGTCAGCATTTCAGAAATTTGCTAATCTTGAGAATAAATTATATTTCAAATCATGGTTAATCAAGATTGCAAAAAATAAATGCAATGACTATTATCGTGAAAAGAAAATCAATACAGTTGATGATGCTGCTTTGGATACGATTGCCGGAAAATCTGGTATTGGCGAACGTTTTGAAATTTTGGAAATTATCAATTCTCTAAATAAAAAAGACAGAAATATCCTGAATATGTATTATTTTATTGGTTACTCTCAAGAAGAAATATCAAAGTTAATGGGTATTCCTATCGGTACCGTTAAAAGCAGATTGTATACTGCAAGAAATAATTTCAAATCAAAATACACTTATATACCATATGCAAAACCAAAAGGAGAAACAGAGATGGCTTTACCTGAAATTATGCCAAAATATACAATAACAGAGAATAATAAAAAACCGTTTGATGTTAAATGTGAAGAACTTATGGGATGGCTTATTGTTCCTAAACTTAATGAAAAAACTGAATGGGCATTATATAATCAGCCCGACGGAAAACAAACTGAAAGAGTTGAAATTGAAGTTGTTGGAATGGCGAGCGTACACGATGTTGAAGGTGTTGAAATCGCGGCGAGAGAGTATAATCCCGTTGAAAATAATAAACTTGATTCAAGTGAATTTGCTCAAAGAAGATTTGTTGCACAGTTAACGGATACACACTGCCGTTTTCTTGCAGAGAGCCATAAGCAAAACGGTATTACCAGATACTATACATTTTTGGATGAAAATGAATTTACAAAAAATTGGGGATATGGTGTTGATAATTGCGGTAAGGAAACTCATTTATCTGCAAAAGGAATCATTAAAAGAAAAAATAATTCTATCATCTCAGAGGAAAAGGTTATGGATATTGTTGGCAGATATACAGTAGATATCAACGGAAAACAATATGATTCAATTTGTCTTATGGACATAGAGACTTATGAAAAAGACGTTGTAACTGAACAGTATATTGATAAAAACGGAAAAACAGTTTTGTGGCGCAGATTTAATGCCAACGATTGGAAATACGAAAAATATAATCAATTATGGAATAATAAATTACCGGATAACGAAACAATAATTGTTAATGGTAAAATCTATGTACATTGGTACGATTGTATCAGCGATTATATTAAATAATATGTGAAACAGGGCAATAAGAGAATTAGACAGTAATCAAATACGCATAAATAAAAGAACTGCATCAACTGACTTATGTTAATTGATGCAGTTCCTGTTTTATATCCTTTTGTATATAAAGTTTAAAGAGCACTATATTTTAGCAATCTTTGCTTTCACTCTTTTTAAAATTAATTTTATTTTCTGTATGACTCATAAGTTTTTTTATATTTCCCCTATGTGCGATGACTACAATTACAGTAAAAACAGCGGCAATTAAAGTTAAAGGAATGCTCTTATAGAAAAGATAAATAAACACAGGATATAATACCGCCATAATTATACTTCCCAGTGAAACATATTTTGTTGCAATCACAACCACAGCAAAAACCGCAAGAAGTATTAGCGCAATCCGCCAGTCAATAACAAAAACCATTCCGCCGGCAGTTGCAACACCCTTTCCGCCTTTAAAATTAAAAAAGCAAGGAAAAATGTGCCCGAGAACACAAAAAAATCCCGAAAATGATTTAATGAACATTGTATCATAAAAAAGCGAAGGCAACTGATTTTCATCACTGTGCATCATTTTTATAATAAGAAGTGATAACCCTATTGCAACAGCAACTTTAACCATATCGCCCAATATTGTAAACGCTGCAAGTTTTTTACCGTAATTTCTCAGCATATTTGTAGTTCCGGCATTTCCGCTACCGTGAGTTCTTACATCATCTTTTTCAAAGCGCTTTGAAAGAATAACGCCAAAATTAAGGCTGCCAAGAATATAAGAAAAAAATGCAATCAGAATAAACGCCAAAGCAAACATTATTTTTTGCCGTCTCCCCTTTCACGGATAATAAATCTTACAGGTGTTCCGTCGAGACCAAATATCTCACGTATCTGATTTTCAAGATATCTCTGATAAGAAAAATGAAACAACTGGGCATTATTTACAAAAAATACAAAAGTTGGCGGTCTTGTTGAAATCTGTGTCATATAATAAATTTTAAGTCTCTTGCCTTTATCAGTAGGCGGCTGAACGCGCGCAGTTGCATCTGCAAGAACTTCATTCAGTTTTCCTGTGGAAATTCGCATTGAGTTCTGAGAATGAACAAACGAAATCATTTCAAAAAGACGATCAATCCTCTGCCCTGTCTTTGCAGAAATAAACATTATAGGAGCATAACTCATAAACGAAAAATCATTCATAAGTTTTTTTCTGAATTCATTCATAGTACTGCCGTCTTTTTCAACAGCGTCCCACTTGTTTACCGCAATTATACATGCCTTGCCCTGTTCAAGAGCAATTCCGGCAACTTTAGAATCCTGCTCTGTAAAACCTTCTGTTGCGTCAATCATTATAACGCATACATTTGCTCTTTCAACAGCCATTCTTGCCCTGATAATACTATATTTTTCAATAGCATCATTTACTCTGCTCTTTCTTCTGAGTCCTGCAGTATCAATAAAATTGAATTTACCATAGTCATTTTCAATAAAAGTATCGGTAGTATCTCTTGTTGTTCCCGCAATATCGGAAACAATGGCACGGTTTTGACCGCTGATTTGGTTGACGAGCGAAGATTTGCCGACATTCGGTTTGCCTATAACAGCAACACTGATAACTTCGTCATCATCTTCTTCATCCTCAAATTCAGGAAAATATTTAATTACTTCATCAAGCAAATCTCCTGTTCCGTGACCATGAGCCGCGGAAACAGCAATAGGGTCACCTATGCCGAGATTATAGAATTCATAGAAATCGAGGTCAGGTGTTCCTATACTGTCACACTTATTTACACACAAAACAACCGGTTTACCGCTTTTCTGAAGCATTGCAGCAACTTCATAGTCGCTTGCAACAACGCCATCTCGTATATTGGTAACCAATATAATTACATCTGCCGTTTCAATCGCAATTTCTGCCTGGGTACGCATCTGACTTAAAATGATATCGGTTGACTCAGGTTCAATACCTCCCGTATCAACAAGCAAAAATTTATTGTTAAGCCATTCGCAGTCACCGTAAATCCTGTCTCTGGTAACACCCGGAGTATCGTCTACAATAGAAAGTCTGCTGCCTATTAACTTGTTAAACAAAGTGGACTTGCCGACATTAGGTCTGCCCACAACAGCAACAACAGGCTTTGCCATAACTAAACCCTCCTTAAATAACAAGAAAGGTGGACACAAGTTTATGTCCACCCGCAATTTGTAAAATTAAGCCTCTTCCTTGCTGATTACTTCTTTGCCGCCGTAAAAGCCACAGTTTTTGCAAACTTTATGAGAAACTGTGTAACCGCCGCAATTTGAGCATTTTACAAGTGTAGGAGCGTCCATTTTCCAAACGCTTGATCTTCTCTTGTTTTTTCTTGCTTTAGATGTTTTTCTTGCTGGTACTGCCATTTTAATAGCCTCCTTATATTAAAAGCATTTTATTCTTCATCAAGCAACTGCAAAAGTGCCTCCATCCTTGGGTCAATACTCTTTTTACAGTCACATTTTTTGACATTTAAATTCGTTCCGCACTGAGAACATAAACCTTTACAATCTTCTTTGCAAAGAATTTTATTAGGTAAACTTAAAGAAACTTCTTCATTGATAAGTTCATCCAAATCAAGTTCCCTGTTTTTTACGATAATGTAATCATCATCGTCTTTTTCATTCTGGAGTTGTTCAACAATAATTTTGTCAACATTAAAAGAAAATTCTTTTTTAACATCTTCTGCACATCTGTCACAGACTCCGGAAAAGACAAATGAAACATTGACATAAAGATAAACGATATCAGCTTTTGAAAAAAGACGGCCTTTAACTTGCACACCGTTTTTTATAGGGTTGTACATTCCGTAACTAAAATCGCTGAAATCAACACTGTAATCAATATCTACATTATCACAACTGCCGTTAAGCAGGTTCGTAAGGTCAATTTTCATAAAACCACCTCATAAGTGCTGCTCGCACTTGCACCTTAGTATTATATATATAAGGTCACACTTTGTCAATAGAAATTTTTAAAATTAATATTATATTAAAAGGCAGTAACCATTATTATCTTATACCGAAAGCACAAAAATTTTGTTGTAAATGAATTGATTTATTATTTCAAAAATTTACATAAAAATACTTTTTATTTCCTCTAAGCCATAAATAATATAATCCGGAAAATATTTATCGTCACACTGAGTCTGATATTTTGCAAAACCTTGCTTTATCCATATTGCTTTCATCCCCAACTTCTTTGCCGGATAAATGTCATTATCAAGCCTGTCGCCAATCATAACCGCATTTTCGGCACTGCACACTGCTCTCTTAAGCGCAAGAAGAAAAATCGCTTCATCAGGCTTACAGACACCTTCTTCCTCTGATGAAACAACCAGATTTATATATTTCATCATTCCCCATTGTTCCAACCGGTCTTGTGTTCCAGCAGACTGATTGGCAATAATGCCGATTTTATATCCGCATTCATTTAAATATTTTAATATGTCAACAGATTCTTTATAAGGTATTTCATCTTCTTTGTGCCATGGAGTTTTCGCAAGACCAAAATAATTTAATACTTCCATACCATCAGAGCAGTTCTGCTTTGCAGATTCAATTCTTGCCTTAACAAATTCATCAAATGTTATATCTGTTCCCTGTATTACATCTTTAATTCTGTGATTGTAAGCAATACTTTCATCAACAAGTGTTGTTCCGATATCAAAGAATATCCACTCCATGTTTTTCAGCATATTAAAAAACCTTTCGATTTAAGCAAAATTAAAGGCTGCCATACAGCAGCCTTTAGAATTATAATTAAGCCTCTTCGCAGTAATCAAAGATTTCAACAGGCAAGTCTTCTTTATCACAACTGATTGTGAAATAGAAATTAACATCTGTTGCCTCCGAAAGTTCTGAAAGCATTTCAAAGAACTGAGGAAGTTTTTCGTATTCTCTGCCAACAATTTTGAATGTAGCATCAACAAGAACGTCTGTTACATCGTAGTTGCCTGCACAAATTCCGGCAAGGAAACCATAAAATGCTTTATGGCCGTTGATAAGGTAAGTTTCTGTTTCAAGAAGTCTTGCCTTTGAAGATACATCGTATGTAAGTTTTGGTTCTTTTTCAACACATACAACATTTCCGTCAGAAGCCTCAACGCAAGCATTAACCTGCTCGATTAATCTTTTTGTTTTACCTGCACCTTTATTTCCAATGATAAGTTTAATCATTTTAATTCCTCCGAATGTTTTATTTTCAATTACATCTTAACATATGCCGAGACGTTTTTCAAGACTTTCTTTTTCCTTTTCATAACCCGGCTTGCCGAGAAGAGCAAACATATTCTTTTTGTAACTTTCAACACCCGGCTGATTAAAAGGATTTACGCCAAGCATATAGCCTGAAACAGCACATGTTTTTTCAAAGAAATAAATAAGATAGCCTATTTCTTTTTCACATATTGAATCACATTCGATAACAAGATTTCCTACTCCGCCGTCTGTGTGAGCAAGCAAAGTTCCCTGTCTTGCTTTTTCATTTACATAACTCATTGAACGTCCGCTGAGGAAATTGAGTCCGTCAATATTGCCATCCTGCTCGGTGATAAGAAAATCATCGTGAGGCGTATTGAATTTAATAGCGGTCTCAAACATCAAACTTCCGCCGCTTTCCTGAATATACTGGCCAACTGAATGAAGATCGGTAGAAAATATGCAGGAAACCGGGAAAAGACCCTTTCCGTCTTTGCCTTCACTTTCAGCAAAAAGTTGTTTGAGCCATTCATTAAACATTGCCATACACGGTTCATATGAAATGAAACATTCAAGTTTTTTTCCTTTATTGTAAAATGCATTTCTGATTGCTGCATATTTAAGAACAGGATTTTCTTCAACGCTTTCACCGCAAAGACTGTCCTGAGCATTCTTTGCACCTTTCATTAATGCGTCAATATCAATGCCTGCAACGGCGATTGGTAAAAGACCAACTGCTGTAAGAACAGAAAATCTTCCGCCCACATCATCAGGAACAACAAAAGTTTCATATCCTTCTGAATCAGCAAGCATTTTAAGGGTTCCTTTTGCTCTGTCTGTTGTTGCAAAAATTCTTTTTGCTGCCTCTTCTTTTGAATATTTATTATATACCAAATCTCTGAAAATTCTGAATGCGATAGCAGGTTCGGTTGTTGTTCCACTCTTGCTGATTACATTTACACATATATCCTTATCTTCACAAATTGAAACAAGTTCTGTAAGCATTGAAGGACTGATAGAATTTCCGATAAAATAAATATCCGGTGTATCTTTTTTTATAGAATTATAATTTGGAGATTTAAGGCTCTCAATAACAGCACGTGCGCCAAGATAAGAACCGCCAATACCGATAACAATCAAAATGTCAGCATTGTTTTTTATATAATCTGCAGCAGACTTGATACGGTCAAACTCCTCTTTATCATAATCGGTAGGAAGAGTAAGCCAACCGAGAAAATCGCTGCCTTCACCTGTTTTGTTGTGCAGAGTTTCCATTGCTTTAACCGAAGCATTCTCAAGATCTTTTATATCTTGCAAAGTAACAATTTCTTCTGCATGTTTTGAAATAAATTTAACTGCCATAGTTTTCGCCTCTCATATAAATAATATAAAATATAAATTATTTTTAATGAGTTATTATACTACACTATTTTGCTAAATTATTCAATATATTTTTCAAATATTCTTAATTAGTTCATAAAAAATATAGCCGAAATTAATGGTTTTAATATCTTGGTCGGATATTAAGGCGACCCTGGCAATTTCTTTATCACCGCTTTTAACAAGTATTTCACCCAGTTCGTCACCTTTTTTCACCGGTGCTTTAACCTCTTTTTTTATATTATATTCATATTCAAAATCCGAAGCATTTTTTTCTATCAGAATAGTATTAATACCTTTTGAGGAAGGTATTACTGTTTTTGTTACACCGTTTTTAACTTTAACAGCTGTTATCTGACTTTCATCAATTTCAATTTTGATCAGTTTATAATTTGCAAAACCAAAATCCAAAAGTTCGGTTGAAAGTTTAAAACGGTCATCACTTGTTGAGGCACCTAAAACAACGGAAACAAGATTCATTCCATCACGCGAGGCTGTTGCACACAGGCAAAATCCTGCATTTGAAGTTGTTCCTGTTTTAAGTCCCGTTATACCATTATACTTATTTATCAGTTTATTTGTATTGTTGAGTTCTGTTTTTCCGTCTCTCAGGCTGTCAAGCCATACTGTTGAATATTTTGAAACAAGTTCATGTTTCATAACTTCCTTTGCAATAACGGCAATATCATAGGCACAGGAATAATGATTTGTAATTTTATCATCAAGACCGGTGCAGTTTTCAAAATGGGAATTGCTGAGTCCCAGTTGCTTAACTTTATCGTTCATCATTGCAACAAACTCCGTATCACTTCCTGCCACATACTCACTCAGTGCAGTGCAGGCATCATTTGCAGACGCAATGATAATTGCCTTCAGCAAATCATTGACGCTCATCTGTTCCCCAACCTCAAGCCATATTTGCGAACCGCCTTTTGAAACTGCATTTTCGCTTGCGGTAACCATATCGTCAAGTTTAATTTTTCCCGAATCAATGGCTTCCATATAAAGAAGAATGCTCATAACTTTTGTAACAGATGCAGGCGAAAGATGCTCATACGCATTTTCTTCCTTAATTATATCACCTGTATCCATACACATAAGAATGCTTGATTTTGCTTTTACATTTTCTTTTGCCTCTTCCTGTGCAAATACTCTTGCCGGCACAGAAATAAACAAAAATAACGCTGTTATAAAAATAATACATTTTTTCACACTAATCACCAATAAATAGTATTTACTTAAACTTGTATTCATTACAAATATTTGTTATAATTTCAAAAAAGATTTCAGGAGAGTGTTATGGAAAACAATTTAAAAGCAGCATTTTATACACTTGGATGCAAAGTAAATCAATACGAAACAGAATATATGAGCGAACTGCTGAAAAATGCGGGCTTTGAAATTGTATCTGTGAATGAAGATGCAGATTATTATATTATCAATTCCTGCACTGTTACTGCTACTGCTGACCAAAAGACCCGTCAAAATATCCGCAAATTCAAAAGATTGCATCCAAAGTCAACGGTTATACTTACCGGATGCATGCCGCAGGCTTTTCCTGAAAAATCTGCTGCAATATCCGAAGCGGATATTGTTTTATCAAATAAAAGCGATGGGGATATTCTCAGTCTCATCAATCAGTATAATACTGAAAAAACACGTCTTATACATATTGACGAACATCGCACAGGTGATAATTTCAAAGAATGTGCAATAACAAATTTCAGTGAAAGAATACGTGCTTTTGTTAAAATTGAAGATGGATGCGACCGTTTCTGTTCATACTGCATTATTCCGAAATCGAGAGGCCGTGTCCGCTCAAAAAGCCCGGAACTTTTAAGAAAAGAAATTAATGATCTTGCCAATAACGGAATAAAAGAAATTGTTTTAGTCGGAATCAATCTTTCCGCCTACGGTAAAGGTGAGAATTTTGATATTGTTGATGCTGTACAGATCTGCGCTGAAAATGAAAAAATCAGACGCGTAAGACTCGGTTCTCTTGAACCCGATCATATTACAAATGATATAATCGACAGGCTTTCGCAAACAGAAAAATTCTGCCCGCAGTTTCATCTTTCGCTGCAGAGCGGATGCAATAAAACACTGAAAAATATGAACCGCCATTATACTGCCGAAGAATACAAAAATCTGTGCAGCAAGTTGAGAAATACATTTGAAGATGCAAGCATAACCACAGATGTTATGGTTGGTTTTCACGATGAAAGTGAAGAAGATTTTATTGAAAGCCTTGAATTTGTAAAAAGCATTCAATTTGAAAAAGTTCACACTTTTCCTTACAGCAACAGAGAAGGCACTGCAGCCTCTAAGCGCGGTGACAATGTTTCAAAAAAAGATAAGGAACACCGCGCTTCAATCATGATTGAAGAAACTGAGAAAATCAGAAACAATTATCTGAAAAAACTTGTAGGCAAAAAAGTTGAAGTTCTCTTTGAAAATATGGTTGATGAAAATATTTATCAGGGATACACAAAATCCTATCTGCCGATAAGATTTTTCAGCAAAGAAAACATTATCGGAAAAGAAATCGAAGTAACAGTAAAGAACTATTCAGATGCATTCTGCATTGCAGAATAAAGATTTTTTGTTTCATCGTCATCCTTTAACGAACTGTATGAGAAAATATAAAACCCTTTTGTTTCACCGAGTTTTGCCAGATATGTAACCTGTCTTGCAATAATGTTATTATTATCAATAAACTCATTGATGCCGAGTTCACCTGCATATTCATCTTCCAGTCCGTTTTTGTACATCGGTAAAGCAACATATAGGTCGCAATCCGCCATATTTATCCATTCTTTAACAGTTTTCATAAACGGCTGATTTTCATTCTGAAAACCAAAATAAATCTGAGGACACAAATAATCAACGAACCCTTGCTCAGTTGCCCATTTCTGAACATCAGCGTAGAGAGACGAATAGTTATTATCAACATTTGATGCAGGGCTTATTCCAAAAGTAACATCAGGCTTTATTTCCTTTACCGAAGAATAAACTGCTTTTACCATATTGTTTACATTTTCCCGTCTCCAGTCATCAAGCGTAAGTTTTCCGCCGCTTTCTGTGTAGTCTGAATAAAATTCCTTGTCTATATTTTCGCTTTTAACAGGATAAAAATAGTCATCAAAGCAAACGGAATCAACATCATAATTCTGCACAATCTCTCTTATTCCGTTAACAATCAAATCTGTCACTTCACCGCTCGCAGGATTGAAATATATTCCGCTGTCACATACAATAATTTTTTCTGTATCTTTCCATTTCAAGGCAATATTAGATTCGGATAATGATGAAAAATCAGCAGACTGGCTTACTCTGTACGGATTCACCCATGCTTCTATAGTCATATTATGCTTATGCGCAAGTTCAACCATTATTGATAAAGGATCATAAAGCAACTCACTCCCCTGTTTGCCGAAACAATGCGAACTGACAGGAAAATAATCTGATTTATAAAAAGCATCTGCATTTGCCCTTACATGGACCGTAACGCGGTTAAAGCCGTTGTTTTTTAAATCTTTAAACATTTTGTTTACCGCCTTTTTAAAATGGCTTTCATCATTATCTTTTGTAAGTGCTGACATTTCATAGTATGTTATCCACACTGCTTTTACATATTCATCATTGTTATCTTTTGCATCAGGCTTTGACGGATTTGTGAGCGGTGCAGAGCAGGAACTGCAGAATATCATAACAAAAACCAATAAAATTAAATTTATTTTTTTATACACTTGAACACTTCCTAATTTTATAGTAAAATATTGATGGTGATTTTAATGGAATATAGACTCGGAAATTCAAAATATATCAAGTCGGGCGGAGACACAGAAATACTTGAATGCCCTAAATGCAAAGAAAAAGTCAGATTCGGTGTTTTTATGAATTATGAAAGACGCCTGTCGGTTGAAAATATGATTGATTGTAATAACGTATATTTTCTTGTCTGTCCGAAATGCACATCGTTTTTTACTGTTGACGAAAGCAAAGGCGATAATTTCAGAAAAGGCGAAAATCTTTCTATAGGCAATTTTGATTTAAAAGATTTAAAGAAATTCAAATAACGGATACAAATTAAGGTCGCGTGATGCGACCTTATATTTTTTATAGAATTATGCAGATCAATCCATTGCAGCCCTCATTAATGACACGCTCAATCGTTTCTCTGAATTTATTTCTGGCGTCAACAGGCATTCTGTAAAGTTTATTATTTAGACCTTCGCTGACAAGTTCATGCAGCGATTTACCAAACAGATTTGTGTTCCATATATCTGACGGATTTTCTTCAAACTCCTTAAGAAGATACATAACAAGTTCCTGACTTTGGCTTTCACTGCCTACAATGGGCGCAACTTCCGTAAAAGTATTGCATTTTATCATATGTATTGAAGGTGCATTCGCTTTCAGTCTTACTCCATACCTTCCGCCCTGCTTCATAATTTCAGGTTCACTTAAAGAAAGTTCACTCATTTCGGGCATTACAATTCCGTAGCCTGTTTCTTCAACATCATTAAGTGCCTTGGTAAATCTTTCATATTCATTTTTCATTGAAATAAGAGAAATGAAATTGTTCATTAAATCTTTTTCATTTTTTATTTCAACGTTGCAGGTATCAGAAAGAATTTTATAAAAATAAGAATTGTCAACAAAAAACTTAATCGAAACTTTTCCGCAGGATAAATCAAGTGAGTTAACACTTACAGATTCGATATATTCATTTTCTTTTATGCTGTCTGCAAAATCTTTTATGCTTCTGATTGTATTGATATCAGGCGCTTTTTGTTTTATGCTTTCATAAACCGACTGTCTGAGAAAATTATCTTTTTCAAGATTGCTGATCCATGACGGAAAATGAATTGCAACATTTGAAACGGGAAATTCATAAAGAATATCCAGCAGAATATCATTAACTTCCTGCTCTGTCAGTTCAAGACAGTTAATCGGAACAACAGGTACACCGTATTCATCCGTAAGTGCGGTACAAAGAGCAATAACATCGGCAGATTTAGGGTCAATACAATTCATAAGAACAACAAATGGTTTATTAAGTTCTTTTAACTCGTCAATAACTCTCTTTTCCGCTTCTTCATATTCATCACGTGGAATTGAACTTATTGAACCATCTGTTGTAATAACAAGACCGATAGTTGAATGCTCAGTTATAACCTTTTTTGTGCCGATTTCAGCAGCCATATTAAAAGGTATTTCCTCATCATACCATGGTGTTGTTACCATTCTAGGCTGCTCATCTTCAATATATCCAACAGAACTCGGAACTATATACCCTACGCAGTCAATCAATCTGACTTTCATTTTTATGTTTTCAGCCATATTCAGTTCAACTGCATCTTCAGGAATGAACTTAGGTTCTGTTGTCATAATTGTTCTTCCGGCAGCAGACTGCGGCAACTCATCTAAGGCTCTTTCTTTAACAAACTCGTCGCTTATATTGGGTATAACCAGAGTATCCATAAATCTTTTTATAAATGTTGATTTACCCGATCTTACCGGACCAACAACACCAATATATATGTCGCCGCCGGTTCTTTTTGAAATATCATTATAAATATTGTAATTCATATTTTAACCTCACATTCCCGGCACTAAAAGTATTCTTTTATCGTCAATCACTTCTGACGAGAGACTGTTTTCTTCCATAATAAGAGACATTGATGTAGAAAACTGCTTTGCGATATTCCATACACTTTCATCTTTATTTGCAAAATATAATGTTAACTGCGGCATATTGGCATTATCTTTTTGTGTGCTTGCTTCAATATCCGATATAAACATAATGTTTTCACTTTTATAAAGATATGCTTTATATTGAAAATTCAGTCTTAAATTGACTTTGTTAGTATTTGTAAGAACATAATCATAGGATATAAGATTTGCTGCCGCTTCACCCGACAACTGATTATCGCTGACGGTGAAAGAGTATTCTTCTGTTTTTTCAAAGAAGCAAAGTTGCGATGATTCATCATAGTATAAGTATGACAGACATACCGATATATACATTACGGATTTTTCAATATAGCAATTATCAATTCTTGCTCTTAAATCCAAAATCTCAATAACATTTTTTTCACAGTCAAAAGAAACTTCTGCTGTTTTATCATCAAAGAAATATATCGGCTGCGTTTTTACCGGAAGTTTAATATTTTCAGTCTGAATATCGTAATTAACCATATATGAATCGGTAATAAAACTGTCATTTCCGAGTGAGTAAATCATATAATTGATTGAAATTTTGCCGACAACTTCTATGTCACATAATTTATTATTGGAATCAGTTTTTGATTTTATATACAAAGCAGAAAAACGTGCATCCACAAAAGCATTGTCATCTTCAACAGCATCTCTTAAATCAATGATTTTGCTTACGGAAAAACTATGGCAGCATTTTTCTATGCTGTTATTCTCGCTTTGATACAGCACAGAGACTTCTGCTTTTAACTTAACAAGCATTTTATCTTTAATGATTTTGCATTCATCAACAATGCAGGAGCCAAATGTATTGATAATATTTTTAATCTGTGAATTGCTGTTTGATATTGAAAATGTTTCATCATATTCAACGCCTGTTATTCCCGAGTCTTTGTTTACAAGATATGAAACATCATACTCCTTTACAAAAGCGTTTTTACAGTTGCTGAGACATTTGCTTGTATTTTTATTATAAACATCAATTTTTACATTAAGAGAAGTATGTATATCCAGTCTTCGCTGATTAATCAGTCTGAAGTTTGAATATTTTGTTGTAAGCGAAATATTTGCAAAATTAAAAAATTCGGGTGCTTCAATATCAAAACTCTTTGAAAATTCTTCTTCAAAAACATTAGAGAGCGGACAATGGTCACTGTTTAAATAAGTAATGCTTATTATTGACTTTCCGTAAATTGTAATTGAAGAACCGTTATTTTCATAATCAGTTACAGCATTGCATACACTGCACTTAAAAACTTTTTCAATATCATCAAGATATTGAGGAATATTTTCCTGAAAATCCAGTTCAAAGTTTTCACATATTCTTTCTTTTTTGACATTGGCGCACATTGACTTATACTCTTTGCACAGTTCCATATAGAATCTCCTTTACAGTTTCTACAAATAATTATGCAAAGCATAAGCAGTATAGAACATATAATTAATAAAATATATTCAAAAATAACAAAAGTGACACAAACTTTAATCCGTTTGCATCACTTCTGCCGATAAATTTATGTTTCACTTTTTACTTTTTGAATTTTAAAAATGGATCTGAGTATAGGTGCTAAAAACTTCGGGCTTTTGATTAAAACTATTTTCACAATAATCCTCCCTAAAACTCTTATTTTTTACAGCAAATTATTCCGAGGACTATAACTACAATAGCAAGAATTCTTGTTATCCAAACTGTAGGACAGCAGCAAGCAACAACACAGCCCGCTCCGAATGCTATCCATAAATAATCTCGTTTGCACATTTTCTTCATAGTAGTAACACCTCTTTTGCTGTGGGGTGACAAGACGTGAACCAGATAGCCTTAATCTAAGTTAAGCCTTGTTACCTTATCTATTACATACTATGACAGAAAAAATTAATCGTTACTGAAAAATAAAAATAATTTTCCTTTTTTTACCGAGACGGTAACCATTGCATCATCTTTAAATTCATTGCTTTGCGCCAACTGATCTGACGGGAGCAACTCAACATTGTTTAATTCATATTCTGCACCTTTTATTGAAACACCGCTGCACTTTTCAAAGAGAGCATATAATGAAAAATATTTATAATCATCTTTATAAAAAGAATATTCACCGTCTATTATGGTTACTTTATTATTCCGGTTTACAAGAAAGCAGTTGATATTTCTGTTTCTGCAATAATTTATGCATAAAAGATTGTTATATGTGTGATCAAGCCTTGAGCCTATTCCACCGAGAATTACGATATCATTATAACCCCTGGCAGCGGCCTCCTGAACACAGTGAAAAGTATCGGTATAATCTTTTCGCGGATTCAAAGTAATTACATTATAATTTTTATCCGGAAAATCAGAAGAATCAAAATCACCTATTATTAAGTCGGGAGTAAAACCTGCTCTTTCACACTTTTTATATCCGCTATCGGCACAGATAATATATCGGCCGTTTAAATACTTATTATAATATGCCAGATTATCTTCGGGTGCTCCCGAAATAACGGCACATTTTTTTATTTCAATTCCCATTCTTTTATATCCTTAACCTCGTTATAAAGACTTACATAACTGTTATGACGTTCTTCAGATATCTCGCCATCTTCAACGGCTTTGACAACGGCGCATCCTTTATCGGCCACATGCGAACAGTTTGTCAGAAATTTGCATTCACCGATATAGGGTCTGAACTCTCTGAAACAAAACGGCAAATCATCTTTTAAAATTTTTTCGCATCTTTCAAAATCTATAGAGGAAAAACCGGGAGTATCGGCAACATATCCGCCGCAGACTTTATAGAGTTCACAGTGCCTTGTTGTGTGTTTGCCCCTGCCGAGTTTTTTACTTGTCTCGCCTGTTGCAAGCGAAAGCGAATGATCAATACAATTAAGCAGGGATGATTTGCCTACACCTGTATTACCCGTAAAAGCACAGGTTTTTCCGGAAATAAGTGATTTAATTTCATCACTGCCGTCGCCTGTTTTATTGTTACACATAATAACCCTGAAACCGGCCTTTTCATACAGTTTTTTATATTTTTCTGCACTGCTGTCAAGGTCAATTTTTGTAAACACAATTACAGGCTCAATATCTTTGTACTCGGCAATGGCAATCAATCTGTCTAAAACAGAAGTGTTTACTGAAGGATCAACAACAGATGAAACAATAAACAACAAATCTATATTGGAAAGCGGCGGTCTGACAAGTTCATTTTTTCTCGGTTTAATCAAATCAATAGTATTTTCGCCGTTCTCATTAACAGTTATTGAAACATCATCGCCAACAAGCGGTGTTATTTTTTGCTTTCTAAAAAGACCGCGTGCCTTGCATTCATATATAGTTTCAGCGGTCTCTACATAGTAGAAACCGCCAATACCTTTAATTAATTTTCCGTCTGTCATATATTACCTCAGTTAGTACCTGAATTACCAGAATCGGGTTTTGCAGGTGAGTCTGTATTATCGGAAAAACTGCTGAAATCAATCTCAATTTTCTTATCTTTGCTTACATCAACTGTTTTTGTATCAAATGCACCGGTAGATTTAAGCGATATCTTAATATTGGTACTTTTTCCGCCGGGAATAGTTATTGAAAATTGTTGCTTACTGCCGTCAAGAGTAACCTTGTCGCTTGAATACTCCTTGTCGTCAAGTTCAACAATTATCACGTCTTCCACTGTATTACCATCCGGATTCTTGCAATTAGGAAGCAAAACGGTTACAGCAACATCTTTTTTCTCAGGTTCGGTTGTTGTGGTCTGTCCTGAGGAAATTGTAATTTTTATCTGTGTGTCGGCAACTGCATTTGTTCCTGCCGACGGAGACTGACTTAAAACAACTCCCTTTTCAGCGGCACTGGCTTCTGTAATAAAGGTTATATTGCTAAAACCTGTTTTTTCGAGAAATGCCCTTGCCCCTTCCTGTCTTAAACCAACGACATCAGGTACGGTGATATTCTCAACTATTTCGGTAGTAGGTCCGGAACTGATGAAAATTGTTATTTCCGAATCAGAAGAAACTATGCTGCCCGCCTTAGGATTGGTATAAACAATTTTTCCTTCTTCAATCGTCTCACTCGAAACTTTTGTCACACTGAATTTATTAAGGCCCTCATTTGAAAGTGCTTTTTTACCTTTTTCCAAGTCAAGTTCATATACATTCGGAACCGTTATATCATCCATTGAGGCCGAAACAACAAGAGTTACCTGACTGCCTTCAAGAACTTTTGTGCCTGCCTCGGGTGACTGACGGATAATTATACCGGGTTCGTATTCATTTGTCTTTTCCTGTTCAAGAACAAACTGATAATCATACTGATTTGAACTTATGAGTTCATCATATGAATAACCGACAAAGTTATCCAGATTTGAAACATTGGTATTAAATGAACCTGTTATGCCCATAACAAGAAGAACGATGCCGGCAATAAGAACAACCAAACCTGTTACTACTGCAGTAATAACTTTTTTCTTATGATTGGGATCATAGTATTCATCTTCATCAACATAATCATCCGAATCGGAAGTTACCGTTTTTTCTTCAGCATTAACAACATATTTTGTCGGTTCCTTATCAATAAAATACGAATAGTCAAATACTGTTTTTGGATTTCTGATAACATCTTCAACATCAAGCAGCATTTCCGTTGCTGTCTGATATCTGTCTGCGGCATTTTTCTGCATAGCGTGAATACAAATCTGCTCAAGACCGAGAGGAATATCAGGATTAATTTCGGTTAGTTTTTCAGCATCACTCTGAAGCTGCATAAGCGCAACCGATACTGCACTTTCTGCCTCAAACGGAACTTTGCCCGCAAGCATTTCATAAAGAACAACGCCAACTGAATATATATCTGCTCTTTCATCGGTAAATTCACCTTTTGCCTGCTCAGGGCTGATATAATGAACAGAACCGATAGCCGTATCTGTTAACGTTTTGGTATCACTTCTCGAAAATCTGGCAATGCCAAAATCGGCAACTTTAATATCACCGTTTGAGAGAAGAATTATATTCTGGGGTTTTATATCACGGTGAACAATGCCTTTATCGTGTGCATGCTGAAGTGCTTTAAGTATCTGAGTTGTAAAAAAGAGTGCGTCATTCCATGTTATTGCACGCTGTTTCTGTATATATTCTTTAAGAGTTATTCCGTCAACATACTCCATTACAATATACTGAAGTTTTTCACCAAAACTGACATCATAAACCTTAACAATATTGGGATGGGAAAGAAGAGCAATCGCTTTGCTT
Organism: uncultured Clostridia bacterium; assembly: GCA_946555465.1. GTDB lineage: Bacteria > Bacillota > Clostridia > Oscillospirales > Acutalibacteraceae > Eubacterium_R. Next base: position 261,024 of record CAMNST010000001.1, read on the forward strand.
TCATTTTTAAATCTGCGTACAAATTCATCATTTGACAGAAATTCGTCTTTCAGTATTTTTACAGCAACAATTCTGTCATCAACATTGTCGTAAGCCTTATATACAACAGACATTCCGCCAACGCCGACTATTTCCTGAATCTCATATCTGCCATCAAGACGCTTTCCAACATAATTATCCATATAAACCAACTACTCCGTTTATTTTGATATGATAACAACGGTGATATTATCCCCGCCGCCGTTAAGATTAGCCTTGCTAACAAGACGTTCGGCAAAAGCATATTCTTTGCCGTCACTCATAATTTCAATCATTTCTTTATCTGTAACATAATTTGAAAGACCGTCAGTGCAAAGAAGCAATATATCATTGTCACTCAAGTCAATCTGCTCATAATCAATTTCAATGCTTTTATCAACACCGACAGCACGGGTAATTATATTTTTATTCGGGTGATGTTCCGCCTCTTCACTGGTAATTTTTCCTTCTGAAAGAAGAACCTGAACCATACTGTGATCAGTTGTTACCTGATGAATATTTCCTTCATTAATAATATAGGCACGGCTGTCACCTACATGGGCAATATGCGCCTGATTATCACGAACGATTGCACAAACAACTGTTGTGCCCATACCGCGAAGTTCCGGCTTTGCTTCTGCAAAATCAAAAACTTCAATATTTGCCGCTGTGAGAGATGAATCGAGCATATTTTTAATTGAACTGTCTCGCATTTTTTCGCAGTATGAAGCATTAATTTTATCGCTTATTACTTTTACCGCAAGGGCAGATGCAATATTTCCTCCGGCTGCACCACCCATGCCGTCACAAACAACAGCCCATACAACTTCGTCAGAAAATTCACCGACTGCATAAGCATCCTGATTATTTTCGCGAATTATGCCTTTATCTGTTTTGGCAACAATCTTCACATAAATCACCTCGTTTTTTAAGCCGCCTAAGTTGACCGCAGGAAGCATTGATATCCGAACCTAAAGTCCTTCTTATTGTAGCATTAATTCCATTTCTTTTCAACACATTCTGAAATTTAAAAATATCAGGCTGAGAAGAACGTTCATTATTGCGCTCTTTGACATCGTTTACCGGAATAAGATTGACATGGCAAAGCATACCCTTAAGTTTTTGAGAGAGTTCAAGTGCATCTTTCTCACTGTCATTAACACCTTTTATAAGCGTATATTCAAAACTGACTCTTCTGCCTGTTCTTCTGCCATATTCTCTGCACGCTTCAATAAGTTTATCCATATTATACTTATTGTTGACAGGCATTGTTTTTGAACGAATTTTATCATTAGGCGCATGAAGAGATATTGTAAGAGTAATCTGCAGATTTCTCTCCATAAGTTCATAGATTTTCGGAACAATTCCACACGTTGAAATTGTAACGTTTCTCATACTGATATTAAGGCCCTTTGAATCATTAACATTTTTAAGAAAGGTCAGAACATTATCAAAATTATCAAGCGGTTCTCCTATTCCCATCATTACAATATGAGATATACGAATATTCAAATCTTTTTGAGCCGAATGAATTTGCGACTCAATCTCTCCTGAAGTAAGATTACGGCAAAAACCGGCAAGAGTTGAGGCACAAAAAGTACATCCCATTTTACACCCAACCTGAGATGAAACACAAATTGTATAACCATATTTGTATTTCATAACAACAGACTCTATGTATTCACCGTCATTCAGCCTAAAAAGATATTTTACCGTATCATCAATCTCAGATATAAATTTATTTTCTATACTGCAATCTGAAATATAATATTTCTCAGAAAGAACGTTACGCAGATTTTTACTCAGATTTGTCATTTCTGAAAAATCCGAACAACCGTTTTCGTGAAGCCATTTAAAAATCTGACCTGTTCTGAAAGACGGAAGTGAGAGTTCGCTTAATTCTTTATTAAGTTGTTCAAAAGTTAAAGATTTAATATCCGTTTTCATTTTTTGTCATAACTGCATAATAAAATCCGTCACCACCGTTTTCTGACGGGAATACAGTTTTTTCTTCTTTCAAAATAAAATCTTTGTTTTCATTCAAAAATGCTTTTACAACATTTTCATTTTCTTTTTTATTCAGCGTACACGTTGAATATACAATAGTTCCGCCTTTTTTTAGATACTTTGACGATGTAGTTAAAATATTCAACTGAATTTCAGGAAGACTTTTGACTGAATCAAGTTCCTTATATCTTATTTCCGGCTTTCTTCGTATTATACCAAAGCCTGAACAAACAACATCACAAAGTATTTTATCAGCACAGACGATATTTTCATTATAAACACAAGCATCATTAACTTTAGTTTTTATTATGTCGATACCTAATCTTTCAGCACCTTCATTAATCAGATTAAGTCTCTGCTCATATAGGTCAAAACAATATATTGTTCCGCTGTTTTTCATATCCTGTGCAATACCAAAGGCTTTTCCTCCCGGTGCGGAACACATATCGAGAACGGTTTCACCGGGTTTGGCATTAAGCGCTTTTGCACATTCATAACTTGATAAATCTTCAATATAAAAAAGACCGTTTTTAAAAGCCTTTGATTTTTTTAAATCAAAACGTGATTTTATGGAAACGGTATGATTGCATACTTCACCGTATATATCATCACACATCAATTCGTAAAGAAGTTCTTCTTCATCAAGATAAAGTCTGTTTGCAACAGCAAAAACAGGCGGTCTGCCGTTTACACACGGCAAAAATGCTTCCACATTTTCTTTTCCGTACTGCTTAATCCACATATTGATAAGATTACGGGGCACGGAATACTTTATATGTAAATCGTCTGGGATTTCCCTGTCTTCGTCAATTTTATGTAAAACAGCATTTATTAACTTGGTGTAATAATTCTGTTTGATTTCTTTAGCAAGTTTAACGCTTTCGTTTATGGCGGCTCTTGCAGGAATTTTATCCATATATAAGAGTTGATAAGCACCAAGCCTTAAGATAACTCTTATTTTGGGTTTCAGACGCATATCACCGATATATTTATCAATAAAATAATCAAGTGTTATGCATCTTTCACAAACACCATATACAAGAGCGGATATAAACGCTTTATCTTCAGTTATATTTTCTATGGCACTGTCTAAAACAATATTGGAATAAGAACCTTCATAAAATATTTTATAAAGTGTTTCAAATGCAATTAGCCGTGAATTTTTAATCAACGTCTGTTACCTCTTCCTAAAATGAGAAACAATCTGAGCAGTGTTGCAAGTGCAGAAGCAAGAGCAGCAACATATGTCAGTGCAGCAGCAGTCAGCACTTTTTTTGCACCGGTATATTCATAACCATCAAGAAAAGCATTTGATTCTATCGTAGCAAGCGCTCTTTTTGATGCATTAAACTCAACAGGCAGCGTAATAAACTGAAAAAGAGCAACTGCACCGTAAAGAATAAGTCCTGCATAAATGAGCGGATCACTGTAAATAAACATTCCGATAAGAGCCAATGGTATTCCGAGATAAGAACCGATTCTTGTAACAGGTATAATTGCATTTCTTATCTTCAAAGCGGCATAACCCTGCGCGTGCTGGCAGGCGTGACCTGCTTCGTGACATGCAACACCGATTGCCGCAACACTTTTTGAATTAAATACATCTTTTGAAAGACATATCTCTTTTGCTCTCGGATCATAATAATCTGTTAAGGTTCCGCCTATCATTTTTATTCTGACGTCAGTTATTCCATTTAACTGCAAAAGTCTGTAAGCGGCATCTGCACCGGTCATACCGCGTCTGTTTACAACTGCGGAATATTTATTAAAAGCATTTTTAACTTTAATCTGACAAATAATTGAAAATATAAACACGGGAATCATAATAAAACCCGTCATATAATACGCAAAATAATTTCCCATAACTGCTTCAACCTTTTGATTAACAATTTAAATTCCTATAATTGTACCGATTTCAATTTGGTTTCCGAGCAAAAAGGATTTTACATCCATTTTCTTTTTGCCCTCCATCTGCAGTTCAAGAATATCAACACATTTTCCGTCACTGCAGCAAACACTCAGAACATTCTTATTATCAACTACTTGACCTGGTTTAATACCGGATTTATCAGATAAAACAGTTTTATGAATTTTAACATTTTTTCCATTAATTCTTGTTAATGCACATGGCCATGTCTGAAGCCCTCTCACAAGATTATGAACCGATTCAGCAGATTGATTCCAGTCAATGGGCGACAATTCTTTGGTTATTTTTTTTGCATAACCAAAATCACCATCCGGCTGTGCAACCGGATTTAAATTATCATGTTCAATATCTTCAAGCGTTTTTAAAAGTGCATCGGCACCAATGTACGAAAGTCTTTCAAACAACTGTTCCGATGTTTCTTCAAAAGGAATTTCTGTCTTTTCAATTCTGAGTATATCTCCGGTATCCACACCTTCATTCATTTGCTGAATTGTAACGCCTGTCTCCTTATCTCCGTTTATAACCGCCCACTGAATGGGGGCAGCACCCCTATATTTCGGAAGAATTGACGCATGAACATTAATGCAGCCGTATTTTGCAGCATTAAGTATCTGCACGGGTAAAATTTTGCCATACGCAACAACGACAATAATATCTGCATTCATACCTTTTATCAGTTCAATCGTTTCATCATTTCTGAGAGACTGCGGCTGAAAAACAGGTATATTACTCTGAAGCGCACATTCTTTCACCGGGGGCGGAGTTAATTTCTGCTTTCTTCCTACCGGCTTATCAGGCTGAGAAAAAACAGCAGCAATTTCATACTTATTTTCAATTAATTTTTCAAGACAGGGCACCGCGAAATCAGGTGTACCCATAAAAATTACTTTCATATATTGCTCACTCAACTTTGTAATGTTTCACCCTCAACAATATGCGAGGTGAATAAAATTCCATCAAGATGGTCAATTTCATGGCAAAAGGCTTTTGCTTTTAAATCTTCACCTGTAAATACCTGCCATTTGCCGTTTCTGTCCTGTGCTTTTACCTGCACTCTCTGAGGTCTCTTTGTATTGGCCCATTTACCCGGCAAAGACAAACATCCCTCCTGAGAAATCTGTTCACCCTCTGCCATTGTTATTTCAGGATTTACAAGTTCAATAGGTCCCTCACCAATATCAATAACAACAACGCGTTTTAATATACCAACCTGCACAGCGGCAAGACCGACGCCGTTGCCGTTATACATGGTTTCTTTCATATCATCAATGAGAGTTGCAAGTTTATCATCAAATTTTTCAACTACTCTGCTCTTTTTATTAAGTATCGGATCTCCTAACTTAACAATATTTCTCAATGCCATTTGCACATTCTCCTAATTTAAGTCGTATGGATTTAAATCTATACTTACACTGATATCTTTATATTCTTTAATTTTATACAATCTTTTTAAAATGTTACTGAACAGTAATCTGATATTTTTTGAATTTTTGCATTTAACAGATAATCTGTATCTGTAATTATTATTAAGTTTTGATATTTTTGCAGGGCTTGGACCAAGAACAATAAGTTTTTCCTTACTGTTATGATTCAGTTCTTTTAAAATATCAAAAAAAGTTTTTGCGCACATTGCAACAGTATTTTCATTTTCACCGCTAAATGAAACAGAATAAATATCGCAGTAAGGCGGGTAAATCATTGCTCTGCGAAGTTCAATTTCATTTTGATAAAAAGACTTATAATCCTGATTTGCGGCATATTCAATAGTTGTATTATACGGATTAATGGTCTGAATAACTGCCTTTCCCCTCTCACCTCTGCGTCCGCTTCTTCCGACTACCTGGGTTATAAGATCAAAACAACGTTCGCTGCTGTTATAGTTTTCGTCATACAGCGAATTATCAGCATTAACAACACCGACAAGCGTTACATCATTGAAATCAAGCCCCTTTGCAACCATCTGAGTACCGATTAAAATATCATATTCATGATTTGCAAAAGCATTAAAAAGTTTTTCATGACTGAACTTTGCAGAAGTTGTATCAGCATCCATTCTGAGTATTTTAGCATATGGGAAAAGTGCCGCAAGTTCATCTTCTATCCTTTGCGTACCATAACCGCTGTAACGCACATTTTCACTGCCGCATTCAGGACACACTGTATCAAGATGCTTGCTGTAACCGCAGTAATGGCAGTTAAGCCTGTTATTATAACTGTGATACGTAAGTGAAATTGAACAGTTAGGACAGGTTATTACATGACCGCAGTCATTACAGGCAATAAAAGTGTTATACCCTCTTCTGTTAATCAGAAGTATCGCCTGCTTGCCGTTATCAAGTGTTTCACCGATAAGTTCTCTGAGTTTTGATGAAATCGGCGTTCTGTTTCCGTTTTTCATTTCCGATTTCATATCAACGGTAATAACCTCCGGCAGAACAGAGTCACCAAAACGCTCTTCAATTTCGCACAAAGCATATTTACCTTTTTTTGCATTGGAATAGGATTCTATACTGGGTGTAGCAGATATCATAAGAAACAAAGCATTATTGTACTTACACCTGAAACGGGCAACATCCTTTGCAGAATAGCGCGGAGTTCTCTCACTTTTATAGGTGTTTTCCTGCTCTTCGTCCATAATAACAAGACCGAGATTATGAAGAGGAGCAAAGATTGCACTTCTTGTACCGATAACAATTTTTGCCTCACCCTTGTCTGCACGCCTGTATTCATCATTACGCTCACCGAGCGACAAACCGCTATGAAATAAAGCAACTTTATTTCCGTACCTTTTAAGAAAAATAGAAAGCGCCTGAGGAGTTAAACTGATTTCGGGAACAAGAACAATAACATCTTTACCGAGTTTCAGCGCCCTGTCAATGAGTTTTAAATAAACCTGTGTTTTGCCGCTGCCCGTAACGCCGTAAAGAAGTCCTGATCCTCCGCCGTTTTCGAGCATGGAAAGATAGGTTTCATATGCCTTATTCTGAGTTTCCGACAAAACGATTTCTTCATTATTTAAAACATTTTCATCAACTTTATACGGCGAGCGATAAATTTCTTTATCAAAAATTTTTACAACACCGTATTTTTCAAGATTTTTAATTACAGAAATTCCGACAGAACAAAATGCACTGATTTCCGAAACCGATGCAGTTCCGACATCTAAAAGTAAATCAACAACACTTTTTTGCTTTGGCGTTAATTTAGGCAAATCCTCTTCTTTTTCAATAAGAAGCGTTGCCGTTTTTGATGAGGCATTGCCGATTTTTCCAAATCCGCGCGGAAGCATTTGCTTCAGACAGTCATACGTTGTGCAAAAACATCTTTCTTTAAGCCATAATGAAAGCGAAACCATCTCATCGCTTATTATGGCATCCGTTTCGGTTAATGATGCAATTTCTTTAAGTCCTGAGTTGACTGCAGTATAAACCTTTACAACAATACCTTCGCGCAGTTTGTTTGCTTTTCCGAAAGGCACAAGCACTTTCATGCCTGTTTTTATATCTTTTTCAAGAAAAGCAGGCACATAGTAATCATAATCGGAATCAAAATTAAAAAATGTATTTTCAACTGCAACAGTTGCTACTGTTCTGTTCATTATTTAGATTTTAATTCACTTGGTTCTTCGATAACATATTTCCCGTCAAGAATTTCTTCAATCGCAGTTGAAACGGTTTTTACGTCAATATGTTCTTCTCTGGCAATCGCATCTTCTCTGATTTCTCTTGCTCTTTTTGCAGTGCCCACAACAAGGCTGTATCTGCTGTTGCAGTCTCTAAGCATTTCTTTTAAATCCGGATTAAACATAGTAATATCTCCCTAATATATATTTTTGTTATAAAATCACTGACAGAAATCTGTAAAAATTACCTATGCGTTTCTTTTTATCATTTCACTGTCAAGTATATTATTAATATCATCAACGCACATGTCTAAATCGTCATTTACAACCTGATATGTATATTTATCTTTAAACCCAAGTTCAACCTTGGAAATTGCAAGACGTTCCTGAATCATTTCTTCACTGTCTGTCTCTCTGCCGTGAAGGCGCTTTTCCAAAACTTCTTCACTTGGAGGCAGAAGAAATATGGATACACAGTCGGGAAACAACTCCATAACTTTCTGAGCACCCTGCACTTCAATGATAAGAAAACAGATTTTCCCGTCATTGATAGCCTTTTCAACACCCTTAACCGGTGTGCCATAATAGTTGTTATTATACTGTGCATACTCAAGAAGACCATTGCTGTTAATCATTTCTATAAATTCTTTTTCATCCATAAAGAAGTAATTAACGCCGTCAACTTCTCCCGGTCTTGGCTGTCTGGTGGTTGCCGAAACCGATTCGGTAACATCACTGCGTTTTTTGCATATTGCCTTAAAAACAGTATCCTTACCGCAGCCGCTCGGAGCGGAAAGAATAACAAGCATTCCTTTATTCATCACAATTTACCTCCGCACCGAATTTTGCTGAAATCTGTTTTAAATCCATATAGGAAAGCACAACATTATCGCTATCGGTAATAATAACACTCATTGTTTTTCTTCCGTGTGTAGCATCAATCAGAGTGCCGTTTGACTTGCTTTCACGAACTATTTTTTTTATTGGAGCAGACTCAGGTGAAACAATGGACACAACTCTGTCTGCATTTATAAGGTTGCCAAACCCGATATTAACTAAATTCATATTCTTCTTCTCTTATTAATTATTATTCAATGTTCTGAATCTGTTCTCTGATTTTTTCAACTTCGGCCTTAAGGTCAACAACTTTGCGGGCAATTTCAACATCACAGCACTTTGAACCTGTTGTATTAATTTCGCGGTTAATTTCCTGAACAAGAAAATCCATCTTTCTGCCGACAGCCTCATCACTTGCAAGAAATTCTCTCAACTGTTCAATATGAGAGCGAAGCCTTACGGTTTCCTCAGCAACAGCAACCTTATCTGCATAAACGGCAACCTCCTGAATGATTCGTGCTTCATCAAGGGTTGCATCACCGATAATTTCATGAACGCGGGCAATAAGTTTTTCATTATATTCTTTCACCGTCTGCGGAGAACGTTCTTCAATAAAAGAAACACAGTCAAGAATGAACTCAGTGCGTGAATAAATATCATCATACATTTTTTTGCCTTCAACTGAGCGCATTTCAATAAACTTGCTTACAGCCTCATCAGCAACTTCTTTAACCATATTCCAGATTTTTTCTTCATCTTCTTCATTTTTTCTTACAACAAGAACATCCTGAAAACGGCTTATTGTTGATGCACCAAAATCAATTTTAAGGTCATAATTCTGTGCAATTTCACTAAGCGCTTTTACATATGCAGAAGCAAGAGTATTATTAACAACAACATCGGCACTGTCGTTATTGAGTGCCTCAATGCCGACATAGCATTCTATCTTTCCGCGCGAAACTTTTGAGTTAACAAATGATTTAATCTTTTCATCAATAAAACCATATTGTCTCGGGCAGCGGGAATAAAACTCAAAATACCTGTGATTAACAGATTTGATTTCAACGGTAATGATGTACCCATCAATTTCTTTAACCGCTCTGCCGAAACCAGTCATTGATTTAACCATAAATTTTTCAAAACCTTTCTGCTTGTTAATTCAAAGTATATTATATAATCAGTGAAAGTGAACGTCAAGAATTTGTTTACACTTTGTTAACAATATTAACAAAAAGTTTAATTTTACCAATATAGAAAAGAAAAACGGCAGATTTCTCTGCCGTTTCCCATTTTATTTAATTTAGAAATCGGTTTCTACATCAGGGTCAAAAGGAAGTGTCGTTGGTGGCACATCTTGAGGCGAGGTATCGCAGATTACTCTGTTTGCGATTCTAAAATACTCAATCTCCATTTTTGGAGAATCATAACTTTTTTTCATAACTCTAAATACCTCCAAAAATTACTGAGCAACATTACTGATGTTTCCATCACCATCACACATAACAATCGGTCCGTAAGAAACACGAGGAATCTGTTCACCGGTTGGCAATGTGTAGATATAACTTACAAATGAACGCATATACTTAACATTTCCGTTTATAGAAGTTGTTATTGTATATGAGTTGAATTCAGATGTGTAACCTGCACCTGGAGCAGTCAGAACGCCGGGAGCACCCTTAGTGAAGTCTGCAGGTAAATCACCGGAAGCAGCAAGTACACCGTACTGAACAACTTCTGCATTTGAATCTACTGAGAAATCACAGTAAATTCTGAACTTATCCTTGCCGTTAACATTTACTTTTTCAGTTGCAGAACCGAATGAGAACGGAACTTTATCCGTAACATCATCGGCATTAATACTGTACTGAGCAAGAGTATCTGCCGTTACAGCAACAAACTTCATACCGCGTGCCGGACGGGCATAAGTCTTGAATGTCGGATTATAAGAAGCAACATACCATGTAGTACCGCCATCGTCACTCTTGAGCCAAGCAAGGAAGTCAGTTATTGAAGTTGTGAATTCCAATACTGTGTATGCCTGAACATCTTCAAGTTTTGTTTCACCATTTACAGTTCCGTTTTCTGCCTCATAAGTGCCGTTCGGCAAATCAAAGAATGTGTTGTTTGTATCTTCCTTAGGAACATAAGTCTGATATACATAGAACGTGCCATCTGACAATTTCTTTGTTACCCATTCTTTGAATGTGATATTTGCAGCCTGATTTACAGCAACAGTATGAACTCTGCCGCTTGCATCAGTAAATACCAATTCATTGCTATCATTAACTTCATAACTTAAGTTGCCGTCCTGAAGAGTTACGTAAGCAGAATCAAGTCGTGTTCCGTAGTAATCCTGAACAACTACTTTTGTGCTGTCTGCAACCTTAGTTGTAAGGTAAAGAGCAATATCCGTATTCTGCTGAATCTCTCTTCTTATGCTGAATGATTCATTTTGAATTACAACAGGAAGACTTGTATCGGTATCAATAGTCCATTTTGCAACTTCATAATTTTCTGCCGTATAAGCAGCAGGTGCATCAAATGCAACAATATCGCCATACTTCTTCTGTGCAGTAGCAGCAGCGTCAGTAATCTCAACACCATCAACAAAAAGTTTGAAGTTTACATCATAAAGATGGAGTTTTGTGCTGCTGTTATCACTGAATTCGCCATTAAGAGTTGTAAGAACGATTGTTGTATACTTATCTGCATTCACTGCATCTTTATAAACCTTACCGTCAATTTGAACATAAGGATAACCTGCAGTATCGTCTGAGTAAGCAGAAGCGCTTGTCGGGAAACCGAACTTAAAGTTATCTTTAATTGCAGCACCCTTATCTGAATAAGCATCAAGGTCTGCAAGAGAGGTATAATACTGAGCAGTATTATAGTTCTGATAAGCATCTTTTGAATCAACTGCAACAAGTTCTTTTGCTTTAAGAACAGCAGTTTCATCAATTACAGACTGCTGAGCATCTGAATAATTCGTATTATCAACAGTTGCATAAGTGTAAGTCTTGTCTTTAAAGTCAACTGTTTGTTCAGGATTTGTAGCATATCTGCCCAATTCAGCAGTGTCTGCAACAAGTTTCTGAGCAACTGCAACTTCATTTTCAAGATCTTTGTAACTTGAGTAAGTGTATTCCTGATTATCTATTGAAGAGGTCCACATTACTTTGCTTTCATTATCGGAAAGAACCTGACTCTTAGTGGTGATTTCAGGCGAAAGACCTGCATCGGCAACGCCGCCATCATTAGTATTGCCCGTTGCATCTACCTTAAGCATAAGTGAAGCATCAAAGTTCTGAACAAGTTCTAATAACTGTTTGTATTCAGAACCTGAAAGTTCTGCATATCTCCAGTACTCTTCGCCTTCAACAGGCTGATCTTTATCAAGATAATAATGAACATACTGGTTAGCAAAGTTTACGATTTCTTCATAATTATCAGTTGTCTGCTGCGTGTAATTGCCCTCATTTTTAACAATGAGAGAACCGTCAGGCTGCTGATCAAAATCGCTGGTGATTACATCTGTTATTGTATCGGTAACAGATGTATAGTCTTCCTGCTTGAAGAGGTTATTGTAAGCATCAATAACATTCTGAATAATCTGAGCCTGAACAGGGTCAGTTGTTGCTGTTCCGGTTCCGAAGATATCAGAACCTGTAATTCCTGTTTTATAAATCGGAACACCATCAGCATTATAAGCAGTTGAATACTCGTACTGACCGTCAACACCGTTTGCAGAAACGGCATCTGAGCCCTGGCCGTTATAAGTTGTGTTATGCCTGTTATAAATGAACCAGTAAGCCTCTGAAATAGCATCAAGATACTCTTTATATGATGCAACAGAAAAATCGCCTGTAGCAAGTTCTGCACCTATTGTCAATTCACCTGTTGTTTCATCAATAGAAAATTCTTTATTAAGAATATTTTCTGCAAGATAACGAACTGCACCTTTATCACAGGTTGAAACACCGATGTTAAAGTAAGAATAGGTGTTATAGCAGAAGTGATAAGTAGAGCCAACACCGCTGCCCTGAGCAACTACACCTTCTTCAAGAATGAAGTTTGCATATTTTTCGGCAGATGAAGTATCGGTGCTCTTTTTAACACTGTCTTTACCTGTGAAGTTAATGTTACCGGTCCAGTTATTGTTTGCACCGGTACCGATATCCATAGTTGAAAAACCGGCATTGAAATTGCCATTGCTGTCTTTAAGGAAGTTATAATATTCTTCCGTAATGCCACCATGGTAAAGTGCCTCAGTCGGTGTGGAAAGCATACCGTTTGTTTCCTTAACAGAATCGGCACTGTATTTGCCGCCGTTAATCGGTGTGCTTGTAAACTTTGTATTGAGACCGGTATTATTTACATAATACGAACTGCCTCTCATATTATTCGGGTCTGATTTTCTCGGACGCCACCATAAGTTTGATGAAACCAGATTGAAAGAATATCCGCTTGGCTTTCCGTCATCACCATAGGTAATGATTGGATTGCTTTCATTTGAATAGTCTAAATAATAATCTACATCAACAACATTTGAAGAAACAAAGAATGTTTTTGCATCTTTTGAAGTAAATTCGTGAACGCCGAATGAACCGGGGTTGACACCCTCATTTTGATTAACAAAAAGATATTTTTGATTAATCAGATCAGGTGAAGTGTAGTTATACGTTTTATCAAGATTTGTATCAGCAGTGTAATCCTGATCACCGTTACCGGTTGAAACCGCATCACCAAAAGTATTAACATATGCAAATCTGCCGACGCCTGTTTTCCAAGCATCTGTTCCATAGTTTTCGCCTTTAGTATAATCAGATATAATATCGGTAGCGTGACCTTCTGAATACGGGAATCTGTTTAATATTTCAACAGAAGCACGTCTGTCAACACCAACAGCATCGGATGATTGGTTACGTGCACCCTGGAAGGTATGTGCCATAGATGGGTTAGGCATTACATAGCAGAACTCATATTCACCATAAACATGCTTAATTCCGTCCATGCCTTCGAGTTCATCAAGAAGATCATAATAAGTAATCAGAAGTTCAATACCGTCTTCCGTATACTTACCGGTTGATTCATTGTATTTAAAGTAGTTAGAAACGTAACCTTCAATTACATATTCCTTATAGAGTTTCAAGCCGTTTCTTGTTGTTTTATACTTCTGATAAGCCTGTGCGTCCGTCAGATATTGATACTTTGTTGCACCGTTTTCAACATATTCATATGTCCATAAACCGTCATGAGCATCAACAGCATTATAGTCACCGCCTGAAAGACCGGGATTTTCACGGCATCTATCTTCATCAGATACACAATAAATTGAACCAGCAAAAGAAGTATCAATATAGTTCGGCCACTGAGTTGTAATTTTTGTTACACGTTCACCATAAATTCCGTTCACACCGAATGAAGGGTTATCAGAAATTTCATGACCGTAAAGAATATAATCGTCATTGGTCTTATGCGTGTAAATAACATCATCAACTTTTACAACATCACCATTGCTTTCCTGATCAGCCTGAGGAATATCTCCCGAACGGTATCCCCATGAATGTTCGCCGTTGGTGTTATTAACCATAGCGTACTGAATTGCGCCATCCTGAACAGCAAATGCACCATCAAAAGTCTGATTGGTTACGTCATTTGATAAATGTATATAGGTTTCTCCGTTTTCACCATATGAGAGCGTGAACGGGTCAGAGAATGCCTTACCATTCTGAAGTGTACCATAGGCAATACCTGTTGTCTCCGATGTAGCAAGGAAATAACAGTTATAGCATTTTGAATGATCCATATTTACAGTTAAACGAAGATTGTCGTTTGTGTAAATTCCTTCAATATCATATGCTGTTAATTTAACATTGACGCTGTCTGTTCCGTTATACTGAAGCGGGAAAATTACAGGCCAACCTGTTGAGGTATATCCAATCAGATTCACAAGCGTTGTATTACCTGAAATATTAATCTGCATTGTTGCAAGTTCGCCATCGGCATTTGCAACATAACCCTTATTATATTCATTTGTTGAAATAGGTCTTGCGTGAACAGAGTTGAGAGTTACTGCTTCACCCTTTGCATTGTATACCTTGGAAACAGAGTTATGACCTGTTGAAGCGTATACATAATCATATATAGGAAGATAGAAAGGTGAAAGAATCTGGTTACCGTGAACGCCGGTGCCTGCATCATGATTATCAGCGGCTGTACCGTTAATATCTACAAAACCTGAATCAGGGCTTGTTGAACGGAATACACGTTCGCTGTACGAACCGCCGTTTGAACCGTAAGATACATACAGATAATAGTAGCCGTTTTCATAAACCATATATGAACCTTCAACAGAATTGTTGATACCACCATCATTCGTCTTACCTGTTTCAGCATTTTCGAGGTCATTGTTAAGAGGCCAGCATATTGCTTTACCCGGATCTGTCTGTTTAACAGAAGTACCTGTTAATTTATCCATTTCCTTAACATAAATACCATGTGACCATGAACCGTAAATCATATACATCTTGCTGTAATCAGCATTGTAGTAAACACATGCATCAATCGCATTAGCAGGATGCGCACTATTGTTATTCCATGAATCACCGTTTGAGGTATAAATGGTCTGAATATTTGTGTAAGGACCTTCAGGAGAATCAGAAATACCCATGAAGATTGCACTCCATGTTGAACCCCATGAAGATGCGGCTGCATAATAGCACCACTTGCCGAGATCAACATTGTAAATTACGTGAGGAGCCCAAACAAGTTTGCCTGCACCTTTATCTGCGTTGCCTGTATCCTGAGCAGCGTGTGCAAGAGGACCTGCAAGTTTTTCGGTATATACTCCGCCGAAAAGACCCTGGTTCTGATAACCGCATCTGCCTTCTGAGTCGCCGACATATTTCCAGTTAACAGCGTCATCAGACTTCTGAATGGTCATACCTGTACCAAAGAGATAATAATCTTTCTTAAGAGTTGAAGCATCAATGTTGTTTACATCAACATAAGACTGACCAACCTGTCTGCCGTCTGCAAGAGTGTAAACGGTAACAGCAGTCGGGTCGTGAGATGTTGCAGCAGATGACTGAATATCTGCGTCTTCATCTGTATACATATTATTAATATCAACCTGCGTTTTGCAATCGGTATATACTCTGATGTCATCAAAATAGAAATCGCCGAGAGTTCCGCATAACGGAGTACCGTCACAGATTGAAAATTCTGTATTTTCATTTGTTAAGAATGCGATAAGATCCTTAGCAAGATCTGCATTATTGCCTGAGGCATAATTGCCTGATGAAGAAATTTGAACTTCATGAGGCTGACCGTTTGTGTAAATCATTACACCGCTGGCAGGATCAATCGTAACAGCAACATTTACCCAGTAACCACGGTTATTGCCGGCAGCATGAGTTGTAAGATCCTGTGCATTCGGTTTAATATCTATCTGACCGTTTCCGCCTGTTCCGTTAACGGTTTTATCACAGCGTGAAACATAGCCTGATGAAAGAATCTTGAAGTATTCATACTCGCTTGTGTCAGAAACGCCTGTCTTTGTTGTGAAAGCAAGACCCGGCATAAGACCGTTATTCCAAGCAGCACCTGCAGTATCAACTGCACCGTTAACTTCAATATATCTCCAGTAACTGATTGTTATACCGTTAATTCCGGCAACAACGTCTGCACCCGGAGTTGCTGCAAGTGGGTTTTTATCAAGAGTAAGATAACTTGCATCTGAATTTGCAGAGCCGCTATTTTGATTAAATTTAATTACATTATTTCTATAAGAAGAAATTGCGGTTCCGTTGAGCGTACTTGTTCCGGCAGCCTTTACGATTGAGGCATTGGATGATGTTGATAAGTAACCGTCACCATTTGGTGAATAGTAGGTTGTATTATTGATTGTTGCATCATCAAATGATTCATGATAAACGAGGTTAGAGGAATACTTAGCCTTATTTATAAATCTTGCACTGAACACATCAGTCTGAACGCCGTCGCCCACACCGTATGCCTCGATGAGGATGGCAATATCATCTGCAAGTTCCGAAGCAGGAATACCTGTTTCATTATTATATGTTTTATAATTAGAAGTATTTCCGTTTTCGTCGGTTACTCTGTACTTAATTTCACCTGAATATGTTTCAGGAGTCGTGATGCTGATTTTGCTGTTTGCGTCTGCAGAATCATAGAACTGGGTACCTGAATTGCAGGCAATGGTAAATGCAGTATTTCTGGTGACACTTACCTGAGAAACAGCAGAAATATAATCACCGCTTACAACACGGGCAAAAATTGTTTTTGCAGATGAACCGTCAGCAAAAGGTTTGAATCCATCTGTGTAATTTGTCCAGGTTGCATTATCAAAACTGTATTCAATAGAACCTACAGGAGTTGTGTTGCCGAATGAAAGGGTTACAGGAATGTTTGCACCAATCTGCGCACCGTCAGCAACAGAAACAGCGGGTTGCTTAAGGAGGTTATATGTTACAGTTACTGTTTTAGATTCATCACCGTTTTCATCAACAGAATAAGCACGAACAGTTACTGTGTCATATGCTGTTCCGCCGGTAAAGGGCTGAATCTTAACATCGCCTGAAACAAGGCTTACTTCTGTTCCCTCTCCGCTGTTATTATATTCACAGGTATATTTTGTTGTAAGGCCTGCAGCGGTTGTAACAGTTACATTGGTTTCAGGACCGATATAAGTTCCGCTCTCAATATTGAAAGAAGGAGCAGTAATTGAAATTTCCTTAAGTGCTTTAAGAGCAGCAATAAGGTCAGCAGCAGTCTGGTTTGCGTTAGCCTTGTCAGCATATCCGCCGCTGAGAACAGCAGCCATAAT
Organism: uncultured Clostridia bacterium; assembly: GCA_946555465.1. Lineage (GTDB taxonomy): Bacteria > Bacillota > Clostridia > Oscillospirales > Acutalibacteraceae > Eubacterium_R. Next base: position 278,283 of record CAMNST010000001.1, read on the forward strand.
GCCCTGTGCTTTTTCATAAACTGCTTTGAAATCTGCATAAGAAGTATCTGTTTTCAGATCATAACCCTTACCGTTCGTTGCATATGCCTGCATTGCGGTATGGTTGATACAGTCAAGTTCTTTATCCATAGCATCGCGAAGAGCCTGGTATTCTGCAGTGTCAGCAGAACCGAGAGAAGCAGCATTAAGATTATCAACGGCAGTTTTCATGTCTGCGCCTAATTGTCTTGCTGCGTTGCCTGCTGTATCATCAGTTGCAGTGCCTACGCTTGAGAAATAAGAGGTGGGATTTAAAGCGGTTACAGCATCAAACTTTGCAAGCAAATCGGCAAGACCGTTATCCTGAAGAAGAGAGGCTGCATCAATACCTGCTAATTTGAACCTATTATTATCAAGTGCTGTTGCTGCACGTGTGCCATCTACAATATAGATATAGCATTGTCTGTTGCTGGCATAAGTACCATCGGCAAATGCGTAGTCTTTAATAACATAATTGCTGCCATTACCATAAAAATTAAATTTTAAAGCATCGGCCTTTGTTACGTAATCGGTAGGAGTGCCAGTATAATAAAGCGTGTTTGATGCGTATTTTGAGTTAGTATCGTTAGCAGTTAATGTAGCGGGATCTATCTGTGCATCTACAAAGTTAACATACGCACTCGTAGCATCCTGATAACTTGCACTGGTATTTTTATTATGCCATACGCGTCTTATTTCAAAACTGCCGGGCTGAAGATACGCCGAAATAAATCTTCTGTTATATCTACTAATTCCCGATCTACTACCGCCACCATATGTGTTAATCGGACAAGCAATGGTTTCGCCGGTTCCGTTATAAAGGAATACGATTGTACCAAACTGTGCACCGGCCTTAAAACTACTTGCTGCAGCATCATTATATGCTGCTCCACCGCCTACGCCGTATGTGTAGAGAACGTTTTTCATTTCGTCTCCGGCAACAAGACTGCTTGCAGTGTAAGAGCCGTCGGCTGCAGATGTGCAATCAGCAGTATAAGCAACAAATGGCTGCATTTTAGTTATTGCGTTTGCAAGGTTGGCTGTTGCTGCAGAAACATCTGCGCTTGCACTGCTGCCGTAGTAAGCAGCATCATAAACCTTGTTTGCCTCGATGTATGCGTTATAAGCATCTGTCATATTTGTGTAAGCAATGCCCTTTGCCATAGTTGCTTCATAATATGACATTACGGATTTAAGAGAACCAAGAGCAGATGAAGCATCATCACCGCTTACAGCCTTTACAACATCAACAGGAGTAACAGGTTTGCTGAAAAGGTAAAGGTTTCTCATATAACCATTGAAAAATCCATCATAGTCAGAGTTATAAACCGAACGGCCGATAAAATAGTTAGTAAAACCGCCAAACGCATTCATAATATCGCTTGCAGACGGAGTATCGGAAGCAGCAGTTGTTGCTCGTGCAACACCGTCAACATATACTGTATATGTTCCGTCAGGTGACATGGAGATAAGAAGGTTGTGCCAAGCATAATCTTTTGCGTTGGCAATCAAATCTTCCGATGCATTATAACGAACTTCAGTGCCGTTAATCTTGTAAATACCGCAATACTGCTCATATGTATTTACAGTTGAACTGCCGCTGTTAAAAGCAACAGTGTTAGCAGCAGTACCATCGTTAAAATCGAAAAGACGAGTCATAGGCAAATCTGTTTCTTTTTTATAAACATCAATAGAAACGGAAAAACCTGTTGAACTTGAAACACCGCTTAACGGAGTTCCGCTAAGTGCAAGGTAGTGACTGTTGCCGTCAAAGTTTGCAGCACCGATAGATTCGTCCCACGTTACACCTTCGTTGGTTTTGATACCATCGGTAATATTGTCTGTTAAATAGGTGCCGACTAATCCATATGCATTATTGGCTGCTGCTGAAGATGTCAAAGCAAAAGCAGGAACAGATGTTACAACCATTAATACAGAAAGGAAAAGTGACAAAATTCTTTTTGAATATTTTACTTTCATATTTAATAAAATCCCCCTTTGAAAGTAATAAAAATATACATGCCGAAAACTGCCTGACCTACAAAACGGCATAAGTATCCATTAGTTAATAAAATTATATAACTAAATATAATAAAAGTCAAGATAAATTTGAACAAATTGTAAAATTTTTTTCATAAACTACTTAACTATTTTGTAAAAATTATATAGTATTCTGTCGAATTTCAGGCAAAAAATACGATTATTTCCATCTGTGCACGATGATAAAAGCGGAAGATATATTAATAGGTTAAAAATAGTATATAATTATATATATAGTTGTTCGTTTCAAATCATACACAATATATATAGTAATAAAAATATAATAATAAAAATGACCTTAAACGCGTACATTTAAGGTCATTTTACATTTGTAAAGCAAGTTGCTTTACGAGATATTCTCTTTGATTTTCGACATTTTTTCTGTAAAGTTATACACATTTACACCTGTTGTTTTATTTTTCATAAACGCGGCAAATTTGTAAAGCCTTTTCCTTTACCGCCTCTTTCAGTGACGATGGTGAAAGAACCTCGATTTTATCTCCGTACTGCATTATCCATGAGACAAATCCATCACTTAACGTTGCATTTACAGATGTTTCAAAATGAGAAACATCTGAGGCTCTGAGAGGTATTGACGAACCAAAGCGATCAATCATCTCTTCCTGAAGTGTAAGATCACATTTTAAATCAACCTGACACTCTTCGCCTGAAAACATATTAAACATTTTTGAACTGTAATCCTGGGCATCAAATTCATCCTGATAATTGCTCACCTCACTGACAGAACGGGCAAAGGAATCGAGAATTTTTAGTTTTTTTATTCTGTCAATTCTCAGGTTCATAAGATTATCATATTTTTCATTGTTGCATACAAGATAATAATGATCATCTTTCCAAATAAGGGCATAGGGTGAAACCACAAATACTTTTTCGGTATATTTTTTCTTATTTTCCATATCAACATTTCTGCGTCTGTACTTGAACTCAACCTTACGTTTTGATTTTATTGCATCGTGCAGGCGGTCTATTGTTATGTAAATCTCTTCGTTATCGCATTTATTGGCTGATACATCAACATAAACCTGATTGACCATAGTTTTTGCCTGATTTTCAGATAACAAAGATTTTAATTTTTGTATTAGTGAATTTGTTTTTTTGGGTGTAATAAAGCCGGCACTTGCAACCGCATCTATAAGAAGCATAACTTCGGGTATTTCAAAATTTCTTGTACCCATAAAAAAGCCATGCCCTTTTCTTGTTACAATATCATAACCGACTTCTCTAAGTGTTTCTATATCGGAATAAATAGATTTACGCTCGCCTTTAATGCCTTTTTCGGCAAGCATATTAACAATATCGACAGAAGTTACAGGATTTTCTTCATCGCTGTATCTTTCCAATAACTGATAAATTAACAACGTTTTAAGTTTTGATGTCTGCATAATATCACCCTATGATATTATACTACAATTTGTCAATTTTTTCAACAATATCACGAAAAACAGGGCAGCAGTCCCCTGCTCCACTGTCTCCGTTTTCCTGCATAACCACGATTGCATATTCAGGATTGTTATATGGATAAAAACCCGCAAACCAGGTATTCAGTATTTCGACACCGTTTTTATATATTCCGCTTTGCGCAGTGGCAGTTTTGCCCGCCGTCATATTTTTATAATATGCATTCTTTCCTGTTCCGTTTTGAACAACATTGTTCATATATTTCATCAGTTTATCACTTGTGTTTTTTGAAATTATTCTGTTTTCGGGTGCATCAAAGATATCAAGTGTGGGAGGCAAATAACTGCCTCCGTTTGCTATACATGAAATAACAGATGCAAAATGAACAGGGCTGTCGGTCAGTTCTCCCTGCCCGAAACCTATAAGAGCAAGTTGACCCTTTGAATTTTTGAGAGTGGAAAGGGCAGGAAAATTTCCGGCAGAATATCTTTTGTCATTAAGAATATTAAAGTACTCACCGAATCCGAAATTTTTGGCTGTTTCATAAAGTTTTTCGCTGCCGAGTCTGAGTGCAAGATTAACAAAATAACAGTTACAGGAATTTGCAAGGGCATCACTGATTGACTGCAGACCGTGAGATGTGTTTTTCTGACAATGAAATTTGGTATCGCCGACAGTAATATCACTCTGACAGATATACAATGGCGTTATGCCATTTTCTATAGCACAGGCACTTACAACCAACTTGAAAATTGAGCCTATGGCATATGAAGACAGGGCGCGGTTAACATAATCATCTCCCCTGCTTACAGCAGCAAGAATTCGTGAGTTCTCAATATCCATTATTACGACAGCGCCTTTGGGAATTGAAGATGATGCATCTTCTGCAATTTTCTGAAGGGTGCTGTCAAGCGAAATTACAATTCCGTCAACAGAAGAATAATTGTTATCTATAACCTTTCCCTCGTCTCCTGCAAGCAAACGCCCCAATGCATCAACTGTAAAATTGACGGAAAGGCTGCCTATTTCGTCTCCAAGCCAGTTTTCTACCCCGCCATAGGTTCTGTCAAGCATATGGCGTGCAAGCATATTATCAGAGTTTTCGACAATTTTTTCATATACATCTATATATTTCAGATCGGCATCTTTATCCGTCTGACGTACTATGGGGTAACCCTTTTTTAATTCCTCGGTTATTTCATCAATCTCACTTTCGGTAAAGAGTTTATCAAGTTCCGAAAGTGCTTTTTCATTAGGCCTTATAACTGCAACTTTCTGCGTTTCGTAATTATTTAATTTTCTGCCCGTTCTGTCATAAATATTAGTATAAAGTGTTCCTATATTTACGGTATAACTGTTATAACTGTCTGAAACATTATAAGAATTGCCAAGCGAAATATAGGCACATCTGCCTGCCAGCGTGCAGAATACAACAGAAAAGACACATAATAATGCAGTTATTCTTTTACTCATAAAAAAGCCCCCAGTGTAGTTTACACCGAGGGTTAATTTTTTATTCAGTTCTTTTACGGCGAAATATGGCATCGGGAGATATAGGAACACTGCAGTCAAATGAATAAACATTTGTTGCTTTATTTGCAACGTCTGACGGTGTTGCCTCTGTTTCATTATAAAGGTTTTCAACAACAATCCTGTAAGGTTTTTTATCCGGTTCGACAACTTCAAGTTCTTCTCCCTGATAAAAACGGTTTCTCTGATCAACAATCAGTCTGCCGTTTTCATAACCCTTATATAAGGCACATACATCCCAGTTGCGTATATAACCACCTGTATCTAATACCTGACCGTTCTTCATTGGTCCGAAATTAAAGCCCGTTGTATACTCACGGTGACTCATTTTTTCCATCTCATCAAGTATCCACTGTGAAACTTTAAAATCATCAGACGGATTTTTCATATATTCATCAATAGCATTTCGGTATGCATATGTAACTATCGCAGTGTAATACTCGCTCTTTGCCCTTCCTTCAATTTTGAAAGAATCAACACCGGCATTTACAAGTTCGGGTATATGCTCAATCATACACAAATCGCGCGAGTTGAAAACATAAGTTCCGTTTTTATCTTCATTAACAGGAAAATACTGCCCCGGTCTCGTTTCTTCAACAAGATGATACTTCCAGCGGCACGGCTGGGCACAATCTCCTCTGTTGGCATCTCTTCCTACCATATAATCAGATAAAATGCATCTGCCCGAAAAACTCATACACATTGCACCGTGAACAAAAACTTCAATTTCAAGGTCATCGGGGGTTTTATCCCGTATGCACTTAATCTCGTCAAGAGAAAGTTCGCGTGCAGTAACAATACGTTTTGCGCCTAATTCATAAAGAGCATTAGCGCTCTGATAATTCACGATACCAACTTGGGTTGACATATGAATTTCAACATCGGGAGCATATTTTTTTGCCATCATCATAACGCCTATATCGGCAATAATGAACGCATCTATACCAATCTGAGCAGCATATTTAAGAAAATCAGGCAAATATTCAATTTCATTATTTCTCGGCAAAGTGTTGCAGGTTAAATAAACCCTTTTACCCATAGAATGTGCAAGCAACACTGCCTCTTTTAACTCATCAGCACTGAAATTTGACGGATTTGTACGCATGCCGAACTGTTCACCGGCAAGGTAAACAGCATCGGCTCCGAATTTAAGTGCAAGTTTAAGTCTTTCAAAATCACCGCATGGTGAAAGCAATTCAATTTTTTTCATAATTAATAACTAAGATAAGGTGCGTAGGTAGAAACTTTTTGTTTAAATTCCGAATAGGTTTTTGCGGTATACATATTACCCTTATTATCATGGAAGAAGAAGTAAATATCACTGTCTGACGGTTCAAGAGCCGCCTCAATAGCAGCAAGTCCGGGATTGCATATAGGACCGGCGGGCAGACCGACAACAGATGATGACTGATCTGTATTATAATAATTAAGATAATAATCTGCAGTATGAGAAGAGGTTGATGAAAGAGCCGGCGAAACCTTATTATTAATATAATCAGAAGTTGAAACGCAGCCGATTGACGGATAATTGGTCTTGTCCGACAGACGGTTATGAAGAACCGCCGAAATATCTTTCATCTGATCTTCATTACCTGCCTCACACTGAATTATAGATGCAATAATAATAATTTCATCCATTGTATAACCCAGTTCTTTTGCTTTCTTTCTGTGTTCTTCCGTGATACGGGCATCACCGTTTGAAAGGAATTTTTTTACAACGGAAGATGCGCTTTCACCAACATAGAAATCATAGGTATCCGGGAACAGATATCCTTCAAGCCTGTAAGGAATATTTTCATTTGACTGCTTGTCACTTACAAGAGAATAAGAAAATTCTGTTGTCTCTATCGTAGAAAGAAGAGCAGCCTTATCACATACTTCATTATCAACAAGCCTGTCCACAATTTCAGGAACGGTAAAACCTTCAGGGAAGGTCAGCGTTACGGTTTCAGCCGTTTTGGCATTTCCGTGAAGAGTCTGAAGCATTCCCTCAAGTCCCATTTTACCATTAAGATAATAAACACCTGCTTCATAAGGGGCGCCTACATAAACTTCTCTGTATTTTGCAAAAAGTTTACAGAAGTTTTTACATTTTATTAAGCCATTGTCGGCAAGAAGATCAACGGCATCACTTGTATTGTCAATCGTTTCGCTGACGTTTACCGTAACAGAAGAACTTGTTTTTGTTATTGCAAGAACATCATTCATACATAAAACGGCATAAACAGAGAGAGCCATTGAAAGAGCAATAACTATAATGAAAAATAGATAAGTTCCTGCAATGCTCTGTCCTTTCTTTTTTTTAGGCGGTTTTTTCTTGACAGCGGCAGTGCTCTGAGATGTGACAGGCGCAGATTTTTCCTGTGTTGTTGTAACATTTGAAAAATAAACATCCTTTTCACTTCCTGCCGTTTTTACAGGATTTATTCCGCTTTCTTCGAGTTTGAATTCGTCATTATCCATCATATTTCCTCCTTTAAGCAGATACAAATTATCACATTTAACCGACTGTACTTACACCTGACTCTGTAATTATGTAATTAACAGGCACATCGTGTTTATCCGCCGGAATTTTATCACTGATTAATTTATTATAGCACAATCCTACGGAAATTAAACTGCAATTTTGTAAAAATCTGTCATAGTAGCCTTTTCCGTAGCCTAGCCTGTAACCAAGTAAATCATAAGAAATTGCCGGAACAATGCAAACAGTATCTGAAAAATCAGTTACCTGACAAGCATTTTCATTCGGCTCCCTTACGCCGAAAAAACCTTCCTCCAAATCGTTCAATGAATTTATGTAGTAAAATTTCATATTTCCTTTATCATCAGAACATCTTGGAAAGGCAACTTTTTTACCGAGAGAAAGTGCATTATTAACACAACTGTCAACATTAATTTCATCATCAAGAGCGGCGTAAAAAAGAATTTGTTTGGCATGAATATACATATCACTGCAAATTAAATTTTCACATATTTTATTATCCGTCTGAAGGCTGTGTATTAACTTTCGTTTTAATTTTAGTTCTTTTCTAAGTTCACTTTTTACTGACATTGTATTGTATTCCTGATTTTTTCCGCAAGTTCTTCACCGCGCAGTTGTTTAACAATTTCAAGACCAAAATCCACGGAAACACCTGCACCTCTTGCAGTAATGAATTTTCCGTCTGTTACCACATATTTTTCCGAAACAACGGCCCCGTCGAGGTACTTAACAAATGAAGGAAATGCTGTTGCTTCAACACCATTCAACAGTCCCTTTTTACCGAGTATCGACGGTGCTGCACAGATTGCACAGATATAAATATCATCTTTTGCCGCTCTGTCAATTACAGACTGCATTCTGCTGTCTTTCTCAAGATTAGCAACCCCGTCTCCGCCACCGGGTAAAATAATGGCTTCAACATTTTTATATTCAAATTCTTCAATCGTAATATCGGCAGTCACTTCAACACCGCAGGAAGATGTAACGTTTTTACCCGTTACGCCCACTGTTTTTATGTCAATATCACCTCGTCTGAGCATATCAACCGGTGACAAAGCCTCAATAATTTCAAATCCGTTTGCTAAAAATAAATAAACCATCTATTTATCTCCTTTATACATCAGAGCACAGGGTTCGCTGAGAGCATAACCCTCTAATAAGTATTCTTTAATTTCATCTGTTTCAGAAAATTTAATATCATTAATTGATACTTTTATTGAAAATTCCCTTTTATCATAATAATCAATCAGAGTATCATTTGCCGGAATAAGACAAATATTATCATTATTGCTTTTGCAGTAATCAAGAATTTTTGTCATTAATCCAAGACTTCTGCAGGATTTCAAAGTACAGGCAGCATAAACATATTTGCTTTTTATACCATGCACACTGCAGTCTACCAAAAAAAGCATAGAAACAAGCCGTTTGTTTTTGTAATATCCTACACAAGTTTTATGATTGCAGTTCTCCAAAAAGAACTTAATATCTTCATTCGTGTCACCGAACGCTTCAGACCACAAATCATATACCTGCATATCATTATCGGCATTCTTGATATTATTCAACATAATTTGCCACGCACTTTTCAAGCAGAATTTCGGGATAATACGATTGTTTTGCTTTTCTGAGCCCTTCCAGCCCTAAATCTTCTTCACGGTTTACAAACTCATAATCCATAAGAAAATTTTTAGTAAACTCCTGATTTATAATCGGATAAGCCCCCTGAACATCGGCAGGTGCTTTTTCAAAATGAGTTACAAAAAGTTTTTCGGAATGGCGTTCACCAAAAGTATAGGCAATCGCTTTTCCGCCTACACGAAGAAGACCGCCGACAAAATTAAGTTTTTCATAATTTTCAAACGCAGTAAGGACTGCTTCAAACTCAAACGAATAATCTTCATCATCTTCATGATTTTTTATCCACTGCATATGAAGTTCTATACAGTCATTTATATTGTCAGGGCCTATTTTTTCAAATGACCAGTCCGGGTTATTTTTTTTAAAATTGGTTATGTGATTTCTTTTTCCGTGATATTTTTTTCCGTGCAGTTGCGCCATTTTTTCAACAGAATAAATATAATCACTGTATGAATCATCGTATTCATAATTGAATTTATCAGGAAAATGCTTATCAAGAAGTTCTTTATAATACGGAGTTACACCGTATATTGAGGGGGTCAAACCATTTTCTTTTGCATCTTTTATAATCATTTCAACAGCATCTTTAAAATCGCCGTTTCCGATAGGTACGGAATATTTGATTTCATTTCCTCTTCCCCACCGGCACATGAAAAAATCTTTATAACGGCATATCTGGGTTAAATATGCCGTACTCCATACAAAGAGATTTCCGAAAGTATATTCACAATTAAAACTATTTGCATATTTAAGGCATTCATCTACCCACTCTTTATCATCAATAGCAGGTTTTCTAAATTCCAACATTTTATTACAATTCCTCTTTAATATTTAAAACAATATTTTTATGTATTTCTTCAATATCAAGTGGTTTTTCACCATCAGAACAAGGAATAACAATCCAGTTCTGCTTCTCCGCCGCATATAGAGCCGCCTGTCTGCATCTGTTAAGAAATGCAGTATTTGCCTCATGAACATCTTTTTTGCTTTCATCGCCGTTATATCTTTCGCTCATCAGTTTCTGAGATATTTCCACGGGCATATCCAGATAAATAACAGCATCCGGCTTAGGTATTCCGATTTTGTTATATTCAAAATCAGCAGACCATTCAAGATATTCATCCCATTTTTCTTTATCAATTTTTTCCATCTGATAAATCGAATTTGAAGTGGCGTATCTGTCTGCAAGAATCAGAGTACCGCTCTTATAATCACTTTCCCATCCGAGTTTATAGGATGCAAATCTATCTACAGCATAAAATGCACCTGCAGCATAGGCATTAACACTGTCCGCGTTGCTGCCGAATTCACCGCCCAGATACATTTTTACAAGAGTGCTTGACGGGCTTTCATAGTCGGGCAGTTTTATTTTTTTATATTTGATATTTTCTGAGTCAAAGTAATTCTCAAGAAGTGCAGTCTGCGTGGACTTGCCGCATCCGTCAAGTCCTTCAATTATAATTAGTTTTGCCATTTTTCTTTTTTTCAACCTTTTTTCTGTTTCCCTTTTCGTCAACTATATACGTATTTTCAAGTTGACTGACAAGACTTGCTTTAAAAGAATCAATATACTCTCTTCTGAGTACAGCCTGCTCCTCTTTTTCTTCTTCAGTCAAACCTGCTGTTTTGGATTTTTTAGCAAGTTCATTAATACGGTTAATTTTTTCCTTTGTCATTAGTCTAAGAAATCCCTCAACTTTTTACTTCTGCTCGGATGGCGCAGTTTTCTAAGCGCCTTTGCCTCTATCTGTCTTATTCTTTCACGTGTTACATTAAACTCTCTGCCCACTTCTTCAAGCGTTTTCGGATTACCGTCTTCTAATCCGAAACGAAGTGAAAGAACTTTTTCTTCTCTCGGGGTAAGCGTTTTAAGAACCTCTGAAAGTTGCTCTTTGAGAAGGCTCATTGACGCAGCATCAGCAGGAGCGAGAGCATCATCATCGGGAATGAAATCACCAAGATGAGAATCTTCCTCTTCACCGATAGGGGTTTCAAGTGAAACAGGTTCCTGTGCCACTCTTAATATCTCTCTCACCTTATCAACAGGCATTTCAAGAAATTCTGCAATTTCATCAGGTGTGGGTTCCCTGCCGTTTGTGTGAAGAAGCTGACTGTTTGCCTTTTTAACTTTATTGATGGTTTCCACCATATGAACAGGAATACGTATTGTTCTTGCCTGATCGGCAATGGCACGTGTAATTGCCTGTCTTATCCACCATGTTGCATATGTTGAAAATTTAAAACCTTTTGTATAATCAAACTTGTCAACCGCCTTGATAAGACCGAGATTGCCCTCCTGGATTAAATCAAGAAACTGCATTCCTCTGCCGACATATCTTTTTGCAATACTTACAACAAGACGCAGATTGGCTTCGGCAAGTCTTTTCTTTGCTTTTTCGTCATCATCTGCAATGCGTATTGCAAGTTCAATTTCCTCTTCCGGGGTAAGAAGCGGAACTCGTCCGATTTCTTTAAGGTAAACTTTAACCGGATCATCCATTGCCGCACTATCATTTACCGCAACCGTATCAGCAGCATCGGTTTCTTTCGGCAAATCAACTTCAAGATTAAGGCTGTCAAATGCTTCGGCAGAAAAATCATCAACAATATTTATGTTTGAAGAGTCAATCTGCTCATTCAGTTTTTCAAGTTCCTCAACATCAAGATCAAGTTCAACAATAAGATTATCAATTTCCTGTGTTGAAAGATGACCTGTTGCCTTACCTTTTTCTATAAGTTTCTTAAATGCCGCCTGCTTTTTTTCTTCACTTACGGGTTGCTGAGGCATAAGATTAATTTCTTTCATAATACAATCTCCTCTTTCTTATGTATTGCTTTTTTTGAACAAATTTCTAAAACTTTCATCATCGCTGAGTTGTGATGATGAATTATTTGCACTTCTGAATTCTTCTTCAACAGTTGCCAAACAGTCTTTAAACTCTTTTTTGGCATGTTTGCTTTCTCTGTTTCTTGCAATGATTCCTGAAAGCCTGCCCATCTCACTGTCTGTCAGCGTTTCGCTGAAATGAATAACATCTGTATCAAGATGATTTGCAAGCCTTGAGACAATCTCGTTATATACCTTTCGTATAAATCCTTGAGAAAGCATATCCGAATTAAAATCTTTGCACATTTCAAGACAATCGGGATATCTGAGCAAAAGACCGATAATTCTTTCTTCAGCCTTTATCTGACGGATAGATATGTTATTGTCATAACTTCTGCGCTGATTTTCTCTTACACTTGTGTCAACAATTTCTTTATATACTTTTTGTCTTTTTTTTCTTGAATTTCGTAAACTGTAACTGTCAAGTTGCGCTTTTATACTTGATTTTTCAACTTCAAGTTCAGTTGATAAACGTGACAAATACAAATCCTGTTCTATAGGACTGACATCAGCAAGTATTTTTATGCATTCTTTAAGAAAATCAATTTTTCCCTGTGTTGCATTCAAATTATATTTCTTCCTCAGTTCAAGAATAGCAAACTCAATTTCATTTGACGCACCTTCAAGCATTCCTTTAAACTTGTCCCGACCGTAAGTTCTTATAATTTCATCGGGATCTTTTCCTCCCACAAGAGAAGGAATACGAACTTTTACATCTGTATGCTTAAAGAGGTTTATCGCCTTGTTAAGAGCCTTCTGACCTGCCTCATCGGCATCATATGCAAGAATAACTTCTTTTGTATATCTGCTGATAAGGCGAACCTGTTCTTCTGTAAGAGCGGTACCGCATCCGGCAACAGCATTATTAAACCCAGCCTGATGCATTGCAATTACATCCATATACCCTTCACAGAGAATCAAATTATCAGCCGAACTGTCTTTTGCCATGTTCATAGCAAAAAGTTCGTTTGTCTTTTTATAAACAAGGGTATCAGAGGTGTTAATATACTTAGGCTTGCTGTTATCAAGAACACGTCCGCCAAAGGCAATAACGTTTCCCCTGACATCTATAATGGGCGTCATTACTCTGTTTTTAAAAGTATCATAATAGTTATTATTGCGTCCTGCTTTTACAACGCCGGCATCCACCATATCACTTATTCTGAAACCTTTTGATTTAAGGTGTTTCAGAAGCCCGTCCCATTTATCAGGAGCATAACCGAGACCGAATTTTTTTATAGTACTCATACTGAGTCCGCGATTTAAAAAATAATCAAGTCCTATTTTACCCTGAGAACCAATCATATATCCATAGAAAAATCTTGCAGTTTCCCTGTTGATTTCAAGAATTTTTCTTCTTTTTTTTGATAAACTGTCATCATAACCTTCATCGGGCATCTGCATACCTGCACGCTGAGCAAGAAACTTAACGGCATCAATATAATCAAGATTTTCAATATTCTTAATAAAAGTTACCGCATCACCGCCGGACCCGCATCCAAAACAATAATACGACTGCGTGTCATTGTATACGGTAAAAGACGGTGTCTTTTCATTATGGAAGGGACATAAACCAACAGAAGTTGAGCCTCTTTTTCTTAGTGAAATGTAAGTTGAAATTATGTCTTCAATATCTGTTTTAAATTTCAGTTCCTGTAAAAATGATTCATTAATTGCCATAATTTCAACTCCTTTCAGAAAAATTTTTAAAATTTAATCAAGCCAGAACATTGGAACAAAAAGATTGTTAAACACTTTCAATGCATAATTATCACTCATACCGGCAATGTAATCACACACGCCTCTTTCATCTCCGTCACTTTTTGCAATTTCAACATATGCATAAGGCATCTCTTCGATATGATTGATATAATAGGAATAAATCTTTTCAAGCATATCTACTGCCTTTCGTTCCTCTCCTTTACAAACAGGATTCGTATAAACAGCAGAAAACATAAAACTATGTAAATCACAAAAACCTTCATAACAATCATCACTCATTCTGATTTTGTCACTGCTGTTTTTGATTACATCAATTACCATATTGTTAATTCGTTCAGATTTTGTCATGCCAAGTTGCATTCTGAGACTGAGCGGAATATCTTCTTCAGCCAGCACCTCGGCTCTGATTGCATCGTCAATATCGTGATTTATATAAGCAATTTTATCTGCAATTCTTATAATCTGACCTTCAAGGGTATATGCTTCCTCGCCTTTAGTATGGCATAGAATTCCGTTTTTTACTTCATCGGTAAGATTAAGACCTCTTCCGTCTTTTTCAAGTCTTTCAACAACTCTTACACTCTGTTCATAATGCTTAAACCCGCATTTGCACAACTTGTCCAGCGCTCTTTCACCTGCATGGCCGAAAGGAGTATGACCCAAATCGTGACCAAGGGCAACAGCCTCCGTCAAATCTTCATTAAGTTGGAGGGCGCGCGCAATCGTTCTTGCAATCTGTGAAACTTCAAGCGTATGCGTAAGCCTTGTTCTGTAATGATCACCACTCGGTGCAAGAAAAACCTGAGTTTTATGTTTTAGTCTTCTGAAAGACTGACTGTGAATAATTCTGTCTCTGTCACGCTGAAAGCAGGTTCTTATTGAACATTCATCTTCGGCAGCGGCTCGGCCGCGTGAGTTACACGAAAGGCAAGCGTTTTCACTTAAAATTCTTTTTTCGTTTTCTTCCGATAAAAGACGTATAGAATTTTCCAAATTATTCATCCTTTCATAATATTATACTCAGTTTAACGCATATTCCCTTTTAAAGCAATAAAAAATTTTATATTGACTATTTTTTATAATAAATATATTATTTAGTTAGGTGATATTTATGATATATGCTTTGATTGCTTTAATAATTTTAATTCTGTTCATATTTTTTTATTATGAAAACAACAAACTTGATATTACGCGATATGAATTAAAAAGCAAAAACGCAAAACAGAATTTTAAAATTATTCACCTTTCAGATTTTCATTCAAAGCCGTTTAAAGGAGTTCTCGATAAAGTAAAAGAAGAAAAGCCGGATATAATCTGCATCACGGGTGACTATATCAACGACCATTGTAAAAACAAAGATAAAATGCTTGAGTATGCAAAAAAACTCGTCAGTATTGCTCCTGTTTACTATATAACGGGAAATCACGAAAGACGTCTTGATTCTTTTAATCAACTTATGTCTGAACTTGAAAAAACAGGCTTTACTGTTCTTCTCGATAAAATTACCGACACGGATTTCTGCACAATCCTCGGTCTGGATGAGAATCAGGCAGATTTTGATGATTATAAAGCACGCAAAAACGGTACTTTCAAATACAGAGACATGAGTAATTTATTTGAAGAACTTGATAAACACAGTGGTTTTAAAATTGTTTTAAGCCATTTTCCCGAAAATTTTGAAGGAATAAAAGAACTTAACTACTCGCAGTATGATTTTGATCTGCAATTATCGGGACACGCTCACGGCGGACAATGGATTATGCCTTTTTTCGGACCGCTTTTCTCGCCGGGACAAGGAATTCTGCCCAAATATGCAAGGGGATCTTTTGGCACAAAACCGAAATTAATAATAAGCCGCGGACTGGGAAATTCAGAATTTCCCATAAGACTTTTTAATCATCCTGAAATTGTAATTATTGATGTAATTGAAAAATAATAAAAATTTTAACGCAGCCATTATCTGACAAAACGGATAACGGCTGCGTTTTATCTCTTATACGAAAGATAAGCATACAAGAAACGGATAGTAATGATTGTAAATAAATCGAACTGTAACACGCTGAAAAATTTATAAAACGCTGATTTCTCCGCAAGCAATTTTTTTACCTGAATTTCCTGACGGCTGAGTTGTAAAATCATCTGCTTTCTCGTGTATTATAACCGTTTTTCCAATGATTTCTTCAACAGTAAATCTGTTGGTTATAAAAACTGAAAAAGCAAAGCCGTTATCGCTGATAAGAGGCGGTAAATCACCGGCATGGTTCGGATGCGCACTTGCGTTTGGATTATAATGTGATTTTGCATTTGCAAACGGGTCATCGCTGTTGCCGCTGCATTCACTGCCACTGTGTATGTGAAAACCGTGAAAACCGCTGCTTTCAGGCAATCCCGAAATAAGCGCATATACCAAAGTGCCGTTAGCAGTCTGATAGAATTTAACAATACCTGAAATATTTTTATAATCATCACTGCCTGTAACGTCTGCATATGCCTGTGGATTTTTGCAGAGCAGAGATATAAATGCCTGATTAAACCCCTCAAAAAATGATTTATTTTTCATATTAACTGATCCCTCCGTAAAATTGTATTCAGCGATATATCAGTTAATGAGAAATGATTGTTTGATTGGATATTTCAAGTTCCTTTGACTCAATTTTATTTATTAAGGGAACCAATAATACGGCTTTTCTACTGCATTCAGATATAGAACACAGATGCCACTAATATAATAGGCAAAAATTAAGACAGCCGAGTAATCGGTTGCCTTAATTTTTATGAAACTTTTATTTTTCAGATGTTTCACACCAATATCTGAGTTTTGGTATGTGTTCTTCAAAATATGCTTTTGCCTGATCTTTCGTGAAACTTTCATTTGACATATGCTCCGAAAGAAAATTTATCAGCACATCCATATCTTTATAAGCAAAATCGCCATTTGCATAGCACCATTTACAGTATTCCTCATTAAATGTTCCGTCAGGTTCTTTACTGATTGAACTGTCATCAAGAGGCATACCACAGCATTGACATATCAATTTTTGAGGAGAACCTAAAAGAGTGTTGATTGAAACGTCAAACAATTTTGAAAGTAGTTTTAATGTTTCTGTATTTGGGATTGCATCACCTGATTCCCATTTTGAAACCGCCTGTCTTGTAACAAATACTTTTTCGGCAAGTTCATCCTGCGTTAATGCATTGTGCTTACGCAGTTCAAATATAATTTCTTTTGTTTCCAAAATTATCACCTCGAGTACAGTATACAATAGTGTTTATCCGTTATCAAGCAACTGACAGTTGCTTTTAATCTGCCAGTAATAAAAATAAACCACCGTTCAGTTGGTAGTTTAAATTATCACTTTTTGACAATATAATTTAACACATTTTAACGATTTAGAACAAAAAGCAACATACCGTGTCAGCATTTGTCACTCGTTATCATATTTTATCATCGAGTCACAGCGCCTAACCATGCTTGACAAAAATTAACAACTATGTTACAATAAAAATGAGGAGCAAATCAATTATTGATTAGCCCCACCTAGTTAACAGACGACCGCTTCACAATTCTACTCGAGCGGTCGTTTCTGTTTTTCTATTCCCTCTTTTTTTCTATTCCCTCTTTTGCATTTCTATAATAATTGCTATCATCTGAACGCAAATACCGATAAAACCAAGTGATAAATTCATAACACTGATTAAAAATTCAAAATAATTTAAGGGCATATTATAATTCCTCCTTTAACACTATGCGACTGCTAATATTAAAGGGGTTAACCGCAACTGATTTGCTCCTCTCGGATTATCACCGTATTCAATTTTTACCGGATCAAATCCTGTTAAAATTATAACAAAGTTTTGCTTATATTTCAATAAAATTCCATTATTTTTGGGCGAAAATTCAATCGACTTTTTTTGTCACCTTTTTGCAAATTTCCACACTATATTAAGTGTGGAATATTTTTTTGAGGAGAATGAAAATGATTGATTTTTATTTAAACGGAACAAACCATCTCATCAAGGTTATGAACGGAATTAAGAAAAAGCGTGTTCCAAACATATTCACTCATAAATTTGTTAAGGAAATTACAGAAAGTGAATCTACTTATGACAGAGATTATAAAGAACTTTTTCAAAAACTCGGTTTGATAGACTCACACTCAAACCCAACGGAACACTATTATCAATACACGCAGGATGAAACAAACAAAATTCTTACAAAAAGAATCAAAGAGGCTTACAGCGAACTTTTCGATATGTCAAACAACGCTGATAAACTGGGAGTCAATAAAGTGGCAGAGCGCCTCAAAATTATTAATGCAGCAGAAAATATTGATGATAAAACCACAATAAAGATTGCAGAAACTTTTCTGGCTCTTTGCAGGTATGCTGAAAATTCATCAACACCCGACGAAAACAATAATAATGAGGATAAAGAAAAACCTGATAATATTGTTTATGAAAACAATATGTTTAACTTAGATGATATAAAAGAACTTTCAACAGAAAGCAATGTTAATCTGTTTGTAAACTTACAGTTACCGGAAACACAAGATGAAGAAATATATGAGAAAATTTTTAAAGCATACAAAAAGATTTATAAAAAATAGCGAACAAAAAGAGAACAGATTATCTGTTCTCTTTTTTATATCATTATAAATTTTTATAAGCAAGCGGTTTTCTGTATTTGCCAAGGTCTTCACGGTTTCTGAAATCTCTTATTTTATCCATATCAAAATCTGCATAGATAATTCCGCTGAACAGTTCATCTGCAACAACAATTTCGTTATCGGCAGCACCGCCGTTCTCACTCCATACAATAGGACTGTATGCACATGAATTGCCTTTATCCGTTCCCGGCGGATTTGCCATTGCAACACCGCACATATTTTCCATTGCCCGAACAGATAATTCCATAAGTCTTGGTTTCATTGTCCGGCAAGAGTTCGGCACCATAATAAGTTCTGCACCTAAAAGCATCAACTCTCTTGCACTTTCGGGATATTCCCTGTCATAGCAAATCATTGTGCCGATATGAATTCCGTCAACAATACAAACTTTAAATTCCGATCCGCATTCAACATATTTTTCAAGCGAAAAATCACAAGTATGCACTTTTGAATATTCAAGAACAATTTCACCGTTTCTGTCTATGATAAACGCTGTATTGCGCGGGAGAGTATGCCCTTTCGTAAATGCTGTTATTTCAACATTTATGCAATATTCTTTTGCTGCCTGGTGAATTTTTCTGATATGAATATCATCCGCACTCAGTGCAGAAGTGCACCACTTTTTAAACGCAGCATTATCGCAGACATCACATAGATCCGGCATCGTTTCCAAAATATCAGGAAAACAGTATGAGGTAAGAAAACACTCAGGAAACAAAACAAAATCAGCATTATTTTCTTTCGCCTCTGCAATATAATCAATAGCAGACTGCGTATTGAAATCAATATCAAATGGTTTTGCATTACTTTGAATTATTGCTGTTCTCATAAATCAACTTTCTCCTGTATAATTTTTCAACAACTTTTCACGTTTTTTATAATCCGGCATATAATGATGAATCAAATCATAAAAATTTTTAGAATGATTATGGTGCTTTATATGGGCAAGTTCGTGAACAACAACATAATCTATTGCTTCAATAGGATACTGCATAAGATAGCACGAGAAACAAAGACTGTTTTTTCCGCTGCAGGAACCAAATTGCTTTTTGGCTTTCGTTATTTTTACTGAAGTCGGATACAGATTCATAAGAGATGAATAATATTCAACACGCTGAGGTATTATTTGACGTGCAGACACAATCAGCAAATTTAACTGTTCATCAGTTAAATTGAATTTTTCAAGTTGCTGTTTTTTCTTCTCACATGCTTTTGAAAGCCAATTTTCATTCTTTTCTACAAATAATTTTATCTGTTCTTCAGTCATACCATATGGCGCCCTGACAATAGCGTTCAGTTCATCATCCACTGAAAGAGACATCGTTTTTCTGTCTGACCTGATTACTCTAACAATCATAACGTTACTCTTTCGGTTTTATCATGGTAAGACCTATACGTTTTCTTTCGATATCAAGAGAAATAACCCATACATTAACTATATCGCCCACTTTGAGCACATCACCGGGATGTTTAATATATTTGTTTGTTATCTGAGAAATATGAACCAATCCATCCTGATGAACGCCGATATCAACAAAAGCACCAAAGTCAATAACATTTCTGACTGTGCCTTTCAGTTGCATTCCGACTTTAAGATCTTCCATACCTATTACATCGGTTCTCAGCATCGGTGCAGGCAGTTCATCACGCGGGTCTCTTCCGGGTTTAGCAAGTTCCTTTGAAATATCAATAAGTGTCGGCTCACCTATACCGAGTTTTTCGGCAAGTGCAAGACTGCCGACTGTTTCAATATAGGTTTTTACGGATTCAACATTTCCTTTTCTTACATCTTCATCTGTTACACCTGAAAGTTTGAGCAGATTTTTTGCCGCTGCATAACTTTCGGGATGCACCCCCGTATTATCAAGCACATTTTCACTCTCTGCAACCCTGAGGAAACCTGCACACTGTTCAAATGCTTTCGGACCGAGTTTTGATACTTTTTTAATCTGTTCACGTGAAGTGAATTCTCCGTTTTCCTGTCTGAATGCAACAATATTGTTTGCAACTGCAGATGATATGCCGGCAACTCTGTTAAGAAGTTGTGCAGATGCAGTGTTGAGATCAACACCCACCGAGTTTACGCAGTCTTCAACAACACCGTCAAGGGCATTGCTGAGTTGATTCTGCGGCATATCGTGCTGATACTGACCGACGCCTATCGACTTTGGGTCTATTTTAACCAGTTCGGCAAGCGGATCCTGAAGCCTTCTGGCAATGGAAACTGCACTTCTCAAAGAAACATCATACTCGGGAAATTCCTGAGCAGCAAGTTTTGATGCCGAATAAACCGAAGCACCTGCTTCACTCACGACCATATATGTTATACCGCAGTCAAGTTCTCTTATTACCTCTGCAGCAAAAACTTCTGTCTCATGAGAAGCAGTGCCGTTGCCGATTGAAAACATCTGAACATTATACTTTTTCACAAAATTTTTGATAATTTTTTTTGCCTCTTCAACTTTATTGTGCGGCGGAACGGGATAAATTACGCCTGTATCAAGAACCTTTCCCGTTGCATCAACTACCGCTACTTTGCAGCCCGTTCGGTACCCCGGGTCAAGACCCAGCGTTACTTTGCCTTTTACCGGAGGCTGCATTAAGAGTTGACGTGTATTCTTTGCAAAAACTTCTATAGCCGTTTCACTTGCTTTATCTGTAAGTTCATTTCTGATTTCTCTTTCAATGGAAGGAAAAATAAGTCTTGTGTAAGAATCCTCTATGGCCTCTTTTACGGTATCAGTTGTCGGAGAATTATTCTTTATATGAAGATTATTAAGAATTGCAAGTGCCGTGATTTTATCAAAATCAACAGAAACTTTAAGAAAACCTTCTTTTTCTCCCCTGTTTACTGCCAGAACTCTGTGGGATGCTATTGAAATAACAGGTTCGCTATAGTTTTCATACATCTGATAAACGCCCAAATCTTCTTTAGTGCCTACGGCAACAATATTAGCATTATGCTTGCAGGAATATCTGAGCATTTTTCTTCCGGCAGGATCATCTGAAACCATTTCTGCAATAATATCTTTAGCGCCGTTTACCGCATCTTCAACCGTTTCAACCTCTTCATTGAGATAATCAAGAGCCAGTTGCTGCGGTGAGGGGCTGTCTGCTTTCTGAGCATATATAGAATCGGCAAGGCCCTGCAGTCCTTTTGACTTTGCAACAGATGCCCTTGTTTTTCTTTTGGGACGAAACGGTCTGTATATATCTTCAAGTTCCGTAAGCGTTGCCGCATTTTCGATAGATATTCTTATTTCATCGGTCATAAGTTCCTGTTCTTCAATAGAATTTATGATTTTTTCTTTCTGCTCTTCCATATTCCTGAGATAGGCAAGACGATCGGAAAGAGAACGCAGCAACTGGTCATCAAGAGAGCCTGTTGCTTCTTTTCGGTATCGGGCAATAAACGGAATAGTGTTTCCGGCGTCTATAAGAGACACAGTATTTTCCACCTGCCAGGGTTTAAGCGAAAATTCCTGTGTGAGTTTTAAAATAATATCCATTATAAATCCTTTCAAACCATATTAATATTGAGTTTATTTTAGCAGATTTTAAAATAATATGCAATTTCAATTTTAAGCCTTAAAATATTGTAATCATCAATCATTTTTGATATTATTAGAATATAGATTCATATACTGTATTATTAGGAGAACGACTGATGGGATTTACAGAACTTGCAAAAAGCAGATTTTCATGCAGAAAATTCAAAGATGACAAAGTGGAACAGAAAAAAATAGATAAGATACTTGAAACTGCACTTGCCGCTCCGACAGCGGTGAACAAACAGCCGCAGAAAATTATTGTTTTAACAGATGAAGAAAAACTGTTAAAACTTAAGGAATGCACAAAATATACTTTTGATGCACCTCTTTGTTTTATTATTTGTGCAGATAAAAGCAAAGCCTATATCAGAGGTTATGACTCAAAAAATTCTTATGAAATTGATGCAAGCATTGTTACAACACATATGATGCTTGCAGCACAGGATTTAGGGCTCGGCACAACGTGGGTAATGGCTTTCAATCCGAAGAAAGTTGAAGAATGCTTTAATATACCTGATAATCTTGAAGTAATTGCACTTCTGCCCACAGGATATCCGGGCGAAGATGTTCAGATAAATCCTTTGCATTACAAATCTGTTTCTCTTGAAGAAATGGTCAGTTACAATGAAATATAAAAACAACATCTCTGCTCAGAAGCAGAGATGTTACTTTTGTGGATGGAGCATTTTTAAAAACAAACAGAGAAAAAATGAAAAAGTATTTTATGAATTGAATGAGGAGAAACTCCGGCCCCGTTTAATTGTTTTCCACTGAGGAGAAAAATGAAAATAAAATTTCTTTTGCAATTTATTATCTATTGCATAATTGATTATAAATAACTTATTTTGCCTAACTATTACACATAAATGAATAAAGTTTGATAATTATTAACTTTTTGTTACAGATTTCATAATTATATGCAAACAAATGTAATACCTTGTTAACAACAGAAAGGCTGAAAGATTATGTATGATTTAATGCATTACATAGAAGAATACGGAGATTATACTTTTGAAGAAGAAAAATTCAATGAAATAGACGCACTTCTTTTTTCGCAGCTTGCATATGTAAATTACTCTGCAATCGTATGCAAATTTGACAGCGATGTTGAAACCGATCTTCAGGAAGTATCAAGGCAGTTTTTTTATCTTTATAACGACGATGATATTAAAGATGAAATTTCAATAGTTTATAAAGCATGTATGCTGTTAAAACAGTGTGCTAAAAAAAAGAGATACAAAAACGTAAAAATGCTGAAATTTGCAAACAATGTAAATGACAAAATCGACAAACAGTTTTCTGCAGTCAGTTTTTATTTGAACGATAAAATTGATGTTATTGCTTTCAGAGGTACAGACACAACAATAACAGGTATCAAAGAATCGGCAATGCTCAGTTATATGTTCCCGGTTCCGGCTCAGATTGAAGGCCTGTATTATTTTCAGGAAAGTGCAATGCTTTCAAATCGTGATATAATAATCTGCGGTCATTCAAAAGGCGGAAATCTTGCAACTTTTGCAGGAGTAAACTGCTCAAATTCACTCAAAAAAAGAATTATCGGAATTTATGAATTTGATGCACCCGGGTTTCCTAAAGAAATGATAGAGAGATACGATTATATACATATGAAAAACCGAATTTTTTCATATATCCCCAGCCGTTCAATAATCGGATGTATGCTTTATCACAACACCTCGCTGAAAATTGTAAGCAGCACAAACGAAAACCTTAAACAGCATCAGGTAAGTTCATGGCAGATTGAAAAAAACCATTTTATATTTGTAAACGAAACAGATGCTGTGAGCAAATTTATCGACAAATATATAAAAGAACTTTGCGAAACTGTTGGTGAAGATAATATAGAAGATGTTTTTGAAACTATCTTTGATTTTCTTGAAGATACAGGAATAAAAGAATATGATGATATAAAAAATTTTGATATCACCAAACTGATTAAGGCAATGCAGTCAATAAAAAACATTGATTCGGCAAAACGGGAGAATATTGAAAATACAATTAAACATGCTATAAAAGAATTATCCGTTCTGATATATGAGCAGAAACTGAAAACAGTTGCCATACCCAAACTCAAAACGGATAGAATTATCAATCAATGATATTAAGTTCCTGCAAAAGTTCCTGCTGAATTTTTGAAACATCACTCCCCGACGAAATCTGAGAAATAACATTTTTAGTGTGTTCACGCTTTTTAAACAAACCATCCCACAATCTGTTAAGACACGCAACAGGATAAAGCCATTTATGCTTTTTGGCATACGGATAACATTTCTGCAGATATTCGCTGCCCGGAAAAGCCATTTTTAAAATTATTTTTATTTTTGAAAGAAGCGGCATTTTTCCGTTTTTATATTCAATGTCTTTAACATACGAAACAGGAACAGAATTTATTTTATAACCGAAACTGCCGCCTTCAATTATAATCTTTTCAAGATTTTCAAGCAGTTTTAACTCGTTATTAAAATTGAAATATGGATTTATCGGTGTATCAAACCAGAAAGCCGCAAGTGAAAGAAGCACTTGTGCACTCTTCTGCCTCCCTGCCCTGTTGCATAACGCAATAAAATCATCCTGATTAAAATTCTTGATATTTCTTACCGCAACGTCAATATCCATAAGCATTCTTATACCTGCACCGCGGTAATTTAAGTGCTTGGACATATGACAGACAATATAAAGAAGATGCGTTATATCATCAAGAATATAAGTACATCCATCTTTTTTGGTACAAAGAGAGAATATATTTTCAAAATAATCAGAATCAACATCTGCATTATTATGAATTTCTATATTGATATCACCATTTTCAAAAATCAGTGTATCTGCATTTTCCGAAATTAAATTATAACCGGTATTTTTACATAAGATTTTCTTAACGGAGTCAAAATTTTCTTTTTCTACAATAACATCAATATCGCCGCTGGTTCTGAATTCAGGAACAGGATATAAATCTTTTATAACCGCACCTTTAACAAAGATATGATTAATGCTGCTCTCATTCAGAATTTTTTTTACATCGAAAATAATGTTTTGTTTTATCTCATAGTTCTGAATTGTATATCCGAGTTGCTGGCGAAAATTTGAATAAATTTCTGCATCAGGCTTATTTTCATCGGGAATAAGCATTATTTCCTGCGCAATAACTGCAGTGATATTATGAATTACAGAAAGCCGATATATTTCATTCCATGCAACCGTCTGAAATGCGGGAGTTTTATTATTAAGAAAACACGATATAAGATACACAAAATACTGACTTTCTTTTTCCATAAACACACCCCTTTTTTCTATATGATAGCAAAACACAGAAGAAATATCAACTTATATTAAAGATTTAAAGCCGCAGTAACAACTGCGGCTTTATGTTACGATTTATTCACTTTTTAATTCGTTCATTAATTTATCATGAAATTCCGGCTGTTTATCACGAACAACTTTAGCAGGAATAAAACAGAAAAGCATTATAACTGCTGCACCCAAAAACAGTTCCATCGGATAAACAATATTTTCAGCAGCAACACCTTTATTTGCCGAATTAATGATAAACTGTGCAACAACAGGACCTATTACCATAGGCACCAAAACATACATAACCATACGGCATCCCTGGAAAAGACCTTCTTTTCCCTTTGGAATATAGTCTCTGTAGGATGCAGTGAAAAGCCCTGCCATTACAAGGCTTACACCGATAACAAGAATACCGCCCACAATAAGAACAGCAATAAGAACGGTCTCATTTTTTCCTACAAGGAATTTTGATGCCCATATAATTAAGCAGCCGATAATGCCCGCTGCTATTGTAGGGTAATAAAAATGCTTTTTACCGTGTTTATCCATCAGTGATGAAACAAATACTGAAATCAGTGCGGCGCAAACCATAATAATTCCCACGGGAATTATGTAATTTTTTATTTTAAGTGTTCCCTCAACGATATTGAAAAGGTAATTAACATATACCTGATATGCAACTGCAGACACCATATTTCCTGCAAGACAGATATAAAGCATTTTATTCTGCTTAATCACCTTTGGCTGAAGGGAATAAGTAAAATCAGATAATACGGAATTTTCTTTATTCGGTTTAATTCCCTTTTTATCTTTCAGGAAAAACAAACCGATTATACCGCTTATTGAAGGGATAATTCCTAAAATCATAAAGAATTTTTTCCAGTCATCCGGAGTTGCATCTGCATTTGTAAGACTGTCAAAACCGCCGAATACAACTGCAAGAGCAAAAAGCGGCATAATTGCAAGAACGGTATCTACCTTTGCTCTGTTTGATGTATTTGAAATATCTGTTACCCATGCATTAAATGCGGCATCATTGCTGATTGAACCGATAACAGACATTATGCAGTCCATAGCAACAACCAGTATAACAAGAGGAAGAACTTTTTCTGATGACGGATTCATCGGAACAAGGGCAAAAATCATAATGGTAAAACCCCATATCAGATAACCCCAGCAAATAAAGGATTTTCGTTTTCCCGTACGATCGCACAAGGCCCCGCCGATAAGCGTTGACAAAGTTGCGAAAACCGCGGAAAAGGCAACCATTAATGTTGTTGCATACGGTGCACGTGTAATTTCATTTTGCATAAACCGTGAAAAATACATATTTTCAACAATCCATGCAATCTGTCCTATCAGGCCGAAAAGAATAAGCGAAAACCATGTTTTTGCGCCCAGTGCACCTACTTTTTTCTCTTTCATAATTTTGCCCCTTTTCTTTTAGTATATCACTAATTACAAAAAAAGAAAAGAGCATTATTAAAAACAATAACGCTCTTTTTCAATCATTTATTCTGAATACTCTCGAACTCTGAATTTTGCACCTGTTGATTCACAAACCTTTCGTGACTTTTCAATATCTTCTTCAGGTATTACGTCAACAACGGTCATTCTTACATCATCGCAATATTTTACGCAATCACTTGTAAATTTAAGCATAGCATCAAAAGCCTTGCCGGGGAATCTGTTTTTTGTAATTTTATCATATTGCTCTGAAGTAGGTTCATTAAGAGAAACAGAAACACTGTCAACAACCGAACAGATAAGTTCTGCCGTCTCTTTTTCATTAATTAAATCAGAAAGTCCGTTCGTATTAAGTCTGAGTTTTATTGAAGGATTTATTGTTTTGATATACTTTGCAGTTTCGATAAGATTATCAAGGGCATTTGTAGGCTCACCGTAACCGCAGAAAACTGCGTTTTCAATTCTTGTAAAATCGTAATCGTCAACTGCCTTTTTTATTTCATCAAGAGTAGGCTCTGTTTTAAACCAAAGACTGTCGGCACTGCCTATTGCATCAAAATTGCTTCTTATGCAGAAAGTACATCTGCAAGGACATTTATTTGTGAGATTAATATAAGTTGAACCATTATAATCATAAATAATATCTGCCATCATTTTTCTCCTATTGCTTTTTGAATTTTTATTTTGAAATTGAGTTTATCAAGTGCTAAACCCACTATTATAAATACAATTAAACTGCCTGTCGGCTGAAGCCAGCCTGTTGTGAATGCCGAAACAAAAGCAAATTTTGTTCCGTACATAATAAGTTCCGCAACAAGATAACCGAATATCGTTACAAGGCTTGTGGGAATCAACATTAAAATTGTATAAACCGATATAATCTTATCATCTTTATTCATTTTCTTCAAGTAAATTCTTATAAAAATAAAAGGAAGTGCATTGAGTGCTTTTATGATAAGTGTAGGTATCGCCCAGTTGGCAGCACCTGTAAG
The DNA here is from genome assembly GCA_946555465.1 of uncultured Clostridia bacterium. Taxonomy (GTDB): domain Bacteria; phylum Bacillota; class Clostridia; order Oscillospirales; family Acutalibacteraceae; genus Eubacterium_R. The sequence goes on from CAMNST010000001.1 coordinate 306,005, forward strand.
GATATCTGCAAGCGCAGCACCTGCCGACGAAGCAAGCAGTGCATACGGTGCAGGAAGAACACAGGAGGCAATATAGATCATTGAATCACCGAAGTGCGTATATCCTGAATGGGCGGATGGTGCAATATGAATTATTGTACCTACAGTTACAAGTGCCATAAAAATTCCTGTATATGTAATTTTTGATGTTTTAGTTTTCATAAGCCAAATCTCCCAGATAGCGTTCAAAATCTATTCCGTCATTTCTGTCTGAAATATCGGAATATTTAATAGCCTTTTCCAAAAATGATGATGCCAGTTTAACTGATGAAATTATACTTTTACCGTTCATTACCGCACCAAGAACTATCGAAACAAATAAATCACCTGTTCCGCTGAAGGAACCGCCGTATTTTTTTGACGAAATGCGGGTAAAATCATTTTCACTGTAAACAAGATTTGTAATCCTATCATTTTCATCAAAACCTGTTACTATAATATTTTTTATTCCCAGTTTCTTCACTTTCTCTACGCATTTTTCAATATCATTTATGGTTTTGCAGAATGGTTCATCTGCAAGTATTGAAAGTTCCGAAACGTTAGGTGTTATAATATCGGCACGGCTGCATAAAGTTCTGATTTTATCAGTCATCTTATCCGTAAATCCATCATAAAGTTTTCCGCCGTCAGCCATAACTGGGTCAACAGCAAGAATCGTATTTTCACATTTAAAAGCATCAATAAAATTATTGATTAAATCAATCTGTTTTTCGTCACAGACATATCCGGTAAGTATTCCGTCAAAAGAAACACCGAGTTTTCTCCACTCATTCATAAACGCCTGCATATAATCTGTCATTGATAAAACACGATAGGACTTATATCCTGTCTGGTTTGAAAGTATTGCAGTCGGAAGCGGATGTGCTTCGCACCCCATAACGGAGAGAACCGGAATTGCCGCAGTAAGAGAGCATTTTCCAAAACCCGATAAATCATTGATTACTGCACATTTTTTCAAAATCTGCCAACCCCCTCTTGAATCATTTCCAAAATAATTATATAATGAAACTGTAATCTGTAAAATATACAATTTTAATATTTTTTTAAGGTACAGTTATGAAAAAATACACAGCATTATATAATACAATAAAAGATAAAATTATTGGCGGAGAATTGCAGAAGGGCGACAAAATACCTTCTGTAAGAAATACTGCCGAAATATATGATGTATCAATTACAACAGTCCAAAATGCCTATTTTGACCTGTGTGCCGACGGATATGTAATCTCTAAAGAAAAAAGCGGATATTATGTTACAGATATCGGACAGATAAATCCAAAAGAAGAAGCGGCAGTTGAACAGGAAAAAACAGAATACGACCTGACCGGCGGAAAGGCCGATGAAGAAAGTTTTGATTTTAATTTATGGCAGAGATACATTAAAAGTGCATTGCGCCAGAAAGACAGACTGCTTTCCTACAGCAGTGCCAAGGGAGAATATGATTTAAGAAAAGCAATAGCACAGTATATTAAAGATAAAAGAAATGTTATAACATCTGCCGATAATATCATAATCGGTGCAGGTGTGCAGCCGCTGCTGCAGATTCTCTGTGTTCTGCTTGATAATAACAGCATTGTATCTTTTCCGGATAAAAGTTTTATTCAAGGTATGGGAATATTCTCAAGTCACGGTTTTGAAGTTCACACAAGAGACAAGAATGCCGATATAATTTATGTTTCGCCGTCGCATATGACAAGATGGGGCGATGTTATGCCGATTAAAAGACGTCTTGAACTGGTTGAGCACTCGCAGAAAAACGGCGCTCTTGTAATTGAAGATGACTATGAAAATGAGTTTCTTTATAACAAAAAACCTACACCGTCGCTTTACACTCTCGGCAAGGGCAATGTTATATATATCAGTTCTTTTTCCGCAATGCTTCTGCCCGGAATAAGAATCAGTTTTATGGTGCTAACAAAAGAACTAAAGGAAAAATTTGAAAAACAGAGTTTTTGTTTTGCCCAGACTGCAAGCAAAACCGAACAGATTGCACTCTGCAATTATATACGTGACGGACATATAAATTCGCAAACAAGAAAAATAAGGAGACTTTATACAGCAAAAACAAAACGCTTTGCAGAAATATTGCAAAACGAAATTCCTCAGGCAGATATAAAACTCAGCGAAAACTTTCTGCAGATTATATTTGAACATCCTTTTAAAGGCGATGTTTCATCTTTTAAAGAAAGCAAAATTGATGTTTTTATAGAAAAATATGAAGAAGAAAGAATAAAACTTATAATATCTCCGTCAGCAATACCTTCAGCCGGTCTTGAAAGTGCCGCAAAAAGGCTGAAAAAGGTATTTGGCTAAAGAAATTTTTTCTTGAAGTCCATTTTTTTGGACACCACGCTTTGGGCATATTGAATTCAAAATAATCTCCTGTATAATGAAATTGTAAGAAAAAAACAGCGAAAAAGGAGATTATTATTATGAAAAAATCATTAAAACAATTCGTTTCAGGCTTAATTATCTGTATGGCAACACTGGTATTCGGCTTTGCAATTACAGCATTATCTTTCAATCTTTTTGATACATTAACATCAGGTCAAATGAAAGCACTTTTTGCTCTTGATGTGGCAAGTTTAATTACAGCAGGCGGACTTGCCTTTTTTCTGTCTGAAACAAAAAGAGAGAAAAAGGAGCAACAGAAACTGAAGTAATACAATATTGCCCGATTGATATGATTTGTGATATAATGCATTTGTTATTTCAGCAAATGCATTATTTTTTTCAGGTGATTTTATGAACAGGAATTTATTTTCAAAACATATCAGCAATAACAGAGTCAAAATAAATGACACTTTCTGGAACGAAAAAATTGAACTTGTGCGCAGTGAAGTTATATCTTATCAGTATCTCGCACTGCAGGATAAAATTGAAGGTGCCGAAAAAAGTTACTGCATCGAAAATTTTATTAAAGCAGCAAAAATTGTTAAAAGAATAAAAAACGGAGAAGAAGTACCGGTCTACCCTGCTGACAAATGGCAGTATGATGAAAATAACAGCGATAAAAATGCCTTTCACGGATGGGTGTTTCAGGATTCCGATGTTTACAAATGGATTGAGGCTGCTGCATTCTCTCTTGAAAATCATTTCGATGAAGAATTGAAGAAGAAAGCAGATAAATTTATAGACATAATCTGCTGCGCACAACTTGAAAACGGTTATCTTGATACATTATATATTATAAATGACCGTGAAAAGGTATTTACCAATCTTAAAGATTATCACGAATTATACTGTTTTGGTCATCTGGCAGAAGGTGCAGTTGCCTATTATAATGCAACCGGAGAAAGAAAACTGCTTGATGCCGCCTGCAGATTTGCCGATTTAATATGCAATACCTTTGGCAAAGATAAAAAACGGGGATACCCGGGTCACGAAATAGCAGAAATGGCGCTTGTTAAACTTTATGATGTGACAGGCAAAAGCGAGTACCTTGAAACCGCAAAATTTTTTATTGATGAACGCGGAAAAAAGCCGTATTATTTTGATATTGAACGCGGCAGAAAAACCGTAAACGATAATTATCATTACAATCAGGCTCACAAAGAACCAAGATATCAGAGTGAGGCAGTGGGTCACGCCGTTCGCGGTGTTTATCTCTACAGTGCAATGGCAGATATTTCAAAAATATACGGTGATGATGAATTATATTCTGCCTGCAGAAACATATGGAATAATATTGAAAATAAAAAGTTATATATAACAGGAGCAATCGGCTCAACTGTTGACGGAGAAGCCTTTTCATTTGATTATGATTTGCCGAATGATTTGGCTTATTGCGAAACCTGCGCATCTATCGGTCTTATCTTCTTTGCACAAAGAATGGCGGAAACAGAACCGGATTCAAAATATTTTAATGTTGCAGAAAGAGCATTATATAATACCGTTTTATCAGGAATGGCAGAAGACGGCAAATCATTTTTCTATGTTAATCCTTTGGAGGTGCTTCCTGAGGCATCTGAAAAAGATTCAAGAAAAAGGCATATCAAAACAGTAAGACAAAAATGGTTCTCCTGCGCCTGCTGCCCGCCAAATCTTGCAAGACTGATTTCTTCTGTGGGAAGTTATATTTTCAGCGAAAATGAAGATACTGTTTATATCAATCAGTTTATATCCAGCGGCACCGAAACCGACAAAGCCGATATAAGCATAAAATCCGAATATCTTGAAAACGGCAAGGTAAGGGTAAAAGTGAACTGCAAAAAAAGTTTCAGCCTGGCAGTAAGAATACCGGAAAACAGTTATATAAAATCGTCGCATAAATTTGTATCGGAAAAAGGCTATGCTTATTTTGATATTGATAAGAACTCAGAAATAGATTTACAGTTTGATATGGGCATAAAAATTATTAAATGTTCAAACAGAGTGCGTGCAAATATAGGTAAAGCAGCCATAATGAGAGGGCCTGTTGTTTACTGCCTTGAAGAGGCAGACAACGGAAAAAATCTGCATTTGCTCAGTCTTTGCAAAGAACCCGATTTTGAATATAAAGACGGTTTTATTTTTGCGAACGGATTAAGGGAAAAAGCAGATGAAAATCTGTACAGCATATATAGTGAACCCCAAAAAGAAAAATGCAGACTTAAATTTATTCCTTATTACAGATGGGCCAACCGCGGCGAAAACGAAATGACAGTATATATCAGGACAGAATAAAATGAAAGAAAAATTTGAAAATAAGTTTGATAAAATGGCAAATGCGCCCATAAAAAAATTAATTGTATCACTTGCAGTTCCTACAATACTGACTATGCTTGTATCTGCAGTTTATAACATGGCAGACAGTTATTTTGTAGGCAAAATAGATACTGCATCCGTTGCATCTATCGGAATCGTTTTTTCAATAATGACGCTTTTGCAGGCAATAGGATTTTTTCTCGGAAACGGAAGCGGTATAATGATAAGCACGCTGCTCGGAAAGAAAGATAAAAAAACGGCATCACACTATGCCAGCACTGCGTTTTACACTTCAATTATATGCGGAATCATTCTTGCCCTATCAGGAATCTTTTTTTCAAAACAACTTGCACTGCTTTTGGGTGCAACCGATACAACCATAAATTCAGCATCAGGTTATCTTAAATATATTCTTCTTGGTTCTCCCTTTATTTTAGGTTCTTTTGTTCTTAACAATCAACTGAGATATCAGGGCAGCGCAATTTATTCAATGGCCGGAATTATGAGCGGAAGTATTATCAATATTGCACTTGACCCTCTTTTTATTTTTACATTTGATATGGGTGTTAACGGGGCTGCAATAGCAACGGTTATCAGCCAGATTATCGGTTTTCTCATTCTTATTATGGGTACTTTCAAAAATGAAAATATAAGAATGAATCCAAAAAACATAAAACTGAGCAAAGAAATTTATCTTACAATTATAAAAAACGGACTCCCCTCTCTTTCAAGACAAGGCGTTCAAACTGCCGCCAACATAAGTCTGAATTTTGCATGCGCACCGTTTGGTGACGCAATGATTGCCGGTATGAGCATTTTTAACAGAGTTATGTTTTTGGGACTTGCCGTTGTTATAGGGGTTGGACAGGGTTTTCAGCCGGTATGCTCATTTAACGACGGAGCAAAAAAATACAGCAGAGTTTATGACGGTTATAAATTTACATTCCTGCTTACAACTTGCATTATAACCGTTTTGTCAATAATAGGGTTTATTTTTGCACCTAATTTAATTTCCGTTTTCAGAGATGACAGTGATGTTATTGCCGCAGGTGCAAAAGCACTGAGATATCAGTGCATTATAATGCCGGTTCTCGGTTACTGCACAACAACCAATATGCTTATGCAGTCGCTGAAACTGCCCCTTAAGGCAACCGTTCTTGCTCTTTCAAGGCAGGGAATATTTTATATTCCGCTTATTCTTCTACTTCCCCGTTTTATGAGCGAAACAGGAATAATGATTACAATGCCTATAGCAGATGCGCTGTCATTTATTCTTACTTTTATTCTCAGTACTTCAACAATAAAAAAACTGAAGCAGAAAGCAAAACAGAATTAATAATCATTTTAAGAGCAGTATGGATTATACTGCTCTTATTACTTGTTTATATCATTTGTAATAAATGTGTAATTGACATAATATTAATTGAATAATATAATATATGCATAATTAATTAACACCGTTAACTAATTAGGAAGGGGTTATCACCATTGCTGAAATTTGAAAACACGCAGACAGGTGCAAAAATATCTTATAACGGCAAAAAAATATTTTCCATAAAAAAAGGTGACTATCTTTGCACTCTCGGTAAAGGCAGAAATGACTACACAATGTGGCATGGCAGTTTCAAGATAAAAGAACATATATACTTCAAAAATAACTTTATTGTAAAAAATATTGAAACTGATGACAATAAAATCTTTATAAACAGTTCGGATATACAGTTTATTATTGAAAAAGAAAATGATAGCAGATTGAAATTTACTCCGATTGTTTCTGAAGAATACAATCGTCTCTGGATAAAAATCCCTTCTGCAGAAGATGAGTATGTTTACGGATGCGGAGAAACATTTACGGAATTTAATTTACGCGGAAAAAAGGTAAATATTTGGGTTGCGGAACATATTAATGCGATGCAGACTGCAAAAAAAATTGTCAGCCGGGTCTTTGGTGTAAAAAATACAACAAAAAAACAGAAATTTTCAAATTACGAAACATATTATGCCGAACCGACTTTTTTAAGTTCTGAAAAATATTATTTTCACAGTGAAACCACCGCAAGATCTGAATTTGATTTTACTGATAAAAAATATCATTACATAAAAACAGACAGCATATCGCCTTTCTATATCGGATTCGGAAATAATTTCAGTGAAGTTCTTATGGATATGACCGATTTGCTTGGCAGGCAGCCTGCCCTGCCCGACTGGGTATTTGACGGAGCAATTCTCGGCATTCAGGGCGGAACCGATATAATGATTAAAAAAATTGACGAATGTATAAAAGCAGACAGTAAAATATGCGGTGTATGGATTCAGGACTGGGAAGGAAGGCGCGTTACCGCAGTAGGAAAACAACTTCAATGGAACTGGCAGTGGGATAAAGAACTTTATCCTGATTTGGATAAAAAAATAGCAGAACTTAACAGTATGGGTATTAAAGTTCTGGGTTATATCAATCCGTTTCTTGCTGTTGAAAAACCTTTATATGAAGAAGCACACAAAAACGGATACTGTGTAAAAGATCAAAACGGTAACGACTATTATGTTAAAATAACAACTTTCCCTGCGGCAATGGTTGATTTAACGAACCCCGATGCATATGATTGGTTAAAAAATATTATAAAAACAAATATGATTGATTTTGGTTTTTCAGGATGGATGGCAGATTTCGGCGAATATCTTCCGACGGACAGTGTTTTATTCAGCGGCGAAAATCCGGAAACCATTCATAACACATGGCCGGCAAGATGGGCAAAACTTAACAGAGAAGCAGTTGAGGAAAGCGGAAAACTCGGTGAAATCATGTTTTTCACACGTGCAGGATTCACCGAAACCAAAAGATATTCAACAATGATGTGGAACGGTGATAATCACGTTGATTACTCTATAGACTTCGGTCTGCCAAGTGTTATTCCCGCCTCATTGTCGCTTACATGCTGCGGTTTCGGACTTTCCCATTCAGACATAGGAGGCTATACAACATTCCTCAATCTGAAGAGAAGTGATGAACTTTTTATGCGATGGTGTGAAATGAATGCATTTACACCTTTACTGCGGGGTCACGAAGGACTTAATCCTGATGCAAACGCACAGTTTGATTATAACAATATCGTTCTTAAGCATCACGCCAGAATGAGCCGAATTCATTCTGCATTGAAAACGTATTTAAAAAAATATTCAGATGAAAATTCAAAAACGGGTATCGGCATGATAAGACCTTTATTTTTCCATTATGAAAGCAAAAGGGATTTTGAAGAAACATATGAATACCTTCTTGGAAGAGATTTACTTGTTGCACCGGTATTGACAGCCGACACGCAGACGAGAAAAGTTTATCTGCCTGACGATGATTGGGTTCATTTATGGAGCGAAAACGAATATAGGGGCGGAACGTATGAAATAAAGGCACCGCTTGGTGCTCCGCCTGTGTTTATCAGAAAAAAATCCGAATACTTTGAACTTCTTTCGGATATTAAAAATATATAAAATTGGGGAGGCAAAAATGAAGTACTTTTTAGACAGTGCAAAAATTGATGAAATCAGGGAAGCATATGACACTTTCGGAATTGACGGTGTTACAACAAATCCAAATCATATTATGAATTCAGGAAAACCGTTTTACACGGTAATCGGCGAACTCGCTGATTTTGTAAAAGAAAAAAATATTGAAGGTTGGGAAAAATTCCCTGTTTCCGTAGAAATAAACCCTCATCTTGACGATGCAGACGAAATGATTGAAATGGGAACAAAAATAGCAGCAATGATTCCTAACTTTGTTATAAAAATCCCCTGTACTCATGCAGGAATAACAGCAGCAAAACGCCTTGAAGAAAAAGGAGTAAGAACAAATCTTACACTTGTTTTCACTCCTTCACAGGCACTTATTGCGGCAAAAAACAATTCTCTTTTTGTTTCTCCGTTTATCGGCTGGAAAGAAAACAGCGGTGAAGACTGTGCGCAGTATATACAGGATATTGTAACAATTTACGAAAATTACGGCTTCATTGGAAAAACGCAGATTATCTGCGCAGCAGTAAGAACAGGAAAACAGTTTGTTGACTGCGCTGTTGCAGGTGCAGACATTGTTACCGCCGCACTTCAGGTATTCAAAGACAGTTTTTATCATCCATTCACTGATTACGGTCTTAGTAAATTCCAATCAGCATGGGACAACACAGTTACAGAAGAATAATAAACAAGGTTGGTATTAAAATGAAAATCGGATTTATAGGACTTGGCATTATGGGTGAATCCATGTGCGAAAACATTGTAAAAAAACATGATGACAAAGTATATGTTAATGATTTGAATAGAGAACAGGTTAAAAAACTTGAAAAAATCGGTGCTGTTGCCTGTCAGAGCAACATTGAAGTTGCCGATAAGGCTGATATCATAATAACAATGGTACCAAAGTCAGAACACGTCAAATCGGTTTACGAAGAAATATCAGACAAAATACACGAAGGTATGATCTGTATTGATATGAGTACAATCGACCCTTCGGTTTCTGTTGAAGTTTCGCAGATGATTAAGGCGAAGGGTGCACAGTTTGCTGACGCACCTGTTGTTAAATCAAAACCTGCCGCCATTAATGCAACTCTCGGTATTCTTGTCGGATGTGATGAGGAACTCTTCCCTGTTATAGAACCGGTGTTGAAATATATGGGATGTAATGTAATACGTATGGGTGAAAACGGCAAAGGTCTTGTTATGAAAATATGCCATAACACACTTTGTGCGGAAATACAGAACGGGGTAAACGAAACGCTCACCCTTGCACAGAAAATGGGCATATCCATTGAAGATTATCACACAGCAATCGCATACGGCGGAGCACAGTGTTTTTATCTTGATGCCCAGTGGCAAAATCTAAAAAATGAAAACTGGACAACTGCATTTTCTCTTGAAAACGAGCATAAAGATTTAGGAATATGCCAGAGACTCTCTGCACAGCAGAACTATCCTATGCCGGGAATGGAACACGCAAAAACGATTTACGATAAAGGTATAAAACTCGGAATCGGCAAAGAAGACTGGCGTTCAACTCTGAAAATAGTCAGAGGCGATTATGATGATTGAACGGTTAAATAAAGTAAATAATGTAAAAATTCACTCGGTATTTGACGAAGCGTTTAAGCCTTACGAAAATATCGTCAGCGGCTTTGATTTTTCACCGTGGATTGATTATATGAAAAATGAAACCGAAACCCCTGAAGAAGGAAATATTTATATTCCTTCCGTAAAGGAAATGGAAAACCAGCCGCTGTTTGAAAAAATCCAGTATACTCTGTACGGTGGCATGCCGATTCAGGTTGGATACTGCAACGGTTCAAACAGCACTTATAACGGTTTTGAATATCACACAGAAAAACAAATGGGTTATCGCGCACCCTGACCGTGAGCCGCTAATAAAAGAAGGTGCTTTTGCCGGTCTTATCGGCGAAAATAAAAAATTAAAATATAAGGAGGAAAAATGAGTAATTTTGAATGTGCGTATATTCCTGTCGGTGTACCTACGTTTCATCTTGAATCCGCACAGCGTGAATTTGAAAAATCCGTAAAAATGCTTTCATCAATATGTGATAACCTTAAATCACCCGATGAAATGCTGTTATCAACAGATAAATTAAATAAATTTCTGCAAAAGATTAATCCTGACCTTGTTATCGTTCAGAATATTACATTTGCAAACTCGGCTTATATCAGCGAAATATTAAAAAGATTTGACTGCCCTGTTATCCTTTGGACTCTGCGCGAACCTGTAATTGACGGAGGAAGATTGCGACTCAATTCTCTTACAGGAGCGTTCTCAGCAGGCAATGCGCTGAAAAATCTCGGCAGAAATTTTGAATATGTATTCGGTTCACCCGATGAGAATAATGTTATCAAAGCAATCCGTTCGGTTATTGCTGCCGCCAGACTGAAAAAAGATATGAAATCACTTACTTTTCTTCAGATTGGCCACACACCGCAGGGTTTTGGCTTCGGCAGAGCAACCGACATTGAAATACTTAAAACTTTTGGTGTCACATTAAACTCTATTGAATCAAGAGAACTTATTGATATTGCCAATTCTTTCAGCGATGATGATATAAAAGAATATCTTGAAAGAGCAGATAATCAGATTAACGGACTTGAAAAAATCCCTGAAAAAAACAGAAATGACTTTGCAAAATTATACAGAGCATACAGCGAATACTGCAAAAACAACAGCATCGGTGCGCTTTCATCAAGATGCTGGCCTGATTTCTTCACCGCTTTCGGCACTCCTGTATGTGCTGTTCTTGCAATGCTTAATGATATGAATATTGCCGCTGCCTGTGAGGCGGACACTTACGGCGGGCTGTCAATGTATATTGGTCAGTACCTTACAGGCAAACCAACATTTTTCGGTGATCCCGTATCAATGGATGAAAGTGAAAACACAATAACATTCTGGCACTGCGGAACAGCAGCATGCTCGCTTGCCAGAACCGATACAGGTGCCTGTGCCGATATTCACTGCAACAGAAAAATAGGCCCTACACTTGACTTTGGCTGTAAAGCATACAGTGAGGCAACCGTTCTCAGAATCGGCAAAAAAGCAGACGGCAGTTTCAGATTATTCATAACATCAGGTGAAGTTCTTGACAAGCCAAAACAATTCAGCGGAACATCCCTTGTTTTCAGAACAAACAACAATGTATATAACATTATAAGCAATGCAGTTCTCGACGGATGGGAACCTCATTTCGCAGTTGCATACGGCAATATAGCAAAAGGACTTAAAGCCTTTGCAAATATGATTGGCATAGAGGTTTGCGAATACTGATGGCAAAAGAAATTTTATTTTTAATCGTTGTATTTCTTGCTTATGATAATAAGCGGCATATTACTTATTGTAAAATAACAGCGGGAGGTGTTTATGAATCACAGCGGACTTAATATTAAAGAAATAAAATCAAGGAATATAAGCAGTATTCTCTATCTGCTCAATTCAAATCATGCAATGAGCAGAAAAGATATTGCTGACAGTCTTTCTCTTACACCGGCAGCAGTTACAAAAATATGTGCAAAAATGATTGATGATGGTTTAATTGAAGAAAAGGGAGAAGAAAAATCAAACGGAGCAGGAAGAAAAAAAATTCTTCTCAGCCTTAAACTGGATTCGTTTTATACACTTTGCATAAATGCCGAAGTTGATAAAATAACAATTTCTGCAGTGCGTTTCGACGCAAAACTTATAAACAGCATCAGCCTTGATGTTTCAGCGGATGTTGACAGTATTATTTCTCAAAGCAAAAAAATCCTTAAGGAAAGCAAAATTGAAAAAAGTAAATTTCTATGCACATCAATATGCGTTATCGGTTCTGCCGAAAACCGCAGTTTCGGAATATGGAATAATGAAGAAATAAAAAGAACTGCCGAGGAGGAAATCGGTCTGCCTGTTGTAATGGAAAACAATGTTAAAGCCTTTGCACTGGCACAACTGATATATTCAGAAAAAACATATGAAAAATCGGTCCTTTTTTTCAAATGGGGACCCGGTATAGGTTCTGCCATAGCGAATGACGGAAAAGTGCTTTCAGGCAGTGATGCCGATATTACCGAAATCGGTCATTACATTATAAAAAAAGACGGCATAAAATGCCGATGCGGAAGATATGGCTGCCTTGAAACCGAGGCATCAGCCATGGCAATAAAAAATTCCGTCGGACAAGATATGACCTTAAATGAAATAATAAACAGTTCAGATAAAAATATAATAAATATTATTGATGAAAAAATTGATTTGATTGCTATGGCACTTACAAACACGGCAACCATTTTAAATGCTGAAAAAATTATTCTTTTTGGTTCTGTATTTACCAATACACAAATAAGCAAAAAAACGGCAAAACAGTGCAGCCGGTATAACAGGAATTTAAAAGAAGATGCAGTCGAATGCTCAAAACTCAATGACAAAATATCATATATAGGCCCTGCTGCATTGGCGGCAAAACATTTCTTTTTTGAAAAACATTAAGTCACTTAATAATGAGGGGGTAAAAATTATGAGTGAACAGTTAACCCATGGTATCAAATTCAAAGACAAACTCGGATACGCAATGGGAGATATGGGCGGTCTCTTGTCCTTTTCACTGATTTCGGCTTTTCTTCAGATGTTTTATACAGATTCACTGCATATACCGCTTGGCAAAATCACCGTGCTGATGCTTGTTGCCAGAATCTGGGATGCAATTAACGACCCTATCTGGGGCGCTTTTATTGATTCAAGAAAACCAACAAAATACGGCAGATTCAGACCGTACATTTTGTGGATGTCTTTTCCCATGGCAGTTGCTTCCGTACTTATGTTTACAAAAATACCGGGACTTTCGGATAACCAGTATCTGATATTTGCATATATAACATATATTTTCTATGGTATGATGTATACGGGTGTAAATATACCATACGGTTCACTTGCATCTGTAATAACCGATGATGAAATTGAGCGCTCTTCCCTTTCAATGTGGAGATCTATCGGTGCAGGCGTAGGCGGTCTTCCGGCACAGATTCTTCTTCCCTTAATGGTATTTTCAACAGTTATAGGCGAAAACGGAAATGAAATTAAAATTCTTGATTCAACAAAACTCACAATAGCAGTTGCCTGTCTTGCCGTGCTTTCACTTATCATATTCTCAACCCACTTTAAACTTACAAAAGAACGTGTTACTCTGCCTATTCAAAAAGAAAGAAACTACAATGTTCTTGAAACAATAAAAGCCTTACTCAAAAACAAACCCTTTATTGTTTTATGCATAGTATCCATGCTTCTTATTGCTTTTCAGATGTATACACAAACAACATATAACTATCTGCTAAAGAATTTCTATAATAAGCCCGGACTCTACAGCCTTGTAACAATATTCACATATCTGCCGATGGCACTGTTTCTTCCATTTATGTCAAAACTGATACGCAGATTCGGCAAAAAAGAAATTTGTGCTGCAGGTATTGCATTTTCAGCAATAATTAATGTTATGATGTATTTATTAAAATTTACACCTGTTGTTGAAAACCCTTACGTATTTCTTGTTCTTCTGTTTTTCAGCGGTGCAGGTCAAACTTTTCTTGTTCTCGAAGTGTGGGCATTGGTTATGGATGTTATAGACTATCACGAGTATCTGACCCACAGAAGAGAGGAAGGCACAAGTTACGCCTTTTACTCTTTTGCAAGAAAACTCGGACAGACACTTGCCGGTGCGGGTTCATCGGCACTGCTCGGAAAAATAGGTTATGATGTTAACAAAGTTGACGTTGGACAGGATGCCGAGGTAATAAGCAGATTATACGATATTACTACACTTGTTCCCGCAATTATGCTTATCATAACTTTTGTTCTTCTTGCTTTCTGCTATAAACTTTCAAAGAAGAAATTAGAGGAACTTCATAAAGAACTTGATGTAATACGAGAAAATGAATAAAGGAGAAATTAAATTGGCTAACTATAATATACACGTTGCATACGGTTTTCATGTAAACTGCTATCACTCTTATCGCGGTGATACAAATGATAATCTTGGTTTTGGTTCTGATATAAGAATTATAAACAAAATTCTTGATATACTTACCGAATTCAATGAAAACGGGGTTCCTGTTAAAGGCACATGGGACACGGAAAACTTCTTTTCACTCGAAAAAATACTGCCTGAATATGCACCTGAAATAATTGAAAAAATGAAAAAACGTGTTGATAAATACGGTGATGAAAACATTATTATGGGTTATAACAACGGTGCATTATCCGCAATGACCGAAGATGAATTCTGTGCATCAATCGAACTTGCCGTAACAAACAGCAATGGTTCCGGACTTAAAGATATTTTCGGCACCTACGAAATGCTTGTCCGCCCTCAGGAGGTTATGTTTACCCCTTCACAGGTTTCGCTTTACAACAAAATAGGTGTTAAAGCACTTTGCCTTTACTACAGTTGTGTTCCTTTTGATGCGTTCAGAACGATTGTGCCGAAACTTCCGGATGAATACGCATTCAATCCCCTTAAATATACATATAAGGGCGAGAGCATGACGATACTGCCTACTTACAGCAACTCCGATGTCTGTGATGCAGGATGTCTCAGAGCGTGGGTCAAAGAACTGCATGCTAAACAGGAAAGCGGCGAAATAAATTCAGACCTTCTTATTTTTATCAATATGGACGCCGACAGTATTTTCTGGGAATCAATGAATCTTGGAAAAATATCCGGTAAAATTGCCAATACAGACGGTATCCGGGGCCTTGTCAAGGAAATATCCGATTTGCCATATATCGTTTATGACACACCGGGCAATTACATAAAAACACACAAGGCACTCGGCAGCGTGACTTTTACCCACGATACAGCCGACGGTAATTTTACAGGCTATGCATCATGGTCGGAAAAACCATTCAACAGAAAGATATGGACTTCTCTTGAAAGAGCAAGGGCTATGGCAAAGGTCAACAGTGATTCAGACAAAAATTCTCCGTCTTTCCACGACAGAGTTCTTCTTCTTTCAACCACCCACTTTGGTCTTGCAACTCCTGTTCTTAATATTCAGAGAGAAAAAACAGCCATCAACCTTGCTGATAAATCAATTAAGGCAGAGAGAGATGCACTGCCTGCAGTAAAACGGCTGACCATTTTCAACACATCCAAATCAAACTTTCAGTGTGTGCAGTTAAAACTGAATAAAAAGATTCATGACATCAGCACACTTGTTATAAAATCAAAGGGACTCAGCGATTTTGCCGTTATTCCAATGGATAATGACAACCACTCTGTATTCGCAATGATGAAATTTGATAAAATCAGCGATAAATACGAAATTGAAATTTATGAAGAAAAAGCGAAAACCGAAAAAGAACTTAATCACATTATCGACAGTGGAAGAATCACTTTGAAATTATCTGTTCACGGAAATGTATATGAAGTCACATCTGACGGAAAAGTTATCGGTGATTCAAATTTCCTTAACAGTTTTATTACATATGACAATAATAAATACAAATTTGACCGTGAAAAAATTGAGCCTCTCAAATGTGCAGGAAGTGCTGCCGGTGTTCGCGCAAGCGGCAAAATTCATCTTCCGAATGAAATTGAGAGTGGATGGTATGAGTACGATTTCTTTAAAATAAAATCCTCACCTGCTGTTTTTGTCAGAACGAAAGTTCAATATCCTTACACTCCCGAAACCACATCCATTTCAACAGAAAACTCTTCACTCGGAAGATTCAGTGATATGAAATGGACAGAAGCCGTTCCGTTTGAAATAACGCCGAAACTTGAGGGCGATATATCGGTTGTTAAAAGAAACTTTATGGATGATATTTCTTCATTCAGAACACAGTCATTCCCTGAATGCGATGAGAAAAATGATTATGTTGCATCATTTAACCATCAACTCACAGGCGGCTTTGTGGGACTTACAGACGGCGATAAAGGTATTTTGATTGCCAATGCACGTCAGGTGCTCAATTCAATGGCACACTGCCCTATGCGCCTTGAGAAGGATAAAACCGTGCATATGAATCCTTTCGGTACATATTACGGAAAACAGCGCCATCACTGGGGACGTGCAAAGGATGAAATACTTGCAACATATACACTTGTAACACCGCAGGGCAAATCAATCGCTCCGTCATATAACGGCAACGCAGAAACAGCAATGCTTGCATTTTATCCGCTTTCAGGCACTGCACCCGAAAGTGAAGAACTTGAAGAAGTTATTGCTTTCTGTGACGGTGCAGTTGCAGTTGCTCCTGAAAACTCAGATATTTCACCTTTTGACGGTGATAATGTTATTATTAAAAAAGCAAATTCTGATTCGATTAATGAGAAAGACCTAAAAAACCCGATTATGACAGGCTTCAGCGGCAATCTGAAAAATTACATTACCAAGGGTTCAAAGGCGATAGGTCATATCATAAAAACACAAATTAAAGCAAAAAAATAAAATACAAAAAAGACTGGTTCAAAAATGAACCAGTCTTTTTTGTATGCATTACATATATTTTTTTATTTCATCAACCTTATCAAGTTTTTCCCACGAAACGCCGAGATCTTCTCTTCCCATATGACCATATGCGGCAACCGCCTGATAAATTGGTTTTCTCAAATCAAGTTTATCAATAATTGCAGACGGACGAAGATCAAAAACTTTATTGACGATTTCACTTATTTCATCATCTGACTTTACGCCTGTACCGAAAGTATCAACCATAACAGAAACAGGTTTTGCAACACCGATTGCATATGCAAGTTCAACCTCGCACTTGTCTGCAAGACCGGCGGCTACGATATTTTTTGCTACCCATCGTGCAGCGTAGGCAGCACTTCTGTCTACCTTGGTTGGGTCCTTGCCGCTGAACGCGCCGCCGCCGTGACGGGCATATCCGCCGTATGTATCAACAATAATTTTGCGGCCTGTTAAACCTGAATCACCGTGAGGTCCGCCGATAACAAATCGGCCTGTCGGATTAACATAAAATGTTGTATCATCATCCATAAATTCGGCAGGAACAGTGGTTTTGATAACTTTTTCAATTATATCTTCTCTGAGTTTTGAAAGTTCAACATCTGCACTGTGCTGGCTTGAAACAACAACAGTTGTTACCTTAACAGGTTTGCCGTCTTCATATTCAACGGTTACCTGCGTTTTTCCATCTGCATAAAGATAAGGAAGTGTTCCGTCTTCTCTCACCTCGGTAAGTTTAACAGCGAGTTTGTGAGCAAGACTTATCGGAAGAGGCATAAGTTCATTTGTTTCATTGCAGGCATAGCCGAACATCATGCCCTGATCCCCGGCACCATTAAGGTTATATGCATCTTCCTCAGCATTTTTAAGTTCATAAGACTTATCAACACCCATTGCAATATCTGCCGACTGCTTATCTATAGCAGTAAGCACAGCACATGTGTTGCCGTTAAAACCTTTTTTATCATCATCATAGCCGATATCACATATTACTTTGCGAACGATTGACGGAATATCAACCTGAGCATTTGTTGTTATTTCACCCATTACGAGAACCTGACCTGTTGTGCAGGTCGTTTCGCAGGCAACACGGCTCATAGGATCCTGTGCAAGCATAGCATCAAGAATACCGTCTGAAATCTGGTCACAGATTTTATCAGGATGACCTTTTGTGACAGATTCACTTGTAAATAAAAACTTAGACATAATAATTCCTCTCTTTCTAATCAAGTGAAATAAAGAAAAAAACACACGCCACCAAAGCGTGTGTATAAATACCTCATCACTCGGTTCACGCAGGTATTAGCACCTTACATTAATCTGCAGGTTGCTGTGGCATCAACGGGCCTGTCCCTCAACCACTCTTGATAAAGTTATATTAACTTTATCAATATAATACATCAAACTTATATTATTGTCAACTAAAAATTAAATTGTTGAATATGCACAATAATGATACACAAATTTTGTGCAAATGAATAAATCTTTTTTATTCATAGTGTTGCAATTTGTTTATAATTAGTTTATAATTGAAGTGTTATAAATTGTTATGTATCTTTAAATATGATTTATTCAGACAGAGATGCATACAGCATAAATGCACATTATAAGGAGGATAAATTAATGGCAAAAAAGACTGTATTCATAACCGGCGGTACCGGTAATATGGGCTGGGCCGCTGTTACAGAGATGCTCAAGCATCCAAGTGACATCAACATTAAAATGCTGGCAAGAAAAAGTGCCAAAAATGAGGAAAAATTAAAACCTCTTATGGCAAAGCCAAATGTAAAAATTGTATGGGGTGACTTCCTCGATTACGATGCAATTCTTGAAGGTGTAACAGGTTCTGATTATATTCTTCATATCGGCGGTATGGTTTCACCTACTGCTGACTATAAACCTTATTCAACACGCAAGGTAAATGTTGGCGCTGCCGAAAACATCTGCAAAGCAGTTCTTGCACAGCCAAACAAAGACGACATTAAAGTATGCTATATCGGTTCTGTTGCTGAAACAGGTGACCGTAATATGCCGATTCATTGGGGACGCTGCGGTGACCCTATTAAAGTTTCTGTATACGACCACTACGCTATTTCAAAGGTTATGGCAGAAAAGGTATTTGTTGAATCAGGAATCAAAAACTGGGTAGTTATGCGTCAGTCAGGAATTCTCTATCCTGCTATTTTACATAACATGGAACCAATTATGTACCACGTTCCTCTTAACGGTATGCTTGAATGGTGTACTGTTGAAGATTCCGGCAGACTTATGTGCAACCTTGTACTTGAGGATTTACCTGCTGAATTCTGGAATAATTTTTACAATATCGGTTCAGGTGAAAACTTCAGACTTACAAACTTTGAATTTGAAGAACTTCTTCTTGGCTGTATCGGTTTAGGCTCACCAAAGGGTCTCTTTGATCCAAACTGGTTTACAACCAAAAACTTCCACGGTCAGTATTATGCAGACGGTGACAAACTTGAAGAATATCTTCACTTCCGTGAAAACATCTCTGCTAAAGATTACTTTGACAGACTTGCTTCTCAGGTTGAATTCTACTTCAGAATACCAAAGTACATTCCTACTAAGGGTCTGATTGCAGCATGTGCTAAACCTTTCATGAAGAAGATTGCCATGACTGAAGAATTCGGTACTCTTGACTGGGTTAAGAACAATGTTCCTGAGCGTATGACCGCTTATTACGGTTCTATGGAAGAATACAAGGCTATTCCTGATAACTGGAAGGAATTCAAACTTGAATCACCTGATAAAGCATCTTCAGCTGCAGAGGCTTACAAACTTGATCACGGCTATGATGAAAGCAAGCCAACTTCAGAACTTGATATTGAAGATATGAAGGCTGCTGCTAAATTCCGCGGCGGTGAATGCCTCAGCGAAACCATGACAAAGGGCGATATGGCTACTAAACTTAAATGGAAATGCGGTTACTGCGGTGAAGAATTTGAAGCATCACCAAGCCTTATCCTCAAGGGCGGTCACTGGTGTCCTGAATGTTTCCTTCCAAAAGACAAGTGGGATTACGACAACATCGCTAAAACAAACCCATTCTTCGCTCAGGTTTGGTATACAAACCACAGAAAAGATGAATGCAATGTTTATGATTTTGACGCGCTCTTCACCGGTCCCGGCTGGGAAAAGAAACCTCAGTAATAAATATATAAACATTTAAACAACAAACCCTGCTGAATTAATCGGCAGGGTTTTTCTCTGTACAGTCAACTATAAAAAATGCTTTCCCGAAAACGAGAAAGCATTTTTTCATAATATATTAATATTTTGAATAGCAGGTATAATTAACAGTTCCATTAACGTATCTTCTGAAAGTGAAGTTCTTTCCATTCTGTGTCACTTTAAAATCAACAGGTTTAGGAGACACGTCTGCACAGGTATAGAAACTACAGGTTATTTTGCCGTTATTTACCGACATAACTATTTTTATCGGATAACCGGTATTATTTCTCCATTTGAAGTCCTGAGCGGTTCCATATATTGCAGCGTCTCTTCCGAGAGGAACATATGATACTCTTTGTGTGTGCTGATGTCTTTCAACGATTTCAACATTAGAATACAGAGCACAGTTAAATACTGTTGATGCTACCTGGCAAATTCCTCCGCCGAGTTCATTTTCAACTCTGTTTCCCCCAGTGAAAGTTGCTGCAGGTTTATAACCCTTTGCTGCTGTTCGGGGACCTACTACATCGTTAAATGAGAAGGTCTGACCCGGCATAACAATAGTGCCGTTAATTGCGTTTGAAGCGATTCTGAGATTGGTTGTTCTGTTCGCATTATTTACATAACTGCAGGTATAATATTCATACAGATAATCATAATCTGTTGACAAATACTGACTTGACCAACCACACTGGCGTTCATTGCCCAGCATATAAACACCGCGGACTTTAACGTAATATGTTGAATTTTTATTTACGTTTCTTATGGTATATGAAGTTGTATTATTTTTAACATTAATAATTTTGCAGTTTGTTTTAAAACTTCTGTCTGTTGAATAGAAAACCTGATAATGGGTACAATTTGTTGCATACCAGTTAACTGTAATATTTGAACCATTTTTTGCCGCATATTTAATATTCATTTTAGCCGGCTGTGTAATTGCGGTAATTATTTTTGAATAACTGCCAAAATAGTTTGTTGAACCAACTGATTTATATGCCCTGATTTTATACCAGTAACCGGTAGCAGGTCTTGCATTATTAAGGGTTACGCTTGTTGTATTGGCAGGAAGAACACGAAGCGTTTTATACTGCTTTGATGCTCTGTCGTAATATAATACATGGTAACCTGTAATATTTCCGTTTGATTTATTCCATTTCAGTGTAATTGAATTGGCGGTTGAAGTATATTTAAAACCGGTTACATCGGCAGGAATAATTCTGAATGTTTTTGTTACGGAAGCATAAAAATTTCCGATACCTGTAATTTTTATTGTTGCATTGCCGCAGTTTATATTATTGCTTACAGAAACATTAAAATCTTTTCCCTGTGTAAGCGTTGTGGTTCTTCCTTCAAAAGTTCTGACAATCGTAACTTTAGGCGCCTGCGCCTTTCCGTTATACTTTACACTCGGATAACTGAGTGATATTTTAAAATCTTTTGTATTTGAAATCCACGCAGCCCTGATGATAAAGTTTTCATCAATACTTCCCTCGTAATTGCCTATACCATCAATTTTTACAGTGGCTGTGCCGGCATTGACATTGTCAAGATACGTTACAGTATAATCTATATCTTTTACAAGTGTTGTCTTATTACCTTCATCATCAGTATAAACAACTGTTGCTGTAGGTTCATACGCATCGCCTCTGTATATAGGACAGGTTTGGCTGAGTGAAACAGAAGTGTTTGTTGAATCAATTAAAACCTTTTCTGCTTCATTTTCTGTTTCATTTGCAAAAGCACTGAAAGTTACCATAAGACAAATCAGCATTACTGCAAATGATAATGCAAATGAAATTTTCTTTTTCATTTTTCTTCTCCTCTGCTATTTATTTTGTCCGTAATAAGCATTTGCACCGTGTTTTCTCTGATAGTGTTTATCAAGCAAATACTGCTCAATCCCAATATCAGCATTTTTATCAAATGCTGCAACACGCTCGGTGCGGCTTGCCATTTTTGCTACTTCTTCAAGTATCAGAGCATTTTCAACTGCTTTAAACGGATCTTTGCCCCAAGTGAAAGGACCATGTCTGTGAATCAGAACAGCAGGACATTCCTCGGGATTAATTCCTCTTTTCTTAAATTCTTCAACAATTACCTTTCCGGTATTCAGTTCATATTCTCCGCTTACCTCTTCTTCGGTAAGACCTCTTGCACATGGAACAGAACCGTTTGCAAAATCAGCATGGGTTGTTCCGTAAGCAGGAATATCACGCCCTGCCTGTGCCCATGAACATGCCCATGAAGAATGCGTATGAACAATACCGCCGATATTATCAAATTTTCTGTAAAGTTCAAGATGAGTCGGCGTATCAGAAGACGGATTGAGGTCGCCTTCAACCTTATTTCCGTCTAAACTCATAACAACCATGTCGGAAGCCTTCATAGTATCATATGGCACGCCTGACGGCTTTATAACCACGAGTTGAGTGTCTTTATCTATTGCAGAAACATTTCCCCATGTAAGAACCACAAGGCCATATTTCACCAACTCAAGATTTGCTTCAAAAACTTTTTGCTTTAATTCTTCTAACATAGCAAATCACCTCTGATTACATTCCGAGTTTGTATGCAACATCATTATAAAACAATTCTTTTCTGAAGGAATCAATCTCGGTATCTTTATTGATATGGATAAATTCTATTCCCATAATTTCAGCAAAATCTCTCATATGCTGGGCAGTGAGCGTATATGAAAGAACCGAATGATGTGCACCGCCTGCATAAATCCACGCCTCTGCGGAAGTCTGAAGACATGGGAGCGGTTTCCAGAGAACACCTGCAACAGGAAGTTTCGGC
Source organism: uncultured Clostridia bacterium (assembly GCA_946555465.1). Classification (GTDB taxonomy): domain Bacteria; phylum Bacillota; class Clostridia; order Oscillospirales; family Acutalibacteraceae; genus Eubacterium_R. The sequence continues at coordinate 328,706 of CAMNST010000001.1, forward strand.
ATATCATTTTCCTGCGCCTTGCATTCAACATCGTTTACTATCATTCTGAGTCTGTCGCCCATATCTACAAGTGTAACAACAATAGCGTCACCTGTCTGCGCTTTGAATACAAGCCTTGCCGGGTCTTCCCTGTCGCCTATTCCGAGCGGATGAACCTGAATTTTAGGTTTGTCGGCAGCAATGGTTGGGCACACTTCAAGCATATGTGAACCAAGAAGCATTTCATTACCCGGTTCAAAATGGTATGTATAGTCTTCCATAAAGGCGGTACCGCCTTCTGTCATGCCTTCTGCCATAAGTTTCATAACTCTTGTCATAGCGGCAACCTTCCAGTCGCCCTCAGCACCGAAACCGTAGCCCTGACGCATTAAGTCCTGTGCAGCAAGACCCGGGAGTTGCTTTAATTGCTGTAAGTCTTCAAAATTGGTGTGAAATGCACCAAAACCATTATCATCAAGAAATTTTTTGATTGCAACTTCTTCTCTTGCCTGATAGCGTACTGCATCAATATTATCCGTATCCATATCGTAATTCTTTTCATACTCTGCCATCTGCGCATCAATTTCAGTATCTGTTACTGCATCAACGCATTTTATAATATCGCCAACACCGTAATGATCAACTTGCCATCCGAGTTTAATCTGAGCCTCTATTTTATCGCCGTCTGTTACGGCAACATTTCTCATATTATCTGAAATACGAAGAACACGTAGTTTTCTTGATTCGGCAGCACCGACAGCGGCTCTCATCCAAACACCTATTTTATTCTGGAATTCTTCATCTTTCCAGTAGCCGGCAGCAACTTTAACCTTTTTTCTCATTCTTGCATGAATATAACCATGCTCTCTGTCACCGTGTGCCGACTGATTAAGGTTCATAAAATCCATATCAATATCAGACCACGGAATGTCACGGTTAAACTGAGTATTTACGTGCATATAAGGTTTATTAAGTTCATTAAGACCTGCAATCCACATCTTTGACGGGGAAAAAGTATGCATCCAGGTGATAACACCCGCACATTCAGGAGTGTTATTTGCATCCTGCATTACTCTGAGTATTTCGGATGAAGTTTTAACACAGGGTTTTGCAACAACTTTACACGGAAGTTTATCCGACCATTCTGCACACATTTCCTGTGCATGCGAATTGATATCCGCAAATATTTCCTCACCGTATAAATGCTGTGTTCCAACAACAAACCAAAATTCATAATCTTTAATAGCCATAACTATTCTCCTTAATTTATAAATTATCAGCCGCTGACTTTTCTACAGCCAGACCTTTTTTATATAATTTCATATATTTTTCAAAACCGCAAACGTCTTTATCATCAGGCTCGATTGTTGTGCTTTTATACTTACTGAATACATTTGCGTTAAGATATTCTTCAAGGGTTTCGCCCTTTTTATCAACCGCATATCGCGCAAGAACAGCAATTCCCCAAGCACCGCCTTCTCCTGCGGTTTCCATAACGGCAATCGGAGCATTCATAGCACCCGCCATTAATTTCTGACCGACAACAGGCGTTTTAAACAAACCGCCGTGGCCTGTAAGACAGTCAATTTTAACATGCTCTTTTTCAAGAATCTCCATTCCGATTTTAAGCGTTGCCATTGTTGAATAAATCTGAGAGCGCATAAAATTTGAAAGATTAAAATCAGCATCTTCACTTCTGACAAAGAGCGGCCTTCCCTGTTCTGCTTTTGTAACCGGCTCACCGGAAAAATAATTGTAGTTTATAACACCGCCGCAATCTGCATCACCGTCAAGTGCACAGTTATAAAGCATATCATAAATCTGAGGTTTGCTTAAATCAATACCGGAAAGTTTTGAAAACTGAATAAAAAGATTTACCCAGTAGTCTAAATCCGTGCAGCAGTTATTGCAGTGAACCATTGCAACAGGCTTGCCTGTCGGGGTTGTTACCATATCAATCTCTTCATAAACTTTTTCAAGCATTTCGTCAAGAACTACCATAGAAAAAATTGATGTGCCGGCAGAAATATTTCCTGTTCTTTCGGAAACGGCATTTGTTGCAACCATTCCCGTGCCGGCATCACCCTCCGGCGGACACAAAGGTATTCCCGGTTTTAAAACACCTGACGGATCAAGCAGAAGCGCACCTTCTTGTGTAAGCACACCTGCATCATCCCCTGCCAAAAGAACTTTAGGAAGAATTTCTCTGATACGCCATGGATATTTTTTTACATTATCAAGTGAAGAAAACTTATCAAGTTTATCTTCGTCATAATTATTTATACTGCTGTCAATCGGAAACATTCCCGATGCCTCACCAATTCCGAGAACTTTTTTACCTGTCAGTTTCCAGTGAACATAACCGGCTAAAGTAGTCAGATAGGAAATATCCGAAATATGTTCTTCATCATTTAAAATTGCCTGATAAAGATGGGAAATACTCCATCGCTGAGGAATATTAAAATTAAAAAGTTTCGTTAATTCTTCAGATGCTTTGGAGGTAATTGTATTTCTCCATGTTCTGAAAGGTGTTAAAAGTATACCGTCTTTATCAAAAGGCATATATCCGTGCATCATAGCGGAGAAACCTATAGAAGAAAGTGTTGCAATATGCATGCCGCATTTATTGAAAACCTCATTGTTAAGATTTTTGTATGCATCCTGAAGACCGTTCCAGATATCATCGATATGATAAGTCCAGATTCCGTTTTCAAGCCTGTTTTCCCAGTCATGGCTTCCGCTTGCAAGGGGATTGCAGTTTTCATCAACCAAAACTGCTTTTATTCTTGTTGAGCCGAACTCTATACCGAGCGCCTCTTTACCTCTCAAAGAAAAATCCGACATATGTAACCTCCGCAGAAAAATCTACTTATTGCCTTTATTTTAACTTATAATATATTAATTTTCAATAGTTATAAATATAAAAATAATATAAATAATTAAAAAGAAAAAGACAATCATGAAGATTGTCTTTTCAATGGAGGCACCACCCAGATTTGAACTGGGGCGTAAAGCTTTTGCAGAGCTCTGCCTTACCACTTGGCTATGGTGCCGTATATAAAGAAAGCAGTTAATTAAAACTGCATTTCATTTTAATGGAGCGGATGACGAGGCTCGAACTCGCTACCTCAACCTTGGCAAGGTTGCGCTCTACCGGGTGAGCTACATCCGCATATGTGGTGCTTCCGGACGGAATCGAACCATCGACACGAGGATTTTCAGTCCTCTGCTCTACCGACTGAGCTACAGAAGCACAAATGGCGACCCGAAACGGGCTCGAACCGTCGACCTCCAGCGTGACAGGCTGGCGTTCTAACCAACTGAACTACCGGGCCGTATGGTGGGAACAACAGGGCTCGAACCTGTGACCCTCTGCTTGTAAGGCAGATGCTCTCCCAGCTGAGCTATGCTCCCACGTCGCCTTGTCGCCTTTCTTGCGACGAGTTATATAATACACTATGTCTTTTAAAAAGTCAATACTTTTTTTCAGATTTTTCCAACTTTTTTCAGATAAAATTTTTATAGCCTTTTTTACCTGAAACAAAGCCGTTTCTCATAAAAAAATCTATAATATAATCACAACAAATTTTTTATATCATCAGGAGAAAAAGAATACTTTTTATCACAGAAATGACATTCAACAACTGTATTCTCCTGAGAATCCGCCATTTCATTAAGAGACTCTATACCCGTTGAAATAAGCGCCGCCTCAACCCTCTCGCGCGAGCAGTTACATTTATATTTGATATCACTTTCATCAAGTTTCTCAATATTAATGTTTTTCATTGCCCTTTCTGCAATATCATCAGGTGTCATACCCTTATCAAGCATAACGGTAACCGGTTCGATATCCTGCATGGCATATTCGATTTTGCTTATTGTTTCTTCGGGGCATCCCGGAAGGAGCTGAACAATAAATCCACCTGCACGAGCCACAGTCAAATCGGGATTTACAAGAACACCGAGAGCACAAACAGAAGGTGTTTGCTCTGAAACTGCAAAATAGTTTGTAATATCTTCTGCTATTTCACCGCTTACAATCTGCGTCTGACCGCAATACGGCTCTTTTAATCCTATGTCTTTCATAACATAAAGATAACCATCAGTTCCTACAGTTCCTTTAACATCAAGTTTTCCTTTATCATTCAGCGGAATTTCAACAACAGGATTCTGAACATATCCCCTTACATTTCCGTCGCTGTCTGAAACAGCGATAACAGAGCCTGCCGGGCCACCGCCGTTAAGACGAAGCGTTACGGAGTCATCTTTGCCTTTGAGCATATCGCCCATCATGGAAGCCGCTGTAAGAAGTCTGCCGAGAGCAGCAGTATTTACGGCAGAAGTTTTATGAATCTGCTCTGCTCTTGCAACAACATCAGTGGTATCGGCAGCGATAACAAAAGCACTGCCGTCTTCTGTAATATATCTTACTATTTTACCCATAATATCTATTTCCTTTTACAAACAAAATAAAGCCTTTCACTATTATCACAAGGCGAATTTTCAGTAAGTTCATCATATATTCCAAGTATTTCAAATCCGCTGAGCGCTTCAGTCAATTTTTCAGCACTGTATGCTTTTTCATCAAACTCTTCGCTGTATCTGTCATAATTTTTGCCGTTAAATACAAAAAAGTCAAGTATTATTCTTACTTCATCTTCATCGTGATATTCATTATCCCAACTAAGAAAAAAATCATCTTCATCAAAAACGAATGTATTGTTGCTCAAAATATTTCTGTGTTTATATATAGTGTTTACATCAAAAACAAATATTCCGCCTTTGTTAAGAACATGATATACATTATCAAAACATTTTTTTAGATCATTATAATCTGTTATATGATTAATGCTGTCAAGCGTGCAGATGCAAAAGTCAAACTTATTGTCAAAACCGAAATCTGTCATATCACCTTTAACAAATTTAACGTTTCCGCCGCACTTATTATCAGCAACAGAAAGCATATCATCTGATAAATCAATACCGGTAACACTATAGCCCATATCGGAAAAAATCTTACTAAAAGTACCTGTTCCGCAGGCAAGGTCAAGCAGGTTTCTACCGCTGCCGCCATAACGAGAAAAAAAGTTAGAAATGTATTCACTTCTAACTTTATATTCTGCATTTTCTGTTAAGGTATCATAAAACTGAGCAAAAGTATGATAACTACTCATTTTCCTCTTTATCTCTTATTCTTTCAAAAATTTTGTCATAACCGTCACAGCCATACTGAAGAGAGCGGTTTACACGGCTTATAGTTGCAGTTGAAGCACCTGTTGCATTAACAATATCGGTATAAACACATTTTTCTGAAAGCATTTTTGCAACAACGAGCCGCTGACTGATTGCTTTTAACTCCTGAATTGTGCATAAATCCTCAAAAAAGTCATAACATTCATCTGCATTTTCAAGTGACAATATTGCCTTGAATAAAAAATCAAGATTATCGTCCTGAAGTTTTCTGCTCATATTTTCCCTCCAAAATTACTTTATCATATTGTAACACACTAAACTGTGAAAGTAAATAAAAATCCCTGAAAATTTTCAGGGATTTTTATTTGCTAAATCTTAATCTTCAATTAATTTATCATAAAAATCGAAGCAGTCAAATGTTGCAAAATAATCTTCAGGAGTTTCAGCCCTTCTGATGAGTTGATAAGAACCGTCGCTCTTAAGAAGAATTTCAGAACTTCTGAGTTTTCCGTTATAGTTATAACCCATTGAAAAGCCGTGGGCACCTGCATCATGAATAAAGAGATAATCTCCCATTTCAATTTGCGGAAGCATTCTGTCAATAGCAAATTTATCGCAGTTTTCACAAAGAGAACCTGTAATATCATACTTATTGCTGCACGGCTCATTTTCCTTGCCTAATACTGTGATATGATGATAAGAACCATAGATAGCAGGGCGCATAAGATTAGCGGCACAGGCATCTACGCCGACATATTCTTTGTGCGTATGCTTTTCATTGATTGCTTTTGTAACAAGACCGCCGAAAGGACCCATCATATATCTGCCGAGTTCAGTGAAAATTGCAACATCATCCATCCCTGCCGGAACAAGAATTTCTTCATAAACCTTTCTTACGCCTTCACCGATAACAAAAATATCATTTGCCTCCTGGTCGGGAGTATAAGGAATTCCGATACCGCCTGAAAGGTTAATAAATGTAATATGAACACCGAGTTTTGCTTTTAAGTCTGCAGCAAGTTCAAAAAGAACTTTTGCAAGCATAGGATAATATTCATTGGTTACTGTATTGGAACAAAGAAAAGAATGAATGCCAAACTCTTCAACACCCTTTTCTTTCATAATTCTGAAAGCATCATAAATCTGCTCGGTAGTCATACCGTATTTAGCATCTCCGGGATTATCCATAATATCATTTGTAATTTTGAATACTCCGCCGGGATTATAACGGCAACTCATCTTTTTAGGAAGTTTGCCGCAGGCTTTCTCAACTGCTTCAATATGTGTAATATCGTCAAGATTAATAATTCCGCCCAAATCATTGCAATACTTAAATTCTTCGATAGGAGTATCGTTGGATGAGAACATGATATCATCACCAACAGCACCGATAGCCTTGGAAAGCATAAGTTCAGGTTTTGAAGAACAATCGCATCCGCAGCCGTATTCGCGAAGAATATTGATTAAAAACGGATTTGGTGTTGCTTTAACTGCAAAATATTCTTTGTAGCCCTTATTCCATGCAAATGCCTTTTTAAGATTTTCGGCATTTTCTCTTATTCCTTTTTCATCATAAAGATGAAACGGAGTCGGATATTGATTTGCAATTTCTTCAACTTTTTCTTTTGAAACAAATGGTGTTTTCATCATATTTTATAATCCTCCATCACTAATTGACTTTTCAATATAATTCTTGATACCGTTAATGCCCTGCCCCGTAACAGCAGAAAACGGAATAACCGGTACGCCTTCTGCAAAAGCAAGTTCCTGTTTTGAAAGTTTAAGCCTCTCTTCATAAGCCTTTTTCTTAAGTTTATCTGCTTTTGTCATAACGATTATGAACGGTATATCAAGTTCTCTCATAAATGTTATCATACCTTTATCATTTTCAGTTAAAGGATGTCGCATATCAATAAGTTGAACAACAAGTGCAATATTTCTGTTCTGATTAAAATAGCCTTCCATCAGTTCGGAAAAACGCAATAATTCCTGCTTGCTTAATTTTGCGTAACCATAACCGGGCAGGTCAACAAACTTTACCGTATCAACATCATAAAAATTAATTGTTACTGTTTTTCCGGGAACAGAACTTACTCTTGCAAGTTGTTTTCTGTTAAACAGTTTGTTGAGCAGAGAACTTTTACCAACATTTGATTTTCCTGCAAAAACGATTTCAGGAGCATTGCTTTCGGGGAGTTGTGCTGAAAGGCCGTAAGATTTTTCAAATTCCGCTTTATTATAATTCATATATCACCTATTGCGTTATAACTGAGCGATGTGTTTTTTCATCGGCAACAATTACCTGTTTTTCACTTTTTGTATTTTTTGAACCGATACTGCTCTCAAATGCCAAAGGCAGAATTTCATCAAAAGATGTTACGGTTATAAACTCAACTGCATATTTAACTTCATCAGAAATCTCTTCAAGATCTTTTTCGTTATCAGCAGGGATAATTACAGTATCGCACCCTGCCTTATATGCTGCCATTGATTTTTCTTTAAGCCCCCCGATAGGAAGAGCCTTTCCTTTCAGACTTATTTCGCCTGTCATTGCAACATTTGATTTTATCGCAACACCCGTAAGTTCACTTACAAGAGCAGTTGTAATTGCAAGACCTGCAGACGGTCCGTCTTTAGGAACTGCGCCCTCCGGAGCGTGAATATGTATATCTTTATTCTTATAAAAATCGGTATCAATACCATAAACGGAACTTCTGGCACGCACAAAAGAAACTGCGGTTTTTGCGCTTTCTTTCATAACGTCACCAAGATTTCCCGTAAGTTCAAGTTTGCCTGTTCCGTCAAGAGCAGAAATTTCAATCGGCAGAATTGTTCCGCCAACGCTTGTCCATGCAAGACCATTTACGGTTCCTACCTGATTTTCGGCACTCACGGCTTCTTTAATATAAATCTTTTTACCAAGAATACTTTCAATATTATCTGCCGTAACTTTAAAGGTTTTCCTACCGCTTTCAAGCGCAACACTTGCTTTTCTGCAAAGGGATGCAATCATTCTTTCAAGTTTGCGAACACCTGCTTCTCTTGTATAATTTTCAATAAGAGAATAAATTGCATCGTCGCTTATTTTTAATTCCCTTGCACTGAGACTGTGTTTTGCCAGTTCTTTTTTTATTAAATGTTCTTTTGCAATATGAAACTTTTCTTAAACAGAATAAGAATTAAGTTCAATAACCTCCATACGGTCATATAAAGGTTTTGAAATTGAAGAAATATCATTGGCTGTTGTGATAAACAGAACACGGCTCAAATCAACAGGAAATTCAATATAATGGTCTGTAAAAGTGCTGTTCTGTTCAGGGTCAAGCGCTTCAAGCAAAGCAGATGACGGATCACCCTTAAAATCATTGCCGACCTTGTCAATTTCATCAAGAAGAATAATCGGATTCATCACACCGCTTTTTATAACAGCGTCAATAATTCTTCCCGGCATTGAACCGATATATGTTTTTCTGTGGCCTCTGATTTCTGCTTCATCATGAATACCGCCGAGAGCAACACGCACATATTTTCTGTTCATACTCTTGGCAAGCGACTTTACAACAGAGGTTTTGCCCACTCCCGGAGGGCCTGACAAACAAAGAATCTGACCTGAAAAATCAGGATTTCTTTTATATACGGCAAGCGAATCAATGATTCTATCTTTAACCTTTTCAAGCCCGTAATGTTCTTTATCAAGTATTTTTCTCGCTTTATCAAACCTGATATTATCTTTCGTATATTTACCGAAAGGAATTTCAAGGCATTTATCAAGATAATTTCTTATAACTGTACTCTCGTGTGAACCGGAAGGCATTTTCATAAGTTTGGAACTTTCTTTTAAAAGCCTTTCTTTTACATCATCGGCACAGCCAAGAGTATTTATTTTTTCTCTGTACGCCTCCGCCTCTTCAAGCGGATTTTCAATATCACCCAAAGACTCGGAAATAACTTTCATTTCCTCGCGCAGATAGTATTCTCTTTGATTCTTATCAATCTCTTCCTGAACTTTTTCATGAATTTCCGCTTCAATTTCAAGCGTAGTATTTTCTTTTTTCAGAAGAACAAGAAGTTTAATTAATCTTTCAAGCGGATTTAGCGTTGAAAGAACAGTTTGCTTTTCGGCATAATCAATAAATGTATTTGAACAAATAAAATCAGCAAGTTCACTGCCTTTTTCAATAGAAATTACTTTTGCAATAACTTCATTGCTAACTTTCGGCATAAGAGTTGCGTATGTTTCAAACTCTTTTCTTACAGTTCTTATGTAAGCCTTTTCTTCATCTTCTCCGGCATTATAATCACTGTCTTTAATTGCATTAACCGCAGCACTTACAAACGGCTTAGTCTGCGTAATTCCGACTATTACGGCACGTTCTATTCCCTCAACAACAACTCTTAAATTTTCGCTGTTCGGAATTCTGATCATTTGTTTAATATGACAAACAACACCGATATCATACATATCATTCATACCGGGATCATCAACAGACGCATCTTTTTGGCAAACAAGAAAGATTTTCTGATTTGACTGCATTGCGGTTCTGATTGCCTCAACACTCTTTTTTCGGCCAACATCAAAATGCAGAACCATTTTAGGAAATACAACCAATCCTCTGAGAGGAATAACAGGCAGTTCCTTTATATCTTCTACTATGTTAATCTCACTCATATATAAAACCTACTTAATTGATAAACTATTATTCAAATTAGTTATATATTATATACTATAATAAAAAAAAAGGCAACATCTAATGCTGCCTTTTTAATGTAATTATGCGTTTTTAAGACTGTTTGCAGTCAGGTTTTTTGGTTCTTTGTTAGGATTTTTCAGAATTATCGGTTCATCACCGTTTTTAACGCTCTCTTCGGTTATAATAATTTTTTCAACCGTATAATCGCTCGGAACCTTAAACATCAAATCATTTAACACGGATTCAAAAACGCTGCGAAGACCTCTTGCACCTGTTTTTCTTTCAAGTGTAATATCCGCAATGGCATTGAGTGCCTCGTCTTTAAATTCAAGAACAACATCATCCATCTCAAAAAGTTTTTGATATTGTTTTAAGATTGAGTTTTTAGGTTCCTTCATAATTCTGATAAGAGCATCCTTATCAAGGTTATCAAGAACCGTAATAACAGGAATACGTCCGATAAGTTCGGGAATCAATCCATATTTAACCAGGTCATGCTGAACAGCCTGATTAAGAATTTTTGAACTTTCAATTTTCTGAGCATCAACATCCGCACCGAAACCGAGGGATTTTCCGCCGATTCTTTTTTCAATAATTTTTTCTATACCGTCAAATGCACCGCCGCATATGAAAAGAATATTGCTTGTATCAATCTGAATAAATTCCTGCTGTGGATGTTTTCTTCCTCCTCCCGGAGGTACATTGGAAACAGTTCCCTCAAGAATTTTTAAAAGTGCCTGCTGTACGCCCTCACCGCTTACATCTCTCGTTATGGACCGGTTTTCACTTTTGCGTGAAATTTTATCAATTTCATCAACGTAAATAATACCGCGCTGTGCTTTTTCAACATCAAAATCTGCTGCCTGAATAAGTCTGAGCAAAATATTCTCAACATCTTCACCGACATATCCCGCCTCGGTAAGAGTTGTGGCATCTGCTATTGCAAACGGAACATTAAGAATTCTTGCGAGTGTCTGTGCAAGCATTGTTTTGCCCACACCTGTAGGGCCCAAAAGCATTATATTGCTTTTCTGAAGTTCAACATCTCCGGTATTTCCGCCGCTGTAAACCCTTTTATAATGATTATATACTGCAACGGATAATGCTTTTTTCGCATCATCCTGACCAATAACGTATTCATCAAGTTTTGCCTTGATTTCCTGCGGTTTCGGAAGAACAGAATCGTCACTGACAGTATGCGGAACAGAAGGAGAACTTGCCTCACTAATCAAATCATGACAAAGTCCAACGCACTCATCACAAATAAATACTCCCGGACCTTCAATTAACTTGTGAACAACCGCCTCGGATTTTCCGCAAAAGGAACACCTGGCAATGCCCTTGCGATCATCATGTGCCATAAAATCAACCTCAATTATCTCTTATCAATAACCTTATCAATAAGCCCGTATTCAAGCGCTTCGTTTGCTGTCATCCAGTTATCTCTGTCTGTATCTCTGACAAGATCTTCAACCGGTCTTGAACAGTTTTCTGCGAGAATTCTGTTCAGTCTTTCTTTGGTCTGAACAAGATTCTTAGCAGCAATTTCAATATCAGTGGTCTGACCTGTAAGTCCGTTGCCGCCGATCAAAGGCTGGTGAATCAGAATTGAACTGTTAGGAAGTGCAATTCTTTTGCCTTTTGTACCGCTTGAGAGAAGGAATGCGCCCATAGAAGCAGCCATGCCCATACATATGGTTGAAACATCACATTTAATATACTGCATTGTATCATAAATAGCCAAACCGTCCGTTACCGAACCGCCGGGACTATTGATATACAGACTGATATCTTTTTCACTGTCCTGACCTTCAAGGAAAAGAAGTTGAGCAACAACAAGCGATGCCGTTGTTGAATTCACTTCATCGGAAAGAACAATTATTCTGTCATTAAGGAGTCTGGAATAAATATCCATAGACCTTTCGCCGGCACTTGTCTGTTCAAGAACATAAGGTACCAAAGCCATATTAATCACCTATCCTAAATTTAATTAAGCCTTTTTCGCTGAAGAAACAATAAGGTCAACAGCCTTTTTAGACTTTATATCTGATGCAATCTGTTCAGTTGGAACAGCCTTTTTAATCTGCTCGGCCTGCATCTGATACTGTTCTGCAAGTTTAGCAATTTCTGCATCAATTTCTTCTTCAGTTGCCTCAATCTTTTCAGCCTCAACAATGGCATCAAGAGCAATAGATGCTTTAACCTGATTTTCAGCACCGCTTCTGAAAGATTCTTTGAAAGAATCCATATCCTGGCCGAGGTAAGAAAGATATGTATTGAGATCAATACCCTGCATCTGAAGTCTGTAGCCGTAATCCTGAATCATTTCGTTGGTTCTCTGTTCAAACATACATTCAGGAACTTCACATTCCATATTTGCAATAACTTTCTCAACAAGTTGATTTTCAAAATCAGATTTAGCCTCTGCTTCTTTCTTTTCGGAAAGTTGTTTCTTAACATCTTCTTTGAGTTCATCAAGCGTATCAAATTCTGAAACATCTTTTGCAAATTCGTCATCAAGTTCAGGCATCTCTTTTGCCTTGATTTCGTGAATTTTACATTTGAATACTGCATCTTTTCCTGCAAGTTCTTCTGCATATTCTTCGGGGAAGGTTACATTAACATCAAATTCTTCGTCAATCTTGTGACCTGCAACCTGCTCTTCAAAGCCGGGAATAAATGAACCTGAACCAAGTTCAAGAGGATAGTTTTCACCTTTGCCGCCGTCAAATGCAACGCCGTCAACAAAACCTTCAAAATCAATTTCTGCAGTATCGCCCATCTCGGCTGCTCTGTCTTCAACAGAAATAAGACGTGAATTTCTGTCTCTCATATTTTCAAGTTCAGCAGCAACGTCTTCGTCAGTTGCTTCTGTTGGAAGCATTGTTGCCTCAAGTCCTTTATAATCGCCGAGTTTAACCTCAGGATAAACAGTAACTTTCATTTTCATTTCTACGCCTTCAGCCTTGCTCATTACAGGAACGTCAAGATCATAAGGCTGATCAACAGTTTTAAGACCTGCTTCTTCAATAGCAGCAGAAACTGCTTCCGGATAAACTGCTTCAAGTGCATCTTCATAAAAAGCAGCCTCGCCGTAAACTTTTTCAATCATGCCCTGTGTTGCTTTACCTTTACGGAAGCCGGGAATCTGGATGCTTTTTCTCTGTTTCATATAAGCGGCTTTGCAAGCCTCTGTAAATACTTCGGGTGTTACCGTAACCTCAATCTCATAAACATTTGTATCAATTTTATTAGATGATTTAAGTGCCATAATTATGACCTCCTAACAAATTTTTCTAATCATCAAAGTGGCATTATAACATATATTATTAGCAATATCAAGTTATTTTAAAATTTCTTAATTAAATACGGAACAAAATTTAATCTGTCGGCAGAAATAAGTTTAAACTCTGTTTCACCTACGGTATCATCAACAGAAAACTTTGCCGCCACACCGTGAAGATGCCCATAATAGCATTTTTTTATACCATATTCATTAAGAACTTCAAAAATTTCATCACATTTTTCATTTGTTGTTACAGGAGGATAATGAAGAAAAACAATTTTTTCATCTCTTTTTGCACTGTTCAAAGAGGTTTTAAGGCGCATAACTTCTCTTCTAAGCACCTTTTCATCCTGCTCCTCATCAGAATCAAACATCCAACCCCTGCTGGCACAAACCGAAAAATCGTCAAAATCAAAAGAATTATTATGAATAAATGAAATTGAATTAAAACTATTTTCTTCAACAAATTTATTCATTTTGGTCAGAGTATTCCACCAATAATCATGATTACCCTTGGAAATTAACTTTTTTCCGTTTAAAGAATGAAGAAATTTAAAATCATTATAAAGTTCATCAAAATTCATGGCCCAACTTATATCGCCTGCAATAACAACATAGTCATCAGGCAAAACAAGGCTGTTCCAGTTTTTTTCTAATTTTTCTGTATAATTCTGCCATCCCTCAAATGTATCCATAGGCTTATTTGTTCCAAAGGAAAGATGAGTATCGGCAATAGCGAAAAGTGACATTATTTCTCCTTGTATAAAGTGCGATAAATCAAGAATAATATTAATGAAGGGAGTGATAAAGAATGGATAACGAAATCAGAGGAATCTCTTGCGAGGTTAAAAACTGCAAATTTCATGACGAAGCAAACAACTGTCATGCAGGCCACATCAAAGTAGGCGACAAAAGTGCTACAAGCAAAACAGATACTGCCTGCGAGACATTTGAATGCTGCGACAGTTGCGAATGCAAATAAGCAGTAAACATCAATAAAAAATACGGCTCTGTTCAGGGTAAAGATTTTGTTTCCCTATCATAACAGAGCCGTATATTTTTTAGAGTTCAAGAAGTTTGAATACCATCCGGCTCATATCTTCCTTGTTGCAGACATCTGTAAATCTTACAGTTTTATCTTTAAGTGAAGCCAGCGGTGCAGGAACATCTGCCCCTGTTACACGATTGAGTTCTCTGACCATTTCAAATTCATCAATTTCAGGTATCTCACCGTTTAAAACAGCCTTAAGCACACTTGCAGAGAATTTGTAAGGAGAAGCAGTTGAATCAATAACAGAAGGAATATCATCTCCTGTTGTTTTTACATATTCATCATATACTTTAACCGCAACAGCAGTATGTGTATCGCAAAGATATTTGTACTTGTCAAAATGCGATTTTATAGTTTCGTCAACACGGTCTTCATTTGTATAGCCTGCATCAAACATTGTCTGAATTTCTGCAATAAGTTCATCTGATACAGTATATTTTCCGTCTGTAACAAGTTTATTCATAAGATCGGCAACAAGTTTGTCATCTTCACCGCTCATATGATAAAGAAGTCTTTCAAGGTTTGAGGAAATAAGAATATCCATTGACGGAGAAGTTGTTGTGTAAAAATCTCTGTTTTTATTATAAGTTCCTGTTTTAAGGAAATCTGTAAGAACATTGTTGGAGTTAGAAGCACAAATAAGTTTCTTGATAGGAAGACCCATTTGTTTTGCATAATAGCCTGCAAGAATGTTGCCGAAGTTGCCTGTTGGAACAACAACGTTTATTTCATCACCTGCATTAATTTTACCCATTTCAATCATATCGCAATAAGTTGAAAAATAATAAACAATCTGCGGTACAAGTCTGCCCCAGTTGATTGAGTTTGCAGAAGAAAACATCATATTCTTTTTAGCAAGTTCTTCTTTAATTTCTGCATTTGTGAAGATAGATTTAACTGCACTCTGCGCATCATCAAAATTTCCGTTGATTGCACATACAGCAACATTTCCGCCTTCCTGAGTTGTCATCTGAAGTTTCTGCATAGGTGAAACACCGTCAACAGGATAGAATACGAGAATCTTCGTGTTTTCAACATCTTTAAAGCCTTCAAGCGCAGCCTTGCCTGTATCACCTGATGTTGCAACAAGAATAACGATTGTTTTTCCATCGGCTGTTTTCTTTGCAGAAACAGTCATAAGATAAGGCAAAAGTTGAAGTGCCATATCTTTGAATGCACATGTAGGACCATGCCATAATTCAAGAATATTCTTATTTCCGTCAATATTAACGGTCGGTGCAATCTTGGCCGAAGAAAATTTAGCGGCAGCATAAGCACCCTCAACACAGTAATTCAATTCTTCTTCTGAAAAATCCGTTAAAAACTCTTTAAGAACCGTTTTGGCTCTGTCAATATAGGACATATTAACCATTGAAGATACTTTTTCAAGATTAAACTGAGGAAGTTCGCAGGGAACAAAAAGACCGCCTTCTTCACTGATTCCCTGTGCGATTGCCTGAGCGGCAGTAACTTTTATTGATTTATCTCTTGTGGATGTATAAAACATAATAAACCCAGCCTTTCTGCCCTAATGGGCATATGATATCAGTGCTTTGCACTGTCTCTTATTTAATCCTATTTATTCTATACTAACTCAAAAGCATTTTCAAGATGTTTTAATGAAATTATTTCATTATCTTTTGTATAAATTTCAACAACATCAAATCTCGGCTGCAAATCCGTTTTTGTATTAGCCAAATAAATATTTGCTGCGGCACAAATTTTACGCTGCTTTGAGATGTCAACAAATTCAGCGGGCCGTGCAACAGAATTAAAATTCCTCTGCTTAACTTCAACAAAACAGATATATTTTCTATTTTTAACAATAAGGTCAATTTCACCGAAACGAGTCTGATAATTAGCCTCAACCAATTTGTATCGCTTTTTTCTCAGATAATTCGCTGCTTTGATTTCCCAGAGTTTGCCTTTAGTATTCATTGTATTTCTTTCATTAAATGTACGTAATAAAACTCTTCCGTTTTTTCTAAAAATTATTTTTTATGCATAATATGCCAAATATCATTTCCGACAAAACCACATTTCCTGTATAATCTTTCAGGATTTGTTACATTGTCAACTTTTCCTGAAACAGTTACAAAATCTGCATTTTTCATTCTCCTCAGGAGTTCGTTTACAATGAACTGCCCTATTTTTTTACCTCTATATTGAGGCAAAACCTGTATCCATTCTAAGATTCCCTCTCTTGCTTCGCTGTCAAAATCAGCAATACCACAACCGACCGGATTATTCGTTTTAATCTCATATACCAAAATCCATAAATTTTTATCATATGCTTTCGTTTTAGTGTATGATAAAATTTGCTCATAACTTACAGATAAATCAGAATAACAATTATTTATTATTTTGACTATTAATGGAATATCTGTAAATTCTGCTGTTCTTAAAGAAAAATCATCCGGAATTTTGTTATCAACATTATTTAAATAATGAATTAAACGAAAATATTTTTCATCACAATAATCATTAAGAATCCCCTCACAAAAATCATCATTATGAACAATTTTTATATTTTCCGGAATAACCATCATTTTGTTTTTCCAATAAGGAATGGATAATTTTGAACACGGATTCTGTAGATATTCATTAAGTTGCATTCGTTATCACCTTGAAAATTAAACTATTTTTGAAAAAACTTTTTTAAAAAAGTTTTTCTGTGGATTGGTGAAATTCCGTACTTTTCAATCATTTCATAATGAAGTTTGGTTCCGTAACCCTTATGCTTTTCAAACTGATATTCGGGATATTTTTCAGCCATCTGAAGCATATATCTGTCTCGTGAAACCTTGGCAATAATGGATGCCGCCGCTATGTTGGCGCTTTTGCTGTCACCTTTAACAATGTCCCATTCGTCAATATCAAGACCGGGCTTTTTATTACCGTCAATCAGTGCAATATCAGGCTTAATATCAAGAGAATCAACTGCTCTTCTCATTGCAAGAAAAGTTGCCTGCAGAATATTTATTTCATCTATTTCTTTTTCGTCTGCAACTCCAATACCGCAGCACACACATTCTTCAATAATTTTATCAAAAAGCAAATCTCGCTTTTTTTCACTGAGTTTTTTTGAATCATTAACTCCGTCAATAATATACCCTTTCGGAAGTATTACTGCTGCAGCATAAACAGGACCTGCAAGCGGTCCTCTGCCTGCCTCGTCAACTCCGCATATGATTTCGTAGCCTTTGCCGTATGCCTGATTTTCATATTCAAGCCAATTTATATTTTCCATATATCAAGGTAATTCGAGGGTGATTTTACCCAATTTTCCTCCTCTGAATTCATCGCAAATCATAACCGCTGTGCGCTCATAATTTATTTCTCCGCCTTTAATCAGAAATCCTCGTTTTTTACCAATCAGTTCAAGAATTTCCCACCCCTGAAGACCGTCAACACAATCAAGTTTATAGCGCTGGAGTATGGCATTGGGACGTGTTTTTGAAAGTGTTTCAAGAAGGCGGCATGATAAAGATTCAATATCCGTAACCTCGTCTTTAACAGCACCTGTAAAAGCGAGCCTGTCCCCTACTTCACTGTCATCAAATTTAGGCCAGAGAACACCCGGCGTGTCAAGAAGTTCTATACCGCTGCCAACCGCAAACCACTGCTGCTGCCTTGTAACACCCGCCTTATCGGCAACTTTTGCCTTTGCATTTCCTGCCATACGATTAATGAATGAGGATTTGCCTGTATTCGGAATACCAACAACCATAAGTCTGAGTGCTTTTCCGCTCATGCCTTTTGCTTCATTTCGCTCTATAACCTCTTTAAGAGCGGTTTTAACTGTCGGAATAAATGCATTAAGGCCGCTGCCGCTGCGGCAGTCAACAGGTATTGCATACATACCCTTTGATTTATAATATTCTATCCACATCTTAGTTGCGCTGCTGTCGGCAATATCGCATTTATTAAGAAGAATGATACGCGGTTTTCTTTTAATTATATCTCCGAGTTCAGGGTTTGAAGAACTATACGGAATTCTGGCATCGACAAGTTCAACAACACCATCAACAAGCCCCAGGCTCTCTTTGATGATACGGCGTGTTTTTGCCATATGACCCGGAAACCACTGAACATTTTGTTTTACATACTCAGGCATAATAACACCTTTCAAATTTAATTTTTTATATTATAATTATTATACTAAAATCGCAGATAAAATGCAAGAAAGCGTATTGCATAAAAAATAAAACCGCCGGAAAACCGACGGTTTTTTATTCTTAAATTACTGAATCTGCTCTTTAACCTTTGCAGCCTTACCAACACGGTCACGAAGATAATAGAGTTTTGCACGGCGTACTTTACCTGAACGGATAACCTTAACATCAACAACGTTTGGTGAATGCATTGGGAATACTCTTTCAACGCCAACGCCGTATGAAAGGCGGCGAACCGTAAATGTTTTTGCAATGCCTGAACCTTTGATTGCAATAACAGTGCCTTCAAACATCTGAATTCTTTCGCGGGAACCTTCACGGATGTTTACTGATACTTTAACCGTATCACCGATTGAAAACTTTGGAAGTTCTGCTTTTGTGCTGTCTTTTTCGATTAATTTAAGTGCGTCCATTTTAATTTCCTCCTTATTATTTATGAGATGTTCATATCATAAAATGAAAGCGGACCATCTTCTTAAATGCTCACACATGGGCATTTTACGCGTTGCAAGGTGCGCAACGGACTAAATGCTGATATATGATATCACATAAAGGTAAAAAATGCAAGTGTTTTTTATTTAAATTCTTTATAGTTTTTATCAAGCAGCGAAATACGGCTTATACTCTTCCACTCAAAATCCATATCTATCAGTCTGATTATTGTATCAAAGAGAAGTGACGGGTTAAGATTTTTTTCTGTTCCGGCAAAAAGCCTTATATTAAGCACGATAATATCATCGCGTATTGACACCGAATATTTATCAATAAACTGCTTGATATCCATTTCCTTAAACACACGTTTTTTGCCCTGCTTGCCTTTTTTTAAAGCAAGAATTTCATCTGATGCAAACACTGATTTTATTTTTTCAAGTGCTTCATTATTATCAGCAAACTGAAATTTATAAACATAATCGGAATAAACGATTTCACTGTTATCGCGAAAGTCATCATAAACATCAATGATTTTCAAATCTTCAGGCAAAACAGCATTCATTCTCTTTTTTATTTCACTGTTTGTTATTTCGCCGATAATTCTTAAATCAACGCTTTCGCAAAGGCTTTCAACACCTAATGACAGCGGAAGAGAAAAACTCATATAGGGGTGAGGATTAAAACCCTCTGTATACCAGAGCGGTATTTGCGCTCTTTTCAGCGCCCTTGACATTGCCCTGTTAATATCAAGGTGGCTTATATATTTAAGTCTGCCTACTTTGGCAAAACGAAGTCTAACTTCTCGCATCGCAGTTACCTCCGTTCAGTTTATTGGCACCGCAGCCGGCGCACTTAATACGGCAGTGAGGTGTCGTCTCGTTTCTGTGAGCCTTTTTGTTTTCGTTTTCAAGGAATTTTCTGCTTACACCGTAATCGAGGTGATCCCATGGAAGCAGTTCTGAAAAACCTCTTCTTCTTTTTGTGTAGAAATACGGGTCAATTCCGTTTTCTTCAAAAGCCTGCATCCACGCATCAAAATTAAACTGATCATCCCATGAATCGAATTTGCAGCCAAGTTCAAATGCACGAAGAATTACTTTGCCGAGACGCCTGTCTCCCCTTGCAAGAACACCTTCAAGCAATGAGGTGGGCGTTTCATGATAGGACACTTTAATTTTTTTAGACGGTATAGACTCGAGCAGATGCTTTTGCTTTTCTTTAAGCGATTCCATACTGTCTTCAGGTTCCCACTGAAACGGAGTAAATGGTTTTGGTATGAAGGAAGCACAGGATATCGAAACCTGAACGCCTGTTCCCTTCTGCCTGTTTGGATTATTATAAAAAGCATGAATAACCTGCATACCGAGATTGGCAATACCCTCAATATCTTCCATTGTTTCTGTTGGAAGACCCATCATAAAATAAAGTTTTACAGAGGTCCAGCCATTATCGAATGCTTTTGTACAGGTTCTGATAACTTCTTCTTCGGTAACGTTTTTATTTATGACATCACGCAGACGCTGTGTACCTGCTTCGGGCGCAAATGTAAGTCCGCTTCTGCGAACCTTATTGAGATGTTCAACAAGTTCATCAGAAAAATTATCAACTCTGAGGCTCGGCAAAGAAAGATTTATATTTTCCTTAACAGTCCAGTCAATAAGAGTTGTAAGCATTTTGTTGACATCACTGTGGTCGGAAGTTGAAAGTGAACACAAAGAAATTTCATCATAGCCGGTTGACTCAATAAGAGCCTTGCACTGTTCATTTATTGTTTCAACACTTTTTTCACGAATAGGCCTGTAAATAAAGCCAGCCTGACAGAAACGGCAGCCACGGATACATCCCCTGAAAATTTCTTCAACTGCTCTGTCATGAACGATATTGATATACGGAACAACAAATTCTTTTGGATAGTATACCTTGTCCATATCCGAGACAACTGATTTTTTTACTTTTTCGGGCGCATTATTTATGGGTTTGAGTTCTTTAAGTGTTCCGTCGTCATTATAACTGTCCTGATAAAATGACGGAACATACACACCGGTTATATCTTTTGCTTTTAAAAGAAACTCCTGCTTTGAAGCACCGTTCTTCTTGCATTCTTTTAAAAGATCTATTACCTGTGTGGTACTGTTTTCACCATCACCGAGAAATACAATATCAATGAAATCTGTAATCGGTTCGGGATTGCAGCAGCAAGGACCTCCTGCACAGATTATCGGCGTTAAATTGTTTCTGTCACTGCTTTTAAGCGGTATCTGTGCCATATCCAGCATATTGAGAACATTGGTATATGAAAGTTCATACTGAAGGGTAAAGCCAATCATATCAAATTCTTTAATATAGTCTCCGCTTTCAAGAGCAAACAAAGGCACATTGTTTTTACGAAGTTGCTCTTCCATATCTCTGTCGGGTGCAAACACACGCTCACACCATGCATCATCACGGTCATTTACAAGACCGTAGAGTATTTTCATTCCAAGATGACTCATACCTATTTCATATGTATCAGGAAAACAGAAGGCATAACGGATATCAACACTGTTTTTATCTTTAACAACAGAATTTAATTCACCGCCGATGTACCTCGCCGGTTTCTGAACATATTGGAGTAATTTTTCAACTTCTTTTTTCATAGAAACCTCAATTTAAGATATTAATAATTTATACTGTAAATCAAAAGATAAATACTTATTAAAACAAGAGAAAATGATTTATAATACACAACAAGAATTACGGAAAGAAGAATAAGCACAGTCAGAAACACAACACTTATTATTCGTGAAATTCTCATGGAATAAAGCCTTAATAAGCGTCCGCCGTCAAGCGGAAAAATCGGCAGCATATTAAGTGCAAACAATACAAGATTGATATCGTCTTTAAAAAAAAGATAACAAATCAAATTGACCAAAGGTCCTGCAAGAATAACAGCAAATTCTTTCAAGCGTGAAAGCGTACAACTGTATCTTAAAGCAAGACCATAAAAGGAAAAAACAAGGCTGTCTGCTCTGCCTCTGCATATAAGCAATACAGACAAATGTCCAATCTCGTGACATATTGAAAACAAAAGAAGATAAACCAGATCTTTTGCGCCTAAAAGCACTGCAAAACTAAGCATCAGAATAAAGGAATATTCAACTCTGATTTTTGTGCCGGATAAATAAAATTCCACCTAATCACCATATTATAAATACGGTTTCGGAAAAATAATAATTACCTGTTTTTTCTTTTATCAATAAAACTCTGAAGAATAATAACGGCAGACACTGCATCAACTGTTTTTTTTCTTTTCTTCCCTCTGACATTATTTGAAGAAAGAATATCGTGAGCAATAACAGTGGTAAGCCTTTCGTCTTCGTATTCAACGGGTATATCTATTTCACTTTTTATAAGTTCACCCAATTCTCTGCACTTGTCGGCACGAAAACCATAACTGCCGTCCATATTTCTCGGCAGACCGATAACAACAAGAGATGGTTTTTCCCGGTCGACAATATCACTGATTTTTTTCAGCAGTTTCGGGGCATAACTTTCATCAATTACTGTATACGCCGAGGCAAGAATTTCGTTAACATCGCAAAAAGCAATACCGGTTCTTGCATCGCCGTAATCAACAGACATAATTTTCATAGCACGAATAACCTAACAAAGGGAAACCAGCATTACACTGATTTCCCATATTATTTTAATTTAATCTGCATTACCTGACGCAGAAGTTGATGCGGCAGTTGTATTGGTATTATTTGAATTCTGATTATTACCGTTAGCGGCAGTTGTTGACGAATCTTCGCCATCCTTCTCGGTAGTCAGTTCTTCGTGACCGCCGCAGTAACCGGGCAGATTGTCTTTATCATACCAGCCGTAACTGCCGGAACCTGAAGTGAGTTTGCCGCAGGTACTGCAATAAGCACGCTGAACAATTCCGTCATATTCAGGGAATTCTGTATCATAATCGGCATCACGGTCATTTATTTTATCATAAACCTGGCTCATAACTGCTTTCCATATAGTTCCTGCCGGGTTAGATGAAAGGCTGTAATGAACTTCTTTAGGTGTATCATAACCATACCATGTTGCAGCAATAAAATCCGGAGTTCCACCTACAAACCAACGGTCTTTATCATCATTGGTTGTACCTGTTTTACCAAAACACTGAATGCCTGAAAGTTTATAGGAAGTACCGGTTCCCTGCGTCATAACAGTCTGAAGAAGCCTGTTCATAAGCCAGCCTGTGCTTTCGGAAAGTGCAACCTGTTTTGTTTTTTCAGGATTCTGTTCAATTATTATATTGCCCTGGCTGTCTTCAACTTTATAGTAACAATATGGTTCAAAATAATATCCTCCGTTACCGAATGCAGCATAGGCAGCGGTTATATCAAGAACAGTTGCACCATTTGTAAGAGAACCGATAGCCATAGGACCGTAATCCACATCACGCACGCTGTCGAGAGTTGAAAGATGGAAATATTCGCTCAAACGCTGGAATGAATAATCAACGCCTATTTTATCAAGAGTTCTTGCGGAAATTGTGTTAAGAGACTGCGCAAGACCATACTGAAGGGTTACATTGTTTGACGAATAACCTCCGCCCTGGTTAACAGGCCACATTTTGCCTTCAACACGCATAAACGGACTGTCGTTGAGAATGGTTGACCAATAGATATCTGTATTATCATCGGTAAGACTCTTTTCAAGAGCAGGACCATATACAGAAAGCGGTTTGATTGTAGATCCCGGAGGTCTTGTTGACATCGTTGCACGGTTAAGAAGCATTGCCCCCTTATTTTTACCGGCACCGCCGACAATACCCATTACTCTGCCCTCATAGTTCATAATGCACATTGCACCCTGCACCGTTTCATCAGGCATTTTTCTGTAATTTTCATAAACATCTTCAAGCGATTCCTGAACATCAAAATCAATGGCTGTATAGATGTTCAGACCGCCGCCGTAAACCATATCATGGGCTTTTTTGCTTGTATAGCCCATTTTCTGCAAATCTTCCTGAACAGATGTTATAACAAAGTCAACATAATAATTTGTTATATCATCGTCATCTTCTTTTTCATTTGTTTTATCGAGTTGCGAACCCTGATAATTTTCACTGTTTGTAAATACCAATTCATAGTTTACCGCCCAGTCATGCTGAGACTGCGTAATAAACTGGTTTTCCTTTGATGCCATTTCATCAAGTATCCAAACCTGGCGGGTGCGGTTTCCGTCTTTTCCGTCATAATTTATAAGCGGGTCATACTTTGTGGGATACTGCGTAATTGCGGCAATACATGCACATTCGGCTACATTAAGATCGGCAACCTCTTTGCCGAAGTAAACCTCTGCAGCCGTTTTTACACCATAGCAGCCGTTTGAAAGATAGATTGTATTTAAATAAGCCTCAAGAATATCTTCTTTGCTGTAATGTCTTTCAAGATTAAGTGCTCTTAAGATTTCGTTGAATTTTCTTACAAATGTTACTTTATTATCATCGGTAAGGTTTTTAATCAACTGCTGTGTTATGGTAGAACCGCCCTGGTCGTTATTTTGTACAATAACGCCGATGGTTCTTATCCAGTCAACACCATGATGTTTTTTAAAACGCTTATCTTCTGCGGCAATAAAGGTATCACCCATATAATCGCCCATATCCTCGAGATCAACCCATATACGGTTTTCCTCACCGTGGAGACGTGTTATTTCAACTATGTCATCCCCGTCCTGTCCGTAAATATGAGATGTCTGGTTTTGGGAAAGTGCTTCTTCCGTAAGGTCGAAAACAGGGTCGCCGTACACAACACTGTAACCGTAAATTGCGATTACGGAAAAACACACAATGCCGACAACGCCGACAACCATTATTGCACCTATTAAAACTTTTCCCAAATTTGAAAAGAATTTCTGTGCAGGCGTCTTTTGCTTTACAGGCTTTCTCTTTCTCTTTTTCTTTTTTTCATCGATTTCTTTTTCAATTTCGCGTCCTCTTCTGATTTTTCTTGATTTGCTGTCAGAAGCAGAAACGTTATAAGAAGTCGGAAGTTTTTCGGCATTGTCTTCACGAGCGGTTTTATCTTCGTTATACACTTTAGCCGAATTATTCATAAAGGATTCCAATAAATCGTCAAAATCATTTGAAGCCATTTTCATACCTCCGTTAATATTCTTGATAATTAAGTATTATATTACAAATCAAATAATAAATAAAGGGGTAATTTGTAAACATTTGTAATCTTTATTTATTTAATATGCTTTGCTCTTTTTTTGTTCATTCTTACAAGCCTTTGCGAAACAGAAATATTATCATAATTCTGTTTGGCTCTGACAAATATCCAAAATTTGATTTTGCACTTTTTACACTTTCCGGCACTTTTAAAAGCATTGTTGCTAAATTCATAATTATTTAAAGGTACAACATTTCCGCAACACTCGGGGCATATGAGTTGAACTTTGTTAACATCAAAAGTATCACTTACCGGCTTGGAAATATAATATGGTTTAAATACAAGTCTTTGAAAAAATGACTTATCACATACCTGTATAAAGTTTTTGAATTTATTTTTATCAAAAACTTTTCTGAAACAGTGAGCAGTTACCATACAGTCTTCAAGCGCCCGGTGAAGATTTGAAGTATCAACCTCAATGCCGAACTTTTCTGCACAGTTTGAAAGGCTTATCTGATTGCCGTTGTGATTGTCAATAAACTGCATGCAGTAACTCTGGGCATCTGCATATTTTTTTATAAAATCAACCGAGGTTTTGCCTTTAAAATGTTTAAAATTATCAACAATAGTATATAAATCACTCTTTGACCAACTCAAAAATACACTGTCATTGCCTTCCGACCAACGAGAAAAATCAGAAAACGCAGCATCAAAATCAATGCCGGTTTCGTTAATTTCTTCCATCGTAATATGCGTCAGGTTTTTAAATCTTGAGCCGAGTTTTTTTGAAACACTCGGTTTAATAAACTGCTTGAAAGTATCAACAACTTCCAGAATGCCGTTTAATTTTAAGGCTCCGATTTCAATTATCTC
>CAMNST010000002.1 GCA_946555465.1 uncultured Clostridia bacterium
GAATCTCCAGCCTGTCGTTCAGTTGATTGTGCATTTTGAAAAATTCATGCAAATCCTTGCCTTCAATGTCATATGAATACGTTTTTTCAGTCATTTTTATGACCCCCTTAAAATAAAAAATGCGCAGCCGAAGCCACGCATAAAAAACGCACAACTCCAACTGTCGCCAAACAATTACATTAAACCAATCCATAAAATTACGAACGGAAAATGACGGAGTCAGCATTTTTAACAAAATAAAAAAATGCCGTCCGGTAATAACTATGGATTGAAATATTAAAATGTAATTATTTGGCGAAATTATTATATCACAAATTGACTATATAGTCAACAAAAAAAGTACAGCAGTTTTGCTGTACTTTTTGCATGTCAGTCGGCATATTTATCGCCCTGATAATAAACGGCAATCCATCCGCTCGGTATTTTTACCCATATATCGGAACCGACTTTCTTTACTTCTTGCACTGTAAATCTTGTTCCGGATTTAAGGACTGCGTCGGTTTGATTAAGCGCATTCTTCTGACCGTCGGCAGTTAACTCGCTTTTCTTTTTCTGTGCGTAGTTTGTTCCCGCTCCTGTGCGGACTCTTACATTTGTAGTCAATGTATAGACATTCTGCACTTTAAATGACGGAGCGCTGTCTGCAATCGGAGCAGTCTCTTTTTTTCCTGCATAACTGATAAGAAAATATGCCGGATTTCTGTCTCCTGATGCCTTGCCTATTTCATCCGTTTTTACTCTTGCACCGTAAACCGTTGCAAGTTCAATTTTATTTTCCCTGCCATAGGAACTGTATTTGCCGTCATACAAATCGGGGTCGTAGATATCTACAATATCATTGCCGAACATCTGAACTGCGGTTACAAAATGACCGGCAGTTGAAAACAGATTA
Source organism: uncultured Clostridia bacterium (assembly GCA_946555465.1). Lineage (GTDB taxonomy): Bacteria > Bacillota > Clostridia > Oscillospirales > Acutalibacteraceae > Eubacterium_R. Next base: position 893 of record CAMNST010000002.1, read on the forward strand.
TAGGAATCGCCCTGATTTATAATTACCATTCCGCCTTTTTTGATATGGTTTACAAGATCAGTTTCGCTATTTGAGGTTTTATAAGAAAAATCAGGATATTTTTTGCATATTGCATTAAGAAGAGCAGTCATATCTGTTCCGTAATTATCTCTTCCGCCGTTGTCAACGCTGAATTTTGCCATTGACGCTACTGAGAAAAGTTCTCTTCCGATAAGATTATTGACTGCTATACATGCTGCACAAACACCACAGCCTGATTCGGCAACCATTTTTTTATCGCCGTTCGGTCTGTTATAAGGCACATTGCCATAGTCTCTCTGATTATAATAATACATTACTTTTTCCCCTTTAACTGTTTCATATATTCATCTGCCTCCTGCGCTGCCTTTGAAAAGGAATTATTATGCCACCATGAAGAGATGGATGCATAAAGCAGAAGCCCTGCAGATACCGTTTCACTTACAAGTTCGTTATCTATCGGAATTGCATTTATTCCGAACATCTTTAAAACAACATTTATAATTGAAATAAATAATATTACTGTTCTTATAATTGTTACCTTATTTATCTTCACACTTGCTTCTCCTTTCAAAATGGTCAACCCGTTTGTCAAGATCGGATATTTTTTCTTCTAAAACAGGTATTTTTTCAGCAAAAGAATCATGTTCTTCAACCTTTTGCTCTAATTTATCAAGACGAAAAGAAGTCAGTTTTGATGAGGTTATTATACCTCCGAAAGAGCCAAGTACAGTTCCGAGAACTGAAACAACAGCAACTATAATTTCTTTACTCATAAAAAAATCTCCTTTTAACCTAATAATAAATCAAGAAAATTGACTTCTTTATCACTATTATCTTATGAAAGAGATACATTTTGCGACATAAATTTTCATATAAAAATTTTATGTATTTTTATTCGTTTGAATGTATATTTATAAATAATTCTAATATAGTATTGACAATATATGCTTTACGTGTATAATAAATAAGATATAATTTAGAAATCGGAGTTATTGCATAAAAATGAAAAAAGTATTCATAGACGGAAAAGACGGAACAACAGGTCTTAAAATATACAACAGATTTGAAAAGCGTGACGATATTGAACTGCTTATTATTGACAGCGAAAAACGAAAAGATTCAAAAGAACGCGCAAGAATGATAAATGAAAGTGATATTACTTTTTTATGCCTCCCCGATGCGGCGGCAATCGAAGCAGTTTCACTTGTTGAAAACGATCATGTAAGAATTATTGATACATCAACTGCACACCGAACTCTTGACAACTGGGCATACGGTTTTGCAGAACTGAGCGGTGAGCACCGACGAAGAATTGAAACAAGCAGCAGAATTGCTGTTCCCGGCTGCTATGCCAGCGGCTTTAACTCTATCGTTTACCCGCTTGTAAAAAACAATTTTATCAGCAAAGATTACGATATTGTTTGTTATGCTTTAAGCGGATATACAGGGGCAGGCAAAAAAGGAATAGCCCAGTATGAAGACGAAAACAGAGATACTGAACTTGACTCACCCAGACTTTACGCTCTTACACAGGAACACAAGCATCTTAAGGAAATGGAAGCAATAAGCGGCATCAGCAAAAAGCCGATTTTCTCACCCATAATATGTGATTACCCACAGGGAATGGTTGTTACGGTTCCGCTTTATACAAGCAGAATGAATAAAAAATATTCTGCAGAAGATATATGCAAAATGCTTAAGGAGCACTATGCAGAATCAGATATAGTTAAAGTAAGAGACTGCGGCTATACACAGTCTATGATAGGTTCAAATAACTTTGCAGGGCGCGACGATATGGAAATAGAAGTGAACGGAAACGAAGACAGAATTCTGATTACTTCGCGTTTTGACAACCTTGGAAAAGGCGCTTCGGGCGCTGCTATACAGTGCCTTAATATTGCACTTGGAATTGACGAAAAAACAGGACTTAATATAGGAGATTAACATATGAAATTTATTGAAGGCGGAATTTGTGCCGCTAAAGGATTTAAAGCAAGCGGAACTTACTGCGGAATTAAAAAGCCGAAAACGGATAATCAGAATCCCAACATAAAACATAAAAACGATATATGCCTTTTTACATCGGATGTAATCTGCAACGCTGCAGCAGTTTATACGAAGAACAAAGTAAAAGGCGCACCGCTTATTGTTACAAAGAATAATCTTGAAAAATCATCAGGCACTGCCATTGCAGTTATTGCCAACTCAAAAAACGCAAACACCTGTAATGCCGACGGCGAAGAAAAAGCAGCAGAAATGTGCCGCCTTGTGGCTGAAGAACTCAAAATTGCACCCGAGCATGTTATTGTTGCTTCTACCGGTGTTATCGGGCAGATCCTTCCGATAGAACCGATACAAAAGGCTGTTCCCGAACTTGTAAAAGAACTGGACTACGGCAAAAATCTTGAAGCAGCAACCGCAATTATGACAACAGATACCGTAAAAAAGGAATACGCTGTTGAATTTGAAATTGACGGAATTTTATGCAGACTCGGCGGTATGGCAAAAGGCAGCGGAATGATTCACCCGAATATGGCAACAACGCTTAACTTTATAACAACCGACTGTGCCGTTTCAAAAGAACTTCTGCAGAAGGCTCTCAGTGAAATTGTTAAAGTTACCTATAACTGCCTTTCAATCGACGGAGATACATCAACAAATGATATGGTATCACTCATGGCAAACGGACTTGCAGGCAATAACGAAATTACAGAGGAAGATAAGAATTACGAAACATTCAAATCAGCCCTTTATGAAGTTATGGCTAATCTTACAAGAATGCTTGCCAAAGACGGTGAAGGTGCAAGCAAACTTCTTGAATGTATCTGTGAAGGTGCACCTGATAAAGACACGGCGATCACGGTTGCAAAGAGCGTTGTCTGCTCTTCCCTTTTTAAAGCAGCAATGTTCGGCGAAGATGCAAACTGGGGACGTGTTCTTTGCGCTGTTGGTTATGCCGATGCGGAATTTGATATTCATAAAGTAAGTGTTGATTTAAAGAGTGAAAAAGGCATCATCAGCGTTTGCAGAAACGGAGCAGGCATTGAATTCAGCGAAGAGGAAGCAAGTGTTGTTCTTTCGGCTGATGAAATATATATTCTTATTCATCTTAATCAGGGTGAAGAGTCAGCAACCGCGTGGGGTTGTGATTTGACATATGACTACGTCAAAATAAACGGAGATTATCGAACTTAATAAATGTTACTGAATGCAATATTATTCAGGTCAAATCACTACAGAATATGGACAAATAATAACACTTTATGCGAGCGATAAATATTACATCGCAATTCCAAGGAGATAATAATGGATATTAATAACGCACAGAAAGCAGAAATACTGGCTCATGCCCTGCCGCACATTCAAATGTACCGAAAAAAAATTGTTGTTGTAAAATACGGCGGCAATGCTATGATTAACGAAGAACTGAAAGAGGCAGTTATGAGAGACCTTGTTCTTCTCACAACTGTAGGAATCAAGGTTGTTCTTGTTCACGGCGGAGGTCCTGAAATTAACAAAACCCTGAACAGAATGAACATTGAAAGCAAATTTGTTGACGGATTAAGAGTTACCGACAAAGATACGGTTGATGTTGTGCAGATGGTACTTGCAGGTAAAGTTAACAAAGACCTTGTATGCCAGATTGGAAATATGGGCGGTCACGCTATCGGACTTTCGGGTATGGACGGAAATATGATTGAATGCAGACCGCTTGATGACAAGCACGGATATGTCGGTGAAATAATGAATGTAAACACTGAGGTTATTGATGAAGTCCTTAACCACAGTTTTATTCCGGTTATTTCAACTATCGGATATGATAAAAACGGAAACTGCTACAATATTAATGCAGATACCGTTGCAGCCGCCATTGCAGGTGCTTTGAACGCTGAAGCACTTGTTTCAATGACGGATATCGTTGGTCTTTTACGTGATAAAGACGACGATTCAACACTTATTCACAGAGTTTATATTTCAGATACTCCTGCACTTATTGCTGAAGGAATTATCAGCGGAGGTATGATACCGAAAATTGACTCAATGACCGAAGCATTAAGACAAGGGGTTAAAAAAGCATTTATTATTGACGGACGTGTTCCCCACTCTATTCTTATGGAACTTCTTACAGATGAAGGTATGGGAACCATGTTCAGAAGCAGGTGATTAAATTATGAATACAAAAGAATTAGACAATGAATATGTTGCCCATGCCTATGGCAGATTTAATGTTGCACTTTCAAAGGGCAAGGGTTCAACACTCTATGATGAAGACGGAAAAGAATACATTGACTTTGGTTCCGGAATCGGTGTAACTGCATTCGGCATCAGTGATAATGAATGGAAAATGGCTGTTGAAATGCAACTTGACAAACTTCAGCATGTAAGCAATCTTTATTACACTGAGCCATGTGCAAAACTTGCAAAACTGCTTTGCGAAAAAAGCGGTATGAAAAAAGTGTTTTTCTCAAACAGCGGTGCAGAAGCAAACGAAGGTGCAATAAAATTTGCAAGAAAGTATTCTTTTGACAAATACGGTGAAGGCAGAAGCACGATAATTACCCTTGAGAATTCTTTTCACGGCAGAACAATAACAACCCTTGCCGCTACAGGACAGGATAGTTTTCATACTGTTTTCGGTCCTTTTACCGAAGGTTTTAAATACTGCCGGGCAAATGACCTTAAGATGCTTGGTGAAATGATAACAGACGATGTTTGTGCAATTATGTTTGAGTGTGTTCAGGGTGAAGGCGGCGTTAATAACCTTGACTTTGATTTTGTTAAAGCAATAGAAAGCATTGCTGCAGAAAAAGACATACTTATGATTGTTGACGAAGTTCAGACAGGAAACGGCAGAACCGGAAAATATTTTGCCTATCAGAATTTTGATATTATGCCCGACATTGTTTCAACAGCAAAAGGCATGGCAGGCGGACTTCCGATGGGCGCTGTTCTCTTCGGTGAAAAACTGAAAGAAACTGTTTCACCGGGCTCCCATGGTTCAACTTTCGGCGGAAACCCTATCTGTGCTGCCGGTGCATGCTCAATCGTTTCAAGAATTGATGATGAATTTCTTGAAGAAGTATGTAAAAAAAGTGAATACATAAAAGAATATCTTCTGAATACAGACGGCGTAAAATCTGTTTCTGGTATGGGGCTTATGCTTGGCGTTGAAACAGAAAAAGATGCAAAAGCAGTTGCACAGGAATGCCTTGAAAACGGTCTTCTTGTACTTACTGCAAAAACAAAAATCAGACTTCTTCCTGCTCTTAATATCAGCAAATGCGAACTCGACAGAGGTCTTAAAATATTGAAAGAGGTAATTGAGAAATGAAACATTTATTAAAATTACAGGATTTAAGCCATCACGATATTCTTGATATTTTAAATCTTGCCGATCAACTTAAATACGAAACAAAGCACGGCATTGAACATCATCACCTCAAAGGCAAAACTCTTGGTATGATTTTTCAGAAAAGTTCAACCAGAACAAGAGTAAGTTTTGAAACAGGTATGTATCAGTTAGGCGGTCAGGCTCTTTTCCTTTCCAACAGGGATTTGCAGATTGGCAGAGGTGAACCCGTTGAGGACACAGCAAGAGTTCTTTCACGTTATCTTGACGGAATTATGATAAGAACCTTTGAACAGAAAGAAGTTGAAGACCTTGCAGAATACGGTTCAATTCCTATTATCAACGGTCTTACAGACTACTGCCACCCTTGTCAGGTGCTTGCCGATCTTATGACTATACGCGAATATAAAAAGAGTTTTGACGGACTGAAATTCTGTTTTATCGGTGACGGAAACAATATGGCAAACAGTTTAATTGTGGGGGCAATCAAAATGGGAATGCGTTGTGCCATTGCCTGCCCCGAAAATTACAAACCTGATGCAGAAATAATGAAATGGGCTGAAGAAAACGGCGACTTTATGTGCAGCAGCGATATTCTTGCCTGTGCAAAAGATGCAGATGTAATCTACACAGATGTATGGGCATCAATGGGTCAGGAAGAAGAAAAGGCTGAAAGAGAAAAAGTGTTTAAAGATTTCCAGATTAATGACAGTGTTATGGAAGTTGCAAACGAAGGTGCTATGGTGCTTCACTGCCTCCCTGCACACAGAGAAGAAGAAATCACTGCAAAAGTATTTGAAGAACATGCCGATGAGATTTTTGACGAGGCAGAAAACAGACTTCACGCTCAGAAAGCAGTTCTTGTTAAACTTTTAGGCTAATTATTAGGAACGATATTATGACAGATAAAAAAGTTTACATATGTCTTGAAAACGGAAAAATTTTTGAAGGCAAATGTTTCGGTGCAGAAGGCGAAGTTATCGGCGAACTTGTTTTTACAACAGGTATGGGCGGATATATTGAAACGCTGACCGATCCGAGTTATTACGGCCAAATTGTTATGCAGACATTTCCGCTTATAGGCAATTATGGTTTTATAAATGAAGACAAGGAAAGTGCAAAATCATTTGTCAGCGCATACATTGTGCGTGAATACTGCGAAGAACCGTCAAATTTCAGATGCAATGATACACTTGACTCCTATCTCAGGCAGAATAATATTGTTGGTGTATATGACGTTGACACACGCGAAATAACAAAAATTATCAGGGAAAGCGGTGTAATGAACGCTGTTATAACAACAAATCCCGATAATATTGATTATGATATTGTAAAGGCTTACAAGGTTGAAAAAGCTGTTAAATCAGTTTCGGCAGTTAAGCCTTCTCTCAGCCCTGCCAAGGAACATAAATATAATGTTGTTCTGATTGACTACGGAACAAAAAATAATATTGTAAGAGAACTGAATAAAAGAGGCTGTAATGTTGCCGTTGTTGCGCATGATACCCCTGCTGAAGATATACTTTCTTTAGATCCAGACGGAATTATGCTGTCAAACGGTCCCGGAGATCCTGAGGAAAACACTTATGAAATTGAGCAGTTAAAAAAACTTATCGGTAAAAAGCCGATATTTGCAATCTGCTTAGGTCATCAGTTACTTGCACTGTCTCAGGGTGCAAAAACAACAAAACTTAAATACGGCCACCGCGGTGTTAATCAGCCTGTTAAAAATCTTGAAACCGGCAGAACTTTTATTTCTTCGCAAAACCATGGTTATGCTGTTATCAACGAAACTGTTGAAAACGCAGGCGGATGTGTAAGTTACATCAATGCCAATGACGGAACATGCGAAGGCGTTGATTATAAAGACAAGCAGGCTTTTTCTGTTCAGTTTCATCCGGAAGCCTGTTCGGGTCCGCATGATACAAGATTTATATTTGACAAATTTATTGATATGATGGGAGGTAACAAATAATATGCCTCTTAATAAGGATATAAAAAAGGTTCTGGTTATCGGTTCAGGGCCTATCGTTATAGGACAGGCAGCCGAATTTGACTATGCAGGTGCTCAGGCATGCCGCGTACTTAAAGATGAGGGAATTGAAGTTGTTCTTGTAAACTCAAACCCTGCCACAATTATGACCGACAAAGCACTTGCCGACCATATTTATCTTGAACCGCTTACCGAAGAAACGGTTAAAAGAATTATTGAAAAAGAAAAACCCGATTCCATTCTCTGCGGTCTCGGCGGACAGACGGGGCTTACAATCGGTATGCAGCTTGCCAAAGACGGTTATCTTGACAAAATGAGCGTTAAACTGCTCGGAACGAATGCCGAAGCGATTGATAAAGCGGAAGACAGACAGATGTTTCGCGACACAATGGTAAAAATCGGTCAGCCTGTTGTTCCCAGCGATATTGCATATACCCTTGAAGATGCAGAAAAAATTGCAGATGAAATCGGCTATCCTGTTATAATACGCCCTGCTTTCACGCTCGGCGGTGCCGGGGGCGGCGTTGCAAACGATAAAAGCGAACTTGACATTGTAGCCAAAAACGGACTTATGCTTTCCCCTATAACACAGGTTCTTGTTGAAAAATATATTGCCGGCTGGAAAGAAATTGAGTTTGAAGTTATGAGAGACAGTGCAGGCAATGTTATTGCAGTCTGCTCCATGGAAAATTTTGATCCGGTCGGAGTTCATACCGGTGACAGCATCGTAATTGCACCAGCAGTAACACTTGCTGATAAAGAATACCAGATGCTTCGTTCCGCTTCTCTTGATATCATTACCGAACTCGGCATTGAAGGCGGATGCAACTGCCAGTTTGCACTTAATCCCGAAAGTTTTGAATATTCGGTAATTGAAGTTAACCCGAGAGTATCGCGTTCCTCTGCACTTGCATCAAAAGCAACAGGTTATCCTATTGCAAAGGTAACAACAAAAATTGCGCTCGGTTATACTCTTGATGAAATAAAAAATGATATCACAGGAAAAACCTGTGCTTGCTTTGAGCCGACACTTGACTATGTTGTTATCAAACTTCCGAAATGGCCTTTTGATAAATTTGTAAATGCATCACGAAAACTCGGCACGCAGATGAAAGCGACCGGAGAAGTTATGAGCATTGCCCCAAGTTTTGAAATGGCGATTATGAAAGCCGTAAGAGGGGCAGAAATAGGTCTTGATACGCTCAACAACAAAATTCTTGACGGTGCAGATATAATGGAAAAACTCCACAGCCAGGATGATATAAGACTGTTCTCTGTGTTCAAGGCGCTCAAGGAAGGTATATCTATTGAAAAAATACACGAAATCACTATGATTGACGAGTGGTTTCTTGCAAAACTTAAAAATCTTGCCGATTATGAAAAAGAAATAGAAAATACAGTTTTAAGCGAAGAATTGTACCTTAAAGGCAAAAAACTGGGCTACACAGATAATGCGCTGAAAAAAATCAGCGGCAATTCAGTTTCATATCATAAAGACTGTGTATATAAAATGGTTGATACCTGCGGTGCTGAGTTTGAGGCAGAAACCCCTTATTTCTATTCAACATATGATAATCATTGCGAATCAAGAGAACTTGAAAAATCAGGCAAGAAAAAAATCATCGTTCTGGGTTCGGGTCCTATAAGAATAGGACAAGGAATTGAATTTGACTACTCCTGTGTTCACTGCGTATGGACGCTTAAGGAACTCGGTTATGAAGTTATTATAGTAAATAACAACCCGGAAACCGTTTCTACAGACTTTGACACAGGTGACAGACTTTACTTTGAACCGCTGACTGATGAAGATGTTATGAACATCATAAAGGCAGAAAATCCGATTGGCGTTGTTGTTGCGTTCGGCGGACAGACTGCCATAAAACTTACAAAATTCCTTGATGACAGCGGTATAACCATATTCGGAACCAGTGCCCGGTCGATTGACCTTGCGGAAGACAGGGAAAAATTTGATGCTCTGCTTGAAAGATTCAATATTTTCAGACCCAAGGGCGAAAGTGTTATGACACTTGACGAGGCATTATCCGCGGCTGACAGACTTGGTTACCCTGTTCTTCTCCGCCCGTCATACGTTATAGGCGGTCAGAATATGACCATTGCATATACGAATGACGATGTCTGCCAATATATGGAAATTATACTTTCACAGGGAATTGAAAACCCTGTACTTGTTGATAAATATATGATGGGATGCGAACTTGAGGTTGACTGCATATCAGACGGCAAAAACGTTCTTATTCCCGGAATTATGGAGCATATTGAACGTGCAGGTGTTCACTCAGGCGACTCAATAGCGGTATACCCACCATATAATCTCAACGATATGATGCTTGAAAAAGTTTGCAAAGTATCCGAAAATCTTGCCCTTTCGCTTGAAACAAAGGGTCTTGTAAACATTCAGTATCTGATTTATCAGAATGAACTTTACGTTATTGAAGTAAATCCGAGAGCGTCAAGAACAATTCCATATATAAGCAAAGTTACCGGTGTTCCGATGGTTGAACTTGCTACCAAAATAATGGTAGGCGCATCACTTGAAGAACTCGCCTACGGCACCGGTCTTTACAGAACACCGCCGTACTATGCTGTTAAAGTGCCTGTTTTCAGTTTTGAAAAACTTAACGATGTAAACTCAAAACTCGGTCCTGAAATGAAATCAACAGGTGAGGTTCTCGGCGTAGGCAAAAATCTGATTGAGGCTTTGTTCAAAGGTCTTGTTTCGGCAGGATTTAAAACAGATTTTCACCGAAAAGATAAGCATGGTGTGCTAATCACCGTAACCAAGCAGGACAGATTTGAAATCGTTAATCTGGCAAAAAAACTCGATGATCTCGGTGCTGAAATCTGGGCAACACCTGAAACTGCCAAGGCTATTGAGAGTCTTGGAATACATGTTTCTCTTGTAAACAAACTGCACGAAGATAATTCAATAATGAACCTTGTTGAATCAGGCAAACTTGATTACATTGTTTACACCGGAAAGAGCGATAAAAAATCAATAGCCGACTATATTAAACTCCACAACAGAGCAAATCAATTAGGCATTGCAACGATTACATCACTTGATACCGCTAATGCTGTTGCAGATATAATTGCATCAAGATATAAAGAAACAAATACCGAACTTGTAGACATAAATAATATGAGAACAGAAAAAGGTATTCTTAAATTTTCAAAAATGCACGGCACGGGTGATGACTATATTTTCTTTAATAATCAGTGCGGTATAATCACCTGCCCCGAAAGTTTTGCCATTGAATTCAGTGACAGGCATAAGGGAATCGGCGGTGACGGCATTGTTCTTATTGAAAAAAGCGATATTGCCGATGCAAAGATGCGCATATTCAACATTGACGGCTCTGAAGGAAAAATGGCCGGTAACTCAATAAGATGTATGGGCAAATACCTTTATGACAATGACATTATCAAAAAAACACAAATGACTATAGAAACGGCATCCGGAATTAAAACACTTTCTCTGTTTACAAGAAACGGAAAAGTATCTTCCGTAACAGTTGATATGGGTAAAGCACAGTTGAATTCTGAACTTATCCCGGTATCTGCCGATGCCGACAAAGTTATTGATTACCCTGTTTCAATCGGTGGTAAAGAATATAAAATCACCTGCTGTTCGGTAGGTAATCCGCACTGTGTTGTTTTTGCAGACAATATTGACAAAATTGATATTCCGGAAATAGGGCCTTTATTTGAAAGTGCAGATATCTTTCCTGAAAGAATCAACACGGAATTTGTTCGTGTGGTTAATTCAAAAACACTTAAAATGCGTGTATGGGAACGCGGCAATGGTGAAACCCAGGCATGCGGTACAGGCGCCTGCGCTGCAGTAATTGCTGCTGTTGAAAACGGCTGGTGTAATAAAGGTGAAAACATAACCGTAAAGGTTAAGGGCGGCGACCTCATAGTGAATTATACCGATGAAAAGATAACACTTACCGGAGACTGCCACTTAGTTTACAAAGGCGAAATCGAATATTAATAAAAAATAAAAAGCAGAAGTTTAAAAAATTTCTGCTTTTTTATTTTTTCTGTTGACATATACAGTTACACTGTATATAATGATACTATACAGTATAACTGTATAGGAGGATATTTCTATGAACAGAAACAAAAATTTGCCCCTTACAGAAACCGTGTACTATATTCTTCTTGCGCTTAATAAACCATTGCACGGATACGCAATTATGCAGGAAGTTGAAAGGCTGAGTTGCGGAGATGTAAGACTTGCTGCCGGAACAATGTACGGTGCGATTGAAAATCTTTTAAACAAAAAATTAATAATGCCAACACTAAGCGACGATGTGCGAAGAAAAACATATGTAATAACTCCGCTCGGAAAAGAAATACTTGAAGCAGATTATCAGCGAATGAAGTATATTATAAATGTTTCGGGCAATATTCTGGGGGTATAAAATTATGATAAAATTAAAAGTATTTATAAATCTTGAAAAAGAGGAAAAATGGCTCACGGAAATGGCAGAACGAGGATGGGAAGTGAATAAAGTTTCGCTTTTTTATCATTTTACCAAAATCGTTCCCTATAAAGGAATATACAAAATTGATTTCAGAGAATTTAAAAATAAATATGACTTTGAAGATTACAAATCCATATTTGAAGACAGCGGCTGGACACATATTGCAGGAACAAAAACATCAGGTTTACAGTATTTTAAATGCAAATCAGAAAACATTAATAATGATATTTTCTCCGACATCCTTTCACGTTCTGTGCTATATAAAAGAATTTATGACCGATATCTTTTATACACTGTCCCCTTCTTGTCATGGCTTGTTACAATGATTTGTGGGGGAACAATTAATCTTAACTATTTTCTTTCGCCCAAAAGTTGGTATCTTACACCGGGGTTATGGGATATGGAAGGCGCAAAATTCATATATAGTTTTTTATTTGAAACACCTTTTGCTGTTATGAGAGGATGTTCCTGGCTGATTGTAGTTTTCTTTATAATGATGAATATTATTTTTTCTATAAAAACAAAACGGATTTATAAAAAACATTTAAAATCAGATAAATAAAAAAATGCCGCATACCAAATCGGTTGCGGCAGTTTTTATTTTATTAAACTACAGTTTATAATGTCTGACTTACTCTTTATTTGCCCATTTTTTACATTGCTCAATTCTTGCACCGACAGGAGTATCACCATGTTCAGGGTCACAGGAATATTGAGTTAATAAATCACAAGGAATTTGCGGACACTCCCCACAGTGAAGATATCCTTTTTTCTGACAGTAAACAGCAACCGGGCATTCTCCGTGAAAAGGATGTCCGTTCGTTGTAATACAGCCTTTGCAATCAGCACTTTCAACGAATTCACAACCTTCACATTTCAGACCGCATCTTGTATCTATCATTTTCATACTCTCCATAAAACTTTTTCACGTAACAACCTATATAAAAAACGTATGACTATGAACATAATCATACGTTTTTATTTTACATATTTTATTCCTGCGGCAACGAAATGCCTTCAAGGAAAATGCCGTTTAAAGTTAAACATTTTGACATTTTATTCGTATTAAAATACTGACAGAAGTCATATCCTGCACCGCCCTCAGCAGCAACAAGTTGAATTTTGCCATCTGCAAGTGCTTTATAAACCTCGTCATATTTAGCCTTTACATCATCGTTATCTGAAACAAAGGAAGCATAAATATCTTCATTTTGGCAGTTACCGAGGAATAAACTTCCACCTTTAAAGTTTGCAAGACAATCCTTTATCGCCTCGCCGTAGTTATTAACGATTGTTGTGTAAGCATCGCCGTTATTTTCACCTGCGGTAACTACATTGAGATTATAATCAAAATGACCTCTTGAAGTAAATACAGATTCTGCTTGATCGTTTCCGGCTGTGAATATTGTTGATGCACCGTGATTAAACATTCTGTCACACACGGCAGCATAACGGTCAACCATTGTAAATGATGTTACAGGATAATATTCATTTGCCATTGCGATACCTGTGCCGAGACCATAAGCATCTTTATTCTCCCAATGAGAGAACATATAACCTTCTTTAGGAACTGCAGCAGAAATCTCTGCAAAATCACCTGTGAGATAAGAACCTGAACCTGTCGAAGTGCCTTCTCCGCCCTCGCCTGTTTCAACTGTTACATAAAAAGCAGGTGTTTCACTTACAACGTAAACAGGGGTCATAACTATATCCTGATTTGTAACATTAACTTTTGTTTCAGAACTTTCAGCATTCTCGATTGCATCTGCAAATGAAGATTCCCAGTGGTCAAAAACCATATACTGAGGTGCTGCAGGTGCTTTAACTGTGCAGTTTCCGTTTTCGGTAACAGTCTGAACACTGACGGTTTCTTTTCCTTCAGCATCCATAACTGTAACAGTATTATATGAACCTTCAATATCTTTATATGTTGCAGTAATTGTGCAGTCGCACTTTTCAACAAGCAGATTCATAGATGACTTGGTTTTAGAGGAAATATTTACTTTTTTGTCTTTAACACCTTCGGTGTCGCTCTTAACAACCCATTTATCAAATTCCTGACCAACAGGTGCTGTATCAGCAGTAATCGTTACATTGCTTCCCTCTGTGTATGTACCTGAACCTTGTCCGTTTTCAACTTTAACGGTAAAAGTTTTTTCATCCTGATCTTCAATTTTTTCATAGCAGGCAGTAATATTAAAGTTGTAGTTATAATCAATGAGTGCTGAATCATAATCTGCCCAGTCAACCGTTGCCGGCACACCGAGAGAGTCAGATGCATAGGCAGCACCCTGAACAAAGCCGGCACCGTAATTTGCAGAATTTTTGCTGTCGAACTGGCCGAAATAACCAAGTTCGGTATTACCGTTCATTACGGAAATATAACCTGCAAGGAAACCGCTCTGAAGGGCATCAAACTGAATGCTCATAACATTCTGAATAAGCGCATCTACCTCACTGTCGGCAGAATGCGGCATTGAATTAAGAAGAATAAAGTTGATATCAGGATACGAAGATGCAATTTCATATGCACTGACAGCAAATTTTTCGCTTGCAAGAACAACAAACTTTGCACCGTTTTCAGATGCAAGTTCAACATACTTTTCTATATTATCAGTTACAATATTTCCTGCTTCATCAAGAACAGGCTGATAATAACTGCATTTAAGCGAATTTTCATCTGCATATGAGGAAATGCCTTCCCATGCACTCTGATTATATCCGCCGTCTTTTACTGTTCTGCCGTCTGTAATAAGAACAATATCTGTTTTCAAATCTTCTTTTTTTGTGCATCCGGTTGCGGCAAACACGCAGCCCATAACAAGTATAATACACATAAGTAAAGAAATAATCTTTTTCATAGTTTTCCTCCAAAAAGATTTTATCACTTATCTATAATAACAAAAATAAAAAGATAATGCAATAGCAATTTATTGATTTAATTGCCAAAAACCATTATAATATAAACGAGGTGATATTTGTGTTAAACAGACAACTTGATTACATAAAAAATATAACTGATTTTGAGCCTGAAATTGTTCTTGTTCTCGGCAGCGGGCTGGGCGATTTAGGCAATGAAGTTGATGCACAGTGTATAATAAATTACAGAGATATTCCCGGTTTTCCTGTTTCAACAGCGCCAAGCCATAACGGGAAACTGATATTCACTGAAATTTCAGGAAAAAAGACTGCAATTATGCAGGGGCGTGTTCATCTGTACGAAGGATATACACCTGCTCAAACAGTAAATCCGCTCAGGCTTTTAAGAAAAATGGGTGCAAAAACCTTATTTTTAACGAATGCCGCAGGCGGAATAAACAGCAGTTTTCGCCCGGGGGATTTAATGATTATAAATGACCATATATCAAGTTTTGTTGACTCCCCTCTTATCGGTCCTAATGATGACACTCTCGGAGTAAGATTCCCTGATATGAGCGAAGTATATTCAAAACGTCTGAGAAACATAATTTCCGACACTGCCGATAACCTTAATATTGATATAAAGAACGGAGTGTATATTCAGTTCAAAGGTCCGAACTTTGAAACACCTGCAGAAATACAGATGGCAAAAATATTAGGAGCAGACGCTGTCGGAATGAGCAGTGCCATTGAAGCACAGGCTGCAAAACACTGCGGATATGAAGTGTGTGCCATAAGCGTTATTTCAAATCTCGCCTGCGGAATAAGCAAAACCCCTATTACAAGTGAAGAGGTTGAAGAAACGGCAAAGCAAATTGCACCTAAATTTAAAAAACTTGTTATAAAATCCATAGAAAATTTTTAGTGAGAGAAAAATGATAAATTTAAAATATACAAATCAAAAACTATTAATTCTTGACCAAACACTTCTGCCAAACGAAGAAAAGTGGGTTGAAATAAAGAATAAAGAAGATGCATACGAGGCAATAAAAAAACTGATGGTACGCGGTGCACCTGCGATAGGTATTTTTGCCGGTTACTGTATGGCAATTTTTTCAAAAGATAATGATATTCACGAACTGAAAAAATACCTTGACTCTGCACGCCCTACTGCAGTTAATCTCAGTTGGGCAACAAAAAGAATTGTAAATGCTTTTGAAAACGGCAAAAATCTTATTGACGAAGCAGTTGCCATACAGAATGAAGATATTGAGATGTGCCGAAAAATCAGTGAATTTGGCTTATCGCTGCTTAAAGACGGTAACGGAATCTTAACCCACTGCAATGCCGGTGAACTTGCTGCCAGCAGATACGGAACAGGGCTCGGCCCGATTATTCTCGGCAAGGAAAAGGGTTATAATTTCAAAGTATTCTGCGACGAAACAAGGCCGCTTCTTCAGGGCGCAAGACTCACTTCATACGAACTGGAAAAAGCAGGGGTTGACGTTACACTGATATGTGATAATATGGCAGGCTATGCCATGAAAAACGGACTTATTGATGCAGTTCTCGTGGGTTGTGACAGAGTGGCTGCGAACGGTGACGTTGCAAATAAAATAGGCACAAGTTCAGCCGCTGTTCTTGCAAAATATTATAACATTCCGTTTTATGTTCTCGGTCCTTATTCAACTGTGGATTTCACCTGCAAAAGCGGCGATGACATCGTTATTGAAGAAAGAAACAGTGATGAAATAAAAGAAATGTATTTTGAAAAACCCACTGCGCTGAAACAGACGAGGTGCCTTAACCCCTCATTTGATGTTACCGATAACTCGCTTATAACGGCAATTATAACCGACAAAGGAATTATAAGACCGCCATACAACATTAATCTCAAGGAGAAACTGAATGATTAGATTTTATAACGGCAGAATTTTAAGCCTGAAAGATAATTTTGACATAACTGAAGGCGAAATATGGACAAATGGCAATAAAATTGAATATGTCGGAAACAGCAAAGATACAGACAATATTGCCTTTGAACGGGAAATTAATCTCAACGGCAATCTGATTATGCCTTCTTTCAAAAACGCACACACTCATTCGGCAATGACATTCGGCAGAAGTTTCAGCGATGACCTTCCGCTTCAGGAATGGCTTTATGACAAGATTTTTCCGCTTGAGGCAATGCTTTCGGGAGATGATATTTACAAACTTTCAAAAGTTGCATTTCTTGAATATCTTACAAGCGGAATTTCGGCTTGTTTTGATATGTATTATTTCCCTGAAAATATGGCAAAGGCAAGCGTTGAAACAGGGTTCAGAACCGTTATGTGCGGTGCGGTAAATGATTTTAAAGAATCGGTTTCTCTGCTTGAAGATTATTATAATAAATACAATAATTACGATGAACTTATCTCATATAAATTAGGTTTTCACGCTGAATATACTACTGATAAATCCATAATGAAAAATATTGCAAAACTATCTGAAAAATATCAGTCGCCTGTTTTTATGCATTCCAGCGAAACAGCAAAAGAAACAATGGACTGCATGCATGTATACAATAAAACACCTACAGAACTTTTTGAAAAAATCGGTCTGTGGAATTACGGCGGCGGTGCCTTTCACAGCGTATGGGTAAACGACGAAGATCTTGATATTTATAAAAAACACGGTATTTACGCAATTATCAACAGCGGTTCAAATTCAAAACTTGCATCGGGCATTGCCCCTGTATCACTTATGATGGATAAAGGCATAAATCTTGCTATCGGTACAGACGGACCGAGTTCAAATAATGCTCTTGATATGTTCAGGGAAATGTATCTTACTTGCGTTTTGCAGAAACTGAAAAACAAAGATGCAGCATCAACAGATGCAAATAAAATTCTTGAGGCGGCAACAGTCGGTTCGGCAAGATGTATGGGGCTTAACGACTGTGATGTTATTGATATCGGCAAAAAGGCTGATTTAATT
The DNA here is from genome assembly GCA_946555465.1 of uncultured Clostridia bacterium. Lineage (GTDB taxonomy): Bacteria > Bacillota > Clostridia > Oscillospirales > Acutalibacteraceae > Eubacterium_R. The sequence goes on from CAMNST010000002.1 coordinate 18,606, forward strand.
GTTATTGACTTACAGAAACCAAATATGCAGCCAATACACAATATTACTAAAAATCTTGTTTACAGCGGTTCTAAGGACAATATTAAACTGACAATGATTAACGGAAAAATTCTTTACGAAAACGGCGAATTCCGCGGTATGGATACAGAAAAAATATACCGTGAAGCACAGGAAGTTGTTAACAGAATAACAAAAATTCAAGAATAAACAGAAAAACACCCTTTGCAGTTTACAATGACCTGCAAGGGGTGTTTTATTATAACAGACTAAAATTCCTGATAAAGTTTTCTTCCGTAACTGTCAACAGTATATTCGCCTTTAAAAAGTTTGATGCATTCAACCAAATTTATAATAGCAGTTATTGCAATAAGAATTGCGCCAACACCGATAAACGAAGTAACAGCACCAACTATAAGCATTATGATGCAGTTTTTTCCTCTATTTTTATCACCGCGGTAAAAATAACCGAGACCGAGAAGCGGAGAAAATAAATGGAGCAGTGCCGCAATATATGCCGATCTGGGTTTGGTTGTTTCGGGCGGCTGTTCAACTGTCTGATAGGCAACGGCATAAGAAGCATTTGGCTGTTGGGCTGCGTACTGATAATTTGAATTTACATCATTGCCGCACACAGGCACACCGCATACAGGACAGACTTTTGCCTCATTCGGAATTTCGTTTTTACAGGAATTGCAATACATATTTTTACCTCTTTCTTTATCATTAATTCAATATATATTTTATCACACCGATTTATTATCGGCAACAAACGAAAAATACAAATTATTACATTTCAGCAACCGATTTTGCAATTTTAACAGAATATAAAAAAGCACCTCAAATAAACTGAGGTGCTTAAACACTTGAATTTAACACAGACATAAATTTTATATTATATTCTTTTTATTCAACGGTTACTACCTTGGCAAGGTTTCGGGGTTTATCAACATCAAGACCTTTATCAGCAGAAACATAGTATGCCAGAAGTTGCATGGAAACAACTGCAGGCACAACCATAAATTCATCTTCAAGAACCGGAAGTTCAAAACAATCGTTTATATCCTTGGTATTCAAATCTTTTCGTACAAAAGTTATTACTTTTGCACCCCTTGACTGCACTTCACGGATATTTGAAAACTGCTTTGACACAAGATACTGCTGTGTCATAAGGGCAATAACCGGCGTATCATTTGTAATTAAAGCAATCGTGCCGTGTTTTAATTCGCCTGATGCAAATGCCTCTGAATGAATATAGGAAATCTCTTTCAGTTTAAGAGATGCTTCAAGAAGAGCAGGATAATCAAATCCCCTGCCTATCATAAATGTATGTTCGGCAGTAAGCATTGACTTTGACATTTTGTGAATATCCGCACGCCTGTCAAGCACATCTTTAACCGCACCGGGAATTTTTTTCAGTTCTTCAATAAAATTGATTACACCTTCGTCGTTAAGACTGCCCCTTAGATAAGCCATTTTTGCCGTAATGAGATAAAATACAGAAAGTTGGGTTGTATATGCTTTTGTTGATGCAACGGCAATTTCAGGTCCGGCATCGGTATAAATAACATTATCGCTTTCAAGAGCGATTGAAGAAGCACGCACATTAACGATGGAAAGTGTCATTGAACCTTTTCTTTTAGCATACTTCAACGCCTCAAGCGTATCTATGGTTTCACCGCTCTGAGATACACAAATTGTAAGGGTATCACTGCCGATAATAGGATTGCCATACATAAATTCACTTGCCATATGAACCTGAACCGGAACAGAGCAGATGCCTTCTATAAGTTCTTTTCCGATAAGTCCTGCATGCATGGCAGTGCCGCAGGCAACAACACATATATTGCTGCAATCGGTAAAAATCTTTTCATCAACCTTATCGGAAGAAAAATCAGGAATATTATTTTTCAATCTTGAAAGAACTGTTTTTTCAATAACGGCGGGCTGTTCCATAATTTCTTTTTCCATATAAAACGGGTATCCGCTTTTTCCGTTATTCTTTATATCCCAGTCAAGTTTCATCCAGTCAATATCTATTGCATTGCCATTAAAATCTTTAATATCAAAACCGTCTTTTGTCATTCTGGCAACTGAAAATTCAGGCAGAACAAAATAATCTTCACTGTATTCTCCGATAGCCGTTATGTCAGATGCAAGAAAAGAACCGTTATCATTTTTCAGGCAAACGATGGGGCTGACGTTTCTAACGGCGTACACAGTATCGGGAATACGGTCAAAGATAATTGCAAGCGCATATGTTCCGCTGAGTTTTGAAACTGCATTAATGATTGCTTCTTCCGGATTTTCGCCTGTAAAAAATCTGTCAATAAGAGCGGCAGCAACCTCACTGTCGGTTTCTGACTGCAGTTTGTCGGCAATTCCCATCGTATTTTTTAAACTCTCGTAATTCTCAATAATTCCGTTATGAACAATGGTTACACCGCCGAATTTATGGGGATGTGAATTTTCATCATTTACCCCGCCGTGCGTTGCCCATCTCGTATGCCCGATACCCGAACTGCCTTTAATATCATTACTTTTTCCTGCAAGTTTTTCAACTCTGCCCTCACATTTTGTTACCAAGCATTCCTTAAAATCAGGATGATAAACTGCCATACCGGCACTGTCATATCCCCTGTATTCAAGTGATTTCAAACCTTTAAGAAGGATTCCTCTTGCTTCACTGTATCCTGTATATCCAATAATTCCGCACATAAATTTTCCTCGATTCCGGGCATAATGCCCTGTATAGTATTCGTCATATTAAAATATTTTATGACTTATGATTTAAAATAATTCCTTCGCTGAAAAGTATTTGTTCACACGTTACCGCCTGTTTTTGTCTTTTCATCTCGCACCGAAGGGTTACGAAAGAGCATCCGCCGAAATTTCGATAACTCTTTACCTCGTCAACCTGAAATCAGGTTCTGGCGCTTGAGGAAAATTATGTCTGTATTAAATTTTCAAGGTGCTGCAGCATATTGAATATGAACAATCATGATCTCAACTGCCAAAAAATAGTAGCATACAAAACTGACAAAGTCAATTAAAAAAGTATGAATAAACAAAAACAGACAGCCAAAATAAAGATTCTGACTGTCTGCAAATTTCAGAGCATTTTTTTCAGGTAATGACCTGTATAAGATTTTTTGCACTTTGCAATTTCTTCGGGCGTGCCTGCAGCAATAACTGTTCCGCCGCCTTTGCCGCCTTCGGGACCAAGATCAATAATATGGTCAGCAGTTTTTATTATATCAAGATTATGTTCAATAACAACAACTGTATTTCCGGAGTCCACAAGCATATTCAGCACATTTACAAGTCTGTGAACATCTGCGGTATGAAGGCCTGTTGTCGGCTCATCAAGAATATAAATTGTTTTGCCGGTGCTTCTTTTGGAAAGTTCCGTGGCAAGTTTTACACGCTGTGCCTCACCGCCCGAAAGAGTTGTTGCACTCTGGCCTATTTTAATATAACCAAGACCCACATCGGAAAGTGTTTTCAGTTTTCTGTGAATTTTCGGCTGCTGTGCAAAGAATTCAACACCCTCATCAACCGTCATTTCAAGCACATCAAAAATGGACTTGCCTTTAAATTTAACTTCAAGCGTTTCACGATTATATCTTTTTCCGCCGCAGACTTCACATGGCACATAAACATCTGCAAGAAAATGCATTTCAATTTTAACAATACCGTCACCCTGACAGGCTTCGCATCTGCCGCCCTTTACATTGAATGAGAAGCGGTTTGTTTTATATCCGCGCTGTTTTGCATCAGGAGTCTGGGCGTAAAGGTCACGTATATCATTGAACACGCCTGTATAAGTTGCAGGATTTGAACGCGGTGTTCTTCCTATAGGTGACTGGTCAATGTTAATTACCTTATCAAGATTATCCTCACCGGTAATTTTTTTAAATTTTCCCGGTCTTTTTTTCGCACCGTTTAAAACATTTGAAAGGTATTTATTAAGTATCTCATTAACAAGGCTTGATTTGCCTGAACCCGAAACACCTGTAACCGCAATGAATTTGCCGAGCGGAAATTCAACATCAATATTTTTCAGATTATTTTCGCTTGCACCGTAAACTGTAAGTTTTTTTCCGTTTCCTTTTCTTCTTTTTTCAGGAACGGGAATTGTGCGTCTGCCGCTCAGGTAAGCACCTGTTATTGATCTTTCACAGTTTATAATATCGTCAACCGTGCCTGCCGCAATAAGTTCACCTCCGTGAACGCCTGCACCCGGTCCGATATCAACAATATAATCGGCATTGCGCATTGTGTCTTCATCGTGTTCAACAACAATAAGTGTATTGCCGAGATCACGCAGATGCTTAAGCGTGGCAAGGAGTTTGTCATTATCTCTCTGATGAAGTCCTATTGATGGTTCATCAAGAATATAAAGAACACCCATAAGAGAAGAACCAATCTGAGTTGCAAGGCGTATACGCTGCGCCTCACCGCCCGAAAGTGTTGCCGCCTCACGCGAAAGTGTAAGATAATCAAGACCCACGGAATTAAGAAACACAAGACGTTCTCTTATCTCATTAATAACAAGATTACCTATAATCTGCTGGCGTTCGGTCAGTTCAAGACGATTAATAAAATCAAGTTCTTCCGATATAGACATTTCACAGAATTCAAAAATATTTTTTCCGCCGACTGTGACACCCATAATTTCATGGGTAAGTCTTGCACCCTTGCAGTCGGGACATACGCAGGTTGTCATTACCGCTTCAATATCATTTCTTGCCCAGTCAGAAGTTGTTTCTTTATATCTGCGTTCAAGATTTGAAATAATACCCTCGAAATCGTTTTTATAAGTTCCGCTGCCGTAGGAAGTTACTCTTTTCATTGAGATTTTTTTACCGTTTGTTCCGTAAAGAATCGCATTAAGCCCTTCTTTATTTATCATTTCAACAGGCACATCGAGAGAAAAATTATATTCTTTCGCCAGACCCTCATAATACATTTTGGCTATTGAACCATCGTTTATATTCCATCCGCTTGCCTTTATTGCACCCTGATTTATTGAAAGTTTTTTATTTGGAATAATAAGGTCAGGGTCAATTTCTTTGTATGAACCCAATCCGGAGCATTTTTTGCAGGCACCGAAAGGATTGTTGAAAGAAAACATTCTCGGACTCATTTCTTCAATAACCGCACCATGTTCGGGGCAGGCGTAATTAAGTGAAAAGAGTTCTTCTCTGTCACCGACAATATCAATAAGAACAATTCCGTCTGCAAGATGCGTTGCGGTTTCTATTGAATCGGTAAGGCGTGATTTTATATCTGCATTTATGACAAGTCTGTCAACAATAACTTCAATATTATGCTTTTTGTTCTTATCCATTTTTATTTCTTCTGAAAGATCATAGACAGAACCGTCAACGCGAACTCTTACAAAACCCGATTTGCGAACATTATCAAGTTCTTTTACATATTCGCCTTTTCGTCCTCTTACAATAGGCGCCATAACCTGAATACGACTTTTTTCAGGCAGAGCCATAACTTTATCAACAATCTGGTCAACAGTCTGCTGCGTAATCTCCCTGCCGCATTTTGTGCAGTGCGGAGTTCCTATTCTTGCATAAAGAAGCCTGAGATAATCATATATCTCTGTAACCGTTCCGACTGTTGAACGCGGATTTCTGCTTGTTGTTTTTTGGTCGATTGAAATTGCAGGAGAAAGCCCGTCAATATAATCAACATCGGGCTTTTCCATTAAACCGAGAAACTGCCTTGCATATGACGAAAGAGACTCAACATATCTGCGCTGACCCTCGGCAAAAATAGTATCAAAGGCAAGACTGGATTTGCCCGAACCCGAAAGACCTGTAAAAACAATCAGTTTATCACGCGGAATTTCAATATCAATATTTTTAAGGTTATGCTCTCTTGCTCCCTTTACCATAATATTTTTTAACATGTTAATCCTCCCTGCTTCTGAGATATTCTTCAAGGCTGTTCTGCCCTTCTTCGGTAACGGGCTTTATCCATTTACCGGAACGGTAAAATCTGAAACACATAATATTTTTTGGTATATCTTCAAATATATACATAATTGCATACGCAGCAAAAAACGGAACTTTAAAAACATAAACAGCAATCAAAGTTGCAGGAATTGAAAGCACCCACAAACTTATAAGGTCATATTTTGCACCTGTTACCGTATCACCGCCCGAACGGAAAATTGCAACAACTTCAAGATACGGAAACATTCTGAACGGAAATGCAACAGCATAAATAGCCATAAGAATGCCTGCCGTTTCAATGGCAACACTGCTTATGTTATTGCCCATATTGAATATACTTACAAGTTGATTTCTGAAAATGATAATAATTACAGCCATAAACACTGCCAATACGCCGACTATAACCATAAAACGTTTTGAATCATTGAGACCGCGTTCAATTCTGCCTTTGCCTATTGACTTGCCTATCATAACAGAAGCAGCACTGCATATTCCTATAAATATAACAAAAGCAATGTTTTCAAAACTGCGTACGATTGTGAGGGCTGAAAAATATTCATATCCCATATTGGCAAATACAACATTGAACACAAAAGTTCCGCCGCCCCACATACTTTCATTAACAACAACAGGGGCAGATTTTTTTACGTAAGTAACAAGTTCTGCTTTATCAAAAGCAAAAAATTCCTTTGAATCTTTTACAAGAAGATTTTTCTGCATAAGGGATATAACAATAATAAGAAGCACGCCCAGCCATGCGGAAATGCTTGTTGCAAGAGCAGCACCCTGAACCCCCATTTTATGAAAACCGAATTTGCCGAATATCATTGCGTAATCAAGAAAAATGTTCAAAACCGTTGTAAACGCCGAAACATACATAGGCAGTTTAACATTTTCAACCGCACGAAGGATTGCCGCAAGAATATTTGTAAGAGCAATAGGAACAAGAGAAAATGCCATAACTTTCAGATATGCACTGCCCGTCTCTATAACACTTGCATCTTTATTGAAAATACCTATTACCCATGTGGGAAAAGCAAGACTGATTACCGTAAATATAACGGCAACCGCAAGGGCAAACAAAATTGATATACCTGCAACATGGCGGATTTTTTTCATATCCTTTATACCCCAGTATTGGGATATAAACACGGTTGTTCCCGAACAGAACCCGACAAGAATCATATTCATAAGCCATGCCCACTGCCCTATCATACCCACAGATGACAAAGCAACCGTACCGAGATTACTTACGAGCAGGGTATCAGCAAGGGTAAATGAACTCGTAAGCAAATTCTGAAGCGCTACAGGAACAGACAGTTTTATGGCTGTTTTCCAGAAACCTTTATCCTTAAATAAACTTTTCATAATTCTCCTATTTTTCAAGTTCTGCAATCTGGTCACGCAGATATGCAGCATGTTCAAATTCAAGCATTCTGGCAGCCTCTTTCATTTCACGTGTAAGTTGTTTAATCATAAGAGCCTTTTCCTGCTTGTTAAGTTTCTTTCTTCTTCCTTCTATTTTTTCTTTAGATGTAATCTCTATAATCTGATGAACATCTTTTTTGATGGTCTGCGGTGTAATGCCGTGTTCTTCGTTATATTTCTGCTGAATTTCACGGCGGCGCACAGTTTCTGTAATTGCGCGCTCCATTGACGGCGTAACACTGTCGGCATACATAATAACCTCACCGTTTTCATTTCGGGCTGCACGTCCTATAGTCTGAACAAGAGAGGTTTCACTGCGCAAAAAGCCTTCTTTGTCGGCATCAAGAATTGCAACAAGCGATACCTCGGGAATATCAAGACCTTCTCTTAAAAGGTTAATTCCGACAAGTACATCAAATTCGCCCAAACGCAAATCACGTATAATTTCCATTCTTTCAATCGTATCAATATCATGATGCATATAGCGGACTTTAATATCAAAACCTTCAAGGTATTTTGTTAAATCCTCAGCCATTGCCTTTGTGAGCGTTGTAACAAGAACCCTTTCTTTCCGCTCGGTTCTGATATTGATTTCACTGAGCAGGTCGTCCATCTGATCTTCAGTCGGTTTAACGGTAATTATCGGGTCAAGAAGACCTGTGGGACGTATAACCTGTTCAACAATCTGAACACTTTTTTCTCTTTCAAAGGCGGCAGGTGTTGCCGAAGTAAATATAACCTGATTTATCTTTTTATAAAATTCTTCAAACTGAAGCGGTCTGTTGTCAAGCGCACTCGGAAGTCTGAATCCGTATTCAACAAGGCTCTCTTTTCTTGCCCTGTCGCCTGCATACATTCCCCTGACCTGCGGCAGCATAACATGGCTCTCATCACAGAAAAGCAGGAAATCATCGGGCATATAGTCAATAAGCGTAAACGGAGCAGCACCGGGTTTTCTTCCGCTCATAACGGCAGAATAGTTTTCTATACCCTTGCAGAATCCCGTTTCCCTCAGCATTTCAATATCATTCATTGTTCGTTCTTTAATACGCTGTGCCTCAAGAAGTTTGCCGTTTTCTTCAAAAAATGCAACTCTTTCAACCATTTCATTATATATTTTTTCTATTGCAATATTCATTTTTTCAGCGCCTACAACATAATGCGACGCAGGATAAATACAGACATGTGAAAGTATGCCCTCAACTTTGCCCGTAAGGGGCTGAATTTCACAGATCCGGTCTATCTCATCGCCGAAAAATTCAACTCTTATTGCATTTCCGGAAGAACCTGCAGGGAAAATCTCCAGCGTATCACCGCGTACCCTGAATTTATTTCTGACAAAATTTATATCATTTCGCTCATACTGAATAGAAACAAGTTTTTCAATCAGCGCATCTCTGCCGTATTCCATACCTGTTCTCAAAGATATAACCATACTCTGATAATCTATAGGATCACCGATAGAATAGATACAGGAGACGGATGCAACTATAATCACATCCCGTCTTTCAAAAAGCGCAGCGGTTGCCGAGTGGCGCAGTTTATCAATTTCATCATTTATGGATGAGTCTTTTTCAATATAGGTATCTGTTGTGGGAACATACGCTTCAGGCTGATAATAGTCATAGTACGATACAAAATACTCTACCGCATTTTCGGGAAAGAACTCACGAAATTCGCTGCACAACTGAGCAGCAAGTGTTTTGTTATGGGCAAGTACAAGCGTGGGACGATTTACTTTTTCAATGATATTTGCCATTGTAAACGTTTTTCCCGAACCGGTTACACCCATAAGCGTCTGTTCCTTGTTGCCGTTTAAAACACCTTTTACAAGAGCATCAATCGCCTCAGGCTGGTCGCCCGTAGGTTTGAATTTGCTGACCAATTTAAACTTGTCCATATAAGCACCCCACTCTGTTTTTAGTATTTTTTCACATTCGTATTATTATATGATAATTACATAAGAAATTCAAGTAGAAAAAGCAAAAAATCCGAACGACCGTTCGGATTAATAATTATAGAAAATTTGAATAAATTTATTCGTATCCTTTTAACTGATTGCTATATTAAAATATTTTTCTCCAACCATTTTGCTACACCGTCATTATCATTGCTTTCTGTTATTTCATCTGCAACAGATTTAACTTCATCTATTGCGTTTTCAACTGCAATACCTTTTTTACATAATCTCAGCATTTCAATGTCAACATAATCATCGCCAAACGATACAACATCACTGTAAGTAATACCCAAAACATCTAAAACCGTATCAAGTGCTTCGCTTTTTGTTGCATTTGATTTTGTAAATTTATACCAGTTTCCATCTGAAAATCTGGCATAATCACAGTTCTGTACACTTTGGGAAATTAAATCTGCCGACACTTCACTTTTCAGTTCAACACAAATTTTAAGTGCCTTCTCTTTAAAATGATTATAATCTGTAAATTCCACATCTCCCCAGTCAGGTGACTGAATATGAGGATCTGTCTTATAATTCCAATAATGCTTATCAACCGTGTCAACCGTTATTTCGCAGTCCTTTTCAATCTCAAAACTCTTATTTATGATTGTTCTTGTTTCTGTTTCGGAAAATGATGAAGAATATATTACTTTATTACCATATTTTACAAGCGCACCTGAACTTGAAACAATAATATCAGGCTTAAGTGCCGATAAAAATGATTTTGCATTTGATTCTCCCCTTGCTGTTGAAACAGCAATTTTTATATTTTTCTTTCTGCAAAAATTTAAGACAGATAAAGTATAATCCGAAATGGTTTTATCACTTCTGAGAAGCGTTCCGTCTAAATCAAGTAAAATCAATTTGTACATAAATCATTCTCCTTAATCCCGATATTATAAATACTTTTCAATATCTTCAACAGTTTTGGCAACATATGTTGCCCCTGCGGTTTCAAGTTCTTCTTTGTCACCATAGCCGAAAAGAACACCTATTGAATCTATGCCCATTTTGTTTGCGCCTATAATATCGTGTTTTCTGTCGCCAATCATAATGGCATCCGTCTTATCTTTGATACTGCACTTTTTAAGGGCATATTCAATAACTTCTGCCTTTGATGAACGTGATCCGTCAAGATTTGAACCTGCAATATATTCAAAATATCCGTCAAGTTTAAAATGCTCTAATATCTGCACGGCAAATTTTTCGGGTTTTGAAGTTGCAACAATCAAAGTTTTGCCTTTATCATTTAACGATATCAGGAGTTTTTCAATTTCGTCATAAACACTGTTTTCAAACATTCCGCTCTTTTTGAAATATTCTCTGTAATATTCTATAGCCAACGCCGTTTTAACTTCTGAAAATCCATAATAATCTTTAAAGGAATCTGCAAGCGGAGGTCCTATAAATTTTTTGAGACTTTCTTTATCGGTTTCATCAATGCCGAACTTGGCTAAGGCATACACAACCGAATTTATAATTCCCTCTGCAGGGTCTGTAAGTGTTCCGTCAAGGTCAAATAATACTGTATTATATTTTTTCATTATTCTACATCTCCTATATAAACAACCGTGTTATTTTTCATTATAACAACACCGTTTCTGCTGTATTTATCAAACAGTTTCTCAAGTTCTTCTATATAGTTTTTATAATTACTATTGTCACTTTTTATTGAATAGGAAGCGGATAAACTTCTGGCTATAAATTTTTCTTTGGTAAAAGAAAGCGGATTTTCAAATGTTACTTTTCTGCATTTATGATTAAAAAAATCTGTAATACGTTTATCATCATCCCTCATTCCGCCATGATAACCTTTAAAATCCGGGCAGTATTTTTTGTAGATTTCATAACTCTTAATATTAAATTCCGATGTCATATCACGGGTATTCCAGATTAATAACACTTTGCCGCCCGTTTTTAAAATTCTTTTGCATTCCTGATTAAATTCATCTGCATCAAACCAGTGAAACGCCTGAGCAACGGTTATAAAATCAACAGATTTATCATCGAGTTTTGTATCGGAAGAATTGCCATTTACCGACCTGAAATTTTTATAACTGCCAAGTTCAAGTTCTGCAATTCGGCGCATATCATCATTCGGTTCAACGCAAAAGGCCGTGCATCCTTTTTCAAGAATCTGTTTTGAAAACTTACCTGTACCCGAACCGATATCTGCAACAACGGAACTTTGATTAAAGCCCAAATCATCACAAAGCATTGTGATAAAATCTTCCGAATAGGAAGGTCTTGCCCGAGTATAATCTTCTGCCCGTCCGCTGAATCTTTTTGTGTTATCCATAGTAACCTCCTCAATAAAAAATATAAAAACAAACCCGCTATGAAAATATAGCGGGTTTGTTTTTATACCGGATGAACTTTTGTTTCGATATTGTCATGTTTGCCGTCGAGACCATACTTTTCGTCACGTCTCTTTTCAAAAAATTTAACGGCAACCTGACCAAACTGAGCATAGGAAAGAATATCTTCTTCCTGCTCATAAAATTCTTTGATTTCATCTTTAAATGAATCAATCTTATCTGTTATAAGGTCGGCAGGACGGCAATCAATAATATCATCGTCACCGACAATTTTCTTTCTGAACTCAGGGTCAATATCACAAGGCGTTTTGCCATATTTGCCTGCAACCATATCCTTGAATTCTTTTGTTACCATTTTATATCTCTCGCCGAGGATTACATTGAATACCGACTGAGTTCCTACAATCTGGGAAGTAGGGGTAACAAGCGGCGGATAGCCTGAATCTTTACGAACTCGCGGAACTTCATTAAGAACCTCGTCAAGTTTGTCTTCTTTTCCTGCCTGTTTCAACTGAGAAACAAGATTTGAAAGCATACCGCCCGGTACCTGATAAAGAAGCGTATTTGCATCGACACCAAGCATTTTTGGATCAAGAAGACCTGATTCAAGATATTTTTCACGAAGCGGAACAAAGTACTCCCTGACTTCGGTAAGCGCTTTAATATCAAGACCTGTGTCATATTCCGTTCCCTGAAAAGCGGCAACCATAGACTCTGTTGCAGGATGCGATGTACCCATAGCAAGAGGACTGATAGCCGTATCAATAACATCAACACCGGCTTCAACACCTTTAAGGTGAACCATGGAAGCAAGACCTGATGTATAATGAGAATGAAGTTGAATAGGAATATGAATTGTTTCTTTAAGTGCTTTTACAAGGTCATAAGTTCCGTAAGGAGTTAAAAGACCTGCCATATCTTTGATGCAGATTGAATCTGCACCGGCACTTTCAAGTTGCTTTGCATAATTGCAGTAATAATCAATATCAAAAACAGGACCTGTTGTATATGAAATTGCTGCCTGAACGTGACCGCCGTATTTTTTAGCAGCGTTAATTGCAGTCTGAAGATTACGAACATCATTAAGGGCATCAAATATTCTTAAAATATCAATACCGTTATCAATACTCTTTTTAACAAAATAGTCAACAACTTCATCGGAATAGTGGCGGTAACCAAGCATATTCTGACCGCGGAAGAGCATCTGAAGTTTTGTGTTAGGACATTTTTGACGGATGAGACGAAGTCTGTCCCACGGATCTTCACCAAGAAAACGAAGACATGAGTCAAATGTTGCACCGCCCCAGCACTCAAGTGAGTGATAGCCTATTTTGTCCATTTTTTCAAGAATTTCTGAAAATTCATCTGTTGTCATACGGGTTGCAATCAAAGACTGATGTGCATCACGAAGAACAGTTTCTGTAATACCAATTTTTGCCATATTTTACCTCTTAGTTTAAAGTAATAATAACCTGACCTGCTTCAACACTGTCGCCTTTATTTACGTTTACAGAAGCAACTGTGCCATCCTGAGGAGCAACAATTTCGTTTTCCATTTTCATAGCCTCAAGAATGCAAAGCACCTGACCGTTTGTTACTGCAGCGCCGTTAGAAACTTTAACATCAAGAATTGTTCCCGGCATAGGAGCCTCAATTTTTACACTGCCTGCAGCACCTGAAGTTGCAGGAGCCGGAGCAGGTGCAGCCGCAGGAGCGGGTGCTGCAACAGGGGCAGGAGCAGCAGCCTGAACAGGTGCTGAGGAAACGCCCTCTTCAACTGTTACATTATATGGTGTTCCGTTTACTGTGATTGTATAGTTTTTCATATTCTAATCCTCCGTTATTTTACAGAATGTTTTCTTGGTAATGTGTTTTCTCTTTTGCCTGCAAGCATATCAAGAGCAGCGATAACTTTTGCTCTTGCATCTTCAGCAGTACAGATATCATCAACAGCACCGCAAGCCGCAGCGGTAAACGGTGAGGCAACGGTTTCAATATACTCATTTTCAAGTGTGGTTCTGTTTTCGCCGTTTGCAAGTCTGTCATTATAAAGGAATGCAACAGCGGCCTCTGTTGAAAGAGGAGATATAACACTGCTGTCAAATGCGATTGTAAAATCAGCATTCGCACCTTTACCCGCAAGAGCGATATATGAAAGACCGATAGCAGACTTGGCAATTACTGAAATTTTCGGGCAAGTTGCACCGGCATATGCCGAAGTAAGTTTTGTAAGTGCAACAAGAGCCTGATTCTGCTTATCATTGATGATTCCGTCAGTATCAACAACAGTAACAACAGGAATTGAATAAGCATCACAGAGTTTAATCATAGCCTCTGCTTTGTAAGCGCATGCAGGGCAAAGACTTCCGCCGTTAAATGCGATAAAGCCGACTGTTGTTCCCATAACCGTAGCCAAAGCCGTTTTGCAGTTTTCATTTGCATATCCGCCTTTGATTTCGATAACAGAATCAGCATCTGCAACAGAATCAATAACCAGAGATATACCGGTATACATTTTACCCTCCAAAAGATTTTGGGGAGCAGAAAAATCATAAATCGGTGCTGGTGAAAGATTATTTGAAGGAAGAAGAGAAACAATGTCTCTTACCGACTCAACCGCACCGTCAAAATCATCACAAAGAATATCTACAGTTCCTTCTTTGTATGACTGCTCTGCTGTTACATCGGCAGGAGCATTTACATAAAAATCTGCATCCTTAACCGCAATAACAACATCTGCAAGATTTGCTATAAGCGCAGAAGTTCCGAGGCAAGATCCTGCAACAACAGAAATCTGAGGGCATACACCGCTTATTGATGCTGATGCTTTTACAAGTTCACCATATGCATTAAGAACTTCAAAACCTTCGGTGAGTTTTACACCGTTTGAATCGTAAATCCCGATAACAGGACATCCTGTCTTCTGAGCCATATCATATATTTTTTTTATTTTTGCACACTGTGCAACACTTACGGCACCGTCTGAAACCGTTATATCCTGGGAAAAGGCGTATACCGGACAATCATTTACAGTACCAAAACCGGCGGCCACTTCAACGTCACCGTCGGCAGATTTTGCATATGCATCAATCTGCGTAAAAGAGCCGTCGTCAAACAGGGTTTCAAGTCTTTTAAGTGCGATAGAATCTTTTAATTCACTCACTATAATATCCTCCTTAATAAAAGGAATTTAAAAATATTCCAAATTTTCCTATTATAGATATTAACACTTTGCTAAAAAAATATCAATATATGATTTAACAAAATTTATAGCATTCAGCATAAATATTTTATTGATTATTGCACATAAAAAAAATATCGGCGGATTTGAAGTGCAAAACCCACCGATAATCTTTAATTTTTAAACCAGAATTCTACCCCGTCAGCCTTATTATCAAAGCCATATCTGAAATTGTGAAATTCAAGTATCTGTCTGCATATTGCAAGACCCATACCCGTGGAATTGTCACTGCTGTTTCGTGATTTATCGCTTTTGTAAAATATATCCCACAAAGTCGCTGCTGTTTCTTTGTCTATTTTTGAACCCTCATTAAACACAGAAAATCGGAATCCCAACTTCTGTTTTTCAAGTTTAATCATTATTCTTCCGCCGTTTGCCGTATATCTAACTGCATTTGAAAGATAATTATCAACAACAAGGGCAATCAGATTTTCATTTGCCTTAATGTTTATATCAGGTGCAATATCCATCTCAAGCACTATATTTTTATCGTGAGCAGAAAGAAGATACTGTTTTGCTTCTTCATTAACAATATCACTGAGCGAGCAGGCAGTTTTTTCAATTTTTTCTGCACTTGCAAGGCGGTTGTACTGCAAAAGGTCCGAAACAAGTTTATTCATTCGCAGACATTCGCTGTGAATGGTTCTGATATATTTATCGTTTTTCTGTGGCATAACATTTTCAATTATGCACTCGCTGTGATTTTCAATGGCAGCAAGCGGCGTTTTGAGTTCGTGAGCCGCAGCAGAAATAAACGCCTGCTTTGCCTCATTCAGTTTTTCTCTTTTGCTGTAATACTTATTGATTAAAATAAAAATTACGGCAGACACAACCGCAAAGACAAATGTCTGTTCATACATATACCCTTTAAAATTATCCGATGAAATCGTTTCGGCAAAAAGATTTATTCTGCCGTGCCCGATATAAAAATATTCCTCACCATTTATAAAAACAGTATTATATGTCATAAACATTTCGGGGCCCGAAATGCTGTTCTTGCAGTTATCAAAGGCCTCGTCAAGGTCCAATGCCTCTAATTCGTTATCTATCAAAGCATAAGTCTTTTGATGCAAACTGTTTTTATCAGCATCAATAAGAAAATAATCAAAACGTATTTCTGTATCAATATCATTTTCAGAATATACACAGGAATACTGTGCCGGTTCTTCTGAAAACACAATTTCTTCAGATAAATCACCGTTCATTATATTTTCAAACTGCGCAAAAACAGGAACGCATTTTCCGTCTGCCATATTGTAATCAAATCTTACTAAAGCATAGTTTAAATTTATTCTGCCCAGTTTTTCGGAAATTTCATTATTTATATAATCATCAAGAAAACAGAATACCTCTTCGCCTTTTCCTGTATCGCCGTGATAAATATTCACATAAATCATACTTCCGCTTTTTGCAGAAAACTTTGGTTTTTCGTCAGCAATTTCATAAAGTTCAAAACGTGAAGGAAAACGTGTTGTATTCATATCAACAAATTTTATAAATTCTCCGACACTTTGAAAATCTTCTGAGGCAGTAGCGGTAACTATGTCATAATACTGCTGCTCAAATTCGTCACCGATTTTTATACTGTTAAAAGAATATATAAAATAACTGCTGACAAGATAAAAAAACAGCACAAAAAGCGCTATGAGAAGGTTTAATTTTTTACGTTTCATAATCATTCCTCCTCAACGGTATACCCCACGCCGAAAACAGTTTTGATGATGCCGGCATCATTGCCGAGTTTCTGCCTTATGCGTTTGATATGGGTATCAACAACACGAATATCACCTTCGTAATCATAGCCCCATATTTTGGTAAGAATCAGTTCACGGCTTAAAAGAATACCTTTGTTTTCAATCAGATATGAAAGCAGGCGAAAATCTCTGCTGCCAAGTTTTATCTCTGTATCTTTTACAAACACTTTACCGGCAATTAAGTCAAGCGAAACACCGCCTGCCGTTATTCGGTTATCGGCATTGATTTTTTTATATCTTTTTATCATGGATAAAACTTTTTCGTAAAGAACCGAAAGCGGAAAAGGTTTAACAATATAATCGTCACAGCCATTTTTATAACCGCTGAGCAAATCCTGTTCTTCACCAAGTGCAGAAAGAAAAAGAATCGGAACATCTGTAAATTTTCTGATTTGCCGGCATGCCTCAAGCCCGTCCATTACAGGCATCATAATATCAAGAATAATCAAATCAAAATCAGAATTTTCTGCAAGTTCAAGTGCTTCTTTTCCGTTTTTTGCACAAACTGTGCTTAAACCTTTTGAAACAAAATAATCATTAATAGGTTCAAGAATAATATTTTCATCATCAGCAATAAGAATTCTGAGCATATTATCACTCCCTTCAAACCTATATTAATAAATAATTTTGTCAAAATTGTGTCACGAAAACACAGATAAGAATTTTATTTTACAAAAAACTTAAAAATATCTTCAATAAAATTTGTTAATGAATAGTCTGTCATAATAGAATGTATACTTATTAACATCTGAATTACAAAAAGCAATAAAGAAACATAAAACAAAATCTGACTTTTTTTATATTTTTTCAGATTGCTGTATTCAACATAAACCATTTCTTTTGATGTTAATTCAGGCTGTTCCTTTTGCTTAGCCTTGTCTCTTGCAATATAGTAAGCCAGAAAACCGAATAAACCAAAGAAAAATGATAAATCGGTGTATAAACTTTTTGATTTTATATTTCTTATCTCGCAGTCCAAATTAACAGATACCGCCAGAGTAACGGCAGCGGCTAATTGGACAATCAATCCGACTGCATAAAAAATCATATTTTTCCTTTCAAACAAATTATAATGCTTTTACTCTTCCTTCTCTGCCGGATTTGATGAGCGAAGGAGTTTTCTTACTTCATTGTCTGTAAGTTGTCTTGTTTTTCCTGTCTGCAGCATGCCGAGTTTAACAGGACCGATTGAAACCCTTTTAAGCCTTGCAACTTCAAGATTAACCGCTTCGCACATTTTTCTTATCTGACGGTTTCTGCCTTCTCTGAGAATGAACTCAAGAACGACTCTGCCCTCTTCTTCTGTTATTATATTTACATCACAGGGAGCAGTTTTTCTACCGTCAATTTCAATTCCGTTTCTGAGTTTGTCCAGAATTTCATCATTGACAGACGGTCTGACAGTTACACGGTAAACCTTTGCATAATTATGCTTAGGATGGGTAAGGGCATTTGCAAAAGAACCGTCATTTGTAAGAATCAGAAGTCCTTCCGAATCTTTGTCAAGTCTGCCAACCGGATAAACGCGTGCCGGAACATCAACAAGGTCCATAACTGTTTTTCTGCCAAGTTCATCGGAAACCGTGGTAACATAGCCGCGCGGCTTATTCAGCATAATATAATACATTCTGTCAACCTTGTTAATTTTTTTTCCTCTTACGGTAACCAAATCCTTTTTGGGATTAACCTTGTCACCGATATGGGCAACATGACCATTGACTTTAACCTTACCCATCTCAATTAATTCTTCACTTTTTCTTCTGGAGGCAACACCGCACTCCGCCATAAATTTCTGAAGTCTGACATCATTCTTGTTTGACATAGTAATTTAAATCCTCGTCTGCCTCTATCGGCAGTCTTTCTAATAATTTGTTATGATAATAAACACAGGCCGTTCCGATTTTATCACCTTTTTTTACAGGTGCATAAACAAACGGATAATAATACAGTTTAACATTAACATCTTCAAGCAGATAATATTCTTTTTTTAAGGAAACCGAAATTTCATTTTTTTGTGCACCGACAGCCGGAATTTTAACCGAAGATGAAACCTCTGTTTTTCTATATTTTGATTCACATTCTTTTAAAAGAATTTTATGGTCATTCCAATCATCGGGAGCATTTAAAGTTACACATATTAACTTGTTCCCCTCATATTTTTTAGCAGAAACAAGACATCTTCCTGCTTTTTTCGTAAATCCGGTTTTAACTCCGAAAAAATTTTCGTCCATAGCAAGAAGTTTATTGTGATTATAGACCGTAATTTTATTCTGACCTATCGTAATTTCTGCACTTTTTTTGGAAACAATCTCGCAAAACACATCCGACTTGACCGCCGCTGCAGTAAGAAGCGCCATATCATATGCCGTTGAATGGTGATTTTCAGCATCAAGACCCGAGGGCGTAACAAAAAAAGAATTTTTCATGCCGATTTCTGCAGCACGCCGGTTCATAATAACGGAAAAGCCTTCAATGCTGCCGCTGATAAAATATGCCACAGCATTGGCAGAATCGTTGCCGGAAGTAAGCATCATACCCGTAACAAGATCATAAAGCGTTAGTTTATCTCCCTCACGAAGCCCAAGAGAAGTGCCTTCTGTTTTGAGCATGGGTGCGGTTATCTTAACTTGCTCGTTAAGGCGATTGCTTTCTATCGCAATCAGGGCTGTTATTATTTTTGTTGTTGAGGCAATGGCACGCTCTTCATATGCATTTTTTTCATACAGAATTATACCTGTATCTGCATCAATAACAACAGCACTTGTTGCACTGCAGTCAGATGCATAAACGTTCATAGGAAACAAAAAAAGTACAGATAAAAATAAAGCAAATTTCTTTAACAAAATAATCACCTACATAAATATATGCAGGTGATTTAAATTTATAATATTATTCTGCTGATGTTTCAGAAGATGTATTCTCATCTTTCTTATCTGACTTGAGAAGTTCTGTTACCTTATCAACAAGTTCAGGAATCATTGCAATAGCACGGTCAGCAGATGAAGTGTAATTATTAATCTGCATCATTCTGCACTTACCGTTTTCAATAACGATAAAAGCGATAGGCGCGATTGTAACACCGCCACCACCGCCGCCGCCGAAGAGTTCGTTTGGCTGCTTTGAAGGAAGGTCAGTTCCGCCTGAACCGAAACCATATGAAACCTTTGATACAGGAATAAGTGTTACCCCGCCTGTTACCATAGGCTCACCGATAACAGTTGAAACATCAACCATATCGCGAAGTCTTTCAAGTGTGCTTTCCATTATTTTGTTTACCGGAGTTTCTTTCATAATCTAAATCCCCTTTTTTATTTTGCTTTTTTATTTTGAAGTAAGTTCTTTAAGAACACTATACCCGCTTTTAAAACGACTTTCAGAAGAAGCCCTACGCTGATGCTTGCAATGAACTGAAATTCATATTCATTTCTGTCTGCAAGAAAATCAGGCTGAATTACATCGTCATAATTATCAACTTTCATCTGGTTGAGAATAAGACCTTTAACAGGATAATAATACTGGCAGAGTTTTCCGTATGCACGGCCAATCATATCAGCATCATATCCGCCGACTAATATCATAACATAAAGTGAGTAAATATGTAAACCCCTAATTAACGTTAAAATTGCAGAATTTGCTGTTTCAAGCAGATTTGAAACAAGTGAAAGTATGCCGACTATACCCTCATCATTCCAGAGTTTGACAATCGGATTGGCCTTTTTAGCCTGAGGCATATTTTCGGCGGGTTTCTTTTCAGTTTCCGAATCAACAGGTTTTTCTGTTTTTTCTTCAGTAACTTCTGCCGCCGATGCCGTTACCTTTGCAGCATTTTTATCTGAAGAATCTGATTTTTTTTCAGATTTTTCTGCTTTCTTATTCTTTTGCTTTTCAGAAACTTCCGCAGCCTTTCTTTCGGGAAAAAGAAGAAAAGAAATAATTTTTGAAATTTCTATTTCCTTTTCAAAGAAAAGAACACTGAGTTTTGTGCTCCATTTTTTATCATACACCAATGTGATTGTTGCCGAAAGCGAACAAACTGCAATGATCAGAACTGCAATAACAGCAATGATAATTAAAAACACCTTCATTACACATCACCCTCCTGTTCTTCTTTATTACGCATATCCGAAAAGTCTTCCTGCTGATTATTCTCAAAAAGAGATGTCTGGCTGTCATCTTTCTTTTCTTCCTCTTCGGGAAGTTCAGGTAAATCTTCTAAACTGTTAAGCGAGAAACAGCGTAAAAATCTGTCTGTTGTACCGTAAACAAGAGGTCTGCCCGGCAAATCAAGCCTTCCCTTTTCCTCAATAAGACCTTTCTGAACAAGGTTTGAAACAGGACCGGAGCAATCAACACCTCTTATCTGTTCAATAAATGACCTTGTTACGGTTTTATTATACGCCACAATGGCAAGAACTTCAAATGCAGCCTGAGAAAGCGGCGTATTTTTTTTGATTTCAAGAAGCCCTCTTACCTGCTCACTGTATTCTTCGCAGGTGCACATCTGGTATTTGCCGTCGATTCTTATAATACGAAGTCCGCCGTCGTTTTCTTCATATTTTGCCTGAAGATAACCGAGTGCCTTTATAACCTCTTCAACCTGAACATTAAGCACCTCTGAAAGTTTGGAGGGTTCAACAGGGTCGCCCGCTGCAAACAGCATTGCCTCCAGCGATGCTACAAACTCATTACCGTTCAATATTGTCTACCTCATTTACTATCTGAACCGAGGGGTTTTGCATTTCACCCTCAATCGTAATCTTTTTTGTTTTTGCAAGTTCAAGAACCGCAAGAAAAGTTGCAACCATATCACTCTTTGTTTGTGCCTCTTTAAAAAGAGAGAGGAATTTTACTTTTTTCCCGCCGAAAAGTTTTTTCATAACCGTATCAACTTTTGATGCAACGGCAACAAACTTTTTTGCAACAATCACTTTAAATGAATCAAGCGGAGGAGGAAGTTTTCTTTTTCCTCTGCCTGCTGCGCTTATATAGGCATTAAGCAGTTCTTCACCCTCGTGAAAACGTTCGTACGAGTAATTCACATACCCTTCCTGAGGAGGACGCACAAACCGATCAAACCCCTCTGTCTGCTTCGAAAGTTTTTCTGCCATAATTTTACAGTCGCGGTATTCGATAAGTTCACCGGTGAGTTCTTTTTTTAATATTTCCGCCTCTTCGTGCTTAGGCAGCAGTGACACGGTTTTGATATAGATAAGCCTTGCTGCCATCTCAAGAAAATCGCCGGCAACATCAAAATCCTGTTCTTTCATCTGCCTTACGTAATCTATATACTGATTAACAAGTTCAACTATAGGTATATCATTAATATTCAGTTTATGTTTTGTAATAAGATGCAGAAGCAAATCCATCGGACCTTCAAATACATCTATTTTATAACTTGGCTGATCCATAATTCACCTTGTAAAATTATCCGAATATCAGATTCGGAATAAAAGAAATAATATTCATAAGAATGCCTGATAAAATATAAAGCGGTCTGTCGGCAATACCGGTAAATACAATCACCATAAAAGCAATCATAATATATCGTTCATATTTCATAATAGAAAAATATATTTTATCGGGAAGTACAGCCGTCAGTATTCTTGAACCATCAAGAGGAGGTATCGGAATAAGATTAAACACAGCAAGCATAACATTTACCTGAGCGGCATAATAAAAGAACTGAATGATTGCTGCAACAGTTGCATTATCACCGCTGAAAGCATTAAGTGCAGACGCAATAAACACACAGATAAAGCCCATTATTACATTTGAGACAGGACCTGCCAGTGATATCAAGGCAAAATCACGTCTCGGGTGTTTTAATCTTGCCGGATTTACAGGTACAGGCTTGGCGTAACCAAAACCTACAAGAAAAATCATCAGTGTTCCTATAGGGTCAAGATGGGCAAGCGGATTAATTGTGAGCCTGCCTTTGAGTCTTGCTGTGTCGTCACCGCATTTATTTGCAACAAAAGCATGTGCAAATTCGTGGATAGGCGTGCAGCAGAATACAACAAAACACCTTGAAAGTACATTCATTATTGCCAGCATATATTCGCCGTTTCTGAGCAGTGACAAAATACTAAACATAACAGTTCACCCTTAATCTTTTTTTACGGCTCTTACCATTCGGTCATTGCCATACATATCTTTTATAACTTCAATATCTTTAAAATTGGTTAAAACAGTTTTAATATCTTCTGCCTGATCCTCGCCGATTTCAAGAAACAGAAGTCCGTTTTCATTTAACATATTATACCAATTATCGTTTATTATGCGATAAAAGTCAAGCCCGTCAATTCCCCCGTCAAGTGCCATAACCGGTTCTTCAAGCACTTCTTTCTGAAGAAATTTTATATCATCTGATTTTATATACGGCGGATTTGAAATAATAACATCTGCTTTTTTCAAATCACCCGTATTTTTTATATCACCGCATATCACCTTTGCATTTGCAGTGCCCTCTGCATTTTTCAGCAGATAAAACATAGCGTCTGCACTTTTTTCTATCATATAAACGGATGCTTCGGGGCAAACTTTTGCAACACTTACACCTATGCATCCCGAACCTGCACACAAATCATAGACAATGCATTTTCCGATAGACTTAACCGCTTTAACGGCAAGTTCAACAAGTTCCTCTGTTTCGGGTCTCGGGATAAGAACCCCTTTGCCGACACAGAATTCACTTTCATAAAAATCCCATTTACCGATAACATACTGAAGCGGTTCACCGCTTTTTACACGCCACAGCAAATCGGCAAAACGTTTCATTATTACATCATCTTCACGGTGCTGTTCAAATTCACTGTTTTTTATTCCGTCAAGATGACAAACCAGACAAAGCGATTTGAATTCCGCCTCATCAACACCATTGCAGGAAAGAAAATAAACACCGTAATCATATGCTTCTTTCAGGGTCATTTTATCTCATCATCCTCCGGATTATCCGTGATAACCGCTTTTAAAGATTCAATACCGACTTCTATAATTTCATCATCCGGTTCTCTTGTTGTAAGTCTTTGCATCCATAGTCCGGGGGCAGATAAAATTTTAACAAAAAGATTATCGTGTCTGCCGGCATATTTTATAAATTCATATCCCACGCCCATTACAAACGGAAGAAAAGCAAGTTTTAAAAACATCCATAAAACTCTGATTTCGGCAACAGACGGAAATATTTTAGATAAAACCGTACTTATAACAATACTGAAAATCAGCATTACAAATATAAAAGACGTTCCGCATCTCGGGTGAAAACGTGTGCACTTTTTTACGTTTTCAACAGTTAAATCAAGTCCTGCCTCATAACAGGCAATAGACTTATGCTCTGCACCATGATACATAAAAGTTCTTTTAATATCTTTCATTCTGCTGACAAGCGCAATATAAACCACAAAAATAACGATTTTTATAACGCCTTCTATTGTTCCCTGCCACGGGGTAAGAGAACCGTCTGCAAATGCATTCAGTTTATTGAAAGCAAGAACAGGAAGATAAAAGAAAATAACAAATGCCAATGCAAAGCCGAGTATTGTGGCAATACCCATCATAATATCCATAAACTTATCGCCGAGTTTGTCTGTCAGCCACTTTTCAAACTTGTTCATCTCGGCATCTTCCATATCCTCCATACCGGAGGCTTCTGCCGAATACATAAGCATTTTATAGCCTAATATCATTGATTCAATAAAATTAACTATACCTCTTATTACAGGCAGACCTAAAAATTTGTATTTATCTCTGATGTGTTTTACTTCATGATGTTTTACAACAATATTTCCGTCACTTTGTCTGACCGCGGTTGCAACACCTTTAGGCCCCTGCATCATAACACCTTCAATAAGTGCCTGACCGCCTACCGATGTTTTATGTATCTTTTTTTTGCTCATATATTTCAGTCCTATTCGCTCTTTCTTTCAACGCCTTCATTGATTTCCTCATCATTCTGCATTTCTGCAATATCATGAAGTTCATTATCACTCGGTGTGTTTTCCACCGGAAGATATATTGTTACAAGCGTTCCTTTGCCCTCTTCACTGTCAATTTCAAGTTTACCGTTATGAAGATTAACAATTTCATTTGTTACGGCAAGACCTATTCCCGACCCTCTTACCGAAACATTCGCCTTGTAAAATTTATCAAGAACATGGGGCAAATCCTCTTTGCTGATACCGCATCCCTGATCGGCAACAGATATTTTAATAAATGTTTTTTCATCTATTTTTGTAAATTCTGCCTTAACAAAAATTTTGCTAGGTGACCTTGAATATTTAAGAGCATTGTCAAGTATATTCATAAATACCTGGCGGAGTCTGTTGGCATCAGCATTTGCAACCGCCGCAACCTCAGGTATACTGTATTTAACTTCTATTCCTTCACGCATTGCTCTTTCACGGAAGGTAAACACCGTTTCATCAAGTTCTGCAAAAATATCGGTTTTTGCAAGACGAAGATTCATTCGTCCGCTCTGAAGTCTTGAGAAGTCAAGCAGTTCTTCAACAAAACCTTCCAGCCTGCCCGCTTCTTTTACAATCACTTCAAGACCTTTTCTTGTTATCTCGTCAACCGAATCATCCATTCCGAAAGTCAGGGTCTCGCCCCAGCCTTTTATGGAAGTGAGCGGTGTTCTAAGTTCATGGGAAATGGTCGAAATAAAGTCATTTTTCATTTTATCGGTTGTAGAAATTTCTTCTGCCATTGTATTGATTGAATCACAGAGATTACCTATTTCATCATTATATTTTTTTTCAATTCTTACTGAAAAGTCACCCTGTGAAATTTTCTTTGTTGTTTCATTAATTTCCTGAATCGGAATTATAATTGAGCGGATGAAGAACAGATTTGAAAAAATGATAATTGCAAAAACAAAAACAAGACCGATAAAAATAAGAAATACAAGTGAACCAATCTGATTATCCACCTGTTCCATAGTTGTCATAACGCGCACTGCACCGGCTATATCACCGTTTGAATTTTTTATAACACGGCATACTGCCATTACTTTTTCACCGCCGTCAATATCACCGATGTATTTGCCTGCTTCATTGGGATTTAAAAGAGCCTGATTATAATCAGGCATATCCTGTTTATCAATCGCAAAACCGCTTGAAGACATAATAACCTGACCGTCACTGTCAATAATCCATATTGTTGTTTTGTCGCGGTAACTGTAACTGTCTATAAACTCGACCGCCGACTGTTCAAGAGTAACGCCGTTATCAAGATTTGACGAAAAATAACTTACGGTTGTAACGGAAGTACCGGAATTAAGAATACTTTCAACATTTGAGTAGTAATAACTTTTAATTGCCGACGAAGAAACTACAAACACAATAATGAAAAAAACAACAATAACACCGATGATGTTTATAAGCCATCTCAGTGTTATGCCCTTTGTTTTAGGAATATGCAGTTTTTCCATAAAAGAATTATTCATAGTCTGCCGCCGTCAGTTTATTGATTTGATGTTATCCATTTATAACCAAGACCCCAAATTGTAACAAGTCTTGTAGGATTTGAAGGGTTCTCTTCAATTTTCATTCTTAATCTTCTGATATTAACATCAACAATTTTTTCATCGCCGAAATAATTTGCACCCCATACGGTTTTAAGAATATCTGTTCTTGAAAGTGCGGCATTCGGATTTTTGAAAAAATATTCAATAATCTGGAATTCAACCTGTGTAAGTTCAATAAGAGAATTATTCTTTGAAAGGGTTCTGTTTCTGAGATTAAGTTCAAATTCATCAAGAACAATACTGTCACCGGTGGTATCGTTTTTGCGAAAACCTCTGGTCATTTCAACACGGCGGTAAACAGCATCTACCCTTGCCATAAGTTCACTGGGTGAAAACGGTTTTGTAACATAGTCATCTGCACCAAAAAGAAGACCGGTAACCTTGTCCATTTCCTGGGTTTTTGCACTGAGCATAATAATACCCAAATCCGAAGAACGTTTGCGAAGTTCTTTGCAGACAGCAAGGCCGTCAATTTCAGGCATCATAATATCAAGAATTGCAACATCAAAACCATTTTCATCATTTGAAAATTTTTCAAGAGCAACAGCGCCGTTTTCTGCCTGCTCAACCTCATACCCGCTGCGGGTCAGATTAATGACAATAAACTCTCTGATGGATTCTTCATCTTCTGCAACCAATACCTTTTTCATATGATTTTCCTCCTCTGCATTTTTGCATATATAGAAAAACGAATAACTTACTTAATATGTTTTTATCATATCTTTTAAATTATCAACCGTAACCGAAGTTTCAGCAGAATCATTAATTTTTGCAAGATATACAAAGCCTGAATTGCTGTAAATTTCAGAATAATCTTTATACTTTATATCTGAAGAACTGTAGTTTGATTTAAGCACGGTTATTATGCTGAAACATTCTGTTTTTCCGTCTTCCGACATAACAGAAAACATTCTTGCCTCAGGATTATATCTTAAAGATAAACCCGAAAGATAATCTTCCTCCAGCATAAGAATAAACCCGTCTCTCTCACAGGATACAGAATAACACTTGTGATTTAAAATCGTATTTTTATATTCCACCCAATTCTGGCATCCCAACTGCGAAGGCAGATTTTCAACGGTTTTATCAACGGGAATTTCAATAATACCGTCACCGTCAATATCGCGGCTGTTTACCATGGATGTTCTGACTGTTTCAGAAGTTTTGCCCGAAGAATAACTGTAAAACGGAGACACTATTGAATCATAATAATCCGACCAGTAAATAAATTCGGTAACCATAGAATCCCCGCTTGACTTAACTGCATCGGCATATACACTTACACCCTCCTGGGTTTCACCGCAGATAATATTATTAAAAGAAACTATGGTTGAATCAAGTTTTGTTTCTCCAAGAAGTTTTTTGCTGCTGTTTTCAAACGAATACAGACGGGCATTTGGTGACTGGGAAGATGAGCCGAGTGAAAAAGCAAGAATTTCAGTTACGCCGTCACCATTTACATCTGCACATATAAATTCATTGGCATTTATTTCCCCGTCAATATTCTCAAGGCTGTACTGCCCATCATTTTCAGACTGGATATATACATTGATTTTAGAATTTGCAATTTTTGAAATTGCACTCCAGCAAACAATAATTTCTTTGCTGCCGTCATTATTAACATCACAGAAATCAACACGGTTTACATCTGTAGCACTGCCCTCAATATTTTCGGTAACACTCCATCTGTCTCCGCTTTTCTTAAGCACAGCCATGTCTATTGTTCCGATAGAGTCAGATGGCTCATAAAAGAATATTGCCTCATTCTGACCATCCTCGTCCAAATCATAAAAAATAAAAGAAGTTGTATACTCACCTTTTGACGGAATTTTAATTGAATAACCGCCCTTGCAGTATTCGTCAACTGCTGACTGAACACCGGCATTCTCACCGCTTGGGGATATGGGAGATATCAAATCTTCAATAGAGGTGGCAAGACGAAAATTGCTGCATCCGGTAAAAAGCAATGCAATGCACAATACGACTAAAGGCACTCGTATTTTTTTCATTTCCACCCCTCCTGCAATAATTTTTTTCACAATGTATACAACATTATAACAGAAAAATTCCATAAAATAAATATTTATTTAAAAATAATGACAAATTATTTTTACATGTTACAAAAGTAAATGCCCGATAACAAAAAAACGATGTCCGTAAAAGTTTGGTAACACAACGAACATCGTTTAAATAATAATCAATATTTATTATGCACTTTTTCTGCAAAACAAAGAAAATCTTTGATATTTATCACTGTTGCGTCATCAAGAACGGCTTTGCCTGACATTCTGCCGAATACCTGATGCTGGTCCGTAACAATAATATTAGCAGCATTTGTATAATCACTTCTGTCAATAATCGGAACAAAATCCATTTCAAATCTTCCGTCAGATGAAGTAAAAGTCCACGGATCGGTAAAATTATCACTTATATTGAACACAACATCGTCTATTTTATGCGCAACTCCATCATAAAAAATTACATTTTCGCTGGCCGCCGATGTATCGCCGAAACCATAGCCGATATTAAAACCGAATTTGTGCCCGTCAACAGTACCCGAACCCGAACCCCAATACCAGTAGTTATCATAAGTCCAGACTCCTCTGCCCCAGTCAAGTCCTCCGAAATCGGTTTCAGGCGAAAGTTCATACACTTTTTCGCCATATTTAATCTTGCCGCTTGCGGCCATGCAATTAATTTTTTGATTATAATAAAAAGCCTTATTGTCTTTTGCCCAAGGGGTGGCAATAACCATTGTATCCTGTTCGGGATTATCAAGAGTAATATTAACCATAAGACCCTTACCATTATCAAATGAGGGGTAATCACATCTTAATATACGTTTATCTCCCTGAACGAGGAACTCAAGAGCAAGTTTTTTGTTTCTGACCCTGACATCACCTTTTTCTGAGGTTGGAGGCATATTCAGTCTGCCCAGCGGAAACGGTGAAAGCACCGGCTGGGTATGCTCTCTCGGCACTGAGAAATCGAGGAAACTTACACTGTCCATTTCAAGATAACCCAAATCGGAAACAGTAAAACAAACTGCAATATTATGCTTGTTTGAAATTACAGAATAATAATCCCACTCTTTAATTCTTGTTTTTCTTTTCTTTATTTCATTGCGGTCATAAACCTGAAAAAGACGTCTGCTCCAGCCCGGTTCTCTCAAAACTCCGTTTTCATTAAGCAAAGGCTGACGATTTGTTACCTCATGATTTCTCAAATAAATTCCTCATTTCCAAATAATATTTAAGGGTCTTTCCAATATTAAATATTATCATATTAAACAAAATTTTTCAACAATCAAATTAATATTCATTGCATTTTTAACATACAAAGTGTTATAATCAAATAAAAGGCAAATAAATTTTGAAAGGATCTTGCATATGAATGAATACATTGAAAATGTAATTAAAACCGTAAAAAAGAGAGACAATGCCAAACCTGAATATATTCAGTGTGTCAAAGAAGTTTTTCGTTCGCTTGAAAAAGTTATTGAAGAACACCCTGAATATGTTGAAGATGATCTTCTTTCAAGAATGGCTGAACCTGACAGGCTGATTACATTCCGCATTGCATGGGTTGATGATGCAGGAAAAACGCAGATAAACAGGGGTTACCGCGTTCAGTTCAACTCCAGTATTGGTCCATATAAAGGCGGGCTTCGTTTTCATCCCAGTGTAAACTCATCAATAATGTATTTTCTCGGCTTTGAGCAGACATTTAAGAATTCCCTGACGGGTCTTCCGATGGGCGGAGCAAAGGGCGGTTCCGACTTTGACCCGAGGGGAAAAAGCAAGGGTGAAGTGATGAGATTCTGCCAGGCATTTATGACCGAACTTTACCGCCATATCGGTCCTAATGTTGATGTACCTGCGGGAGATATAGGTGTTGGTTCAAGAGAAATCGGTTTTCTTTTCGGTCAGTATAAACGAATTTCCGATGCATTTGAAAACGGCGTTATCACCGGTAAGGGATTATCATACGGCGGTTCACTTATCCGCCCGGAAGCAACAGGATATGGCGCGGTTTATTACACATGCGAGGTTTTTAAGCACGAGGGCGACAGTATAAAGGGGAAAACGTTCGGCATTTCTGGCTTTGGGAATGTTGCATGGGGAGCATGCAAAAAAATTGCTGAACTCGGCGGAATTCCCGTTACAATCTCCGGACCTGACGGATATGTTTATGATAAAGACGGAATTATTACCGAAGAAAAAATCAATTATCTTTTGGAAATGAGAGCATCAGGAAGAGACCGCTGTGAAGATTACGCGGATAAATTCGATGTTCCTTTCTATAAAGGACAGAAACCATGGGGAATAAAAGTGGATGTTGCTATGCCATGTGCAACCCAGAATGAAATAGGAATATCAGAAGCAAAGCAAATTGTTGCAAACGGCACAAAATATTATATTGAAGTTGCAAATATGCCAACAACCGAAGAAGCACTGAACTTTCTTATGGATAAAGATAACATTATTGTTGCACCTTCAAAGGCAGTAAATGCCGGCGGCGTTTGTGTTTCAGGTCTTGAAATGAGCCAAAACAGCCAGCGTCTTTCTTGGACTGCCGAAGAAGTTGATAAAAAACTTCATGATGCTATGATTGCTATTCACGATAATTCTGTTAAGGCGGCAGAAAAATACGGACTTGGCTACAATCTTGTTGCCGGTGCAAATATTGCAGGTTTTGAAAAGGTTGCTCAGGCAATGATGGAACAGGGAATTTATTAATAAAATAATGACAAAAGCGGTACTGTTTAAACAGTACCGCTTTTATTGATGCGTAAATAATTTAAATATTATTCTGCCTTTTCTTCGTTTTTCTCAACTGAGTTTGACTTTGAAAAATCAAAATCTTTTCCGGGAAGAACCGCGTTGAGTATAATACCGGCAATAGCAGCAATGGCAAGTGCAGAAAGCGTTATGTCAAACTTGCCGATTGAGAATGAAACACCGCTTCCGAGACCAAGTGCACACACAAGAATTACTGCAGCAACGATTGTGTTGCGTGCTTTTGAAAAATCTACCTGATTTTCTACCATATTACGAACACCGATTGCGGAAATCATACCGTAGAGAACGAATGAAATACCGCCGACGATGGCAGCCGGCATTGAATTAATGAGCGCAGCAAACTTTGGTGAGAATGAAAATACAATAGCAAAATATGCAGCAATTCTTACAACTCTTGGGTCATAGACTTTTGAAAGTGCAAGCACACCGGTATTTTCGCCGTAGGTTGTATTGGCAGGGCCTCCGAAAAGTGATGAAAGCGTTGTTGCAAGACCGTCACCCATCAATGAACGGTGAAGACCCGGATTTGCAATATAGTTTTTGCCGCAGGTTGCACTGATTGCAGACATATCACCGATATGTTCCATCATAGTAGCAATGGCAATAGGCATAATGGCAATGATTGCAGTAATTGCCTTTGAACTGTCATGAACGCCGCCGAACACTGTTGAGTTCCAGTCAATAGGAATACCAATCCAAGCCGCTTCTTTTACTGTGGTAAAATCAATGGCAAAACTCTCTACTCCGATTGCATTTCCAACAATGGCAGCAACAGCATAAGAACCAAGAATACCGAGAAGAATAGGAATAATTTTCACCATACCCTTACCGAAGATATTGAAAACAATAATTAAAGCCAAAGCAACGATTGCAAGTGCCCAGTTGGTTTTGCAGTTATTTATAGCACTGGGAGCCAGACCGAGACCGATAGCAATGATTATAGGACCTGTTACAACGGGTGGGAAAAATTTCATAACACGGTTTATGCCGATAATCTTTATAATTGCAGCAAGTACAAGATAAAGAAGACCCGCGCACGCCACGCCGAGACACGCATAAGGAAGCATTTCCTTATTGGGAGTACCGTCCTCAAGCATTGGGGCTATTGTTGCATAACCGCCGAGGAAAGCAAAAGATGAACCTAAAAATGCAGGAACCTGAAATTTTGTGAAAACATGGAATAAAAGCGTTCCGAGACCTGCCATAAGCAGCGTTGTTGAAACATCAAGCCCTGTAAGAAGAGGAACAAGAACCGTTGCTCCGAACATTGCAAACATATGCTGGAAACCAAGGATAATCATCTTTGGTGCGCCGAGTTTACGGGCATCATAAATACCCTCTGAGCCAATAACTACTTTTTCTTTAGCCATTTTTCTGCCTCTTTTCTATATAAAATTTTTATTATTTTGTTCCGAAAATACGATCTCCTGCATCGCCGAGACCGGGAACAATATAACCGTTTTCATTGAGTTGCTTGTCCATACCTGCACAGAAAATATCAACATCGGGATGTGCCGCTTTAAGCGCTTCAAGACCTTCGGGTGCAGCAATAATGCAAAGGAATTTTACCGAACGCGGATTTCTGAGTTTAATCTGCGAAATAGCGTCGATAGCCGAACCGCCTGTTGCAAGCATCGGGTCAAGAACAAAAACATCTCTTTCTTCAATATCGCTTGGTAATTTGCAATAATATTCAACAGGCTGAAGCGTTTCTTCATCCCTGTAAAGACCAATATGCCCTATTCTTGCTGCAGGAACAAGTTCGAGCGCACCCTGAACCATACCGAGACCGGCACGAAGAATGGGAACAAATGCAAGTTTTCTTCCGGCGATTACTTTACAGTCTGCAATACCGCACGGTGTAGTTACCTTTTTATCTGCAAGAGGCAAATCCCTTGTTGCATCATAAATCATAAGCATTGCAATTTCGTTTACCAAATCGCGAAATTCCTTGGTGCTTGTGTCAACATCACGAAGAATGCTTAGTTTATGCTGAATAAGCGGATGATCCATAACTACTACTTTTCTTGACATATTCATAATCCTCCATAACAATTCTATCTTAAAAAAGAATATCATATTGTGCCGTATTAAACAATAGAGGTTACATATTTGTAATTTATTTTTTATTTACAGCAACTTTAAAAGCCCCCTCAATATCGGTAAGATATTCATATGAATACCACGGTGTTTCCTGTTTAATCATTGCAAGAAGTTCGGGGCATATATTTTTGCTTATAACAAACTTTGTTATTTCAAAATCGTCTCTTATATTCTTTGTAAAATAACTGTCATTAAAAAAATGAAATTTATCAAGCAGTAAAAAAACACCTTGCTGAAATTTCATTCGTGTATTTGTCGGCACATCAATAAGTTTTGCACTGGGTACAGGAATCCGATTAATATTTTCCAGATGCTTTCTCAATTCATCATTTTTATAAATTTTTTTTGTTTCAATAACATCTTTAACAACGTTTTTCAAATCTTTTTCATCAAAATAACTTGCATAAATGCTTAAATCGGAAAGCCATTCATTTGCTTTTGAAATATCGGTTGTATAATCACAGTCATTTTTCAGTTCAAGCATATAAAGAACAATATCATCTTCATAAACTTCCCTGTTTTTCAGTGCAAAAGAAAGCGATGGATAAATGCTTTTTGAAAAGTCAATGAGCGGAGAAAAATTATAGTAATGCTGGGCAAAGGCACATAGTTCATACAGATTGTTTTCGCTGACCTCTCCCATTGTTTTGCTGAAAACATCAACAAAACTTCCGAGACCGGAATAATAACCGAGCATAAATGCCGCATCAATATGAACAAATGCCATATCACCGTTATTTAAAAGTTTCTGCGGATTTCTGAGAATGGTCGGAACAAGACGCCTTTGAGGGTCATTTATACGTTCGCCTCTGAAAAAAACTTTTTTATCCGAAAGAAACGGTTGTTTTATTTCACTTTCAAATTCTTCAACCGTTTCAATTCTTTCGGTTACAGAACTGAAATCAAGGTCGAACTGGTCGCTCAGACGGGAATTCAGACTCTGCAGTCTGTTTTTCATATATTCTCTTGCTGAAAACATACTTAACTCCTAATCAATACTCTCGGCAAGTTGATATGCAGATTCGGTAGCATTGGCAATTCTTCCTATTTTTGCACTGTCGCCGATATTATAAACTTTATAGGCCGTACTGCCTTTTATCTCATCATAAAGGACCGTATCCGATTTAACACCGAGTGACAAAACAACAAAATCAGCAGTAATATCAATCTGCATACCGTCACTCAGGCGTTCAAGTATAACACCTTTATTATTAACAGACAAAAGTTTATGGCCTGTTAAAAATTTTGTACCTGCATTTTCAAGAACAGGCAAAGCATCATCAAGATGCTGAAACCATGCACCGGGTGCAATGCGGTCGGCCATTTCAACAACAGTAACTTTATTGCCTTGTGAAACAAGAAGTTCACTCGTTTCAAGACCAGTCATACCAGAGCCGATAACAACAACATTTTTATTTTCAAGTTTAAGCGAACCGTCAAGTATCTGCGTTACGGTAAAAACATTTTCTCCTTCAAATGCTTTAGGGTAAACCGCATTGCCGCCTGTTGCATTGATAACGATTTCAGGTTTATAACCATCTATCATATTTTTGTCGGCAGTTATGCCGAATTTCACCTCAACACCTTTGATTCTTGCATTCTCATAAAGATCTGCGCAGACCCATGACATTTTATATTTATGCGGCGGTTTATCTGCAAGATTTAACTGCCCTCCGACTTTGTCTTCTTTTTCAAGCACAGTCACATCAAAACCTCTGTCGGCAAGAAGATTTGCAGCAGTAAGACCGGCTGCCCCTGCACCGATAATTACAACTTTACGCAAATTACCGTTTTTCTTTAACTGCATGCCTTCCCTTCCCACAAAGGGATTAACCGAGCAATGACCGTGGTCATATTTGTATGCATTTTCCATCATACTTTCAAAACAATATAAACAGCATACACATCTGTTAATAAGGTTTTCTTTTCCCTCTTTAACTTTATTTACCCAGTGCGGATCGGCAATCAGCGGTCTGCCGAGAGAAATGAAATCCTGAACACCCTCTTCAATCTGAAGTTGTGCCTGTTTTGGTGAGCGGATAAGGTTTGCCGCAATAACAGGGATATCAACAACTTTTTTCACCTCTGCTGCAAGGTTTTTTCTCCAGCCGCATTCAAAAGTTGTAGGCTCAAGCCAGTAATTAAAGGTATCATAAGCACCTGAGGAAACATCAATGGCATCAATTCCTTTATCATTAAGAATTTCAGCCATTCTAAGACCTTCTTTAAGATCGTATCCTTTGCCTTTTTGTCCTATGCGGTCATACATTTCATCAACAGTAAGGCGCACAACAATGGGAAAATCCTTTCCGCAGTTTTTTCTTATGCCGTCAATGATTTCACAGAGAAACCTCATTCTGTTTTCAAGGGAACCTCCGTATTCATCGGTACGTTTATTTGTATTGGGAGATAAAAACTGCTGAATAAGATAACCATGTGAAGCGTGAAGTTCAACGCCGTCACAACCGGATTTTTTTACTCTTACTGCAGCCTCAATAAACTGGCTGATCAGTTTTTTTACTCCCTTATTTGTAAGAGGTCTGTTTACACTTTCGCTCATTTTGCTTTTTTCGCATTTACTTGGTGCAACAACACGGGGAACAATATCTTTATCCTGCAGTTTTTTACCCGGAGGAATAACTGCACCTGTAAGAATCTTGGTATACAGATCGCCTAAAATTTTATCTCCGGCAATACAAAGCGGAACCGTACCTATCATAAGACCGAGATTCTGCCTGCCGGGGTGATGAAGTTCAACCATTATTTTACAGTTATGCTTATGCACTCTGTCTGCCATTTCTTTTAAAGCGGAAATCTGATAATCATGGCTCATACCGAGTTGACCGAAAGAAGAGGCGCCTGTAACATCGTTCACACGGGTTATCTCAGTAAAAATAAGACCTACGCCGCCCTTTGCACGCTCTTCATAATAATTCATCATTGTTTCAGTCGGACAGCCGTTATACTGTCCAAAGCCCATACACATAGGTGCCATAACGATTCTGTTTTTTATTTCAACATTTCCTATTTTCATAGGTTCAAAAAGTTTTTCGTAAGCCATAAAAACTCCTTTAAAAGCAAATATTTTTTGAAAATTACATAACAAAGAGCAAGCCTCAGTTAAACCACCGCTTGCTCTGTTAAGTTACTATGATTTTTTCTTTTTATGATTCTTTTTATTATTTATCTTTTCTTTTTCAGCATCTTCATGCTTGGACCATACTTTATACCACAAAACGATTGCGGCAACAACAATTACTGCAGCAGCAACCCATGCTGCTTTAGCAAGAACACTTTTAAGTGTATCAAGATTCATCTTTGCTTTTATCACAAACATAACATACGGAGCAATTTCAACACCTGCAATTTCGCTCTGATCGGTTCCTTTTATAACAACTTCTTCGCCTGTTGAGGTATCGGTATAATAATACTCAAAAGCCTCAAACGGAAGCGTTTCCTGGGTTTTATAATCGTAATCATCATTAAAACGAACGCTTATATCATAATCGGTTCCCATTTCCTCTGCCGTAATTGTTTTTGGCATCAACAAATAAAGACCGTAGTTATACACTCTTGTTTCATTTAACGATACAAAAATTGCACTGCCTGAAACAACAGCAATAATGACAATAAAGGTTATAAGCACTTTCATTTTTTTACTGAGTTTATTCTTTGTTTTTTCATTCTCCATTTTTATCACCGAAAATATTATACCAAAACAAATAAAACAGGTCAAGAAAAAAGGAACGGAATTCATCCGTTCCTCAGATTATTTTTATTATTTTGATTTTTTCTCTTTGGCAGCAGCGAGTTTTGCCTTTGCTTCAGCAACTTTTTTAGCCTCTTCTTCTTTGGCAAGTTTATCAGCCTCAGCACGGGCCTTTTCTCTTTCAATCGCTTTCTGTCTTTCTTTTTCTTCTTTTTCTGCTTTGCGGGCAAGTCTTTCTTCTTCAAGGGTTTCATCGCTTTTTGCAGGAGCCTTTGCCACCGCAATATTTACACCCATGGCAACAAGCAAAAGCACAACTGCAACAAAATAGCCCCACGAAACAGATGCAGAAGCATTTATTACAGGAAAATCGCCGAAATTATAAGCGGTCATTTCTGCAGCAGCATTGCCGCTTACAACCATACAGACAACAGCAGCAACTGATGCGATTATTGATAAAACATCAAATACAATGGTTACTTTTGTTTTAGGATGCTTACACATAATTATATTCATAAAAAATGCTATTACAATGAATAAAGCGCTTAAAACGAAAAGAATATAACCTGCAACACCGAGTGTAACAGCACCGCCGAAATTTTCAAGTTTCATATTTGTAATATACAAATCTATATTACCGAAGAAACTTGAAAAGAACTCAATAAGAGCCTTATTTCCACTAAAAGAAATTATACTTAAATCAAAATTTGTTGCATCACTTTTTACAACAGCCCACGGCAGAATAAAGCCGATTGCAGGTAAAAATGTTAAAATAAGTCTTACGATTCTGAGTTTTGTTCCGTAAATTGAATATGCGATTCTGTTTATGGTTCTGTTAAAAACAGCAAACTGTTTTTCAGCACGTATATTATCTTCTTCAAGCCTTTCTTGCCAGTTATAGTTTGGTATTGAAACACCGCATTCGGAACATTCTGCTTTAACATCCCATATATGCAGTTTTTTCCCGCAATTAGGACAGGTACTTGCCATTATATGTAGGCACCCCTTTCAAATAGTTAGTTACTAACATATTCTATAATTATTTTGAGCGATTGTCAATACAAAAAAAGACATAAATTTCAGATAAACATTATTTTACAGCAAAGTAAAAATTTTTTAAAACAAAAAGTATATCTGCCGTAAAAAAGTGTTGATTTAGGGGTTGTAATATGATAGTATTAATATGTTATTAAGAAACCGGGAATTTTCACCCGGCAGAAATGAGGGAATATTTTTGGCAGAAGAAATAATTACCGAAGATTTAACTCAGGGCGAAATGGACGAACTTAACAAACTCGCCTACACCCATAAGCGTTACCTTACTCCAAAAGAAATTGCCGCTTATGTTCTTGTTAACTTCGGTCAGAAAAACTTGACTCAGTTTGTTGATGCATTTAAGGAATTCTTCATGGTACAGTTCCTTAAAATAAACACAACAGCATATGCTAATATAAGTTTGTTTGCATCAATTTACGATGCACTTGATGATACCATTTCAGGTCTTATTATTGACCGTACCCGTACCAGATGGGGCAGAATCAAACCATTTTTCATCTTACCTCTTCCGCTTTGGCTAATCGGCGGTGCAATGATGTTTACCGCACCTAATATCGGTTCAACTCAGAAAGTTATTTGGGCTTCTGTTGCAATCGTAATTTACGGACTGGGTATGAGTTATTTCGGTGCGTGGGGACTTATGATTTACAACATTACCCCCAATACCGATGAACGAGACAATCTTATCACAACAACAAAGTTCTTTGAACTTTTCGGCACGTGGCTCCCTTCTCTTGTTCCTGTTCTTGTTACACTTCTTCCTAAAATCAACAAGAGCATAACAATGGAAGGCGTATATTCCGGTTTTGCTTATTTCATGCTGATTCTTGCCGCAGTATTTGCTGTGTTCGGCTGTTTCAATATGAGAGAGCGTGTACCGCTTATGAGCCGTGAAGAAATAAAAGAAACCTCTGTTTTGGAATCAATTAAAAATATTTTCACAAACAGACCTCTTTTTGCCGTAATTATTGCAAACTTTTTTAACTCGTTTAAAGCAGTCGGAGGTTCAACAGAATCTTATTTCTGGCTCAACAACACCGGTTCACTGATGAACGCAACTATTTGCGGGCTTTTCACCGGCATTCCGAACTATATCATGGTTCCTATTGCCGCAAAAATGGTTAAAAAGTTCGGTGCAAGAACAACATCAATTATGGCCGGTCTTTTCGGTTTCTTTGCATATATGACATTATTCTTTGTTGGTTATCACCCATTCGGTCAGACCTTTAAAGATAATTACATTTTAAATTTAATCTGGGTAATTTTCGGTCTTACAATCTGCGGACTTCCTAATAAAATTCTTAATGTAAGCGGCCAGATTGTTACTGCTGAAGCGCTTGACTATATGGAATGGAAGCACGGTCTCAGAAACGAAGCGCTTGTTACAACTGTACAGGGTTACTTTGGTAAACTTGCAACCTCTGTTACAGGATGGCTTTCCGGTATGGTTCTTACATGGATTAACTACATTCCGCTTACCGACTCACTCGGCAACGCTATTCCTCAGACCGATCCTAAAATTCTCAGCGGCATCTGGGCAGTATTCTGTATTCTTCCTGCACTTGCAAGAGGACTCTACGGTGTATCATTCATCATTTATCCTATCCATGGTAAACTTCAGCAGCAAATGATTGTTGAACTTGCTGAAAAGCGTGCTAACAGACTTGCAGAACAAAACGAAGCAAATCAGGGAAATGCAGCAGAATAAAATCAACATATAAAAAGAGAGGTATTAACCCTCTCTTTTTTTGTTATACTTTTTTAGTTTATTATGTTCTGCAGCAGCAGAAATAATAAATGAAATCAAAACCGAAAGAATCAAAGTCAATACCGGTCTGAGCCATACGAAAAGATTATAATCTATATGAATGCGGCTGTTGAGCGCATATATTATTCGGGCAATCATAAGGTGAATAATATAAATATAAAGCGGTGACTCTGAAATAAGAAACGCATATCTGCTTTTATAAGTACTTTTGTATTTTATACAAATGACAAACAGACAGACTGCAAACAGAGCCGATGCAAGATAAAGTTCACTGCTGTTATTAAGAAATATATATTCTGCAGCAAATAACAATATTGAAAAAACGGATAATAAAAGAAGTGTGCTAAGTTTAACCTTTTTTAATTTTTCTTCTTTTTCTTTTAAAAGATAGCCTAATGCAAAGAATGGCAGTCCCATGGCAAGAAAGTTTCTCCCCCAGAGTGCAGCATAGTTATCAGCACTGTGTTTTGCAATTATCACGTCAAAAAATAATATTGTGAATGGTATGATAAAAACAAAAAATTTCAGGTATTCAGCCTTATTTATTTTTATTAAAATCCATAAAATTAAATAGCAGTAAATAAGAGCGGTCAAAAACCAGAGATGGATAAAATAACTGCTTATGGGGTGGTTCAGAAACAATACTCTGAAATAATAAATGCATTCACCTGTATCTGCTAACCATTCATCGCTGTATAAGCGGTGATTTAATATTATATAACTTATGTAATAAAGAATAAAAGATATTATAAAAATCTTAAACAGATGCAATGCTCTTTTTCTGATTTTATCGCAGGATTTTGCAGATATGCTGTACGAAAAAAATCCCGAAGTCATAAAAAAGACCGGCAGGGCAAAGCGGCCGAATGCTTTAATTACTGTTCCATAGGGTTCGGGAAAAGGATAATGAATCATAACCACAAAAAGCGATGAAACAAATTTTAATATATCAAGCGATTTATTGCGCACGGCTTACCTCCCCTGACAATAGTTTTTAACATAATATCATATCAAAAAAATAAAATCCACCCTTCCGTTAAAAGAAAGGCAGATTTTATTTTTTCAGTATGTATTACAGACGAAGTTCATCTTCTTTTCGCTGTTTTTTAGAGCGTACTGCAGTTGGTATCGCAAATCCCGCAGCACCGCCTGCTGCAAGTCCGCCTGCAAGAAACAGCCACCAGAGCGGATTTTTATTTTCTTTTTTCTCTTCTTCAGGCTTTTCGGCAACCTCAACCTTTTTTTCTATTACCGTGGAAATATCAGCCGTTTGGGTGAAGGTTTCACCAAATTCATCTTCATAATAAACGGTTGCCGTTCCCTTAACCTCACCCAAAGCATCCTTGTCTACTCTTAGATTGGCGGTTCCCTCCTTGCTCTCTGCTTCCGGAATTTCACCGATAAAGAGAGCCCCGGAAGTTGAAAGACCATCAATTTTAAAATCAACTCTGCAGTTTCTGAGCACTGTTTTTCCGGTATTCATAAGTTTAACAGTAATACTTTGGGTGTCACCCTGAACAAGTTTTGACGGAAGTTGAATACCATTATACGCAACATCAGGAGTCTGTCTGATATTAAGAGATATTACGTCGCCTGACGAATAAGCATTGTAATACTTATCCTCGTATTCCGCCGTTACACTGAGTTTATGTTCGCCGGTTTTTGCAATTTTCGACGCTGTAAGTTCAACAGTCCAGACGTAGGTGCTGCCTGCATAAATGCAGTTTACATATTTAGTGGGCATACCCGTTGCCGAAATATCTCCGCTTTCATCTGAAATTGATAATTTAATATTGTTTACTGCTTTTGACGAACTGAAATTTTTAAAAGTTATTTTTAGTTCGGATGTTTCTGACGGAGACAGGCTGTCACTGCTGAGTTCGTAGTCCGTTATCATTAATCTCGGTTGGGATGAATCGACCGTGGTCTGCTCCTGAGTTGTTGTTTCGCTTTCAGGTTCATCTTCCTCATCGGCAAAAACAGGAAAGGAAAAAGTCAGGCACAAAGCAAGCGTCATTAAAAATATAATTATTTTTTTCATCTTTATAACTCCCTTATATTTTCTATAATGCTGTTTTTCATTTCTTTTCTGATTTTCAGCCACAGATTTATACTGCAAACCGCCAAGAGAACAAGGCATACAATCAGAGTCTGCCAAATACTGAAGTTCAGCGGAACACCCTCATAACCCTCGTGCATGGACCTGTATGCAAGAATAAATACAATATAGCCCGCAATAAACACGCCAAAGCCGATTCCATAACCCCAGCCAAACATCGACAACAGTTGGCGGATATAGGAATTTACAAGATCTCGCTGCGTTGCACCTACCGCGCGCAGAGTGCCCATTTCACGCTTGCTTTCACGTATTCGGTTTGCAAGAGAGTTATTTATTATGCTTGCACTGATGCCTAAAAACAGAATAATTATAGATACCATTGAAACGAATAAAGATGTTTTCATCTGGTCATTTTCTTTCTGAAAATCATATCTTGAATAGACATATCTATTTGGAACGGTTTCGCCGACTGTTTCAAGCATACGGTTCATTTCTTCATCTATCTCTTCATTGCAGTCTGTATTCAGATAAATATTAAGGTTTTTATATTTTGATGCATCACTGAAATTTTTCATACCGCTGTTGGTTGTGAAAATATGAAAATTGGAATAAGAATAATACTCTTCATAAAAATCTTCCGGTGCTTTCGTAATAATTGCACCGATTGTTACTGTTTTATCAAGTCTTTCGCAGTTATCGGGAAAAACGCCTTCTTCATCACCTTCATTGAATTTTTCACCTGTCAGAATACTCAAATCAACTTTGTCTCCCACCTTGAAATCTCTTTCGCCGCTTAGAAGATAATTCCCGTTATTTTCAACTTCATCATTGATACTTAACTGCGACGAAGTCTGCACTCCGTCTTTATCTGTCGCCATACTGTAAGCAACTTTCTCCGGCGCAATAAGAATTACTTCTTCTCCCGAATTAATTTTGTCTATATTTATTTTTCCGCTTTCAACGCTGTTTTCAAGTTTTTGAATTACATTTTCTTCCACGGACGACATTGTTGCGGCGAACAATTCCTTCTGAAAACCGTATTTCTGTTTCATATCAAGATATTCATCCGTATATGTTTTGAAATAATCATTAACATTATCTTTGGTTATTTTTTCGGGGGAACCGCCGTTAACCATAAAATCATAATAATAATCTTTGAAAGCGCTGCCGTCAAACCATTCAAGAACCGTTAAATAATCCGTAAACGTATCAATCTGCATAAGTACTGTGCATTTTTTTGAACCGTTTACGTTTTTAACATAAGGCGAAAGCAGAATATCTCTTTTCTGATTTTCGGTATAGCCCTGTTCCTCTGCTGTAATATTAATATAATCCGAATACTGCGCTTCACCCTGCATACTCAGTTTATAGTCGTAATCCGACACAAATATATCATCTTTATAAGTATTCATATAAGAAAAACCCAAGCAGGAAAAAACGATTGTTATAATCAGAAGAATGCTGACGGCAGTCTGTTTGCCTTTGAAAAAGATGAGGTTTCTTTTTGCAAGAAGCGACGGCATATCAAAAGATTTTTTTGTTTTAATACGCTTTGTTTTCATTTTCCGCATCATCTGCGTATCTCTTATGGATGCCACAGGTGAAACTCTTGATGCCAATACAAGAGGAATAAGAGATGCCAGCATAACACAGCACACGCTGAAGAGTGCACAAAGAACAAGCACCCAGAAATTCGGCACAAAAACAAAATTCTCGCCCAGTAGTTTTGTTGCTGCCTTAACAAGAAAATAAGAAATCGCAACGGAGACAGGTGCAGAAATAAGACTTATAAAAAATGCTTCTCTGCCGAATATCGTTATAATCTGGCGTTTGGTTGCGCCGACCGTTCTCAGCATTCCGATCTGCTTTTTGCGTTCTTTAAGATTTGAATTAAACGTGTTTACAATACCAAGGCACGACGCAATCAGCATAACACTCACCAGAATGATTGCAAAAACTGCAGATGTGGCGGTTGACGTGTTATAAAAACCGTGATCTGTATATATCTCTGTCCAGTTTTCCCTTTCCATACCTTTTTCAAGCATATAATCACGAAATGTTCCGTAACCAGTTGTATCGGTTTTTGAGGCCGGTTTTGTATTATAATTCATATAACAGCAAAGGCTTTCTTTGCCGCCCAATTCCGTTTCTGCACCTGAATAAACGAAGGCGGAAGGAATGGTTTTGGCATAGTCATTTTCATATGACATAGGATTAATATTTGATAGTTTGTTACGGGCAATACCTACTAACTTATAACTTTTTTCGGTATAATCTTCCGCAATTTCACTGCCGTTTCTGTTATAGTATTTAATTTTTATTGTATCGCCCACTTTTGCATCAGGATTAAGCCTGGACAGTGCTGCCTTTTCAAGTGCAATTTCTCCGTCATTCTGCGGATATCCGCCTTCAAGAAAAGATATATAGGAAAGTTCCATTGCCTTTTCATCCAGAAAGCCGATAGAAACGCCTGCTCTTTCGTCGTCAAGAACGGTTTCTGCATAACCGATAATATGGGCAAAACCATACTCGGTAATGATTTTATCTTCATACGCTGTACGCATCAGGTCTTCATCCGCATTGAAAAAAATCATATTGCAGTTGCCATATGAATTTTTTGACATTTCTTTCATGGAAGAGACCATGGAAGTGGCAAAAAACAGAATGGACGAAGAAAAAATCATTGCAAGAATAATTCCCGAAATCATCAGTGCATAACGTTTTTTTCTTGACCTGATATTCTTTACGGC
Organism: uncultured Clostridia bacterium; assembly: GCA_946555465.1. GTDB lineage: Bacteria > Bacillota > Clostridia > Oscillospirales > Acutalibacteraceae > Eubacterium_R. The sequence goes on from CAMNST010000002.1 coordinate 63,049, forward strand.
AAAGGTGTTTATGCTGAGTTTGCTTTTCACTGATTTACACCTCCGAAACCGCATTGTTTTTATCATCTGCATTCTCGCTCATTTTGCGCGGTCTGCTGTCGCTTACAATTCTGCCGTCCTCAATCGTAACAACTCTGTCTGCCTGTTCGGCAACATGAAGATCGTGGGTAACAAGGATAAGGGTTGTGCCGAGTTCTTTGGCGGCATATTTAAGAAGAGAAAGCACTTCCCTGCCGCTTTTGCCGTCAAGATTTCCCGTAGGCTCATCGGCAAAAAGAATAGACGGCTTATTGGCAAGTGCCCTTGCAATGGCAATTCTCTGCTGCTGACCGCCCGAAAGACCCGACGGCAAATGATCAAGCCTGTTTTCTATTCCGAGAATTTTTATTATTTTTTCAAGATACTCTTCATCCGGCTTTTTCTTATCAAGCATAACCGGAAGAAGGATATTTTCATATCCCGTAAGTTCCTGAACAAGATTATACGACTGAAAAACAAAGCCGAATCTTCTTCTGCGCAGAATAGACAACTGGTTGTCATTATATTCACTGAGTTTCTTTTCTCCGTAAATAACATATCCCGAGGTTGGATATTCAAGACTTGAAAGCATATGAATAAAAGTTGATTTGCCCGATCCGCTGGGACCTGTGACAGCACAGAACTCACCCTGCTCAAACCCGATTGTAACGTTATCAATTGCTTTAACAATATTTTCTCCGCTGATATATTCTTTTGTTAAATCTGTACATTCAATGATATTCATCTTACGCACTCCTTTCTTTAATTACAGGATAAAATATGAATCTTGCAATTCCCTTAAAATAATCTTAAGATTTCGTAAGATTGGTTTGATTTGCCGGAAACATAATGATTGACTAATTTATGTAAACTATGGTATAATATTTTTGCCAAATCAACTTAATCCTTTTTACCTTGTTAAAAGCGTGCATTTTTTATCTATTGATAAAAACGCATGCTCTACTTGGCATACTTTTAATAAGGTTAATGTTAAGTTGGTTTGGCGACTATCGGAGTCATGTGTTTTTTATGCGTGGCTTCGGCTGCGCATTTTTTATTTTCAGAGGAGGTGAATCTTATTCTATTAAATATAAAATCCGAAAAATATTTACATACAATATTTCGGAAAATTTCACAGCAAAAAACTCGCTCCAACTGCCGCTAATTAATATATACAAAAGAACTGCTCCGCCAAAACGGAGCAGTTTTATATATTCTATATCGTAATATATCCGTCAATATGCGGCAGACATATGGTTACGCACAGACCGTTATTTTTATTTTCTGCCGAAACAATACCATGGTGTTTTTCAACAATCGCTTTTGTTATGGACAAACCGATACCGGCACTGTTGGGTGACGAATTTTTGCTTTTATAAAAGCGCGTAAACAAATCGGGAAGTTCGCTTTCGGGCACACCGCCGCCGTTGTCACAGATTTCAATAATTGTTGATTTGGAACTGCCTGAAATATTTATATCAATTTTTCCGTCCTGCGCCGTATGTTCGCTTGCATTTTTTATCACGTTTTCGATGGCTTCACTCAGCCATTCCCTGTCACATCTCAGTTTATCATTTCCGCTGAGCGTATATTTCTTATCAGGAAAAAGGTGATAAAACTGTGCAAGCGTATTTTTGATTATTTCACCCGCATCATAATACTGAAAATTCATAACATATGAATCAGATTTGATTTTTTCAAGTTTTAGAATATTATGAATAAGGTTTTCCATTTTTTCAATCAGCATCAATTCTTTCTGTGTATGCTCATTTGGATTTTCAGCATTTTCAATTTCACAGTAGAGCCGCAGCCCTGCCAGCGGCGTTTTTAACTGATGCGAAATATCAGCTGCAAACTGCGTGTTTCTTTCGGTCTGAAGAGCGGTGTTATTTTTCTCAAGATTCACAAGACTTTCAAGATCTGAAACGCTGTTCTGCAGTTTTGCAAAATGATTGTCTTTAACGCTGTAATCGGTAATTTTTCCGTTTTCGCAAAAACGATTGATGCTGTTTGTTAAAGAATCAACATCCTTACGGTTTTTAATTATCATTGAAACAGATATAAAAAGCATTATAAACAATAAAACGGCAATTATTATCAGCACAATAACAGAAAAATTCATTATTTTTCCTCCCACCTGTAACCGATACCTCTTATTGTTGCAATATGCTTTGAACCGATTTTTTCTCTTAAACGGCTTATGTGAACAGACAATGTATTATCATCAATAAAGTTATTATTATCATCCCATATATTCTGAAGAAGTGTACTGCGTGTAACAATAATACCGCTGTTTCGGATAAGAACACAAAGTATCTGATATTCTGTAGGAGTCAGAAAAACAACTTCACCGTTCTTTTTAACGGTCATATGCTCTGTATCTATTGAAATATCCTTGCTCATTATGGACGATTTGCTGCCGTTTCTGCGAAGAAGAGCACGTACACGCGAAAGAAGTTCCAGAAGTTTAAAGGGTTTTGTAACATAATCGTCTGCACCTAAATCAAGACCCCTTACAATCTGTATTTCGTCGTCACAGGCAGTGAGAAACAATATAGGCGTATTTGCGTCACTTTCTCTTATATAACTGCACAAATCAAAACCGCTGCCGTCAGGAAGCATAACATCAAGTATAATCAGATTGAATTGTTCTTTTTTCAGTTCTTCTTTCGCTGTCAGACAGTTATCGGCACTTTTTACAGAGTAGCCCTCTTTATGAAGCATTTCGCTGAGTCCGTCTCTCAGAAATAAATCATCTTCAACAACAAGTATATTTTCATTCATATTTTTTCATCCGTTTCTTATTTTATAAAACCCTTAAGCCTTGCCTCTTTCATAAGTTCGGGCTGGATAAGCGGATAAGTCCAGTTATCAGGCAAAGAATGCGTTATAACTATTTTTTCTATTTCGCTGTGGAGTTGGGGTTCAAACGTCTTTATATCCGCAAAATAAAGTTTGCCGAAAGTTTCTTTTCCGTCAAAATTATCCTTATCGGTAACAGAATAAATGCATATGGGTTCAATATCAAAATCAAGTGCACCTGTTTCTTCATAAAGTTCTCTTACCGCAGTTTCGTCAATGGTTTCGCCCTGTTCACGATGACCGCCCGGAACCTCAAGCGTATTTCTTTCTTTATGCTTGCAAAAAACATATTTTTCTTTATGGACCGCAATAATAACCGCAAACTTTAAAAGCCCGTCATCACATTTTTCATAAAAATTTACTGACATATTCTTATCTCTTTTCATAAACTTTGTTTTAAATATATCATAATTAATGCTGTAATACAATAATATTCAGTGCAGAACCAAAAGTTCTGCAAAAAATATTGACAAAATAAATTGTCGTATATATAATAAAAATGAACAAGGAGTTATCCGATAAACGGTTAGCCCCTCTTGATTAGCAAATAGCCGCTAACTTTGTCAGGGTTGGGCGGCTATTTTTGTTTTGATAAAAAATATAAAACAAATAGTACCAGCGTTATGTAAAGAATACATTCCTGCATAGTATCGCCCTCCTTTGAATCATTCTCAAGAGGGCATACACCCTCTTGGATAAGAGGGATAACCGTCCGCCGTCAAGATAACTCCTTGCCGGATTAGAGTGCTGCTGCACAATTCCTATTCGTATAATAACAAATAATGACATCATTTTCAATAGAAAAAAGAAATGGCTTAAATTCAAAAATTTAAACCATTTCTTTAGTGGTTGCGGGGGTAAGACTCGAACTTACGACCTTCGGGTTATGAGCCCGACGAGCTACCAACTGCTCCACCCCGCGATATCGCTTTGTGCTATATATTATAACAGAAAAAATTAATTTGTCAACACTATTTTAATAGTTTTTTATTTTTTACCATAAAATCTTTTTGCACCGCATAATCAGGCAATTATGTAAAAAAATAATAAAAAAGTTTTTCGGTGAATTATGAATAAAGAAGAAATATTTTCACTGTCTCTTGATATCGGTCAGGAGATAATTAAAAGCGGCGGCGAAATACACCGTGCAAAAGATACAATTTTAAGAATAAACCGTGCCTATGACAATGATGTTAAAATATTTGCTCTTCCGAATCTGATTATAGGCTGGTGCGAAGGCAAAGTTCAACTCAGACAAATTGAAAATGAGACAACAGATTTGTCTGAAATCGCAAGACTTAACGATTTTTCACGCCGCCTGTGTTTTGAAAACAACGAGGAAGTAAACATTACAAGAAAAAAAGTTTATTCAAAATTCTGGGATATAGCGGCAGTTGCAAGTGCCACTTCCTCTTTCTGCCTTTTTTTCGGCGGAACAATTACGGATGCTTTATTTTCTGCTTTAATCGGAATGTTAATCACATTCTCAGGTTATAAAAAAATAAACCTTCCTATATTTTCATCCAATCTCATAGACTCTTTCATTTCCGGCTTTCTTGCACATATTCCAAAGATTATCAGTGCAGATGTTCACCCCGATAAAATAATTATAGGAACCATTATGCTCCTTGTCCCGGGGCTTACGGTTGTAAATGCAATGAGAGATATGATGAGCGGTGATTTTATTTCGGGATTTGTTGAACTGCTCAACGCCGTTATGTCGGCACTCGCCATCGCTTTTGGAATTGCAGGTGCGATAATGATTTTTTCTTAATGGATATTTTAAAAGAAATTTTATATTGCGTGGCAGGAACACTTGCCTTTGCAATCACCATGAAAGCAGCAAGAAAAGATTTGTTATTTATTGGAATTGCCGCAACGATATCGGCAGGAACAGAACGCATTTTATCAAAATTTTACGGAGATTTTACAGCCTGCCTATGTGCAATGATATGCATTGTGTTTTTCAGCGAAGTAGTTGCGAGAATTCAGAAAGAACCTGCTACGGTTATACTCATGCCGTCTACCATTCCGCTGCTGCCGGGAAGTTCAATTTACTACACTATGTTTTATGCAATACAAGGCAATTCAAAATTAATGACTGGTTATGCCAAGGCAACTGTTTTTTCAGGGGTCGGCATAGCACTTGGTGCAGTAATCAGTGCAACAATCATCAAAATTTTAAATGAATACAGAACTAAAGAATAACCGCTTATTTTCAGCGGTTATTTTTTGTTTCAATATATTTTTCAACTGCCCAGATTTGAGATTCAACAAATAATTGATCAATCTTGCTGAGCGGCAGCCATACAAATTTATGATTTATTTCAGATGGCTGCGTTACTTTTTCACCGATGTTGCCACTGTAATAATGCTGTATGGGATGAAAACCGCCTATTTTTTCATGAATGCAATATGTATCGGCACTGCAGATATAACTCATATTTTCAACTTCGCAGCCGATTTCTTCAAGACATTCACGTTTGATGCAAGAAAGGTGATCTTCGCCTTCTTCAATTCCACCACCGATAAGAAAATAACCTTTAGGCGTTTGAACCGCGGCAAGAAAATCATTATTCATACATATTATATAAGCCCCTTCGCGGTCAAAATAGGAAATATTATCATCCTTTTTACCGAATGTTTTATTCATAACGTCACTCCCTGCGCAGATTTTAGGTTATTCGTCACCTGCAAATCAATGTCTTGTATCATCGCTGAAACACTCGCAAAAACGCGCCGCAAAGGCAGGCTCTTCATTGCCGGCATAAAGATGACTTATATCACCAAACTGCTGACATCTGAAAACTGCTGTTCCCTTTTCCCGTTCTTCGGTAATAAGCGTTGTAACAGATGTGGGCAGCGCAACAAAATTGTGCCACAAAAGCATTGGCGAACAAGAAAAAATATGTGAAAGAATAACCGATTCAACTGCAAAATGACAGAATAAAACAATCGTATCATGGTTTGAACGATTCACCTTATATATTCGTCCTGTATGCTCATAACCGTGCTTTTTCAAAAGTTCATCAATACCATCACACACTTTTTTATATTCATTTGGAGTATTGGCACTTTTCATAAGTTTTGTTTTGCACCATTCATCATAAGAATAATATTTATCTTCGCCTGTCCATTCAGAGGGCAATCTGTCCCAGCACTGAGAAAATTTAATACCTTTTCTGATTTTGCCCTCAAACTCTCTCAGCCATGACAATTCTTCAGCCGTTCTGTTTATCGCCTTTAATGTAGGTGCGGCAGTGTCTTTTGCCCTGCCGAGCGGAGAACAATAAAAATTTTTAACATCAAGTTTTGATAGGCGTGGAACCAGGAGTTCTGCCTCTTTCCAACCTTTCTTGGTTAAAGAATCTTTTGCATAATCAGGATCACCGTGACGTACTATTACAATTTTCAATTTATCACCCCGTTGGTTTCATTATAACACATTTGAATCGTTTCATCAAATATGCTAAAATAAGTGTATGAGAATTTTAATTGACGCTGGCGGCGAAAAACATCTTAAAGGTCCGCATAAAAGAACCGCACAGCAGGATATGGATTTTGATAATAATCTGAGGAGACTTATAAATGAAAATATTGATTGTGCCTGATAGTTTTAAAGGAACGCTTACGTCTGACGAAGTTTGCAACTGCATAAAAAAAGGATTAGAAAGTGTAACCGATGCTCAAATTACAGCAATGCCTTTTGCAGACGGAGGAGAAGGTTTTGCCCATTGTTTAAGCAAAACGCGTAAAGGCAATATGCTTTACTGCTGGTGCAGTGACATATACGGGCGAAGGGTAAAAAAATGTATCTTTACTTATGAAAATACGGCAATAATTGAAACTGCACAGGCAAGCGGAATACAAAAGAAAAAAGACGTGATGAACGCAACTTCATACGGCACGGGGGAATTGATAAAATACGCTGTATCAAAGGGTTTTAAGAATATTATTCTTGGTCTTGGCGGAAGTGGATGCTGTGACGGCGGTGTTGGTGCACTGGCAGCCCTTGGAGCAGTTTTCAGAAATATTTACGGGGAAATAATTGAATATCCCACAGGGGGAAATCTTGAAGAAATATATGGTGCAAATTTCAGAACTATTGTAAAGGATATTAACTTTACATACGCTTGCGATGTTGATAATCCATATTATGGTAAAAACGGTGCAGCATATGTTTTTGCACCGCAAAAAGGTGCAAACAAAGAAGATGTTATTCATCTTGATAACGGACTGAAAATGATAAATGCCTTTCTTCCTAAAGATATAAGCACCGTCAAGGGTGCCGGTGCGGCGGGAGGAATCTGCGGAGGACTTTATTCAGTTTACGGCGGTCAAATCAAAAGCGGCTTTGATATTCTTTCAGATGCTTATAACCTTGAAGAAAAAATAAAAGAAAGTGATTTGATCATTACCGGAGAGGGAAAAACAGATAAACAGACTTTAATGGGAAAACTGCCGTACAAAATTGCCGAACTTTCGGCAAAACACGGCAAAAAGTGCGTTGTAATCAGCGGAAAAATAGAGGGGGCTCAATTTGGCGACCGCATGATAAGTCTTTGTGACAAGGACATTTCTCTTGAAGATTGTCTTGAACATCCAGAAGAAATATTAATAAAAAAGGCAAAACTTATCATGGAGTAAAAATTTATATTGCATTATAATAGTTTTAAATATATAATAGGATGGAATACATAATAAATATTATTTATAGGAGATTAGAGATATGAAAGTACGACTTCCTAAACACAGAGAATTTTTAATTAAATTTGCAGATGATTATCCGCTTGAGGCGGAGGCGTGGGATGCTCTTAACCAGATCGTAAAAGATTACAGTGTTGACGGAAAGAGTGTTTACACCGAAACATTTATTGAAGACAATGAAGACAAAGTAAAAGCACTTCAGGAAAAATATGAATTTACATATGAAATTATAGAAAAGTAAGTGAATGATATGCAAAAGAAAAAAGCCTATGTAGTTGCAACTGCTCATCTTGATACTGTGTGGAGATGGTCACTTGCCAAAACCTTAGAAGAATACATACCCGATACAATTTCAAAAAACCTTGATTTAATCAAAAAGTATCCGACTTACAAATTCAATTTTGAAGGTGCCTACAGATATGAACTTATCGAGGAACTTTATCCTAAAGCATTTGAACAAATTGAAAAACATGTAGCAAGAAACAGATGGTGCTTATCAGGAACTGCCTACGAAAACGGTGACGTTAATATCCCCTCTCCCGAAGCATTAATCAGAAATATTCTCTACGGTCATAATTATTTTATGAAAAAATTCGGCAAATCTTCAAAAGATTTGTTTTTGCCTGATTGCTTCGGATTTGGTTATGCAATGCCTGCAGTTGCACAGCACTGCGGTCTTATAGGATTTACGACGCAAAAACTTTCATGGGGTTCTGCTTATGGTGTTCCTTTTAATTTGGGAATCCTTAAAGGTGTGGGCGGCAGCAAAATGTTTGCCTGCCTGAATGCGGGATCTTACAGATACAAATTCACGGACAATGTTCGTGCCGATTTATCTGTTATCAATCAAATTGCGGAAAATGCAGAAAATGCAAAACTCCCATGGGCAAACCACCTATACGGCACAGGTGACTGGGGCGGTGCACCCGAAACAGAAAGTGTAAAATCAGTTGACAAAAGCGTATGCAAAAATAAATACAATGATTTTGACGTTATATCCGCATCTTCTGATCAGATTTTTAAAGATATTGAAGCACTGCCCACAAAAGAAAAGAATAAACTTCCTGTTTGGGATAACGAACTCCTGATGACAAGTCATGGTGCAGGATGTTATACATCAAGATGTATGAACAAGCGCCTTAACAGAATAAACGAACTTATGGGTGACGTTACCGAAAAAGCATGTGTACTTGCACACGCTCTGGGAACAAATAAATATCCCAAAGACAATATTGACCAGGCATGGAAAAGAGTTATAAAACATCAGTTCCACGATGACATTACAGGAACTTCAACAATGGAAGTTGTTAATGAAAGTTGTGATGATTATTTCACTTCCATTTCACAGTTTAAGAATGAATATGTTGCCGCTGCAAGAGGTGTTACCGACAGAATAGACACTTCTTGGATTGGTGACAGAAGCGCTGCGATTGTAGTCAATAACCCTACTCAGTTTAGAAGAAATGATGTTGTTGAAGCAAATGTGCGTACAGTTGTTAACTGCAAAGCCATAGCGGTATTTACAAAAGATGGAGAAGAAGTTCCGAGCCAGATGCTTTACAAAAGCGGAAAAATGGCTAAAATCGTATTTCGCGCCGATGTTGATCCGTTCGGATTCAGAGCCTATGAGGTAAGACCGGCTGATAAACCCTGCAGTATGGACACAGGTCTTACCATAAAAAACCACTCACTTGAAAATCAAAAATACAAAATTGTATTTAACAGAAACGGTGACATAGCCTATCTTTATGACAAAAAACTTAAGAGAGAAATTATTGATTCACCGATAAAAATGGCGCTTCTGCGTGATGTCGGTTCACTTGCATACCCAAGTTGGGAGATAAGAAAAGAAGATATCGACAAAGAACCTTACTGCTATGCAAACACGCCTGAATTTAAGATTATTGAAAACGGTTCGGCAAGAATTAAACTCAGAATTATCAGAGAAGCTGAATATTCAACTATCACACAGGATATTTCACTTACTGCCGATTCGGAAATTGTTATAATAGATAACAATGTTGACTGGAAAACCAGAAGAACTATGCTCAAGGCAACATTCCCATTCGCAGCAAAAAATGAAAAAGCCACTTACGATTTGGGTTTAGGCGTAATACAGAGAGGCAATAACAACGAAAAACTGTATGAAGTACCGGCTCAGAAATGGGCTGACATTTCCGACAAAAGCGGAAAATTCGGTGTATCCGTATTTTCAGACTGCAAATACGGATGGGATAAACCAAATGACAATACACTAAGACTTACCTGCATTCATACCCCTTCCGGCGCTTTTACAAAAGACAGCCGTCAGGATATGCAGGATCTTGGAAGAAATATATTCTCATTTGCAATTTACAGCCACGAAGGCACTTTTGAAAACGGGGTTCAGAAAAACAGTGAAATATACGCTCATCCCCTTTTGGCTGTTCAGACTGATAACAGAAAAGATCTTCAATACAGTGACCGGGTTTCATACGCAACGGTAAACAACGACAGTGTTATTGTAAGAGCAATAAAGCATAGTGAAGATGGCCGTGATGATGTCATTATACGAGTTAATGAAGTTGACGGAAAGGTTCAGAGAAACGTTTCAATCAAACTTTTCACTGAAATTATCAGAGCATTTGAAGTTAACGGTCTTGAAGAGAAAATAAAGAAAGTTACCATTGAAGACGGCGGAATTAAATTCGGAATAAAGCCATTTGAAGTAAAAACATTCAGACTGGTTTATAAGAACTCGCCTGTTCTTCCCAGCAAGCAGCGCTTTACTACAATGGAACTTCCTTATAATGCCAAAGGCTTTACCACGGATTATGATATGAGACATGTAATTCTTCAGGGAAGCGGTTTTTCACTCCCGTTTGAACTTACGAAAGAAATGTTTGACGTTGGAGGAATTCATTTCAGACTGTTCCAGAAACCTGAGGACAGATATGATGTTTTGGTATGCAGAGGTCAGGAAATTGCAGTGCCGCCTAAAGCAACAAGAATATTCTTTATTGCAGGTTCAACCCTCGGTACACAGGATATAAAAATTATCGCCGGAAAGAAAAGACAGGCATCATTCAGCATTAAATCCATAAGCGAACCTATGAGCCAATGGGATATGGCAGCCATGGACCAGACCGCCGATATAAACAAAGATGAAAGATTTGCCATGGAGTTTACACATACACATCACCCTGAAGGCAATCGTTTCAAAAAGGCACGCTTTAATATGTATACTTTAAATGTTAAAGATGCTGACAGAATTGTTCTTCCCGAAAATAACAAAGTTGTTATTCTTGCAATGACTGCAATAAAAGAACATTTCCTCAGTTACTTTGCAAGCGATATTATTGACACGGTCAGCCATACATATTCATTTACCGAAGATATTCCGCCTATTGATAAGATTATTGATAAATCAGAATTCATTACAATACGTGCAGGAAAAATTCAGGATCAGAAAAATTCAGGCAAAGGCAAAGGATTTAAACGTGATAACATCATAACAAATGTTATACGCTCATACACCAAAAGCGAATGGTAACGAAACCTGTTAAAAGCCTGATATACAGTATAAACAAATAAGAATATACATAAAAAATATAACCCTCATATGCAGTATATGCATATGAGGGTTATATTTTACTGTAAATGTATTGTACTTTACAAATTGTAATTGTGCAATTCTATATGGAAAACAGTGTTAAAAATGTGGAATACTTTAAAAGAAAGCGAATATTTTTGTTAAAAACTCTGTGGAAAATGTTAAAAATGTAAAGGATATCACTTGCTTTTAACAGAATTTTCAACAATTTCAAAATTCTGTTAAATAATTATACATATTGATAAAAAACATAATAATTGAATAAAAAAACATTCTCTGCCAATTTAAATAAAGCAGAGAATGTTTTGCAGGAAGAATTTTAATTACTTTTTAAAGAAATTTACGATATCTGAAAAAGTATCATCATCTGTATCTGTAAATGTTGAAGGTGCTGAAGTAGGAGCAACAACCGGCTGAGGAGGAGCAACTTCTGCATTAGCGGTTAAAGATTTAATCTGACCGCTTGGACCGTCTTCACCAAAGCGTGTTGCAATAACAGTTATAATCATCTCATCTTCAAGATCTTCATCAAAGTTTGCACCCCAGATGATTTCACAATCAGGATGAACTGCTGCTGTTACGATTGAAGAAGCAGCATCGATTTCTTCAAGACCAATATCTGTTGATGCAGTAATGTTAAGAAGAATGCCGTGAGCGCCGTCGATTGAAGTGTTAAGAAGAGGAGAAGAAATAGCCTGCTGAGCAGCCTGTTCTGCTTTATCCTTACCCTTTGCACGGCCAACACCCATATGAGCAAAACCGGCATCTTTCATAATTTCGGTTACGTCGGCAAAGTCTGAGTTTACAAGACCTGTTGCATTAACAAGGTCAGATATTGACTGAACACCCTGACGAAGAACATCATTTGCAATTTCAAATGCATTGAGAAGGGTAATTCTTTCTGTAGCAACTTCCTTAAGTCTTTCGTTAGGAATAACCATAAGTGAATCAACGTTCTGAGCAAGTTCATCTATACCCTTTGTTGCCTGATCCATACGGCGTTTACCTTCAAAACCGAAAGGAGTTGTAACAACGCCGACAGTAAGAATACCCATTTCTTTGGCAATTTTTGCAACATAAGGAGCAGCACCGGTACCTGTACCGCCGCCCATACCGGCAGTGATGAATACCATATCCGCACCGGTAAGAACATCAGTAAGGGCTTCTTTGCTTTCTTCAGCGGCTTTTGCGCCGATTTCAGGTTTAGCACCTGCACCCATACCCTTTGTTACTTTTTCACCGATAAGAATTTTATGTGTTGCTGTTGATTTTGCCAAAGCAGGTTTATCTGAGTTAACTGCTACAAACTCAACATCCTGAATATTACAATGAACCATGCGGTTTACAGCGTTTCCGCCGCCGCCGCCTACACCTACAACTTTAATCTGAACTACTTTTGAATCTTCTGTGTCAATCTCGTAACGTCCCATACTTTAATTCTCCTTATGTATTTATATTTTTATAGTCTAAATCACTTTTGGATTTCATTACAATTTATATTGTAACAATATTGTAACTATTTTGCAATACTTTTTTAGAATATTCATAAATGTTATTGCCAATTTTTCTGCGCAATTTTTGATTTTTCTTTGTTAATAATGCACAAATATAAACAACTGTCCTATTTTTTGACAAGTTTTTTACTTTACGCTTATTCTTCTGTAAAGTATAACGACTTGTCACCTGTAACGCTAATTGTACCCTTAATATTCGGACTTGAATCATTTAACTGCTCACAGGCAGCAAGTGCCTGATAAATTTTATTATCAATATTCTCGCAGGTACCGAGTTTAAACTTTATTCTGTTATCATACACAACATAATTATCACTGATATTATTGCTGTATATAGATGTTATTTCCGTAAAATTATTATCTTTTACCGCTTGTGCAAGTTTTGAAAGACAGTTTGCTGTATCCTCGTTTTTAAATTCGATATTTGTTCCGATAACAGCATTGCTGACCTCTGCTTTCAAAATAAGGATTCCCTGTTTTTCTTTTGCCTGTGTTTCCAGAACCTTAAAATTATCATCCATATAGATATATGTTTTATCTTTATTCTGTATTGCGTAAGCAACCTGTGCTTCAGTAATCGTTATTTCTATTGATGATGGAAGTTTACGCTTAATCTGTGCGTTGTATACGTAAGGCAGATTTCGCTGAAGCATTTCTTTTGCCGCCTGTGTGTCAGAAAGAAATAAATTTTCGCCTGTATCAATGGTACAATGAGAAAGAATTTCTTCTTCAGAATATCTTTCATTGCCGCTTATTTCAATCGTTTCAATATGAAAAAATACTGTCAGTGACAATACTGCACCAACTGAAAGCAAAACAATAACAAGGCATAGCCATATAAAAAACTTTCTTAACTTATTTCTTTTTTTACGTTTCTTTGTCTGCTTTTCTCTTTTTTCACTTCTCGTTAAGTTTTCGCTTTTGCCTTTTTTAGATGTTTTGGATGAACTCTGTTTTTTTCCGGGCGAAACGTTCTGCACTTCGGAAATAAATCTGCTTTGCTCTTCTCTGTATATGATGGGAGGTTCAAGACCCATATTACCTAAATCGGCAGTATCATATTTGCTTTTTTTCGCTTGTTTTTTTTGTTTCGCTTTCTTCATTATTAATCCTCTTTATATCTGCGCCAAGGCCTGCCAGACACTCTTCAAAATGAGAATATCCTCTGTCGATATGATGAATTGAATGTATTGTAGATTTTCCGTCAGCAGCCAGAGCCGCAACAACAAGTGCTGCTCCCCCTCTTAAATCGGTAGCATATACCTCTGAACCATTGAGTTCCTTTACACCGTTGATAACAGCAAGTCTGTCATTAACCTCTATATCGGCACCGAATCTGTTCAGTTCATTTACATAGCGAAATCTGTTTTCAAAAATGTTTTCTTTAAGAACTGATGTTCCTTTTGCAACTGTAAGTGCTGCAACGATCGGTGACTGTGAATCCGTCGGGAAACCGGGATATGGCAGCGTTTTTATCATTCTTACTCTTCTCAGCCGTTTTGGTGAAACAACTTTAAGCGCATTATCCTTCAGGTAAAGTTTACAGCCCATCTCGTTAAATACAGGAAAAACAGGCGAAAGATGCGACGGTCTTACATCTTCAATAACAATAGTTCCGCCTGAGCAGGCACAGGCACTCATATATGTTGAGGCAAGTATTCTATCCGGAATAATAGTATGTTCACAGGGATGAAGTTTTTCGACGCCTTCAATCTCAATGGTCGTTTCGCCGGCACCGTAAATTTTTGCACCGCATTTGTTAAGAAATTCTGCAAGATCGCTTATTTCAGGCTCTCTTGCCGGATTTATTATTATTGTTTTTCCTTTTGAAATGGCAGCAGCTATCAGAATATTTTCGGTAGCCCCTACACTGGGAAAAGGAAGAATTATTTTTGCACCATGGAACTTATCGGCACAGCATTTTATAGATGAACCGTTTTCCGTTATCACGGCACCCATATTCTTTATTGATTTAATATGAAGATCAACAGGTCTGGTACCTATATCGCATCCCCCGGGAAGATAAACAGATGCACAACCTGTTCTTGAAATAAGTGAACTTAAAAAAAGTATTGAGGAACGCATTGTTCTCATAACACATTCATCAATATCGGAACAAGAAACATTCTCGGCATTAATGATTACCGTGTCACCTTCCCGACGAACAGTGCAGCCTATACTTTCCAGTATGCTGAGTGTTGTATTGACATCACTTAAATCAGGACAATTATGTAATACTGTTTCACCTTCTATAAGGATTGTTGCAGCCAAAATAGGTAATGCTGAATTTTTTGCTCCGTGAAGTTTTACATTTCCGGAGAGTTTTCTTCTTCCGTTGACTTCAAATGTATCCATTATATCACCTCTGCATATGTCTTAACACATACTATGCTTTGGTGATTTTTTTGTTATTTTGAGTTATGTTTTTCTGCCAGAGAAAGAATTATAGAGGCTATTTTTTCTCTTGAATCTTTTATAGCCATATCTTTTGCATTCTTTTCAACTGTTTTTAGAAGTGAAGAATTGCCTAATAATTCATCCATTTTATCAGAAAGCGTTTTATCACTTAAATCTTTTTCTTCAATAATAAAACCTGCATTTCTGTTAACAAGTGCCATTGCGTTATGATATTGATGATTTTCGGCAACATACGGCGAGGGAATAAGGATTGAGGCTTTTCCCATCGCTTCAATTTCAGAAAGCGATGATGCACCTGCTCTGCCGATTACGAGATCTGCCGCAGCCATACAGATATCCATATTGTCAATATATTGCCGTACTTCAACAGTTCCTTTTTTGCCGTTTACAAAACCATCTTTTTCAAATTTTTCAAGAAATTCTGAACCATTTGTTCCGACAGAATGAATATGGCAGTACCTTCCGCTTTTTGCACTGCTAAGAAGAATATTATACATAGCCTCGTTGAGCGGTTTTGCACCGAGTGATCCGCCGAAGGAAAGCACAAGATACTTATCATCAGGTATGCCGAGCATTGTCCTTGCAATCTGCTTATCTGCTTTCAGAAGTTCGCCGCGTACCGGAAGACCTGTAACGACACAGTCGTTTTTTATTTCAAGATGTTTTTTTGCATCTTCAACAGTGAGCATAACCGTATCTACTTCTTTGGCAAGCGTTTTATTTGTAATACCGGGATAAGCATTCTGTTCGTGAATACAGGTTGGTATACCGAGTTTGACAGCACTCTGCAGAACAGGACCTGAAACATATCCGCCGAAACCAACAACAACATCGGGAGCAAATTCCTTAATTATTTTTTTGCTTTCACCCGAAGATTTTATAAGACGTGAAACTGTTTTTATATTATGAGAAATTGCTGAGGGTGAAAACGAACGTCTGAAACCGGAAATTTCAATGGTTTTGAAATCAAATCCGGCGTCAGGAACCAGGCGCGATTCCATATGATCTGCAGTTCCTATAAAAAGAATTTCTGCATCGCTTTTAATTTCTCTGATATATGACGCTACTGCAAGTGCCGGATTTATGTGACCTGCCGTACCGCCTGTTGCAAACAAAATTTTCATAAAGCAAATATTCCTTTTCCGTTCATTGACTAAACTTTTTTCTGACTGGATTTTCGCGATACCGACAGTACAACGCCAACCTGAAACAGCAGCATTAAAATTGCCGTGCCACCGTACGAAAAGAACGGAAGTGCGATACCGGTATTCGGTATTGAATCGGTAACAACCAAAATATTGAGACCGACCTGCACACCGATTTGTGCTGTAACGCCGATTACAAGAAGAGAACCAAATTTATCGTGGCATCTTGAGGCGATAATAAATCCTCTTACCACAAGTGCTGCAAACAACAGAATTATTGCTGCTGCACCGATAAAGCCGAGTTCCTCACAGACGATTGAAAAGATAAAGTCATTCTGTGGCTCTGAAACATATAGATATTTTTGTTTTGAATTACCGAGACCGACTCCGAAAAGACCGCCTGAACCGATTGCATAAAGGGAATTGTTTGTCTGCCATCTTTTATCATCGGGTGAAAAATCCTTATCAAGCCATGCTTTTACTCTGTCGCCGGCATAGTTTTCAAGAAGGTCGGGAAAAGCAATGACCATAATGATAACAAGAATAACAACACCGAGACCGAATGCAAACAATTTCCAGTCGCTGCCGCCCACAAACATAAGCGTTGCACCGATAAGGAACATCAGAATTGTGCATGACATATGATGCTCAAGATAAATGAGTCCGCAGAAAACAGCAATAACACCGAGCGGGAAACAAATTCCGTAGGTAAATTTTTTCATCTGCCCGTAGTAATCGCTTATATAACTGGCAAGTGTCAGGATAATTGTGAATTTAGCAAGGTCTGACGGCTGAAATGTTATACCGCCGAAAAGCGGAATCCATCTCTTAAAATCACCGAAATCCGTGTGATAGAACAAAACGATTATCAAAAGCAGTATCGTAACTGCCAACAGAGGAATTGTGGCTACTTTAAGCCATCTGTAATTTATTTTTGACATAATAAACATTGCAGCAAGTCCTGCAACAGCAAAAATAAACTGTCTTGTAAAGAAATAGTAGGAATCGTGATTTCTGTTATAGTAAGCATATGGATATGATGCTGAAAAGAGCATAATAAGACCGATTGTAAGCAAAGCAATAGTTATGGCAAGAAAAGGAATATCAATACTTCCTGTAACAAAAAAGTTGCCTTTATTAAAGCCTTTGCCTTTTTTGGTTCTGATAATTTTTTCGTCACCAGGCATATGTTACACTCCTTTCAATTTTATATATTAAACGATTTAACGAAGACTTCCGTAATAAAGAATTAAAATACCAACAGTACAGCCTATTGCATTAACCAAAGAAAATACTGCGCATATCTTTTTTTCCTTCCAGCCACACATTTCAAAATGATGATGAATAGGCGCCATTTTGAAAATTCTTTTGCCGTGGGTAATTTTAAAATATCCTATCTGAATAATATCACTCATCGTTTCGCAGACATAAACAATGCCTATAGGAAGAAGAATAAGCGGACATTTGCATAAATAACCCAGCGCAACAACGATTCCGCCGAGGAAAAGTGAGCCTGTATCGCCCATAAATGTTTTTGCAGGATTCCAGTTCCAGCAAAGAAAGCCAAGAACACCGCCGAGAAGCGCTCCAGCAAATATCTGAAGAGATACAAAATTCTGAAGAAATCCGATAATAATGAATGCAACTGCAACTGTTGCGGTTACCGAAGAACAAAGTCCGTCTATACCATCTGTAAGATTTACGGAATTTATACATCCGTAAACGATAAAGAATGAAATCATCCAGAAGACGATGGCTGTAAAAATATTCTTTTCAAAATTTACAATTCCGATAAAAGGAATATACCATCTTGTGTTATGTGAAAGCCAAAGACTCAAGATAAAACCGAAAGTCATGATTAACTGACCAAGCGTTTTTTGCTTTGCGGAAAGGCCTTTGTTTCTTTTTAATTTAATTTTAATGAAGTCATCTGTAAAACCAACAACGCCGGAGCCGATTGCAAGAAGAAGCCCTGCAAAAATCAGCACGGTATCATTGCCTTCAGTAATCGGAAAATGCATATAAGCCGTCAGTCCGTCAACATTGGGACTGAGAAGCATAACGCCGTACTGACTGTAAAGCGCATAAGTAACAACAAACGAAACGATAATGCCGATAATAAACATCAGTCCGCCCATATTGGGTGTGCCTTGTTTTGATTTGTGCCAACTCGGACCTATTTCAAGAATAGTCTGACCAAATTTGAGTTTTCTAAGCCATGGAATAATGACAAAACCGAGTCCTGCCGTTAGTGCAAA
This sequence comes from uncultured Clostridia bacterium, assembly GCA_946555465.1. Lineage (GTDB taxonomy): Bacteria > Bacillota > Clostridia > Oscillospirales > Acutalibacteraceae > Eubacterium_R. The sequence goes on from CAMNST010000002.1 coordinate 81,563, forward strand.
TGCAATTAATATACTGATAATTAAAGAAATTGTACTGTTCATTATTTTTCCCACCTGTCATAAGCAATATGGATTACATCCTCAAGTTTCATTCCTCTTGATGCTTTAAAAACAACTGTATCGCCTTTTTCGGCTATCTCGATAAGTTTTTCAGCCAACTTATCTTTGCTGTCAAAATGGAAGGCGTTTTTCATTCCCTTTTCCCTTGCGCCGTCAACTATGTATTCTGACATTTTACCAACTGCAAGAAGAAAATCTATATTCATATCTGCCGCCAGAGCACCAACATCAATATGTGCCTGCTTTGAATAGTCGCCGAGTTCCAGCATATCCGAAAGAACCGCAATTTTTTTGTTACCGTGTGTACCGGCAAGGGTTGTCAGCGCCGCTTTCATTGAATCGGGACTGGCATTATAACAATCTTCTATTGAAGTTATACCGTTGATATTTACACTTTTTTGCCGCATACCCTCAGGCACATAACATTTCAGGGCATCGGCACACTGCTTGGAAGGTATATCAAGAAAATAACCTACAGCAAATGCTGCAAGAGCATTATACACATTATGAATTCCGATAGTGGGAATTTCAATTTTCTCTGTTTTTCCGAAATAGGAAACATCAAAAATTGTTGAGCCGTTTTCCTCGGAAATATTTTCAGCCTTAAAATCTCCGTTTTCAATACCATAGAAATAGACTCTGTAATCATCACTCTTTACATTTTTAAGCAAATCATTATCGGCATTTAAAATAAGCGGAGCATTTTTTTCAAGACCGTCAAGTATTTCAAGTTTTGCTTTAAGTATGCCCTCTCTTGAGCCAAGATTTTCAATATGGGAAACGCCGATATTTGTTATAAGTGCCATTGTTGGTTTGGCTGCTGCCGAAAGTCTGTGAATTTCGCCGAAATGATTCATTCCCATTTCAATAACGGCAGCCTGTGTGCTGTTATCTATGCAAAAAAGCATTTGCGGCAAACCGATTTCATTATTGAGATTTCCCAGTGTTTTAACCGCATTATACTTTGAATTTACAACAAGATGTGTAAACTCTTTTGTAGTTGTTTTGCCTACAGAACCGGTCAGTGCCACAAGAGGTATATTAAATTTTGATCGGTAATAACCACCAAGGGTCAGAAGTGCTTGTGATGTATTTTCAACTTTAACATAATTGCCGCTGATGTTTACATCGCTGTGTATCATAACTGCAGCAGCACCTTTTTTTAATGCCTCATCTGCAAACTGATGTGCATCAAAACGTTCACCCTTTATGCAGATAAAAAGACAGCCTTCGGTTATTTTTCTTGTATCAATGCAAACGCCGTTTATATTGCAGTCATTATTATAAATTCCGCCGCAGGCATCTGCGATTTCACTTAATCTGAGTAATTCCATATTAATCCAGTGCAGCAAGAATTTCTGCTACAACTTCTCTTTCGTCAAAATGAATTGTTCCGGTTGGTAAAATCTGATATGTTTCATGACCCTTACCGGCAAGAAGAATGATATCATCTTTCTTTGCATTTTTTATTGCATATTCTATTGCTTCTTTTCTGTTTTCAACAACCTCATAAGGGGTTGTGATGCCTTTCATTCCCTCAAGAATATCTTCAATAATCAGAGAAGGATTTTCTGAACGCGGATTATCTGAAGTTACAACGCAGAAATCAGAAAGTTCAGCAGCAATTTTTCCCATCTTGGGGCGCTTGGTTTTATCTCTGTCTCCGCCGCAGCCAAACAGTGTAACCACTCTGCCTTTGGCAATTTCTTTAAGAGATGTAATTATATTTTCAAGTCCATCGGGAGAATGGGCATAATCGATAATGATTGTAAAATCTCTCTTTGTGGGAACAACTTCTATTCTGCCCTTAACACCCTGTGATTTTCCAATGGCACAGATAACATCTTTAAAAGACATACCGAGTGCAAAGGCACAGGAGGCCGCACAGAGAGAATTATAAACAGAAAACCTTCCCGGAATAGGACAGTTACATCTGCCTATTGTTTCGCCGACAATTTCATATTCAACACCATTTGATTTGAATGTTACATTTTTAGCAACATAATCTGCATTGTTTGAATTAACCGAGTAAGTTACAAGGCGTTTAAAATCAAGATCTTTTACAATTTCAAGTCCGTATTTATCATCTGTGTTTGTAACTGCAATATCACAATTTTCAAACAGCATTCTTTTTGAATTAAAATAATTTTCCCATGTTTTATGATAGTCAAGATGATCCTGGGTAAGATTTGTGAAAGCGCCGACTGCAAAATGAAGTCCGTTTACTCTGCCTTGTGCAAGAGCCTGTGAAGATACCTCCATAACGCAGAACTCACAGCCTTCATTTACCATCATTGAAAAAAGTTTCTGAAGTTCATAGGGATCGGGAGTAGTATATTTTGCAGGATAAATCTCATCGCATATCATATTCTGCACGGTGCCGATAAGGCCCACTTTTTTGCCGACATTTTCAAGAATCTGCTTGATAAGAAAAGTTGTTGTTGTTTTTCCGTTTGTGCCCGTAAGACCGATAAGTTTTAACTTTTCAGCAGGATTGCCAAAGAAATTTGCACAAATAAGTGAAAATACCGCTCTGCTGTTTTCAACAATAATCTGCTTATCAAGACCAAGGTCACGCTCAACCACAACTGCCGCTGCACCGTTATCAAGCATCTCTTTTGCAACACTGTGGCCGTCAAAAGCCGCACCTTTAACACAAACGAAAAGCGAACCCTCTTTTACAAGGCGCGAATCCTGAGTTACATCAAGAACTTCAGTTTCATTATAAGAATTCAATATCCTTATACCATTTAAAATTTCTGTAAGTTTCATATACTTATCCCCTTTGAACGGATACTGTCCGTAATATTATTCTTAGTCCAGAACGGATTGTGTGTTTTTAAACGATACAGTAACAACCGTACCCTTTTCAACAACTGCACCCTTTTCATCGCTTTGTCTGTATGCAACGATTGTTGAACTGCCCAAATCGTTACCGCTGATTTCTATATTCAGATTACTGCTTTCGGCAAGGCTCTTTGCCTCGCTCACTGTCAGTCCTGTGAAATCGGGAATTGTTGTGGTCTGCTTATCGCCGCTTGTATAAAGATACACGGTTCCGCTGCCCGGAATTGTTGAAGCAGATGTCGGGCACTGTCTTACAACCTTATCACCATTTCCTATAACAAGATAATTCAGTTTATATTCTTCGAGCGTTTTCTTTGCATCATCAAGTGATTTATCGGAAACGTTCGGTGTGTAAGATGAAAGATTTTCAACTTCATCTTCACTGTATTTAGGTTCAATGCCTAAAACATTCATAGATTCTTCAATAACCTCTGCGGCAATCGGTGCACACAAAGCACCGCCGCCTAAATCCTGATTCGGTTCGTCAACAATAATAATCATTGCGATTTCAGGATTATCACTTGGTGCAATGGCTGCAAAAGAAACGATATATTTATCGCCCTCACCTGCGGCAGATTCACCGAGTTTTGTTGAAGTACCTGTTTTTCCGCCGACACTGTAACCGGCAACATAACCGTTTTTACCTGTTCCGTTATCAACAACAGATTTCATCATCTGGCAAACGGTTTTTGATGTTTCTTCGCTGATAACCTGTCTTATAACATTCGGCTCTGTTTTTTTTATGGTTTTGCCTTCAGCATTCTGCACCGAAGCAACAAGATATGGCTGAAGAAGTTTTCCGCCGTTTGCAATGGCACAAAGCCCTGTGCAGACCTGAATAGGAGTAAGCGAGTTGGTCTGACCGAATGATGCTGATGAGAGTTCAACTATTCCGTACTGATTTTCTTTATAGTACTGAGGTGAAGCCTCACCGGGCAAATCAATAGATGTTTTCTGGGTAAATCCGAAAGCATCAAAATATTTAAAATAGTTATGTACTCCGAGTTTCTGACCTACGGTAATAAAGAACGGGTTGCAGGAATTTTCAAGTCCCTGTGTAAACGTCTGCATTCCGTGACCGGGGTGATAATGGCATTTCATTGTGTAAGTATCAACCTTGATAGCACCTGTGCAGTTGAATGTTGTGTTTGTGGTTACAACATTTTCTTCAAGGGCTGCCGAAGCGATAAATGCTTTAAATACAGAACCCGGAACATAAGTATCCGAAACAGTAAAGTTTCTCCACTGGTTTTGAACCGCAACACTTTCGGCTGTTTCTTTTTCTGTTTTATCCGTTATTTTTTCAATTTCATCAATCGTTTTGCTGTAAGTTAATTTATACGGGTCGTTACAGTCATAATCTGGCATTGACGACATTGCAAGCACAGCACCCGTGTTGCAGTTCATAATAATTCCGTAAGCACCTTTTGCCTGATATTCATTCATCGTTTCGCTGAGACCTTTTTCAAGATAATACTGCATAGTCTGATTAAGAGTAAGTGTTATGCAGTTTCCGTCGGTTGCCTCAACCGATGTTTCATAGTCATCTGAAATATCGTTTGAAAAAGCATCTTTAGCAGTAATTATTCTTCCGTTTGTTCCGGTAAGTTCCTCATCATAATACGCTTCAATACCTGAAAGGCCCTGGTCATCTGCACCGGTAAAGCCTATAACAGACGAAGCAAGCGTTCCGTATGGATAATACCTCTTTGTGCTTTGCTCCATACCGATACAGTTGAGACTGTTTTCCGAAATGAACTCTGAAAGTTTTTCTTTCACATCGTTTTCGACTTTTTTCTCTACAACCTCGTAATGATTGTTTGCTTTCGTTTTTTCAATAAATGCTTTTTTTTCTTCATCGTCATATTCAAACAGTTCGGTAAACTTTTCAACGATTAAGTTTCTTCTTTTTTCACTTTTCTCTTTTTTCAGAGCAATTTTTTCTTCTGTGTCATCCTCTAAAATTTCAAGATCAATAGCAAGCGGATCAATAAAAACAGTCCACACCGTTGCCGACTGGGCAAGAACATTGCCCTCAGAATCATAAATTGTTCCCCGCATTGCAGAAATTTCAGTATCCCTCATCTGCTGTGATTCTGCTTTTTGTGCAAGTTCCTCGCCGCGTACAATCTGAAGATAAAAAATTCTTGCACCGTTTGTACAAAGGAGAAATATAACAGCCACAGACAATATCAGAAGTCTTTTGAGCATTTTTTTACTTGTGTTCATTTTTAATTCCTCCTTAAACTATTTAACGCGTTTGTTCTCTTATTTATATAAAACTATATGAGAGTTAGATATATTTCTAACTCTCAATATTTTACGCAGTAATTTGTAACAATATTACTCCGCGTCTTCAAGAAGGCGCAGTGCTGCCGCCTGCCGTTCATCTTTATATTTTGCAACATCAATATATTTTATCTGGTTGGATTGTATTTTTACCATGCCGAGTTCTTCAACTGCATATTGGTCTATCATACTCATAGACACCATAGCGTTGAGTTCACTGTTGATTCTGGTATTTTCGCTTTGCGCAACAGACAGTCTGTTCTCAAGATTTGTTATTTCATGATTAAGTTCATTTTTAGCCGCCATTGAACCGATAACGGCAAACAGCATGGCAATGGCAACAAGCGCAGTTGCTACAATAACAGCAATTTTAACCGTTGCCGCTCTTTGTTCCGCAACGAGTTCACTTCTGCTTTTATTTCCGCCGTTTTCCCTGACCTTTAAATTTCTTTTCCGCTCAGGTTTATATACAGGCGCAGCAGATGACCTGCTCACATCAAACGCCTTCAAAGCATAAGATGCGTCGCCTGAGTATGAATATCTTCTGAAATCTCCAGTATTAGTCATCCGTTTCACCCCTTTAATCTAATTATTAATACTTTTCAAAAACACGAAGCCTTGATGACCTGGCACGTGGATTTTCTTCAAGTTCTTTTTCGCCCGGCACGACCGCTTTCAGCACCTTGCCTTTCGGCTTATTCCCACAAACACAAACAGGAAATTCTTTAGGACAGGTGCAGCCTTTGCACCACGCATTAAAAGTTTCCTTAACAATTCTGTCTTCAAGCGAATGGAATGTAATAACCGCAATTCTTCCGCCGCTGTTAAGACAGTCAAAAGCATCTTCCAGTGCTTTTTTCAGCACGTCCAGTTCGCCGTTAACTTCTATTCTGATTGCTTGAAATGTTTTTCTTGCAGGATGTGAATCTCTCATTGCTTTTTGCGGCAGAGAAGATTTTATAATATCAACAAGTTCAAACGTTGTTTCAATAGGCTTGTCCTGTCTTTTTTTAACAATATTAGCGGCTATTTTACGTGAAAATTTTTCTTCGCCGTATCTATAGATAACATTAGCAAGTTCAGTTTCGGAATATGTGTTGACAACATCTTTGGCACTGAGTCCGCTTTTGCTCATACGCATATCAAGAGGAGCGTCTTTATGAAATGAAAATCCCCTTTCAGCAGTATCAAGTTGAAAAGAACTGACCCCGAGATCAAGAAGAAAGCCGTCAATTTTATCTATATGAAGTTCGCTTAATATTTCTTTTATTTCAGAAAAATTGTTCTGAACAATGGTAACATTATTTTTGTCACCAAGCCGTTCATTAAGAACTTTTATTGCATCCGGGTCCTGATCAATGCAAATAAGTTTTTTTGCATTTTTTGATATTTCCCGGGAATGGCCGCCGCCGCCCGATGTACCGTCAACAATTACTTTTTCATCTGTTAAATTTAATGCTTTTATGCTTTCGTCAAATAAAACACTTTTATGAACAAACTCCATTATTCATCATTACCTTTCAGTTTGTCCATAAGATCATAAATACCCTGAGAATGGTCATAACTGTTAAAAATCTTTTCATATTCGTCTGTATTCCAGATTTCTATAACCTTACCTTTTCCTTTAAAAACAACTGTTGATTCATTGCTGAGACCCGCGGCCTCTTTAAGGCGTTGATTCACGGTAAATCTGCCCTGGGCATCCAGAACCGCTTCTTCGGCATTATCAAGAAAACTTGTTGTTGCATCATATTTCTGATTTTCCGTGCCGTGCTGCATTGATTCATATGTTAATTCAAAATGTTCAACAGGATATAAGGTGAGACATCTGCAGCCGCGAACAGTTACAGCAACCATATAAAATTCCTTACCTAAGCGTTCACGCCACTTTGTCGGGATAGAAAGACGACCCTTTGAATCGAGTTTATAACCGTCAAGGGTACCTACAAATAAATGCATATCTTTCTCTCCTTTCATAAGTTTTACTGAACAAACAGTGGGTTTTTCATCAAATCTTTTTGGGATTTAATTGAATTATATGGGATTTTATTGGATTTTATCCCTCTACTACATTATAAAGACCCCTTATAATAAAGTCAAGAATATTTTTTCGTGTATTAAATTTGTAACTCTTCTGTAACATTTAACGATTCTGCATTTTTGATAAAATCGTATTTGCGTACAAATATTCATTATTGAGAAACATATTAATATATGGTATAATAAATTGAAATCCAAAGAAAAAAGAGGAAAAAATATGAACGATTACAAATCTACGTGGCGTGAAAAAATCGGCTACGGAATAGGAGCAGTAGGCCTTGACCTCAGTTACGGACTGTTTTATTCCTATTTGTCATACTATTTATCAAGTGTTCTGGGTCTGAAAGAAGGCTTTTTGCTTTTGCTCACCCCGCTCGCAAGAATATGGGACGGAATAAACGACCCCATGATGGGCACAATCGTTGACAACACAAAAACAAAAATGGGAAAATACAGGCCATGGATTTTAATCGGTGCCGTATCAAACGCCGTTGTGCTCACTCTTCTTTTTACAAGTTTCGGTATGAGCGGAACAAAACTCTATATCTACATAGCAGTTATGTACATTTTATGGGGAATGACAAACACAATGGCTGATATTCCGTATTGGTCAATGGTTCCCTCTTTCACCACAGACCCGTCAGACAGAAATCTTGTTGCAACAGTTGCAAGAACATTTTCGGGTTTAGGTCAGGGAATCATAACAGTTATGACGCCTATCATTCTTCCGCTTCTTTCAACCGGGATGACAACCGATAAAGGCTATTCGGCAAGCGGATTTTCAAAATGGGCTTTAATCTGTGCAATAGCACTTGTAGGATTTTCTCTTACCTGTGTGCTTTCAACCAAAGAAAAGCATGTTGTATACAAGAATAATGAAAAATTTTCATTCAAAAAAATGTTTAAAGTTCTTGCAAAAAATGACCAACTTGTTGTGTTCATTATTTTTGCAATGATTTCAAATGCAGGATGGTATTTAACAAGCGGAACCGCCGTTTATTACTTCACGGATGTTCTCGGTGAACCAAAAAGCCAGAGCCTGTTTTCAACCATCGGGGCAATAGGCTCTGTACTCGGACTTCTTGTTATTCCTATTCTTTCAAAGAAAATGAGCAAGCGAAGCATTTATCAGTTTTCTATGATTATGACAATAGTGGGATATGTTTTAATGTTCATATTCGGACCCGTACTTAAAATAACCATTGCGCTTGATATATGCTACATACTGGCTTCAATAGGAATTGCTTCTATGTTTGTTGCCCAGACCGTTTTCCTTGCCGATATTGTTGACTACGGCGAATACAAATCAGGCGAAAGAAACGAATCAATAACTTTCTCTATGAAAGGATTTCTGCAGAAACTTGCATACACGATACAAACAATTATTCTTTTCGGCGGTCTCGGAATTATGAACTATAACGAGCAGGTTACAACAGGTACAATCAACGATTCAACAAAATCTGCAATAGGCATTATCTGCTTTGCGGTTCCTCCTGTGCTTATACTTATCTCTCTTATCGTTTTCAGTTTGAAATTCAAAATTCACGGTGAACTTGCAGATGAAGTTCATAATTATATTGTTGATAAAAGACAAACTGAAAATAACAATTAAGAAACGCAAAAAAATCCCGGTTTACAGATTTGTAAACCGGGATTTTTTATTTGCTTTATTATTTGTTTTTATTCTGGCTGTTCATAATACCATTACGGATTCTTCTTACATCCGAAAGAGCCTTGTAAAGAGAATCATCAATAGCAAGAAGAGTATCATCTGCATAGTTATTAACCGCAGTGAGCATTTCACGTGATTTATTCTGTGCAGTTGTTACCATCTCGTTTGCCTGATTTGTTGCGTTGCCGAGAATTTCAGAAGCCTGATTCTGAGCATCTTTAATATAAGCATCGCCCTGTTCCTTAGCCTTAGCAAGGATATCAGCAGCCTGAGCCTGTGCAGTCTGTGTAATCTGATCTCTTGCAACAAGTTCTCTTGCATCTTCCTGTGCTTTTGCAATGATGTCAGCAGCCTGTTTGTTTGCTTCTTCAAGAATATTGTTTCTTGAATCAACAATAGCCTTAGCCTGCTTTGTTTCCTGAGGCGTATTAAGACGGATATCTTCAATAATTGTTTTTATTTTGTCAACATCCACTGCGTATTTTTTGCTGAGAGGTATGGAGGTTGCATCATCAAGTACATCCTCTAAATCTTCAAGTAAAATATCGGTATTTGTCATCTTATTTTTCTCCTTTACATCTTAAATTAATATCTTCAACTATTGCTTTCGGAACAAACGGTGAAATATCGCCGTCAAGACTGCAGACCTCTTTCACCATACTTGAGGAAAGAAACATATTTTCACCTTTTGCGGTCAGAAATACGGTTTCAATCTTTCCAAAAAGACTTTTATTTATAAGTGCCTGCTGAAATTCATAATCGAAATCAGATACGGCACGAAGTCCCTTAACAATCGCAACAGCACCTTTCGCCTTGGCATAATTGACTAAAAGACCGCTGTATGTATCTATCTCTATTTTCGGACTGTCTATACATTTTTTTAACAATTCAATACGCTCGTCAACTGAAAAGGCACATCGTTTTGTGCTGTTGTTCATTACAAGAACAATTACTTTGTCAAAAAGTTCCGATGCTCTTTCTATAATATCAAGATGACCCAGCGTTACAGGATCAAAACTGCCCGGACAAATGGCAATTTTCATTTCAGATCTCCTTTCGGTAAAGAGTCAGTTTTGTTTTGCCATACTTCCTTACTCTGTCAGCATACCAGCCGTTAAACATTTCAGGAAGGTTTTCATCTGCCGAGGTTTCACAAACAACAATGCCTTGTGCAGACATCATCGGCAAAAGCAGCGGCAGACATTTTTCAATAAATCCTTTTTTGTAAGGCGGGTCAAGAAATGCTATGTCAAAATTATTCTTCTTCATTAAAAAAGATATTGCATCAGAGTTTATAATATCTGCCTGTTTTTCAAGTTTACAGTGTGCAACATTATTCTGAATAACCTTTACTGCCTGCCTGTCACTTTCAACAAAAATGCATTTTCCGGCACCTCTTGAAAGCGCTTCAATTCCGAGTTGACCGGAACCGGCAAACAAATCAAGAACCTTTTTTTCCTCAATCTCAAACTGAATCATTGAGAACAGTGCTTCTTTAACAGATTCAGTTGTGGGTCTTGTGACATCCTCGCCCGGCAGAGTTTCAAGTTTTCTGCCTCTGGCGATGCCGGTAATTACACGCATCATTTCAACTTTCCTTACTAAAGCATATACGCTTTTGCTATTATATTATACAAACAAGGTTTTTATTAGTCAAGTCGCTTTACACTATTTTTACAATTTATGATAAAATTGATAAATATCGGCTGCATTCTTTTTGCTTATTGTATTAACTTTCTGCAGTTCGTCAACTGTTGCAGCCTTTATTGCAGAAACCGTTTTGAAATGTTTCATAAGGGCTTTTGCCTTTGCATCACCTATACCGTCAATTTTGGTTAAAGACGTTGAAAGCGAAGATTTTTTATGCTTATTATGGTGATATGTTATTGCAAAGCGGTGAACTTCTTCCTGAATGGAAGAAACAAGAGTGAACACCTGTCTGTGCGAATTTATTTCAATTTCGCCGCCGTTTACGGCAATGGCACGGGTTCTGTGTTTGCTGTCTTTAACCATACCGAATACAGGAACATTAAGCCCCATTGACTGTATAACAGGAAGAACGGCATTGACCTGCGGTTCACCGCCGTCAAGAAGTATAAGATCAGGAAGGATTTTAAAGGTGCTTCCCTCTTCATCATTATAGTAATGATTAAATCTTCTTGTCAGCACTTCCTGCATTGACCCCACATCATTCTGACCGTCAAATCCTTTTATGGCAAATTTTTTATAAGCCTTTTTCATCGGTCTGCCGTTATGAAAAACAACCATTCCGGCAACATTGTCTGCACCGAATGTATGGGAAATATCATAAGATTCAATATATTCGGGAACTTTTTTAAGACCAAGCAGATTTTTCAGTTCTTCGAGAGTTGCAAGTTCTCTGCCGAGTCTGCCCTGCTGTTGGGCAAGATGTTCATTTGCATTTTTTATGCACATATTTACAATGGAAAGATGTTCGCCCTTTTGCGGATGAATTATTTCCGCTTTTCTTTGACGCTTGCTTTCAAGAAACTGTTTGAGAAGTTCTTCATCTTCAATTTCACCGTCAACCGCAATACGCGATGGCACACGCTGACGCATAGAATAGTATCGGCCTATCAAATCAAATCGGGCCTGAGGGGCATCATCAACAGCATCAATTATCCAGAATTCAGAATCTGTCAGTTTTCCGTATTCAAATCTTATAACCTCAAAACAGGATTTTTTATTTGAACTTACAAGTGCAAAAACATCTTCTTCGGGAACATTTATGGAAACAACTTTCTGCTTTTCCTCAAGATTTTTTATTGATTTTATTCTGTCACGCAGTTTTGCAGCCTCTTCAAACTGAAGGTTTTCGGAGAATATTTCCATCTGTGCCTGCATTTCGCGAACTGTTTTAACACTGCCGCCCTTCAGAAAAGCAATAGCGTCTTTAACATTATCGGCATATTCGCTCTGACTTATTCTTCCTGCACAGGGAGAAGCGCAAAGCCCCATAAAACCGTTAAGACACGGACGGCTTTTTCCGTAATCACGCGGAAACTGCTTGTTACACCTTGGGAGTTTAAATATTTTAAGCGTTTCATCAACCGCCTGCTTTACCGAAAAGTTTGATGTATAAGGTCCTATATAGGTTGCACCGTCATCAAGCATCTGCTTACATTCACGTATTCTGGGGAAATCGCCTTTTGTTATCTTTATATAGTTATAGCCTTTATCATCTTTAAGAAGAATATTATATTTCGGCTGATGCTGTTTTATCAGTGAACATTCAAGAACAAGCGCCTCAAATTCGCTGTCACACAGAATATAATCAAAATCATCAACATTTTCAGCCATTCTTATAACTTTAAGAGAATGGTTTGTGTGACTTCCAAAGTAAGAAGAAACACGGTTTTTCAATTTTTTGGCTTTACCGATATATATTATCTTTTTATCTTTATTTTTCATAATATAAACGCCCGGCTGAAGCGGCAGCGCCATTGCTTTGGCACGAAGTTCTTTCTGAGTCAAATGCTCACCTCCGAAAACATATTTATCTATATTATTTTAACACAAATAAACAAAAAAATAAAGGCAGCAAAGCAATGAGCCTTGCTGCACATTTTATATGGAACCAATCTTATTCGGTAAAACCTGATTTAACGAGAGAAACAAGACCTTCAACAGCAGCCTCTTCATCTGAACCATCAGCAATAATGCGGATATCTGTTCCGCCCATAATACCGAGAGAAAGAACACCTAAAAGGCTTTTTGCATTAACTCTTCTTTCTTCCTTCTCAACCCATATTGAAGATTTGAATTCATTCGCTTTCTGAATAAAGAAAGTAGCAGGACGAGCATGTAAACCAACTTGATTTTCAACCTTAACATCTTTAACGAACATAACAATAACCTCTCATTCCTAAAAAAATACAATATGTTGTGTAAATATTATAATATCTTTCTTCTTTACATATTATACCACCAAAATTATTTCGGTCAACCGATTAAGCGCAACTTCGTTTGACTTGTTAATTACAAACAAAATCAAAACGTCTTATTTGTGCAATTTACACATATTTTTTACCCTTTTTTCAAATTCGACAAAAAGTTCAAATCTTTTTCTGACAAATCAGCGTTTTCAAGCATATCTCTTCTTCTGTAAAAAGTGCGTTCAAGAGAACGTTCTCTGCGCCATTCATTAACTTTGGCATGATGGCCCGACAGCAAAACATCCGGAACTTTTCTGCCCTGCCATTCGCTTGGATGGGTATACTGCGGATATTCAAGAAGCGAGTTGAAATGACTTTCTTCTTCAAAACATTCATCATCACTCAGCACGCCCGGAAGCATTCTTGAAACAGCATCGGCAACAATGAGTGCAGGCAGTTCTCCGCCTGTAAGAACATAATCCCCCACCGATATTTCTTCAGGTTCAAGTGCTTCTATAACCCTTTCGTCTATGCCTTCATAATGACCGCAGAGAAGAGCAATATTATCAAGTCTTGCAAGTTCCTTTACCCTGTCCTGTGTAAGTGTTTTTCCCTGCGGAGTCAGATAAATCAGATGAGGTTTTTCGCCTATCTCGCTGCAAAGAGCCTGAAAACAGTCATAAATCGGCTGCGGTGCCATAACCATACCCATTCCGCCGCCGTAAGGCTTGTCATCAACACGTCTGTGTTTATCAAGCGTATAATTGCGTATATCAACGCAGTTAATTTCCACATTGCCTGCCTGCCTTGCTCTGCCGATAATTGACTCACTCATTACAGTATCGCACATATCAGGAAACAGAGTCAGAATATCAATCCTCATCAAAAAGTCCTTTCATCGCTTTAATTCTGATAACTTTATATTCAGTATTAATTTCTTTAACAATATCGGGAGTTGCCGGTATCAGTTTATGCTTTCCCCACGATTCTGTATCATAAATATCGCATGAGCCATAATTTAAAACATCAACAACTTTGCCGTATTCTTCTTCGGTATCAACATCAACAACATAACATCCAATGAGGTCTGCAATATAATTTGCATTTTCATCTATCTCGGCATCATCGCGGTTTCCGTAAAGAACTTTTCCTTTTAAGGTTTCTGCCTTTTCTATAGAGTCAACACCCTCCAGTTTCAGTATTGCAAAATTTTTCTGAGCCCTTACAGATAAAACTTTAACAGGAGTTTTTCCGCTGTCATCAAGGTATAACACCTTAAACTGCTTTAAATAATCAATATCATCACACCAGAGCATCATTTTAAGTTCCCCTTTGATACCATGGGTATTATTCAGTTTTCCGACTTCCAAATATTGTTTCATTTTATCACCTGCGGTTATGCATAATTTATCAGCAATTTCTTTTGTCAGTATTATATATTTTTTTTGCTGCTTTGGCAATACAAAAAAGATAATTGACATTTAAAAGATTATGTTATATTATTTAATTGTATTTAAGGGGCATTAGCGCAGTTGGGAGCGCACCACACTGGCAGTGTGGGGGTCAGGGGTTCAAGTCCCCTATGCTCCACCAAAAAAACAGGTACCAATTTTTGAGGTGCCTGTTTTTTTATACAATAAAAAGGGGACTTGAAACGAACTCCGATTTGACAGACGCAGTCACATCAAATCGGGAAAAAGGTCCGGTGGACCTTTTGATAGTTGAGAAGAAAGTCCCCTATGCTCCACCAAAAAACAGGTACCAATTTTGAGGTGCCTGTTTTTTTATACAATAAAAAGAGGACTTGAAACGAACTCCGATTTGACAGACGCAGTCACATCAAATCGGGAAAAAGGTCCGGTGGACCTTTTGATAGTTGAGAAGAAAGTCCCCTATGCTCCACCAAAACAAAAATCCGTTCTCGCATGGGGAACGGATTTTTGTTTTCTATTATTCATTTTTAATGATTCAATATCTCATTATTCATTCAATCGGAACGGAAGAAAATTTTCTCAAAAACGATTGACGCAAAATATAGTACGACAATATTTTAAGCGGGTGTTAATCTGACGAATTCAAACATTCTGCATTTAATTTTTTGAATAAACTTGCAAGCGTGATAACTGCAGCAACGGCAAGTACGATTTCAGATACAGTCTGTGCATAAGCAAGACCATAGAGCGGATACAGGTAATTAAGCAGAAACAAAGCAGGAATTTCAAGCACAATTTTTCGCATAATTGCAAAAGCAAGTGACTTTTTGCCCATACCGCACGCCTGAAAGACACCGACTGCGATGAAATCCATACACAAAAACGGCAGTGAAAGACACATTCCTCTTAAGAATTTTGAGCCATACGCAACGATAGCCTCATTCTGCATAAACATTGAAATAAGTCCGCCTGAAAATATATAAAAACCTATTGTTGCTATAAGCAGAAAACCGATAGAAATTTCGCTTGAAAATACAAGTGCTTTCTTCATTCGCTTTACATTTTTGCTTGCATAAGAATAACTGATCAGCGGCATAATTCCCTGTGAAAAGCCGAGTGCTACCTGCATTGGAATCATATTGATTTTCTGCGCTATACCCATTGCGGCAACCGCTGAAGAGCCAAACGCAGCAGTGAAATTATTAAGCACTGTCATTCCTGTAACATTAAGCAGATTCTGTATTGATGCAGGAACACCGACTGCAAAAACGCCTGACACAATTTGCTTTTTTAAAGTAAACATTTTAGGATTAATACACACATATGTACTTTTTCTTTTAACAAAAAGAAGTATAAAGAAATATATGCACGCAAAACAGTTTGAAACAAATGTAGCAAGCCCAGCACCTGCCGCGCCCATATCAAAAAATTGCGGAAGAACAAAAAACGGGTCAAGAATAATATTGAGTATACAGCCACTCATTGTGCCGACACTTGCATGAAGCGAAGCACCTTCAGCCCGCACAAGATAAGCAAGCACAACATTTAAAATTGCAGGCACTGCACCAAAACCTACTGTCCATTTAAGATACTGCTGTGTTGCCGGCATTGTTTCACTGTTCGCACCGAGCACAGTTAAAAGCGGTATATGCAGTACGGTATAAAGCAGAGAAAACAGTGCTCCGCTGATTACTGCACAATAAAAACCAAAAGCAGAACTTCTGTAAACCGTATCAAAATCTTTTCTGCCGAGTGCACGGCTCATCATACTTGAACTGCCGACACCAAAAAGATTATTTACTGCATTAAATGCCAGCAAAAGCGGTGCGGCAAGCGTTACTGCCGAATTTTCAATCGGATTGCCCAGCATGCCTACAAAATAAGTATCGGCAAGATTATAAATAACCATTACAAGTGAACTTAAAACCGTAGGAACAGACAGTTTTATAACTGCTTTTTTGACCGGCATATTTTCAAACAGTTCTATATTTTCTTCATTTTTCATTTGTCATCACTACTTTAATTTTGTTATTGCTGCACTGCCGAATTTTGTTAAATTCTTTTTATCACTGTAAAGTATTTAGTCTTTACAGTGATAAAACATTATACATAATGAGTGATAATAAGTCAAGTAAAATTCAATAATTTTTATAGTGAAAATGTGTATTTTTACAATTTTAGTTGAAATTTAATTATTTAATAGTTATACTACAAATCATACTAACTGACTTTGCAATTAGCATTATCAGATAAAATAAGTCAATAATGACGAAGGAGGAATAGCATATGAAATTCGGACCGGATAAAAACAGCAAATTTCCAAATCCTGATATTGCAGAAATTTGTTTTATAAAAAATGTCATAACAAGACCTAATATTATAGTTGGAGATTATACCTATTATGATGATAAAAACGGGGCAGATAAATTTGAAGAACATGTTACACATCATTATGAATTTAATGGTGATAAACTCATTATAGGCAAATTTTGTCAGATTGCTTCCGGAATAGAATTCGTTATGAACGGTGCGAATCATTGTATGAGCAGAATAACAACATATCCGTTTAATATAATGGGAAATGGTTGGGAAAAGACTGCACCTGCAATGGAAGATTTGCCGCTAAAAGGCGATACTGTAATAGGAAATGATGTATGGATAGGACAAAATGTGACAGTAATGCCGGGCGTTCATATTGGAGATGGTGCAATAATAGGTGCTGATTCTGTTGTCGCAAAAGATATTCCGCCATACCATATTGCAGTTGGGAATCCATGTAAAGTAATAAAGAAAAGATTTGATGATGAACTTATTGAATACTTAGAAGAACTGCAATGGTGGAATTGGAGTGATGAAAAGATATTCAACAATTTAGAGATATTATGCAGCAATGATTTGCAAAAGATTAAAGAGATAAAACAGTGACAGAGAATTATATTTTATCTATAATTACTGAATATAAATTCGAGATTATAATCTCTAAAAACCTATATTTTTCAAGACACAACCCTTGCAAAATAATTTGCAAGGGTTTATGTTTTTCTTATTTAATTATTTTCTTTCGGCGGAATAATTAAGATTAACCGATTTTTTGAAAAGCATATAGTCATATTGCGGGCGCCACTGGTCACCTGTTTCGCAACTGTGCTCAAAGGTTTCTTCATCAGCAGCAACATCTATTTCCGTTACGCCTTTCAGTTCTCCGTCTTCCTTATATACAGCGTCCCAGAAAGCGTGGTGACCTATATAAGTGACCGTTGACGGAATATAAACATACGATACACCCCTGGTGTAATAGAAACAGTCTGAACCGATATACTCGAGACCTTCGGGAAGAGAATTATAAACACTCTTCATTGTATCTATAGCCTTGTAGGTTACATCGGAAATCACACTGTCGGCTGTATAACTGTAAACATTCAGAAGAACTGTATTTTTGAACACCGCCATGGATTCCATTGTCTTTACACCCTCAGGTATATAAAGATCTGTGATATTTGAATAAGCAAAAGCAAGTTCGCCTATTTTTGTAACGGTTGACGGAATAACATATGTTCTTATCAGTTTATTATATTCGGCAAGATATTCTTCATCATAACTTTGGGTTGTTCCCCAGAGTTCCTCCATTTCATTGCCCTCGTCATCAACAAGATTTGAATGCTGTTCGCCTTTTTCATCAATATAGGCATAACCGTTCTGAAGCCTCAGGTACTTATCATGATCGTTAGGATAAAATACAACCTCGGTTAAATCTTTGGTGTAAATAACACCGTCGAGATCGCAGTAATAAGGATTTGCATCATCAATCCAGACATTCTGAACCCACCAACAACTGTAGATTGACTTACCGTCTATGGATTTAACATCTTTACCGAATGAAATTGAATTCAGGATTTCATCACAGTTGAATGCATATTCATGGATAACGGAAATAGGTTTGGACATATCTTTTTCACCTGTTTCCAAATCAACAACATAGTCGATTGTTATCTCTTTAACATCGCCGGGATTTGTAAATTTAACAAGTTCATAAGTTCCGTCTTCAAGTTCTTTGTACTTATATGTATCATTATGAACGGCACGGAAGGAAAGGAAAATTGAAGTGCCTATTGCAATAAGAAGAACAATGACAACCGCTATTTTCTTTATTTTAGCATTTTTGAAAGGCTTGTTGATATGAGGTGCCTGAAGCCCCTCAATCTGATATGTCCATATTTCATCTTCGGGGATGTCAATAGTATACTCCTCTGCTGCAGCCTGTTCTTCTTTGGCTTCCTGCGTAAGGAAATCGTCATCAGGTTTATTTGTTTTGTCTTTCTTTTTACCTAATTTCATGACATCACCTCCTCAACTTCTTTTGCCTCTTCGGTTTCTGAAGCAGATACAGTTTCTTCTTCAATGCCGTGTTCTTTATTATACTGCATTCTTGTTACTTCTTCGCGGCGACGAAGAACCTGCATAACTTTATTCTGCTTGTCGTCATCATAATCCCAGAAGAAATAAGGAATGGTCATAAGAAGATAGCCGGCTATATCAAAAATAATAGGAATAACAATAATTTTTATTCTTGATGAGTCAATAAACAGAACATCCCAGTTGCTGTTAAAGCCAAATTTGAGAAGCAGAATAGGAATAATCATACCGACAAACGATACAATAGGTCCTGTAAACCAGCCGAAAACGCCTGAAAAACTTTCAAGTCTTTCACCTGAAAGATACATCTGATAGTCGTTAACACGAACATCCATATCGTGGGAAACAGATTTCGGAACGGTCTGGAACATTTCTGTAATAAACAGCATAATAACGCTGAGTGTTCCGCAAAGAACAAGATTATCACCGCAGAACAGATAACAGCATACGATTACAGTATAGCAAACTGCTCTTGACAACTGATAAAAAATCATAATCTGCTTATATGAAAATTTCTTTATAAAATACGGTGTAAAGAAATCAGGCGGCGTTCCCGCAAAGGATACAAGTGCAACAATAAGGCTGTATGTAAGACCGCTCAGTCGGAAAGTATACAAATATAAAACAGTTGTAAACACAAGCATACCATTGCCAAGAGAATCAAGAAGTCCTACAATCGTCTGAATCCATCTGTATTTGTTACGCATTACACCAAACATACCGTCCCAGAAATTGATTCCGACTTTCTTTTCAAGAGGCGGCTGCGGTATTCTTTCCTTTACTCTGCCGGCAAATATCATTGTAAGCGTTGCTGAAACAAGGAAAGTGAACGGAATAATATATTTGAATACGGCAATATCTGCCCATTCATCTTTACACATACCGATGAATACGGGAAGAAGAATTGCAAGAATGGACTGCGCAAAATGAGAAAGTTTTATTGGATAAGTTCTTACAAAAATTCTTTCGCGAACATTGGGACTGCAGTTTTGCGCACAGGTTTCAAGATTGTTGGCGAAACCAAACAAATTATAAATTGAAAACAACAGATTGGCAACCCAAACCCTTGTTGTAACATCTGTAATTGTTGTATAAAACGGCAGCCAGCCGAGGAGAAATACCATTACAACTTTTGGAATATAGTCACAGTAAAGAGAATATTTATACCTGCCGAATTTAGGTACAAGTTTTTTTCGCCAGAAAATATTGCGTGCACCCGACCAACCGTTCCAAAGAATATGGGTACCGAGAATTTTGATTGCCGATGCGGCACTTATTCCTTCAAGACCATTCAGGTATCTGACGAATTTGTTTGCCGGATCAAGCATAAATGAAAAGTCGCCGACAATCATATATATACCTATTGCAATTAACAGAAAATATACACCGTTGAATTTACGCTCGGTCTTTTTCGGAAGAATACCCAGATTATCATTAATCACCCAGCTCATCAATGTCCATATATAATTGAGCGGCATATTGATAAGCGCAATGATTGAGAATGTTAAATACGGCAGTTTGTAATGATACATCATCAGATAACAACTTGCCGCAAATGTTAAATACTCCAGCGTTTTTGTTCCTACGTAGTTGCTGCCTACACCAAGAAGAATATCTACATATTCTTTATATGGAACATACTTGCCGGGAGCAGGCTTTTTCCAGTGTGTTTTAATATCGGTAAACAAAGTTTTCACCTTAGAATCTTTATTTGCCATAGAAATCCCCCTTTTTCTATATTACTTTATTATAATAACACATAAACAATCAATATGCACTACTTTTTTAGATATTTTGACTAAAAAATATTAACAAATTACGAATATTTATGCTATTTCTGAATAATAAAAAAGAAAGTTTTAAAAGCATTAAAGATTTAAAACTTTCTTCTTATCAAGGATATAGAAATTTACATATAATGATACTTTTTTCTCTTGGCAAACAGGAATATCTGTGAAATTATAAAAGCAAATACTTCCGCAACCGTAATTGCCCACCATATACCGTCAAGGCCGAAAATCATCGGCAGTATTAAAACAGACAGCAGTTGAAAAACAAGCGTTCTCATAAATGAAATTGCTGCAGAAATTCCGCCGTTATTCAAAGCCGTAAAGAAAGACGAGGCAAAAATATTAAGTCCTGCCAGAATGAAGGAGAATGAGAACAGTTTGAAAGCATGCTTTGTCATTTCAAAAAGTTCGGTATCATATCCGACAAATACTTTTGCTAAAGGTCCTGCAAGAATCCGGGCAAGCAGCATCATAATTAACCCCGCTGTGCACATTAAAAACATACCTTTTTTCAGCATATTTTTCAGTTCACTATAATTTTTTGCACCGTAATTATAACCGACAATCGGTGACGAGCCTATTGTATAACCTATAAAAATTGCAATAAAAATAAACTGAACATACATAAGAACACCGTAGGCAGCGACTCCGTTTTCACCGGCAAATTTCATTAACTGAAAATTATAAAGCATACTAACAAGTGAACCTGATATATTTGACATAAGTTCAGACGAACCGTTTGCGCAAGCCTTAAGCAAAACTCCGCCCTTAAGTTTTGTTTTTGTCAGTTTTAAAAGACTGCTGTTCGGGCGAAGAAAATATATCAGCGGAATTAAACCGCCCATACATTCGCTGAGACCTGTTGCAAGTGCCGCACCGGCAACGCCAAGTTTCAGCACACCTATAAACAGCGCATCAAGAATCATGTTTGTAATTCCGGCAATTACGGTTGTTACAAGTCCGAGTTTTGGCTTTTCTGCAGTTGACAAAAATGTCTGAAACACATTCTGAAGCATAAATGCCGTATTAAAAGAAAGTGTTACTCTGGCATAAAGAACACAGTCTTCTATCATAGCATCTGTTGCACCTAAAAAATATGCAATCGGACGAATAAAAATAATTCCGAGAAGAGAAAGAATGATGCCGCATATTACGGTAAAAATAATCATCATCGTAAAATAGCGGTTTGCCTTTTCTTTGTCTCCTTCTCCGATTGTTTTGGCAACAAGAGCACTGCCGCCCGTACCAATCATAAAGCTTATTCCGCCGAGTATCATAATAAACGGCATAACAAGATTTACTGATGCAAAAGAAATTTTGCCTACAAAATTTGATACAAATAAACCATCAACTACTCCGTAAATGGATGTAAAAACCATCATAATTATGGGTGGAAAGCAAAAACGCAGTAGTTTTTTTAATGTAAAATGATCTGATAAACTTATTTTCATATTGACCTCTTAATTTTTTATATCAAAAATATTGTTTTTCAGCGAATCGGTATATCGGCGAAAAATTTTAATAAACATTTCACATTCTTCACTGCTCAGTTGAGAAAAGGCCTTCTTTTCCGCGGAAATAACCTTATCGGCAGTATTTTCAGCAAGGCAAATCCCTTTTTCAGTGAGTTTTATTTCTTTTCTTCGCCTGTCCCTCTTTTCGGAAAATTCAATATAACCGTCGCTTTCAAGTTTTTTCAGTGATGAATTAACAGTTTGCTTCGGCAGACATATTAATCTGCATACTTCGCTTTGGGTAAGCATTTCATTGCCCTCGCGCAATGAATACAATATCCAGAATGCGCAATCCGGCAGACCCAACATTTTTGCTGCACTGCGGTAAATCTCATCATTTTCTCTGAACATGCTGTTATACTGTGAAAGTATTTCTTCTGTATTTTTGATATAGGCACTCCTTTCGGTCCGAAATCAGACTTGACTATTGTAATCCGATTTCGGACTCCTGTTAAGACAAAAAAGAAAGACGCAAAAAAAAGCGTCTTTCCTCTTTAAATCAATTTAATTAGTCAATTTCAATAGAAATTTTTGAATCATTTCTTGTTGCTGCTGCTCGCATAACAACACGTATTGCCTTTGCAATTCTGCCCTGTTTACCGATAACTCTTCCCATATCGTCTTCTGCAACATGGAGATGATAAACAGTTACACCCTCTTCGTTAGGTTCGTCAACCTCAACAGAAACATTATCAGGATTTTCTACCAAACCCTTTGTGATGGAAATCAACAAATCTTTCAAAGAAAACACCTCCTGTTAAACTTTGTTTTTATAATCAAAGATTAAAGGATGCCTTCTTTTTTAAGAATGCTTTTAACTGTATCAGTTGGCTGAGCACCGTTAGAAATCCATTTTTTAGCCTTGTCTGAATCAATTTTGATTTCAGCAGGATCTGTCATTGGATTGTAAGTACCGATTTCCTCAATGAAACGACCGTCACGAGGATATCTTGAATCTGCTACTACCACACGATAGAAAGGTGCCTTTTTTGCGCCCATACGACGAAGTCTGATTTTTACTGCCATTTTTAATTACCTCCAAAAAATATAAAATAAATTATTTATTAAACTATCAACCAAATAAATTTGGATTAATACAAATTAAAACCCGAACGGATTGTTTCCGCCGCCCTTCATGCCCATCATTTTTTCGGCCATTTCGGGATTTGCCTGCATCATACGACGCATTTTTTTGCTCATTTTCGGTCCGCCTTTACCGCCGCCGAACTGCTTCATCATTTTCTGCATCTGCTTAAACTGGGCAAGAAGTTTATTAACCTCTTCAACGCTCAATCCGCAGCCTGCTGCAATTCTTCGTTTTCTTGACGGATTAATTATATCGGGATGCGTTCTTTCCTGTTTTGTCATTGAGTAAATGATTGCCTTTGACTTTCCGAAAGCGTTTTCATCAATATCTTCATCCTTGATTTTTCCGCCTATTCCGGGAATCATTTTAATTGTATCTTTAAGGCTTCCCATTCGTTCAATCTGGTCAAACTGGTCAAGCAAATCATTTAAATCGAACTTGTTTTTGGCAAGTTTCTTTTCAAGTTCTGCTGCCTTTTTCTCATCAAGACTCTGCTCTGCTCTTTCAATGAAAGAAAGCACATCGCCCATACCAAGAATACGTGATGCCATTCGTGACGGGTGGAATGTTTCAAGATTATCAAGTTTTTCGCCGGTACCGACAAATTTTATAGGTTTGCCTGTAACAGCCCTTACCGATAATGCAGCACCGCCTCGAGTATCACCATCAAGTTTTGTAAGAATAACGCCGTCAATTCCGAGCGTTTCATTAAAACTTTTGGCAACATTCACAGCATCCTGACCGGTCATTGCATCAATAACAAGCAAAATCTCATGAGGATGAACGGTTGAACGGATATTTGTAAGTTCCTCCATCAACTGTTCGTCAATATGAAGTCTGCCGGCTGTATCAATAAACACATAATCATTGCCATGGTCTTTGGCATATTTTACAGCCTCTTCGGCTATTTTTACGGGATTTTCATTTCCCATTTCAAATACGGGAACGCCAACCTGCTCACCGACTACCTGCAACTGCTTTATAGCAGCCGGGCGATAAACGTCACAGGCAACAAGCAAAGGTCTGTGACCTTCTTTTTTTAGTTTAAGGGCAAGTTTTGCCGAATGGGTTGTTTTACCGCTTCCCTGAAGGCCGCACATCATAACAATAGTAGGCGGATGATTGGCAATAGCAAGCCTTGCTTCGTTGCCGCCCATAAGATCAGTGAGTTCTTCGTTAACTATTTTAATTACCATCTGGCCCGGTGTAAGCGACTCCATAACGTCGGCACCGATAGCACGCTGGGTTACCTTGGCGGTAAATTCCTTTGATACCTTGTAATTGACATCTGCCTCAAGAAGCGCAAGGCGAACTTCACGCATAGCCTCTTTAACATCTGCTTCGGTTAATTTACCCTTGGCACGCAATTTTTTAAATGAATTTTCCAAGCGTTCGCTTAAGCCTTCAAATGCCAAGAAATCAACTCCTAATTATTTATTCTTCCTTAAGAAAAGATGCAAGTGTTTTTATTCGGGCAACGGCATTGTTTATTTCCATTGAAAGCGAATGGTTAAGATTATACTCGTTTATAATCTCGGCACATTCAAGAATTTCGTCAACGCCTTTTTTCATTTCATTAAAACGCTTTGCAAGCCCCAGTCGTTCTTCCATATCAAACAACTGTGCCTCGGCACGCTTTATTGAATCTCGAACCCCCTGACGGGTTATGCCCTCATTTTCTGCAATTTCCGAAAGAGAAAGGTCTTCTTCATAATAGTAAACAAGAAAATCATGCTGCTTTTTTGTTAGCATTTCACCATAGAAATCAAGCAAAAAAGGAATATCAAGATTTTTTGCCACTTCAACCTCTCCTTTCAAGAACAACGTGTAAAGTAGTTAATCTTTACAGCAAGAAGTATTATACTAAAGTAACACTCTGTTGTCAAGCAAAAAACCAATAAAAAAGAAAATAAAATTTCACAAAAAGTATTGACACAATTTGTTGTATGCAAAATAATTATTTTAACTAAATATTGCAATGACTTTATTTATACTATATAATATATTCGCTATGAATTTTGATAAAAAAGAAACACTTAAATTTGCACTGAAAAAATCACTGCCTGTTTTATTCGGCTACCTGTTTTTAGGCTCTGCCTTCGGAATTATGCTTTATGATGCGGGCTACAATTTCATATGGGCAATTTTCATTTCGCTTTTTGTTTATGCAGGCTCGGGACAATTTTTACTTGTCTCATTGCTTTCAGGCGGAGCAGCCATACCGACAGTTGCTTTTATGACACTGTTTTTAAATTCAAGACATATGTTTTACGGACTGTCTTTTATAGAGAAATTTAAAAAAGGCGGCTGGAGATATCCGTTTATGATATTCTCACTGACGGATGAAACTTACTCTGTAAACACTTCATTTTCCGATACACCAAAAAAGGTTGATGAAACAAAAGCAAGATACCTTATCGGTCTGTTTGATCATATATACTGGATACTCGGTTCGGTTATCGGTTCACTTGCCGGTCAGATTCTTCCGATAGATTTTACGGGTATAGATTTTTCTATGACTGCTTTGTTTGTTGTTATCTTTATTGATTTAATCAGAGAACAAAAAGGCAGGCTGAAATTAGTCGGTCCTATTGGAATCGTGTGTGCAATTATATGCCTTCTTATCTTTGGCGCTGATAAATTTCTGCTGCCCACGCTGATAATAATCGTTGCTGTTTTATCTGCCGGAAAACCATATTTCATCAGAAGCAAGGAGGTAATGTGATATGCCCCTCACTGCTGAAAAATCAATACTTATAATATTTGTAGCCGCTATATGCACCTATGCTACAAGACTGTTTCCGTTTGTGCTGTTCGGCGGAAAAAAAGAAGTTCCGAAGTTTGTAAAATATCTTGGTGAAATTCTTCCGGTTGCAATAATCGGGGCGCTTATCGTTTACTGTCTGCGCGACTTCACAAATGGCGATGCAAACACAATAATCCCTCAGATTATCGCCGTAGTTGCAACAGCACTTGTTCATCTTTGGAAAAAGAATACACTGCTGAGCATAGCAATCGGTACTATAGGATATATGCTGCTGATACATTTTGTGTTTGTATAAATATAAAAAAACAGACCTGCTGACATAAAATCAGCAGGTCTGTTTTTTATGCCTGTCAAATTTCTTTTGCGATTTTATTTATAGGTAAACGTTTTGAGAATGGCACGGAAAATTCATCAGGATACATTCCAATCCCTATGAAACAAACAATTTCTTCATCTTCCGGTATTTTAAAAAGGTTTCTCATTTCATTTATATTTTTTGATCTTACAAGAGGACTATTGATTACGCAGGATGCAATGCCGCTTGAATGAAGCGTAAGTTCAAGTGTTCCGACAAATATTCCTGCATTGATAAGCCACTGATTGTTTTCCGTAAAATTAAACGCAGCAACACTGCCTGTAACAATAAGAAAGCATTTGCATTTCTCTGCAAAACCGCCTGTACCCTGAAGATGATCTGCAAGATATTTTCTTGCGTTCATACTTTTTACTATATATACTTTTGTCGGCTGCCGGTTACAGGCACTCGGGCAACGATTGGCTCTTTTAACCGCTTCCATAATAATTTCAGAGTTTACTTCTTCATCGCTGAAATTTCTTATACTGTGTCTTGAATATAGAACCTTATCGAACTCATTACAATCAAAATCAAGTATTTCAGATTTGACACATTTCCTTGTTCCGCCGGATTTTTCATTATGCGGAAATACTTTCATAAGTTTTTCATATTGTTTTTCAATATCTTTATTAAGAACATTTTTATCTTTATGCCACTGAATATATTCTGCTATGGCACACATCGCCATTTGAACCGACTCGTGATTACAGTCAAATCCGCTTTCAGAATATTTTTCCAATCTATTCATTAAAGCAACAACTTTTCGTTCTCCAAACCCTATCTTTATTTCATTTAAAGACATTCCTTTTTCGATACTGTGCATAGACTTAATAATGCTGTATTGCTCGCGCTGCTGTTTATATTCATTCTGATTGGCAATTCTGTAATGTTTTAACAGACTTTCCAGTTCCCTGATAAAATATTTTAAATCTGTAACAATCATAAAAACACACCTCTTTGCTGATAATTATACAACAGGCACTTTAAAATTGCAATACTATTTACACTAATATTTATCTTGTATATATAAATGTATTTTTTCAATGTATATTATGTTGTTCATTTTAGTTAAAATATATTAGAGGTGATTATGTGTTTAAAATAACCAAACCGGAATATACTAATAAAACTTTTCGTATGCCTGCTGAATTAGTTAATGAACTTGAAAAACTTGCACAGGAAAAAGAAATTTCATTAAATCAACTTGTAGTACAATGCTGCAAATATGCACTGGAAAACATTGAAGAATAAAAATAAAATTAGTATAAAAAAAGAACTATTCGGTAAGAATAGTTCTTTTTTTACTATTTTAACTTAGCAATGGTAACACCGGTTTCACCCTCACCGTATTTTCCGAGACGATACTCAGAAATATTCGGATGATTTCTGAGATAATCGGTAACGGCACTTCTCAGAGCGCCTGTTCCCTTACCGTGAATAATGCGTATTTCTTCAATACTGTTAAGTACACAGCGGTCAATAAACAAACCGAGTTCGCCCAATGCCTCATCAACCGTCTGACCGCGCATATCAATTTCGGTTTTAACATCGGCATCTGCTCTGGAAGAAGTTCTGTAAACATTGTGGCGCACAGGTTTTTCTTTTTCCTTTGGTTTTTCAATAATCATAATATCGGAAAGTTTTACTCTTGTTTTAAGCAGTCCGGATTTTACAAGTATTTTACTTCCCACTTCAACAATTTCACCCTCGCCGATTCCCTTGATAATGACTCTGTCGCCTGCAACAGGTTCACGGGGAAGTTTATAATCATAATCCCAGTTTTGAGCGAGTTGGGCAGGGTTAATCAAATCTTCCATTTCACCCATCTGTGATTTTACGGCGCGGCGCGTTTTTCTTGCAATTTCAGTGGCATTGCTGCTGTTTTGCTCTTTTTTCAGTTTTTCAAGTTCTAGAAGAAATTCGGAAGACTTCCGTTTTGCCGCTTCAATAAGTTTTTCGGCTTCATGCTTTGCTTTATCAAGTTCACGTTTTTTCAGCGTTTCAATCTTATCTTTTTCACTCTGTGCCTTTTCTTCAATTTTCTTGGCACGTGCCGTCATTTCCTCAGCAATTTTTCTTTCATCCTCAAGTGCCTGGCGTGACTCTTCAAGTTTTTCAAGCACGGTTTCAAAAGAGCGGTTTTCAGAACCGACAATACTTTTAGCATGATTTACAACATCTTTATCCATACCGAGATGCTCTGAAATGGCAAAAGCATTTGATCTGCCGGGAACACCGATAAGAAGACGGTAAGTGGGTCTGAGC
Organism: uncultured Clostridia bacterium; assembly: GCA_946555465.1. Lineage (GTDB taxonomy): Bacteria > Bacillota > Clostridia > Oscillospirales > Acutalibacteraceae > Eubacterium_R. The sequence goes on from CAMNST010000002.1 coordinate 109,991, forward strand.
GTTTCAACATCAAACTCACAACAGCCGTTTGTTATTCCGCTTGTATCAAGAGCATATGCCTTAAGTTCGGCATAATGCGTTGTTGCGGCAATAATTGCACCCTTCTGCCTGAGATTATCTATGATTGAAACAGCAAGTGCCGCACCTTCAACAGGATCTGTTCCTGCACCGAGTTCATCAATAAGTATAAGCGATTTATCATCAGCCTTTTTCATTATGTCTATAATATTTACCATATGGGATGAAAAGGTTGAAAGGGACTGGGCAATGCTCTGTTCATCCCCGATATCCACAAGAATTCTATTAAAAATTGAAATTCTTGAGCGATCGGCAACAGGAATAAGAAGGCCGCACATTGTCATTAATGTGAGAAGACCGAGTGTTTTCAGCGAAACGGTTTTGCCGCCTGTATTAGGTCCTGTAATAACAAGTGTATCATATTCTCCGCCGAGTGTAATATCGGTCGGAACAACCTTATTTTTATCAATCAGAGGGTGCCTTGCTTTTTTGAGACTGATTATACCCTCGTTATTAAGTATCGGTTTTGCTGCCTTCATCTTATAGGCAAGGTGTGCTTTTGCAAAAATCAGATTAAGCATAACCGCACTGTTATATGAATGTTTTATAGACTCGGCAAATTCGCCTGCTTCGGCAGAAAGTTCAAAAAGAATACGCATAATTTCATCGCGTTCTTTACCCTGAAGAACTTTGATGTCATTATTTGCATCAACAACAGAAGAGGGTTCTATAAACACGGTTGCACCCGTTGAAGATGTATCGTGAACAAGCCCGGGAACACTTGCGCGGCATTCAGATTTTACCGGCACAACAAATCTTCCGTTTCTCTGCGTAACAATAGCCTCCTGAAGATATTGCTGATAGTGCGATGAATGAATCATTGAATCGAGTTTTTCACGAATAGAATTTTCTTTTGAACGAATTTTTCTTCGGATATCATAAAGCGTTTCCGATGCTTTATCTGATATTTCCTCTTCACTGATGATGCAGGTGAAAATTTTTGTTTCAAGGTATTTATTTACAGTAATACCTTCAAAGAAAAAATCAAGATTTGTTTTTACCCCGCTGCAGTGGCTGTGCCATTCATCAAGCGTTCTGAGTGAACGCAGACAGTAACCGATATCAAGCAGTTCTTTGGGGTTGAGTGAACCCCCCGCTGCTGCTCTGTGAAGCGGATTATTTATGTTTTTCAGTCCTGAAAATGACGGACCGCCGAAACGAGCCAGAAGAGAAAAAGCATCCTCCGTCTGAGAAAGCAGAAGTTCAATCTCACCCATATCTGATGACGGAGCAAGCGAAAGCGCGGCATCTTTTGCATCTTCGCAGGAACATTCATCTGCAAGTTTCTGAAGTATGATGTCAAGTTCAAGAGTTTTATAATTCTTGTCCATTTATATAATTCCTTTATAAAACGATAAAGTTGGAAGACTTTTCTGAATTCTGGAAAGTAAGTACTTTTCGCTGATAAGAGAAAGCAGATTGAGATTTTCTTCGCTGAGAGCAAAAGAAAATATTTTTTTCGGCTCAGTAAGACAAATGAAACGTATTGCCGTTATAACATTTTTGTGACAGGGAACGGCTCCCGCTTTAGGGCAGTTTTGACAGTAAATGCACCCGTCAAGTGTATCAAAATACATTAAATCCGTTTCATAAGCAGCACATTTTGCACAGGCAAGAATATTGGGCATATATCCGCCGAGTGACAAAAGCCTGAACTCTACCGCAGATTTGACAAGACGCAAATCCTTGCTGCTGTTACAGAGAAGATGCAGCGAATTTAAAAGCACGCTGAGCATTTCGGGACACGGCTGTTCCTCTTCACCCAGTTCATAGGCAAGTTGAGCAAAATACTGTGCCAGTGAAAGCCTTACAATGTCTTTTCTCAAATCAAAAAAAACTTCAATGGGGGCAGCACTGTCAACAACAAAAGCATCACGTCCTCTATAAAGAGAAAAATCACAGTATGCAAAAAGCGAAGTTGAAGAGGCAAGACGGTTTTTCATTTGCTTTGCACCGCGGACAAAAGCGCGAACCAGGCCATAATCAGCAGTAAGGAGAGTAACTAAGCGGTCACTCTCCCCTATTGTCTGTTCTCTGATTACCAAACCCTTCGTTGAAGTCGTCATCATCTTCTGCCTTTTCGCTGTTTTTATAATTCAGGTAGTCATAAATGCTACCGCTGTTCCAGAATTCATTCCAGTTATTATTTTTCAATATAAACACCACCAAAGTTATTTTATCCTATGGCGGTGCTTAAAATTTGTGCCATTTTAATCCAATCCGAAATTATGGATTAAACCTTCACGGTTTCGCCAGTCAAGTTTAACTTTAACCCAACAGCGAAGATTAACTTTTATCTGAAAGAAGTTTTCAAGATCCTGCCTTGCATATGTTGAAACCTTTTTCAGCATAGTGCCGTTTTTACCGATAACCATACCTTTATGGCTTTCTCTTTCGCAGTAAATTGTTGCTTCAATATCAAGTATATCCTTATCATCACGCTCACGCATTTTTTCAACGGCAACCGCAATGCCGTGCGGAATTTCTTTATCCATAAGACGAAGGATTTTTTCGCGGATGATTTCTGCAGCCAGAACCCTTTCGGGCTGGTCGGTCAGCGTATCGTCAGGAAAGAAATGAGGTGATTCAAATGCAAGTTTACCGAGTTCATCAAGAAGTTCATCCACATGGTCGCCTTCAGCGGCACTTACGGGAACAACCGCAGTAAAATCAAAAAGAGATGTAAGATAAAGAATTCTTTTTAAAAGTTCCTCTTTATCGTTTATCATATCAATTTTGTTTATTGCAAGAATAACCGGCATTTTCTGTTTTCTGAACATAGAAAGAAGTTCAAGTTCCTGCTCATTAAGTTCACCTTTGGGTTCGGTAAGAAAAAGGCAGGCATCAACTCCGCCGACAGTATCGCCAACTGCCTCGTTCATTTTTTCACCGAGTTTATTATGTGCACGGTGAAAGCCCGGCGTATCGGTAAAAACCAACTGCGTTTCGCCGTTGGTTAAAACGCCCATAATTTTTGTTCGTGTTGTCTGCGGTTTTGCCGAAACAATGGCAATTTTTTGGCCAAGCATTCTGTTAAGAAGCGAGGATTTGCCTACATTCGGTTTTCCCACTATTGCTATAAAAGCAGTTTTTGTCATTACTCGTCTCCCATATAATAACTGTTATCTCTTTTCCAGCCTATCTGGGTTAAAACAGTTTCTTCCTTTTCTCTCATATGTACTTCTTCAAGACCGCCCTGTTCGTGATCATAACCAAGCAGATGAAGCATGGAATGAACTGTTAAAAAGCCTATTTCGCGCTGCAGAGGATGATTGTAAAGTTCTGCCTGCTCAACAGCCTTTTCAATGGAAATAACTATATCACCGAGCATTTTGGCACCTGTGTCAAGATTTACATCATACACTCCGTTTTCACCGAGCGGAAAAGATAAAACATCGGTTTCCCTGTCAATATTGCGGTGAAGTGCATTAAGTTCTTTAATCTGTGCATTATCAACAAAAGTTACGCTCACTTCTGCAGAACCTTCAAATTTTTCAAGTTCAAGCACTGCGTGACAGCAGCGTCTTATTAACATTCTTATACCTGTCGGTACTTTAACAGTTTTCTGATTGTTTGAAATAATAACTTTTACGGTTTCCATTATTTGTTTTTCCCCTCCTCATATTTTTCATAGGCGTTTACAATGTCCTGAACCAACTTATGGCGAACAACGTCTTTTTTATTAAAACGGCATATGGAAATATCGTTAATACCTTTAAGAATATTTAAAACTTTTTTGAGACCTGATGTTTTGCCGTCCGGCAAATCAATCTGTGTTACGTCTCCTGTAATAACCATTTTTGAATGAAAGCCCAAACGCGTTAAAAACATTTTCATCTGCTCGGGCGTTGTATTCTGAGCCTCATCAAGAATGATAAAACTGTCATCAAGGGTACGCCCTCTCATATAAGCAAGCGGTGCAACTTCAATGGCGCCGCGTTCCTGGTAACGCTGAAAATTTTCCGCACCGAGCATATCAAAAAGAGCATCATAAAGCGGTCTTAAATAAGGGTCAACTTTACTTTGCAGATCGCCCGGAAGAAATCCGAGTTTTTCGCCTGCTTCAACGGCGGGTCTTGTAAGAATAATTCTTGTTACCTCTTTTGCACGAAAAGCGGTAACCGCCATTGCAACTGCAAGATATGTTTTTCCTGTACCTGCAGGACCTATTCCGAAGGTAATTGTGTTGTCCCTTATAGCCTCGCAGTATTTTTTCTGACCGAGCGTTTTGGGCTTTACCGGTCTGCCCTTTGAGGTAATACAGATTGAATCGGTCGACATTGTGCTTATTTTATCTTCATTGCCCTCATTGACAAGAGAAAGAACATATCTGACATTCTGATCAGACAGGCTCTCACCTTTGCCGATTAAAACCAACAGTGAATTAAGCGTTCTGACTGCTTTTGATACGCCTTCTGCCTCACCGACAACTTTTAAATCCGTGCCGCGCGAAATTATTGAAACACCGAATTCACGCTCTATTAACTTTACATTTTCATCAAAACTTCCGAAAAGGCTAACTGCCTGATCAAGCGCTTCAAATTCAATTATCTGTTCAATCATTTTTTCTCAACCTTGATTTTTTCAATTCTTCTTTCATCTACTTCAAGAACAGTAAATGTTAAATTTTCAAAAACGGCTATTTCATCATCGTTTTCACCTGTGGGAAGAAAGCCGAGAAGATTTATAACAAAGCCTGCAAGAGTATCATATTCACCTTCAGGCAGTTTTACTCCGAGAACTTTTTCAACATCATCAATATCACTTACACCGTCAAAGGTAAATGTTTTTTCATCTATCTGTGTAACCTGTTCTTCCTCTTCGTCATATTCATCTCGGATATTTCCGACAATGCTTTCAAGAACATCTTCCATTGTAACAAGACCTGCCGTTCCGCCGTATTCATCAACTACCACAGCAAGCATTGTTCTTGATTCTGTCATCTGTGCAAAAAGTTTTCCGCACGGAATTGTTTCGGGAACAAAAAACGGTTTTCTTGTATAATCAAGAATTCTGTCGTTTTCAGATATAGGAGTACCTATAAATTTGAGCAGATCCTTAACATAGATAACACCGCAGATATCATCCAAATCCTCTTTATAGACCGGAATTCTTGACCTGCCGAATTCTATAGCAAGTTTTACAACATTTTCATGAGATTCGTTGATTTCAACAGCTTAAATATCTTTTCTGTGGGTCATAATATCCCCTGCATTCAAATCATCAAACTCAAATATGTTGTTAATCATTTCTCTCTGATTTTTTTCAAGTTCACCGATTTCCTCGTCACCTTCAACGAGTTGCTTGATTTCTTCTTCGGTTGAACTTTCTTTTTTGAACAGTCTTCTTAAACTACTGCCCATAAAGGCATATCCCTCCAGTAAAATTATACAGTTATCCATTTTTGCTATATTATATAATAAAAAATTTTATTTGTAAAGTATTTATATATGTGATATACTGAAGTTTAGAATATAAAACTAAATTCAATAATGAGGTTGACAATGCTTGACAAACTAAGCGAAAAAGAAAATATATGGGATTTCCTTAAACGTGACGAAAAACCTGTTGTTGTTTACGGAATGGGAAATGCCGCTGAAAAAATTATTGAAATCCTCAAATCAAAAGGCATTGAAATAAATGATATTTTTGCAAGTGATGAATTTGTCAGAGGTCACTCTTTTTTAGGTTATAAAGTGATGAAATACAGTGAAATCTGTCAGAAATATGACGATTTCAACATTGTGCTCGCCTTTGCGTCTCATCTTGAAAATGTTATAGAAAATATTAAAAAAATAAACCGTGAACACCCTGTTTTTGCACCCGATATTCCTGTTGCAGGAAACGGACTTTTTACACTTGAATACGTCAGGGATAACGAAGAAAAATTCGACCTTGTTTACAACAGCCTTTGTGACGATGAAAGCCGAAGAGTTTACCTTGACGTTATCAATTTTAAAATCAGTGCTAAAATCGAATATCTGCTCAGAAGTTTCTGCAAAAAACAAAGCATATATAAAGATATTCTGAAACTTGATGACAAAGAAATTATTGCCGATTTAGGTGCTTATGACGGCGATACAATAAGAGAATTTACTGATTTTACAAATCATAAATACAGCCGTATTTACGCCCTTGAACCCGATGCGAAAAACTATAAAAAACTTGTTAAAAATACAGACGGTATGCCCAATCTGACAACATATAATATGGGAGCATGGAATAAAAAAGACACCCTTATTTTTGACAGAAAAGCAGGACGAAATTCAAAACTTTCCGCCGTCGGAATTCCGGTTGATGTAACAGACATTGACAGTCTTATCAATGATAAAATAACAATGATAAAAATGGATATTGAGGGTGCTGAAATGAAAGCACTTGAAGGCTGCGAAAAAACCATTGCAAAATACAAACCAAAACTTTACATATGCGCTTATCACAGAAATGAAGATTTATTTGCGCTTCCTCTGAAAATACTCAGCCTCAATCCCAACTACAAATTATATTTCAGGCACAGCGTTTATATTCCTGCATGGGAAAGCAATTTCTATGCAGTTGATGAAAATGCTCAGATACACAACTGATATTCCCAGAATATTTTCGAGGCAATAACAAATGATAACTTTTTTATACAGCATTATAATTTTTATAGCCTGCACTGTCGGCGCCACCGTCGGAATAGGCGGAGGCGTAATTATAAAACCGCTTCTTGACACATTCGGCTACCACAGTGTTGAAGTTGTAGGTTTCATATCTACCTGTGCGGTTTTTGCAATGAGCATAAGTTCATCTGTTAAATATATAAAGGCGAAAACGGAAATAAATCCAAAAATCGTGCTTATGATTTCTCTCGGTTCTGTAGCAGGAGGAATAATAGGAAATGAAATTTTTGACATTGCAGTTGCCAATATTGATTCAAATCTTGTAAAGAGCATTCAGGCAGCAATAATTGCCGCGTTTATTATTTTCGTTTTAATCTACGTAAATTCAAAAAATGCAAAATCCTTTAAAATAAAAAATCCCGCAGCCATAATCACGGCAGGACTGTTTATGGGCATTCTGAGTGCGTTTCTCGGTATAGGCGGCGGACCTATCAACACAACGTTTCTTATTCTGCTTTTTTCATTCACGCTCAAAGAAAGTGCCGTGTATTCCGTTGCAAGCATTTTTTTCAGTCAATTAAGTCAACTTATTACAATTTTCATAAACAATCAATTTGGGCCTTACACAGAGTATTATCCGATAATTATTGCTGCTATGGCAATATCGGTTATAGGCGGAATTATCGGTTCAAAACTAAATCGAAAATTTTCTAACAAAACAATAACGGTAATTTATTCTGTTGTTCTTTCCGCAGTTGCCGTTATTAATGTCTACAATGTAATTAACGGATTCACAGGAGGTTAAGCAAGTATGAAAAGAAAAAATATCATTTTCTATTTTTCAGACCAGCAAAGATGGGATACCATAAACGAAGAAGTTACACCGAATTTATGTAAACTTGCAGAAGAAGGCGTTTTGTTTGAAAACAATTTCACCTGTCAGCCTGTTTGCGGACCTGCAAGAGCCTGTATTCAGACCGGTGTTTATGCCACGCAGTGCGAATGCTACTATAACGGAATACCCCTTCCGGATAATATAACTCCCCTTGCCCATTATTTCAATGAAGCCGGTTATGAAACAGCATATATTGGCAAATGGCACCTTGCATCTGACAGATATCCCGGCGTTGGTCTTCACTGTGAAAAAACCGCAGTTCCTAAAAATAGGCAGGGAGAATATCAATACTGGCGTGCTGCAGATATTCTTGAATTCACCTCTCACGGTTACGATGGCTACATATTTGACGGTGACGGCAACAAAATTGATTTTAAAGGTTACAGAGCAGACTGTATAAACGATTTTGCACTTGAATTTCTTGATAAAAGGAATGAGCAAAAACCTTTCTTTATGTTTATCAGCCAACTTGAACCGCATCATCAAAACGATCATCACTGCTATGAAGGATACAGGGAAACCGTTGATAATTATAAAGACTATCCGCTCCCCGGTGATTTAACATTTCTTAAAGGTGACTATAAAGAAATGTACCCCGACTATATATCGGCAATAAACAGACTTGATTACAACGTAGGCAGACTTGTTGATAAATTAAAAGAACTGGGAATTTACGATGATACAATTATCATTTATACATCCGACCACGGAAGCCACTTTAAAACAAGAAACCAAGAGTACAAAAGATCATGCCACGAAAGCGCAACACACACGCCGCTCATAATAAAAGGCGGCGGATTCAATGGCGGTTACAAAGAAAAAAGGCTTTCCTCTCTGATTGATATTCCGCCCACTCTTCTCTCTATGGCTCAGATTCCGATTCCATCATCATATATGGGTGTTGATTTAACAAAACAGATAAACAACCCCGATGAAAAACGTCAGTGCGTATTTATGCAGATAAGTGAGGCGTCAAACTCGAGAGCAATAAGAACAGACAGATTCAAATATGCTGTAAGAGATATGGCATTAACAGGATATACTCATCACACATCAAAAGCATATTTTGAAGATTATCTCTACGATTTGGAAAAAGACCCTGACGAAAAAGTTAATCTGGTTAAAGACCGCAAATATGCACATATAAGACAGGAACTTAAATACCTGCTTTTAAATCAAATGAAACTTGCAGAAGAAGAACCCGCCGTTATTTTCCCTGCAATAATAAGCAGAAAAAAATAATAAAAAACACGCAGTATTTGAAAAACAGATACTGCGTATTTTTATAAAAAATTATATTAAACCGTAAAATAACACAATTAAAATCAGTGATACATAAAAAAGAGCAAGTCTTGCAACTTGCTCTTTAATATTAAAAGATTATAGATTACTCGTTGATAGCAGTAACAACGCCTGAACCTACTGTTCTGCCGCCTTCACGGATAGCGAAACGGAGACCTTCTTCAATAGCGATTGGAGTAATGAGTTCAACGTTCATTACTACGTTATCACCAGGCATGCACATTTCTGTTCCTTCCGGAAGAGTGATAACACCTGTTACGTCTGTTGTTCTGAAATAGAACTGAGGACGATAATTGTTGAAGAAAGGAGTATGACGTCCGCCTTCATCCTTTGAAAGAACATAAACCTGACCTGAGAATTTTGTGTGAGGTTTGATTGAACCAGGAGCAGCAAGTACCTGACCACGTTCGATGTCAGATCTCTGAACACCACGGAGAAGACAACCGATGTTGTCACCAGCCTCAGCATAGTCAAGAATCTTTCTGAACATTTCGATACCTGTACATACTGTTGAACTTGTTTCTTCGTGAAGACCAACCATTTCAACTGTATCGTTAGTCTTTAACTGACCACGCTCAACTCTACCGGTTGCAACAGTACCACGACCAGTGATTGTGAATACGTCTTCAACAGGCATAAGGAAAGGAAGGTCTGACTTACGGTCAGGAGTTGGGATATAACTGTCAACAGCGTCCATGAGTTCCTGGATGCAAGCGCAAGCAGGATCATCATTTGAATCAGCCTGAAGAGCCTTAAGAGCAGAACCCTTGATGATTGGGCATTCTTCATCAAACTCATACTCAGCAAGAGTTTCACGAATTTCCATTTCAACGAGTTCAAGAAGTTCTTCATCGTCAACCTGGTCAGTCTTGTTCATGAATACGATGATTGCAGGAACGCCAACCTGACGAGCAAGAAGAAGGTGTTCTTTTGTCTGAGCCATAGGACCATCAGTTGAAGCGATTACAAGGATAGCACCGTCCATCTGAGCAGCACCGGTAATCATGTTTTTGATATAGTCAGCATGGCCTGGGCAGTCAACGTGAGCATAGTGACGAGCGTCAGTTTCATACTCAACGTGAGCAGTGTTGATTGTGATACCACGTTCTCTTTCTTCTGGGGCTTTATCAATATCTGCATAGTCTTCAAACTTTGCATAACCCTTGTTTGCAAGATACTTTGTGATAGCAGCAGTAAGTGTTGTTTTACCATGGTCAACGTGGCCGATTGTACCAATGTTAACGTGTGGTTTGGTTCTTTCGAATTTCTCTTTAGCCATTGGAATTTCCTCCTTAAAATTTACAATAGTAAAATTGTCATTGATATTCTACCAAATACACATAAAAATATCAAGACTTTTTTTATAATTAATAGTGTTTTAGTCTTTCTTTGCTCTTTCGCTGATGATTGATTCGCCGATTGACTTAGGAACAGGTTCGTATCCGTCAGGTTCCATTGTGTACTGACCACGGCCCTGAGTCTTTGAACGAAGATCATTAACATAGCCGAACATTTCTGAAAGAGGTACTCTTGCATTAACCTGCTTAGCACCTGCTCTGTCTTCCATACCCTGAATCTGTCCACGACGTGAGTTAAGGTCACCGATAACATCGCCCATATATTCTTCCGGAACAATAACAACAACCTTCATCATAGGTTCAAGGATAATTGGGCTTGCGCCCTTAGCTGCGTCTTTGAAAGCCATAGAACCTGCAATCTTAAATGCCATTTCAGATGAGTCAACTTCGTGGTAAGAACCATCATAAAGTTCAACTCTTACGTCAACAACATTGTAGCCTGCAAGAATACCGCTCTTCATAGCGCCCTGGATACCTGCGTCAACAGCAGGAATATATTCTTTAGGAATAGAACCGCCGACAATCTGGTTAACAAATTCGTAACCCTTGCCGATGCCGTTCTCGTCAAGGTTAGGCATAATGCGAATCTTAACGTGACCGTACTGACCGCTACCACCTGACTGTCTCTTATATTTAAGATCTGAAGCACCTTCGCTCTGAATGGTTTCTTTATAAGCAACCTGAGGAGCACCAACGTTTGCTTCTACCTTATATTCACGAAGAAGACGGTCAACGATAATCTCAAGGTGAAGTTCACCCATACCTGCGATAATAGTCTGTCCGGTTTCTTCATCAGTATATGCTTTGAATGTCGGGTCTTCTTCTGCAAGTTTTGCAAGACCGATACCCATCTTTTCCTGACCTGCTTTTGTCTTAGGCTCAATAGCAACACGGATAACAGGATCAGGGAAATTCATTGATTCAAGAATGATTGGGTGAGCCTCGTCACAGAGCGTATCACCTGTTGTTGTATTCTTGAGACCAACTGCAGCAGCAATATCACCTGCATAGCATACAGGAATATCTTCTCTGTGGTTAGCGTGCATCTGAAGAATACGGCCCATTCTTTCTTTGTTATCTTTAACTGAGTTGTAGCAAGGTGTACCTGCTTCAATTTTACCCGAATATACACGGAAGAAACAAATCTTACCAACAAATGGGTCAGTTGCAATTTTGAATGCGAGTGCAGCAAACGGCTCATCATCTGATGAATGACGGAATTCTTCCTCATCTGTATCAGGGTTTACACCCTTGATTGATTCAACGTCGGTCGGAGCCGGCATAAAATCAACGATAGCATCAAGAAGAGGCTGAACACCCATGTTACGGTAAGAAGTACCGCAGCATACAGGAACCATATCGTTTGCGATAGTTGACTTACGGATAACTTTCTTTATCTCGTCAACTGAAATAGCATCTTCGCCTTCTTCAAAGTACTTCTCCATAAGTTCCTCATCCTGTTCAGCAACATGCTCGATGAGTTCTGTTCTGTACTTTGCAGCAAGTTCTTTCATATCATCAGGAATTTCTCTGATTTCAAACTTCATGCCCTTTTCCTTTGCAGGATCAATATAAATGATAGCATGATTTTCAACAAGGTCGATAATTCCTTCAAAAGTATCCTCGCTTCCGATTGGAAGTTGGATAGGAAGAGCATTACATTTGAAACGGTCTTTAACCATATCTAATGCTCTGTAAAAGTCTGCACCCATGATATCCATCTTATTAACGTATATCATTCTTGGTACTTTATATTCATCAGCCTGACGCCATACAGTTTCAGACTGAGGCTCAACACCGCCCTTTGCACAAAGAACAGTAACTGAACCGTCAAGTACACGAAGTGAACGCTGAACTTCTACTGTGAAGTCAACGTGACCCGGTGTATCAATAATATTGATTCTATGATCTTTCCAGAAACAAGTTGTTGCAGCAGATGTGATAGTGATACCACGCTCCTGCTCCTGCTCCATCCAGTCCATTGTTGCAGCACCGTCATGCGTTTCACCAATCTTGTGATTGATACCTGTGTAATACAGGATACGCTCGGTGGTAGTTGTTTTACCTGCATCAATATGAGCCATAATACCAATATTTCTTGTCATTTCAAGAGATACTTTTCTTGGCATAATATCCTCCTATTAATATCTGAAATGAGCAAATGCTTTGTTTGCTTCTGCCATCTTGTGTGTATCATCGCACTTCTTAACTGCGCCGCCTGTTTTGTTAACAGCGTCCATAATTTCAGCAGCAAGGCGCTCTCTCATTGTTCTCTCTGAACGCTGACGAGCGTAAAGAGTTATCCAACGCAAACCAAGGGTCTGACGTCTTTCAGGACGAACTTCAAGAGGAACCTGATAGGTAGCACCGCCGATACGGCGAGCCTTTACCTCGAGTACAGGCATTACATTTTCCATAGCCGCTTCAAAAGTTTCGAGCGGGTCGTTGCCTGTCTTTTCTTTAACGATGTCGAATGCTCCGTAAACGATTTTCTGAGCGACACCCTTTTTTCCATCAAGCATAATGTTGTTGATCAGTCTTGTTACAAGTTTTGAATTGTAAAGCGGATCAGGTAAAACATCACGCTTAGCGATTTGGCCTCTTCTTGGCATCTCGCTTCCCTCCTTCATAAATTTTAAATGAGTTCATAGGTACTCGGTTTTTCCGTGGAGTCAACAAAAGGTCATATACGCTATACGATGAAATATCATATATAAAGTATATAAACTATTGTTTTCCCGAAATAAGTTCAGGCTTACTTCTTAGCAGCCTTAGGTCTCTTTGCACCGTATTTTGAACGGCTCTGCATTCTTCCTGTAACGCCCTGAGTATCAAGTGTACCGCGGATGATGTGGTAACGAACACCGGGTAAGTCCTTAACACGGCCGCCACGAATCATAACAACAGAGTGCTCCTGAAGGTTATGACCAACACCTGGGATGTAAGCAGAAACTTCAATACCGTTTGTAAGACGAACTCTGGCAATTTTACGAAGTGCTGAGTTAGGCTTTTTAGGTGTTGCTGTCTTAACTGCTGTACATACGCCGCGCTTCTGAGGAGAATTGTTATCATTCATAACATTCTTCTTTGTGTTGAGGCTCTTGAGAAGAGCAGGTGCTTTAGCCTTCTTCTCTACGGTCTTACGACCTGTTCTTACGAGTTGGTTAAAGGTAGGCAATAGTTTATCTCCTTTCAAAATTATTCTACACGCAAAGATATGCGCATAAATGATACAACAATCCGTAAAAATTATTATATCATTTAAACGCACACCTTGGGGCAAAGTTATACTTCGCCCCAAAATGTTGTATTTTTTACCAAATGTTTACATGGTTCTTTGTTAAATTTAAACAAAGACATGCTCACACGATTAGGTATTATACCACTATGACATTGTATTTGTCAAGAGTTCCTGTAATTGTTCAAGATTTAAAATTTCGTCGCTGCCTTCTGAAGAGAAGTAACTCGGAACAACATCAACATCTCTGAACACTTCCATACCTGTTCCGGCAGGAACAAGTTTACCGATGATAACATTTTCTTTAAGACCGATAAGCGGATCGCTCTTGCCCTTAATTGCGGCATCCGTAAGAACTCTGGTTGTTTCCTGGAATGAAGCGGCTGAAAGGAACGAATCGGTGGCAAGAGATGCCTTTGTGATACCCATAAGAATAGGAATATATGTTGCCTTTTTGAGTTCGGTTTCCCCTGCCTGAATTCTTGCTTCAATCTTGGCGTTAGCCTCGTCAACAGTAGCAACATCAACCATTGTGCCTGCAACAAGATCGGTATCACCCTCATCATCAACAGTACACTTCTTAAGCATCTGGCGAACAATAACCTCGATATGCTTATCGTTGATATCAACACCCTGTGTACGGTAAGCAAACTGAACTTCCTTGATAAGATAGTTGTAGACTGCTTCTTCACCGAGAATTGCAAGGACATCGTGCGGATTTACAGCACCGAGAGTGAGTTCCGTACCCTTCTCGATATGAGCCCCTTCAACGATGTTTTCACAGAGACGGGCGCCATAAGGAATCAGATATTTTCTTTCCTCTGCTGTTTCGCTGTTATAAACAACAACATGACGGCTCTTCTTTATTTCTTCAAATCTTACATCACCCTCTATTTCGGAGAGGATTGCAAGTTGTTTCGGCTTTCTTGCCTCGAAAAGTTCCTCAACACGAGGAAGACCCTGTGTGATATCGGCACCACCGGCAACACCGCCGGTATGGAATGTTCTCATTGTCAACTGCGTACCGGGTTCACCGATTGACTGGGCAGCAATAATGCCGACTGCCTCACCAACCTGAACAGGTTCATTGAATGCAAGGTTTGCACCATAGCACTTGCGGCAAACGCCGTGACGTGATTTACAAGTGATAAGAGAACGGATTTTAACAGATTCAACACCGGCATCAACAATGCGCTTAGCGTCTTCAACCGTCATCATTCTGTCAGTTTCCATAAGAACTTCGCCTGTATTAGGATCAATAACAGGTTCTGTAACAAATCTGCCTGTAAGTCTTTCCTCAAGCGGTTCAAGCACACGGTTGCCGTCCATAATCTTTGATACAACAATACCCTCATGGCATCCGCAGTCATCATCACGGATAATAACATCCTGAGATACATCAACCAGACGACGTGTAAGGTAACCTGAGTCAGCAGTACGAAGCGCAGTATCGGCAAGACCTTTACGCGCACCACGTGAAGAAATGAAATATTCAAGAATATTAAGACCTTCACGGTAATTAGCACGGATAGGAACCTCGATTGTCTTACCTGCTGTATTAGCGATAAGACCTCTCATACCTGCCAACTGTCTTAACTGAGAGGTACTACCACGGGCACCCGAGTCTACCATCATGTGGATTGGGTTATGAGCACCGTCGAAGTTACCTGTAAGTTCATTTGATACTTTATTGGTACAATCTTCCCACGCCTTGATTACTGCTGAAGAACGTTCTTCGTTAGTAATCAGACCGTAGTTGTAGTTATATGTGATTTCATCAACCTTTTTCTCTGCTTCTGCAAGAAAATCCTTTTTCTTATCAGGAATAAGAGCATCGCAGACAGCAACGGTTGTACCTGAAACGGTTGAATATTTATAGCCCTGCGCTTTAAGTGCGTCAAGAACTTTTGAAGCAATGGAAACACCATGAACATTGATACACTTTTCAGCAATCTGTCCAAGTTGCTTTTTCTTAACAACAAAAGAAACTTCAAGTTCAAAAGCGTTGTCAGGATTTGTTCTGTCGACAAATCCGAGATCCTGAGGAACGGGTCTGTTGAAGATGACACGTCCGATAGTTGTTTTAACAAGTTTTGATTTTGTTTCACCATCAATTTCTTTGGTAAAGCGGATGAGACATTCTGAGTGAAGTCCGAGTGAACCCTCCTGATATGCCATCATTGCTTCATCTGTATCACGGTAGATATTATATCTTGTAATTTCTTCTCCGTCGATAATTTCTTTGCGCGGGCAGCCCGGTTCGCCTTCCTTAATCATGGTTAAATAGTATGAACCGATAACCATGTCCTGAGTAGGAACCGCAACAGGCTTACCGTCTGAAGGTTTAAGAAGGTTGTTTGCAGCAAGCATAAGCATTCTTGCTTCTGCCTGAGCCTCTGCTGAAAGAGGAACGTGAACAGCCATCTGGTCACCGTCGAAGTCAGCATTGAAAGCAGTACATGAAAGCGGATGAAGTTTGATTGCTCTGCCTTCAACAAGTACAGGTTCAAATGCCTGAATACCGAGTCTGTGAAGTGTGGGAGCACGGTTGAGCATAACCGGATGATCTTTAATTACAACTTCAAGACTATCCCATACAGCAGGATTATTGGCTCTTTCAACCATTTTTCTTGCTGATTTGATATTTGAAGCAACACCTGTTTCAACAAGTCTCTTCATAACGAAAGGTTTGAAAAGTTCAATAGCCATTTCTTTAGGAAGACCGCACTGGTGCATTTTAAGTTCAGGACCAACAACGATAACAGAACGTCCTGAATAGTCAACACGCTTACCGAGAAGGTTCTGACGGAAACGACCCTGCTTACCTTTAAGCATATCTGAAAGAGATTTAAGTGCCCTGTTGTTAGGACCTGTTACCGGTCTGCCGCGTCTGCCGTTATCAATAAGGGCATCAACTGATTCCTGAAGCATTCTCTTTTCATTGCGCACAATGATTTCGGGAGCACCGAGTTCAAGAAGTCTTTTAAGACGGTTGTTACGATTGATAACTCTTCTGTAAAGGTCATTCAGGTCTGATGTGGCAAATCTGCCGCCATCAAGTTGAACCATAGGGCGAATATCCGGAGGAATTACCGGAATAGCGTCAAGAATCATCCATTCAAGTTTATTTCCGCTGTGATAAAAAGCATCAACAACATCAAGTCTTTTAAGAAGACGAACTCTCTTCTGACCTGTTGCACCTTCAAGTTCTGCTGTAAGTTCTTCACGAAGTTGTGCAACATCAATGCTCTGAAGAAGTTCTTTAATAGCCTCGGCACCCATGCCTGCTTTAAAGTCATCTTCATATCTTTCACGCATTTCCTCATACTCTTTTTCGTTGAGAATCTGCATTTTTTCAAGCGGTGTGTCACCGGGATCGGTTACGATATAAAGTGCAAAGTAAAGTACCTTTTCAAGATATCTCGGACTGATATCAAGAACAAGACCGAGACGGCTTGGAATACCTTTGAAATACCAGATATGAGATACAGGTGCAGCAAGTTCGATATGACCCATACGTTCACGGCGAACTTTTGCTCTTGTGATTTCTACTCCGCAGCGTTCGCAGACTTTTCCCTTATAGCGAACTCTTTTGTATTTACCGCAGTGACATTCCCAGTCTTTCATAGGTCCGAAAATTCTTTCGCAGAAAAGGCCGTCACGTTCCGGTTTGAGAGTTCTGTAATTTATTGTTTCGGGCTTTGTAACTTCACCGTAAGACCATTCACGAATCTTTTCCGGTGAAGCAAGACCGATTTTTATAGAACTGAATTCATTTTCATTATAATCCATTTGGAAGCACTCCTTTTTAGTATTTTATATAGCGGAAGTCGTATCAGATTTATTCATCGTCTGAATATTCATCGTCATCAGCAAACATATCAGCGAATACATCTGACTGACCTGCTTCCTCGCCTTCATCTTCGGCATCTTCAACACCGAAACCATCCTGACCGTCAAAGTCATTTACAGTTGTGAAAGCCTGTTCATCTATTGGCTGAATACCTGTTCCGTCATCAAGATCCTGTTTGAGTTCAACTTCATTGCCGTCGCGGTCAAGAACCATTGTATCCAGACCGAGAGCCTGCAATTCTTTGAAGAGAACCTTGAATGATTCAGGTGTTCCTGCTGTAGGAATATTTTCGCCCTTAACAATAGATTCATATGTGCGCACACGTCCTACAACGTCATCCGATTTAATGGTAATGATTTCCTGAAGGGTATAGGCAGCGCCGTATGCTTCAAGAGCCCAAACTTCCATTTCACCGAAACGCTGGCCGCCGAACTGTGCTTTACCGCCGAGCGGCTGCTGTGTAACAAGGCTGTAAGGACCTGTTGAACGTGCATGAATCTTATCATCAACAAGGTGGTGGAGTTTTAAGAAGTACATATAACCTACTGTGATTCTGTTGTCAAACTTCTCACCTGTTCTGCCGTCGATAAGTTCTGTTTTACCGTCGATTACCTTGTTTCCGTTTTCATCAATATAATAACCGATATCGGCAAGTTCAAGACAATCACGGATATCCTGTTCGTGAGCACCGTCAAATACAGGAGTCATCATCTTCCAGCCAAGAGCCATTGCAGCATAGCCGAGATGAACTTCAAGAACCTGACCGATGTTCATACGTGAAGGTACGCCGAGAGGATTAAGAACGATATCAAGCGGTCTGCCGTCAGGAAGGAACGGCATATCTTCCTGAGGAAGAATTCTTGAAACAACACCCTTGTTTCCGTGACGGCCTGCCATCTTATCGCCGACCTGAATCTTACGTTTCTGAGCAATATATACTCTTACTACTTTGTTTACGCCGGGTGAAAGTTCATCACTGTTTGCACGTGTAAACACTTTAACATCAACAACAATACCATATTCACCATGGGGAACACGCATTGAAGTATCTCTTACTTCTCTTGCTTTTTCACCGAAGATTGCGCGGAGAAGTCTTTCTTCGGCAGTAAGTTCGGTTTCACCCTTAGGTGTTACCTTACCTACAAGAATATCGCCTGAATGAACCTCTGCACCTACACGGATAATACCGTCTGCATCAAGGTCACGCAGAACATCCTCACCAACGTTTGGAATATCCCTTGTGATTTCTTCAGGACCGAGTTTTGTATCACGGGATTCAACCTCGTGTTCTTCAATATGAATTGAAGTATATACATCGTCTCTTACTATTTTTTCATTAATAAGAACAGCATCCTCGTAGTTATAACCTTCCCAAGTCATAAATCCGATAAGTGCGTTTTTACCAAGTGAAATTTCACCGTTGCAGGTTGCAGGACCATCGGCAATTACCTGACCGTCTTCAACTGTCTGGTGGAGTGAAACAATCGGACGCTGATTGATGCATGTTCCCTGGTTTGAGCCTGAGAATTTAATAAGTTCATACTTGTCAACCTCGCCCGGTTTAACAGTAATTTCGATTGTATCTGCATCAACGGCAGTAACTGTACCGCCGCGCTTTGCAATAACAACTACACCTGAGTCATAAGCGGCTTTATATTCCATACCGGTGCCGACTACAGGGGCAACTGTTTTAAGAAGCGGAACTGCCTGACGCTGCATGTTAGCACCCATAAGAGCACGGTTAGCGTCATCATTTTCAAGGAAAGGGATCATTGCTGTAGCAACTGAAACTACCATCTTAGGAGATACGTCCATGTAATCAACTCTTTCAGGAGGAAGAGTAAGGAACTCATCTCTGAAACGGCAGGTAACTCTTGAATTTGCAAATCTGCCTTCATCATCAAGAGGTTCATTTGCCTGGGCAACAACATAACTGTCTTCCATATCCGCTGTCATATAAACAACTTCATCTGTTACAACACCTGTTTCCTTGTCAACCTTACGGTAAGGAGCCTCAATAAATCCGTATTCATTAAGGCGGCTGTAGCAGGCAAGATATGAGATAAGACCGATGTTAGGACCTTCAGGGGTTTCGATAGGACACATACGTCCATAGTGCGTATAATGTACGTCACGAACCTCGAAACCTGCACGGTCTCTTGAAAGACCGCCCGGACCAAGTGCAGAAAGTCTTCTCTTATGAGTGAGTTCTGCAAGCGGATTATTCTGGTCCATAAACTGAGAAAGAGGAGAAGAACCGAAGAATTCTTTAATAGCAGCAACAACAGGTCTGATATTGATAAGAGCCTGCGGAGTAATTGCTTCGTCGGAATCCTGAG
Organism: uncultured Clostridia bacterium; assembly: GCA_946555465.1. Classification (GTDB taxonomy): domain Bacteria; phylum Bacillota; class Clostridia; order Oscillospirales; family Acutalibacteraceae; genus Eubacterium_R. The sequence goes on from CAMNST010000002.1 coordinate 129,656, forward strand.
CCTGAAGGGTCATACGTTCGCGTATAACTCTTTCCATTCTGGTAAAGCCGATTCTTAACTGGTTCTGGAGCAACTCGCCTACTGCACGGATTCTTCTGTTTCCGAGATGGTCGATATCATCAAGAGAACCTACACCGTGAGCAAGGTTTATGAGATAAGAAACGGTTGCAAAAATATCATCTATTATAATATGTTTAGGAATAAGGTCATCTGCATGGAGTTCAATTTCTTCTTTAAGAGCAGCCTCATCATCGCCGCATTTTTCAAGAATATCTGCAAGAACTCTGTAAGAAACCTTTTCATTGATACCTAACGGCTTGCAGTCAAAATTAACATAAGCATAAATATCAACCATTCCGTTTGATGCTATTTTGATTTCTTTTCCGTCAACATCAATGTAGGCAAACATAACGCCTGCATTTTCAATTTCAAGAGCCTTTTCTGCAGAAATTTTTTCGCCCGGCTCTGCAAGAAATTCACCCTGAGGTGAAATGATAGGCTGTGTAATTACCTGGTTGGTAAGTCTGTCGCTGATTGCAAGTTTTTTGTTGTACTTGTATCTGCCGACTCTTGAAAGGTCATAGCGGTGAGCATCAAAGAATAATCCGTCAAGATGTGCCTGCGCAGTTTCAAGGGTCGGAGGTTCGCCCGGACGAAGTTTTTTGTAAACTTCAAGAAGAGCCTCTTCTTTGTTTTTGGTTGTATCTTTTTCAATCGTAGCAAGAATTCTTTCATCTTCACCGAAGAATTCAATTATTTCGGAATCTGTTCCGAGACCGAGTGCTCTGAGGAATGTTGTGATATAAATCTTTCTGTTTTTATCAATACGAACATAGAAAAGATCGTTTGCATCTGTTTCATATTCAAGCCAGGCACCGCGGTTAGGAATTACGGTATTGGTAAATAATTCCTTACCGGTCTTGTCATGATCCATATTGTAATAAACACCGGGTGAACGAACCAACTGAGAAACGATACATCTTTCAGCACCGTTGATTACAAAGGTGCCTGCATCTGTCATCCACGGGAAATCACCCATAAATATTGTGTTTTCTTTAACTTCGCCTGTTTCTTTATTCATAAGGCGGGCTCTGACTTTGAGCGGTTTTGCGTATGTTACATCGCGCGCTTTGCACTGTGCAATAGAATACTTAGGCTCATCATCCATTGAGAAATCAATGAAGTCAAGAACAAGATTTCCGGTATAGTCGGTTATAGAACCGATATCGCGAAATACTTCTTTAAGACCTTCATCGAGAAACCACTGGTATGAACTTTTCTGCACTTCAATAAGGTTAGGCATTTTCATAACCTCATTGATTTTAGCAAAGTTTTTTCGTGTGGTTGTACCAAGTTGCACATCCTTCACATTTACCATTAAGAGTCACTCCAATCTATTTTTCTGCTAAAAACAGAACATTTTCAGCAATAAATCCTTAAATCTCCGACGGGAAAGCACTTGCTTTCTGTTTCGGAACCAGTTACTGTAATTACTAATAAAACATAATGTTCCATTTTAATTTGGCATTTAATATATAACATAAAGAAATTAATGTCAATAGTTTTTTTCATAAATTAACATTTCATTGAAAAACTATTTTAAACACGGCTTCGGGCGTTTCTAAAACTGACATATTTCGTCACGCTTTCTATCCCCTGCCGTCAAAAATTGAGGCGCCAAAACCTTGCAGTTATATTGCCGGTTATGTTATAATACTTTCAGGTGATTCATATGAAAAAAATCAAAAAAATCTGTTTAACGGCTTTATGTATAATTTTAATAGTTTCTGCATTTTCGGGCTGTTCTTCAGCACCTAAGGCAATAGATTTCATATATCCTTTCGACGGAAAAATCTCAAGTTTTGATCCGCAGATTGCATCAACTTCGGATGAGTTTCTTATTATAGAAAACTGTTTTGAGGGTCTTGTGCGTGTAACAGATGACGGCACCGTTCAGCCGGGCGTGGCGGAAAGTTGGGAAATAAGTTCTGATAAACTTACATATACTTTCAGGCTCAGACAGGATGCCAAATGGAATATTGATACGGAATTAAACGAAGACGGTGAAAGAAAAAAAGACTCCCGTCTTGAACTTGTCGGATATGATTTTAATCCCAATATTACCGCAAACGATTTTGTTTTTGCATTAAGGCGTGCTGTTGACAAAAACACCGCCAGCCCCCTTTATTCTTCCGTTGCAAATATCGTAAATGCTCCGGAAATTAATTCGGGGTCCATATCTGCAGATGAACTCGGCATAAGGGCTGTGGATAATTACACGCTTGAAATCAAACTTAAATCTCCTGATGAAGGGTTTCTGAATACCCTTTCAACAGCAGTTGCCATGCCCTGCAATGAAAAGTTTTTCAACGCCACAAAAGGCAGATACGGTCTCGGCACAGAGTACACCCTTTTCAACGGTCAGTTTTATGTTGACATCGTTCTTGACACATCATATGTACTTGATAAAAATGATTTGTACTTTGGTGAACACCCGTCGGCAGTCTCCGATATAACACTGAAAATCAAAAACGAAGATTCTGATATAGTAAAAAACCTGAAAAACGGTTACTATGACTGTGCCTACATATCGGGAAAAGAATATGAACAGTTAAATGACAGCAACATAACTGCTGTTCCCTATTCAAACAAAACATGGGCTTTTATTTTGAATAAGAACAAACTTCTTTTCAGCAACGAAAAACTGCGTCAGGCAGTATGTCTCGGCATATCCGATATAGATACAGAAGAGCATAAATATCTCTCTCCGGCAACAAACTTTACCCCTCCAAGTTGCATTGTAAACGGCAAATCAGCAACAGAAGCAATGGGCTCAACCGTGCCGAGGCAGGATTCTTTCAGGGCTGTTGAACTGTGGAAAAAAGGTCTTGAAGAAACAGGATATTCATCAGCAGATTTAACGGTAATTGTTACGGAAGATATGGAAGAAATAGCCAAAGAATTTGTTCAGGGAATACAGGGAAGCATAGGAAAAGTTACGGCTTACGGAACAGGAGATGAAAACAAAATAAACTTTTCACTCAAAATTGAGGTTTTAAATCAGGATAGTTTTAACTCTGCTTTTTCAAAAGGCGAATATGACCTTGCCCTCTATTGCTTTGAAGCAACAAGCCAAAGCGCAGATACTTATCTTGACAAGATTGTAAACGGTAATTATGCCGGTGAAATTGAAGAAGCACAGGAGGCTGTTGAAACTGTTCAGAATGCTTCGGCGGCAGAAAAGGTTTCTGCATACCGTGAATGCGAAACCGTACTGATGAATGATTACTCGGTAATGCCTGTTCTGTTTGAATCATCATATTACGCCCAGGCCAAGGGCGTAAGCGGTGTTCAGTTTCATCCGGGAAGCGGAAGGGTGAGTTTTGTAAATGCAACGCGAGAAGATTAAAACAATCATATGCTGGTTTCTTGTTATTTTGTGTATGGGCGTAATCTTTTGGCTTTCATCAAGAACTTCGCATGAATCCGCTGAGCAAAGCAGTTCTGTTTTGCACTGGCTTGTCAGTATTTTCGGCGATAATTTTTTCACCGATTTTATTGTAAGAAAACTTGCCCACTGCCTTGAATTTACAGGTCTCTGCTTTTTATTCAACACAGCACTTTATCAGCAAAACAAAAAAGCAATGCCTATGTATGCAATAATATTTACTTCTCTTTACGCTGTAACTGATGAATTTCATCAGTTATTTGTTGAGGGGCGTGCATGCCGCGTTCTCGACTGGGCGATAGACAGTTTCGGTGCACTTTTAGGAGCAATGAGTTTTATAGTTATATATAAAATTATCCGGGTATGTTCACTAAAAAAGCAAAAATTCATTGACACCCGGAATAATTAGTTTATAATATATAAGTGATAATTTCAGGAGGTATACTAAAATGAATGTTCTTGTATATGATAATGAGGAACAAATCGGTATAGCAGCAGGCAATTATATGTGCGGTCAGGTTCTGGCTAAACCTGAATCTGTATTGGGACTTGCTACCGGTTCAACCCCCCTCAAACCATACGGTCATATGATTAAACTTTATGAAAACGGAGCAGTTGATTTCAGCAAGGTTACAACCTTTAATCTTGATGAATACTGCAATCTTGATGTAAATGATGTTAATTCATACCACAGATTTATGCATGATAATTTGTTTAACCATATAAATATTCCGAAAGAAAATATTAATTTTCTTAACGGAAATGCAGAAAATCTTGAAGAGGAATGCAGAGAATACGAAAAAAAGATAAAAAAAGCAGGCGGAATTGATATTCAACTTCTCGGAATCGGCTCAAACGGACATATTGCATTCAACGAACCGTCAGACAGTTTTCAGAGATGGAGCCATGTTGTTGAACTTAAAGAAAGCACAATAAAAGACAACAGCAGATTCTTTGACTCAATCGAAGAAGTGCCTACAAGAGCAGTAACCATGGGAATAGGCTCAATCATGCAGGCAAAAAGAATTCTTATTATTGCACTGGGTGAAAACAAGGCAAAAGCAATTAAACAACTTATTGACGGCAATGTAACACCGCAATGCCCTGCCTCTGTTCTTCAGTTCCATACCGATGTTACGCTTATGCTTGATAAAGGCGCTGCATCCTTAATTTAGTTTTATCTACATAAATTCAGACAGGAGGCTGTTTCAAATGGCTGAAAAAGAAAAATTTTATATTACAACGCCGATATACTATCCTTCGGGAAATCCTCATATCGGTCACTGCTATACTACAGTAGCATGCGATTCAATCGCAAGATACAGAAGAATGCAGGGCAAGGAAGTTATTTTTCTTACCGGTACCGATGAACACGGACTAAAAATTGAACAGAAAGCAGCGGAAAAAGGCGTAACTCCGAAAGAATATGTTGACGAGATTGTTGCTGTTTTCAAAAATCTCTGGAACTATATGAACATCAGTTATGACAGGTATATCCGCACAACAGATAATTATCATATTGAAACCGTACAGAAAATTTTTAAAGATTTATATGACAAGGGATATATTTACAAAGGCAAATATGTAGGCAAATACTGCACACCATGCGAATCTTTCTGGACCGAAAGCCAACTTGTTGACGGAAAATGCCCTGAATGCGGAAGAGATGTTGTTGAAGCAGAAGAAGAGGCATATTTCTTTAAAATGTCACCTTTTGCAGACAGAATTGAAAAACTTCTTCTTGAAACCGATTACCTTCAGCCGCGTTCACGTGCTGTTGAACTGGTAAACAATTTTATCAAGCCCGGTCTTGAAGATTTATGCGTATCAAGAACCACTTTCAAATGGGGCATTCCTGTAACGTTTGATGATAAGCATGTTGTTTACGTTTGGGTAGATGCACTTTCAAACTATATATCGGCACTCGGATATGAAAACGGTGCATACAGCGATTTTGATAAATTCTGGCCGGCAGACCTTCATATGGTTGCAAAAGATATTATGCGTTTTCATGCAATTATCTGGCCTGCCATTCTGATGGCTCTTGAACTTCCGCTGCCAAAGCACCTCGCTGTTCACGGCTGGATTACATTCAACGGTCAGAAAATGAGCAAATCTATCGGAAATGTTGTTGACCCTCTTGTTCTGGGTGAAAGATACGGTGCTGATGCAATCAGATACCATATTTTAAGAGAAATGGCTCTCGGTGCAGACAGTTCATTCTCTAACGAAATTATGATAAACAGAATCAATTCCGACCTTGCAAATGATTTGGGAAATCTTGTTTCAAGAACAGTTGCAATGGTTGAAAAATACTTTGGCGGAACAATACCGCAAGAAAAAGAATCCGCCGAAATTGATAATGAGTTAATTGAAATGGCAACTTCTCTGCGCGGCAAGGTTGATGCATATATAGATGAAACGCAGTTAAATACTGCTCTTGCGGAAATATTTAAAGTTATTTCAAGAGCAAACAAATATATTGATGAAACCACACCGTGGATTCTCGGTAAAGATGAAAGCAAGAAAGCACGCCTTGCTGCTGTGCTTTATAATCTTCTTGAAGCGATCAGAATTTCTACTACCCTCCTCTCCTGCTTTATGCCCTCAACAATGCCTAAAGTATGGGAACAAATTGGTGCTGACGAAAGCATAATTACCTATGAAAACGCAGCAAAATTCGGCGTTCTTCCTGCAGATGTTACTGTAAAAAAAGGTCCTGCACTTTTCCCGAGAATTGATTTTGACAAAGAAATTGAAGAACTCAACACATTAATTTCAAATCAGATGAAAGAGGCTGAAAAGGCGCAAAAACCTGAAATTGAAGGTCTTGCTGAAATAACATTTGATGATTTTTCAAAAGTTGAACTCAGAGTTGCAGAAATCACGGCGTGCGAACCCATAAAAAAAGCAAAAAAACTGCTCAAGATAACAACAGATGATGGAAGCAGTACACCAAGACAGATTGTTTCAGGTATTGCACCATGGTATAAACCTGAAGATTTGATAGGCAAAAGCGTTGTTATTGTTGCAAATCTTAAGCCTGCAAAACTCTGCGGCGAAATGAGCAACGGTATGCTTCTTGCAGGTGATGTAAGCGAAAACGACGTTAAGGTTCTGTTTGTTGACGGTATGCCGGCCGGAACCAAAATTAGATAAAACAATAAGGCGGACAAAAATGTATCATAATATATTTGATACACATTCGCATTACGACGACAGCAGATTCAACCCTGACCGGGAAGATTTGATAAAATCACTTCCAAGTCAGGGTGTTTCTTATATTGTAAGTTGCGGATGTGACATAGATTCAACACAATTTAATTTTGACCTGGCACAAAAATATGAATTTTTTTATTTTGCTGCAGGCTTTCATCCTGAAAACCTTGAAAATGCCGATATAAAAGATTTAGAAGTCATTAAAAAATTTGCAAAAAACGAAAAATGCCTTGCAATAGGTGAAATAGGACTTGATTATCACTGGATGAGTTCACCAAAAAGCACACAGCAGGATTTTTTCATAAAGCAGATTGAACTTGCAGCCGAACTTGATAAGCCTGTTATTGTTCACGACAGAGAGGCTCACGGTGATACGCTTGATATTTTGAAGGCAACTAAACCAAAAGGCGTTGTTCACTGCTTTTCAGGATCAAAAGAAATGGCACGTGAAATCATAAAACTCGGAATGTACATCGGCTTAAACGGTGTTGTAACATTTAATAATGCAAGAAAAAGCCTTGAAGTTGTAAAGGAAATACCGCTTGATAAACTGGTGCTTGAAACAGACTGCCCCTATCTTGCCCCTGTTCCTATGCGGGGAAAAAGAAACGATTCGTCGCTTATCCCCTATATTGCCGAAAAAATTGCCGAAGTGCTTAACATGGATGCGCAGGAATTGCTTGATATAACAAACTGCAATGCAAAAAGGCTTTACGAAATGAAATAAAAAAATCCGCATACACATATTATCTTCTGTATGCGGATTTTTTCTTGCTTATTTACTTTTAATATGATATTATATCGGCATTATTTTAATATAGATTACAGAGGAGGATTTCAGTGGAAAAATTAAATCAGTTACTCACTTCCGTAAGTGATAATTTTATCGGCCCGATATTATGCGTTTTACTTGTAAGCAGCGGCATATTTCTTACATTTAAATTAAACTTTCTGCCGTGGAGAAATTTGGGCTCGTCCCTGAAAAGGCTGTTCAGCAAAGAGGCACGCCAAACCACTAACGGTGAAGGCGATATATCACCGTTTTCAGCATTAATGACTGCTCTTGCCGCAACAGTCGGAACCGGAAACATTGCAGGTGTTGCAACAGCAATGGTAAGCGGAGGTCCGGGCGCACTTGTATGGATGTGGATATCCGCTGCATTCGGAATTTCAACCAAGTATGCTGAATGCGCTCTTGCACTAAAATACCGAACAACAAATGAAAACGGTGAAATGTGCGGCGGACCGATGTACACAATAAAGCAGGCGTTCAAAAACAAAAAAGTTGCCTCACTGCTTGCAGGTGCTTTTGCAGTTTTTACGGTTCTTGCATCATTCGGAATTGGTAACGGTGCACAGGCAAACTCCATAGCCGTTTCGGTAAATGAAACTTTTGCTTTTCCGACATGGGTTATCGGTGTTATGATTGCTGTTCTTACGGCGATTGTTGTCATCGGCGGAATAAAATCCATATCAAAAGTGGCATCGGTTCTTGTTCCTTTTATGGCCGTGTTTTATCTGGTGACGGGAATTATTGTTATAATAATAAACTATAAAAATCTTCCGTCGGGAATTGCAACCATATTTTCGATGGCATTCGGCGGAAAGGCTGTTGCAGGCGGTGCTGCCGGAATCGTTACAAAAAGTGTTATTGATTCAATCGGTTACGGTGTTAAACGCGGTGTATTTTCTAATGAAGCAGGTCTCGGCAGTGCCGCAATAACAGCAGCATCAGCAACATCAGACCACTATGTAAGACAGGGTTATATAAATATGTGCGGAACCTTCATTGACACAATGATAGTTTGTACAATAACCGGCCTTTCCATTGCCTCCAGCGGAGTTTTAGGCACAACTGATGCACAGGGCGCTGCGCTCACCATTCTCGCTTTTGAGACTGCCCTCGGAAAACCGGGAGGAATGCTTGTTACAATCGGAATAATACTTTTTGCATTCTCAACCATACTCGGCTGGGAGTATAACGGAGAAAAGGCACTTGAATATCTTTTCAAAAAATCTACTGTAAGATATATTTACCGCGTTGTATTTTCGCTTCTTACATTTTTCAGTGCAACCATGTCACTTGATATTGTATGGACATTTTCGGATATTGCAAACAGCCTTATGGCAATTCCGAACTTAATCAGTCTTCTGGCACTGTCGGGTATTCTTGCAAAAGAAACAAAAGACTTTCAGAAAGTTCTGAAAGCCGAAAAGAAAAATTTAAAATAATTTATAAAAATACCCCTGAAAATACAGGGGTATTTTTATATGCTGAAATATGATAATACAGATACATACACTTAAAATTCAATGCATTCAATAAAACGTAAAAACTTTTCAGTCAGATTTGTTACCAATTTATCGGCACTGATTTTAAGAAAATATCAACTAAACCCGAGAAAAATGTCGAGTTTAGTAAAAAATATGTCAAATTTAAAAAATAATTTGTCACCTTTTTGTTTTTTTATACACTTAACAATATACACGAAATTTGTCGACACAGGGTAATTTTTGTTATTTTTTGTACAAAAAGATTTTTTAATTAAGCCCCCAAAAATTTAAGAGCATCATAAAACACAAAATTATTTGTTCAGGAAATCAAGAAGTTCTTGCTTTTCTTCAATAGACATAAGCCTTATTTTAAGAAGAATTGACTTTTCAAAACGAGAAAGTTGATTGAACTTATCATCGGTATTCCAGTTATCTTCATAAGGTGTCTCAGGAGCATTTACAACATTTCCTGCCTCAACGCCGTCTACAAGTTCATCAAGACTCATATTATAAATACCTGCAATAGTCTTTAAAGTAGTAACGCTCGGCATAGTTGTGCCTGTTTCATAATAAGCGTAGGTGCTTCTGTTTTTATTGATTACTTCAGCAATCTGTTGCTGGTTGAGTCCAGCAAACTCTCGAAGGGTTTTAAGTCTTTTACCTATGTTTTCCAAAAGTATTCACCACCAAGTTATAAAATTTGCTTGTTTTCGCACTTATTCTGCTTAATTAGCACTTATAGTATAAACAAAAGAAACTATTTTGTCAATATTAGTCAATACACGGAAATGTTTACAATTTGTAATAAAAAATTGACAAAACTACTACAGAATGATAAAATTATTATATTATTAATATAAGAGGTGATATTTTGAAAAAAACATTATCCATAATCTTATCTTTTATTCTGACGATAAATATTTTTTCATTTTCAGTTTTTAAACCGATAGAAGCACAGGCAGACGATTATGAAACATCTTTAAGAAACCAGGGTTTTCCTGAAAGTTACATAGGTTCGCTCTCTGCCCTTCACAAAAAATATCCCAACTGGATATTCAAACCGCTAAAAACAGGACTCGACTGGCAGACAGCAGTTAATGCGGAGCGCTCAAAGCATTCAAAACAGTTGATTGAAAAATCTTCAACAACAAATACTGCCATGTTCTGCAACTGCTCAAGTTGCTATAAAAACGGTGTATACCAGCCGCAGGAAGGAAGCAACTGGATATCCGCATCGGAATATGCCGTAAAATATTATATGGACCCGAGAAACTGGCTGACCGAGCAATATATATTCCAGTTTGAATCCACCTCGTATGACGGCACACAGACCAAGTCAGGCGTAGAGGCAATACTTAACGGCACATGGATGTATAATTCGCTTATTTCATACAAAAACGCCTCAGGAGCCACCGTACGATACGACAATAAGACAAAGTATTCAGACGCTGTAATGAAAGCCGCAAATGACAGCGGAATGAGCGCTTATTACCTTGCGTCAAAAATAAAACAGGAAGTCGGCGGAAAAACGAACAGTGCGGGCGGAGCCAGCGGAACACACAAAATTTATCCCGGCATATATAATTATTACAATATAGGTGCATACACGGGTGCTGCTGACGGTCTCAAATGGGCTTCCGAAAAAGGAAATGCTGCAGGTTATTTTACCAATACTGCCTGCCATATAAGACAAAAAGCAACAACTTCAAGTACAAGCCTTGTTGTATTGCCGCAAGGTACAAATGTTGCCGTTAAATCAACAACTGCAAAACAGTCAGACGGCTATACATGGCACTATTTAACAGCCAATTACGGCGGAAGAACTTATACAGGTTACATCCGTTCCGATTTGGTAACATATAAAAAGGCAACTGCTGCCTCGTACAACAGACCGTGGACAAACCCTTACCTCTCCATTTACAACGGTGCTAAATATATTGCAAACAATTTTAAAAGCCAAAACACAGGTTACCTGCAAAAATTCAATGTAAGCCCCGCATCAAGCGATAAACACTCTCACGAATATATGACCAATGTTGCAGGTGCGGCTTCAGAAGCAAGGTCAGCATATACAGCATATAAAAACGCCAATATTCTTGGTGTAACAAAAACTTTTTATATTCCTGTATATAACAATATGCCGGGCAATGTCGGTCAGGTAAACGGACTTAAATACACGGGTTACAATTCTGTTCAGATAAGACTTCAGTGGAACAGTGTTAAAAATGCAAACGGATACGTTATTCAGAAATATGACGGAAAATCATGGTCGAATGTTGCAACGGTAAATGCATCAACACTGATTTACACTGTATCAAACCTCACGCCCGGAACAAAATATCAGTTCAGAGTCCGTGCTTATATTAAAAATAATAATAAAACCGAATATGGTGAATACAGTTCTTCATGCACCGGTTATACACTGCCTGCTGCCGTAACGCCCACAACTTTCTCGGTTATGAACGAAACACAGATTAACGCAGCATGGAAAAAAGGCTCGGGCAACGTAAGCGGATATCAAATTGAATGGGCAAGAGATTCTGCATTTGAAAACATAGTTGCAAAAACCACAGTATCAAACGCTAATGCCGATCATTACATGGGCAGCGGTTTTGAAAAAGGTGTAACTTATTATATAAGAGTAAGAAGTTATAACGTGATCGACAGCAAAACATTTTACAGCAGTTGGTCAAAAACCGTGGCAGCAAAATACATTGCTGTTTCTCAGCCGACAGACCTTAAGGCAACAGAAATCACCCACAACTCTGTTTCACTCACATGGAGCAAATCAGCAAACGCAACAGGCTATATTATTCAGCAGTATAAGAACAACAGTTGGGTAAATATCAAAACCCTTTCAACCAATACAAATTCATTTACCGTAACAAACCTGCCGTCTGATACGCCTGTTCAGTTCAGGGTTAAGGCATATCATAACGCAAACGGCGTAAGCAACTACAGTGATTTCTGCAGTGAATTATCTGTCAGAACAGAGATTAATTATACGCCTGATCAGGTAACAGGTCTGAAATATACCGGTTATAACTCAACACAGATAAGACTTCAGTGGAATGCTGTTAAAGATGCTACAGGCTACACCATTGAAAAATATGAAAACGGCAAATGGTTAAAAGTTACGGATGTTGATTCACCTACACTGATTTATACTGTATCAGGTCTTACATCGGGAACAAAATATCAGTTCAGAGTAAACGCATACAGAATTGCCAAAGGAAAAACATTTATAGGTGAATCAAGTGCAGTCTGCATCGGCTACACCCTGCCGTCAGCAATAACGCTTACAACTTTTTCGGTAATGAGCGAAACGCAGATTAATGCTGCATGGCAAAAAGCAGCAGGCACTGCAACAGGTTATCAGATTAACTGGGCAAAAGATGCAAATTTCAACACGATTGTTAAAACCACAACCATTTCAAATCCGGGCACAACGCAATATAAAGAAAGCGGTTTCGACAAAAATACAACTTACTATATAAGAGTAAGAAGCATTAATGTTATAGACGGCAAAAGGTTTTACGGCAGTTGGTCAAAAACCGTGGCAGCAAAATATATTGCCGTTACCGCACCGTCAAACCTCAGATCAGCATCTCAGTCGGCTGATTCAGTTACACTGACATGGAATAAATCATCAAACGCTACCGGTTATATTATTCAGCAGTATAAAAATAACAGTTGGGTAAACATCAAAACCCTTTCAACCAACACAAATTCATATACTGCTGCGGGACTGAGCGCAAATGCAAGCAATCAATTCAGAGTAAGGGCTTATCACAATGCAGACGGCGTAAGCAATTACAGCGGCTGGAGCAACACATTAACCATTAAAACAGAAGCAGCAAAAGTTCCTGCTCGGGTAACAGGTCTTAAATATACGGGCTACAACTCAACACAAATAAGACTTCAGTGGAATTCGGCATCGAATGCCGCGGGATACACCATTGAAAAATATGAGAATGGCAAATGGTCAAAGGTTACGGATGTTAATTCATCAACACTGATTTACACTGTATCAAATCTCACCCCCGGAACAAAATATCAGTTCAGAGTAAGGGCAACCGCAAATTCAGCCTACGGCGAATACAGCGCCTCATGCACCGGATATACCCTTCCCTCTGCAACAACGCTTACAACCTTCTCGGTTATGAGTGAAACACAGATTAATGCTGCATGGCAGAAAGCATCAGGCAGCGCATCAGGATATCAGATAGAATGGTCAAGAGATGCAAACTTCAGCAACGTAGTTGCAAAAACCACAATTTCAAACCAGAACACCACCCACTATCTGGGAGGAGGTTTTGAAAAAGGTGTAACGTATTACATAAGAGTAAGAAGTTACAATACTGCAGACGGCAAAACGTTTTATGGCAGTTGGTCAAAAACCGTGGCAGCAAAATATATTGCCGTTACTGCACCGTCAAATATTAAATCAACATCTCAATCGCCTGATTCAGTTACACTGACATGGAGCAAATCATCAAACGCTACCGGTTATATCATTCAGCAGTATAAAAACAACAGTTGGATAAATATCAAAACCCTTTCAACCAACACAAATTCATATACCGTTGCAGGACTTAATGCAAAAACAGCATACCAGTTCAGAGTTAAGGCATATCACAATGCAAACGGTGTAAGCAATTACAGCACATGGAGCAACACTGAAAAAATTACAACAAAATAACAAACAAAAAAGAGACGGTCTTGATTAAAACAAGACCGTCTCTTTTTTTTATATATGAATTAAACCGTTAATTCATTTTCTTTGAAGTTTTTTTCCTGCTGTCAGTAAAAACAAAAACAGGACCGAGCATTCCAAGAATAAGCAATGGCAGATAATTCATCAGGAATACCAATAAATCAAGCGGTTCACCGTTGTCATAAAACAGGAAAAAGTTTACCTGAACTGTAGCGAGAGAATTCAGCAGTGCATAAATAAGCAGAATCATAATCGTTATGGAAGATGATTTTGATAATTTCAGAACAACGGTTGACAAACCGAAATAAAATGTTATTATACAAAGCATTTTTACAACAACGCCGAAAACATCTTCAAGGCAGTAAAAATGAAGACAGATAACCGCGATTGAATTTATAAGGGAAGTGAGATAAAAAGACGTGATAACAAAAAATTTTTTCTTATTGCCGTAAAAGAAAAACACATTTTTTGTTTTTTCAGAAAAAAACAACTCGCCGACAAACACGCAGACCCAGACCGAAAACAGAGGAATAAAGAAAAACATAAACTGCTCGACTAAAGGTTTTGCAATATCCACGCTGCTTGTTTTATAAATAAACAAACTGATTATCGGAATAAAAACATCAATAAAAAATACTGCCGGAATCCATAAGCCGTTAATCGACTTAAGAAAATACTTAAAATTTTTTAATATAGATTTTCTATGAAACATATATAACCATCCTCAACAGTCGGCTCAATTTCAACAGCGCCGTCAATGCCGCCTTTTGAAATAACCTTTTCATATGATTTGCCGTCAATCGTAATGTCACCCATTGAATAATAATTCTGCTCAAGTTTATCCGGATTTTCAACGGCAAAAACCCTGCCTTTTGCAACGTCCGCAAGCGCACGGCAGGAATCAAACTGCGTAATTTTTCCACCCTGCAAAACCATTACTTTGTCACAAAGCGATTCAATATCCGTAATAATATGGGTTGAAAGAACAACGCATCTGTCTTTTTTTACCGCTCTGATAACATTTTTGAAATTAAGACGTTCCTCGGGGTCAAGACCCGAAGTGGGTTCATCAAGAAAAAGTATTTCGGGATTGCCCACAAGCGCCTGTGCAATGCCGAGTCTTCTTTTCATACCGCCCGAAAGCGTTTTCACCTTAGCCTTTTCCTTATCCGAAAGATTAAGGTTTTTCAAAAGATCCCGAATCTCTTCTTTGCTGATTTTATATTCTTTCAGATTCGCAAAAAATTCGAGCACCTCCGGCGGTGTCAGATCACCGAAAATATCAAAACTCTGCGGCAGATAGCCGATTCGATCAAGATAGTTTTTCACTGCATTGCCGTTTTCGTCATAATAAGCGATAGAGCCGCTGTTGATTTTTTCAATATTGGTTATGCATCTGAGCAGGGTTGTTTTTCCGCTGCCGTTTCTGCCGAGCAGGCCGTATGTGCAGTTTTCAAACTTAACATTAATATTTTCGGCAATCAGGGCTGATTTGAACCTTTTGTTTACATTTTTTAACTCTAACATATCTTTTACCTCAAACTTTCAAGAAATTCCAGACTGTCTCTGGTATCACTGTCATCAATAAGATAATCTTTTATCTGCTGCAAAACCGTGCCGTCATCCTCTGCAAGAATTTCATCAATCAAATCCATCATTCTGATTTTATCGTCTTCTTCCATTATAAGAGCGGTCTCCCTGCTGAACTGCCAGTATGCCTCTTTTTCATCCGTTTCATACATGGAAATATAACCGGCAAGATCCTGCTTGTCATAAGATGCCTGCGATTTTAACACAACAGCTTCAATATCGTAATCCCTGGCTGTAATCAGATAATCATCAAACAGCACCGTGCCTTCCTTTTCACACTGGCTGATATTCGGCAAAATAAAGATTTTCTTTACAGCGGGATTTTTTTCGATAAACGATTCAAAACCTTCTTTAAGAAACGCCTCATTATACAAAGCGTTCATATACGGATAAATAATTTCCGTATCTTTTATCTTCAGGCTTTTGAGAAGACCCGACAGAACGGTTACCGAATCACTTTCGCCGGCAAAATGATTCTTTTCAACTTCGTCAAGATTGCAGAAAACGGAAGAGCAGTTGTTTACCCGAACATCAAATTCAGCTTTATACGGAAGGGCATTGTTCATAACACCCTGAACTGAACTTACAAATACAATTCTTTTGCCGGGAAGGGGGTAATAAGAGAAATTGCCGGTAAGCAGCATACCCGAATGATTGCTGTAGAATTCATTGCCGTCACCGTGATATTCAACCGTGATGCATTCCGTATCCGAACCGCTGCCGTGCACGGTGAGATAATCGTTTTCACGCGTAAAGTTCAGTTCGTTTCCGTTGCGGTCGGTCACCTTGGTCACCTTGTAGCCATGATACAGTGTAAAGACATAATCGCTCAGGTTGGTTTTATCAACATAAATATCGGCACGCGCTTTCAGCATACGGTAGGCGGATAAATCCAGTTTGTACTTTGTTACCCTGAAATCTGCTTCCTCTTCCGTCTGGCAGTCCACATTATAATCATAATACTCTTCATTTGCAAAAAGACCGGAAGGACCTCTGCCCATATCAAGCATGGCAAACGGCGTAAGGTAACCCGCCATTAAAACCGCACACAGTGCAATGCAGACGCCGCTTTTGACCGCTTTGTATTTAACGGCGGCGGATTTTTGTTTTAATATAAAAACAAGCAGTGAAAAAACAATCCAGAACAGCATCAGTGCAACCTTATCGTTGTTGACAACCACACCCGTATGGTAATTGACGCCCCAATCAAGAGAATTGGGCGAAATATTGAAAAGTTCAACCCCTTTGATTATATTCAGGCCGCTCACGCTGTAAATATTCGATACGAAATCCTTGATATAATCTATCTGCGATAAAAGGATAAGAATAATGAAAAAATAGAAAAACACGCTCCGCTTGATAAACGAAAACATAAAGCCGATAAAAACGGCGGCAAGGCAACCCAGCAGGAAATAGAAAAACAGGGGTGGCAGCAGCTTCAAAATCAGTTCGCTGCTCATCCCCGGGCTGAAAAATGTTTCAACAAGATTTATAACCGTAATTTCAGCGGTGAGAAAAAGAACATATGTAATAATAACGGCAAGATGCGTTTTATACATATCGTAAACGCCTTTTTTGGTAACGGAAATGGCTTCATAATACAAATGCATTTTTTTGCAGGTTTCAAAGGTGAAAAAAATCAGAAAAATCTGCAGATACGGAAGTACCGAGAATAAACCCCAAAGAAAACTCAAAGCATCATGGCGGTTTTCTGTAAAATGGAAAATGAGAGAACGCAGCCAGTACACCGTGAGCAGAGAAAACATAATGATAAGCAGACTTTCGTGAAACTTATTTTTTTCTATGGCTTTTTTTTGCAGTTTAAAATTTTTCATGGCAAAGCACCTTTCTTTAAGCGGGCACAAGGTCCGAAATTAAAATATAAATAATTCCCGGGTATTGCTACCCGGGAACCGCAGATACCGACATTTGGTGGCCTTTCAGGCTTTGGAAGGACCTGAAAGATAATTTTATGTTCAATGGTGAGTTAAACAGTCGGGTAAAAATCGGCATCCGCTATGTTAAAGAGATTTAGAATGCTTCTATACAAACCTTTCGGTTCGTAACCCCGATAGCGAAACATCCTTCTCTTTAAACCAAACTGATTGCCTGCGTGCTTAAGCATTCCAGATAAACGCCCAGGCCTCACAATCCCGCTTCAGGGTTCCCTTTGGATTCAGTTTAACGTGCCAGTCGGTTTCATAAGCAAATCTATGCGTTGTTCTGGTCTCCGGAACCTTTTCGCCATTGGGAAGAAGTACTTGGAAATCTTCTTTCCATAAATCCCCTTCCCTGTATCTGACAGTAAAATAAACATGATATTTGGACGATGAAGAATTACTGCCGGAAAAAAACTTATGCGTTCCATGAATATCTTCCGTGAATACATAATAATCCGTTGTCTGCAAATGTGCATTTGCAACTCTTGCCTGCACACTTGAGGCAATGCCTAAAACAATCATAAATGCCAGCGTTGCTGCGGTTATTTTTTAAATAATTTCATAATATACCTCTCTTAAAAAGTTGAATTTTGGTTATCTTTACCAGTGAAACCCCTTCACGATTGTATTATAGCATGAATAGTGGGGCTTTTCAACCTTTTTAATGAAAAAGTTCCACATTTTTCTAAATTATTTATTTTTTATCAACAAAATCCACTAAAAAGTGAGGTATGTCTATATATTACACCATATATTTCCATTTATAAACGAAAGTAAGAAAATTGTAAGAAAATAGTAAACACTTCTTAATTATTGTGCGTTTTTTTCACTGTATATATAAAATAAATGACTGCCCTGTTTAACAGAACAGCCATTTGCAGTAAATTATTTTATTGTTTTAACTTCTTCAAATTCTTTAACAATATCCTCTTCCGGCTTTGGCGTAGCAAGTGAAACAATCACATTTACAACAAGACCGATAATGAATGCAGGAAGAAGTTCATAAACATTAAGAACATCGGCAAGACCTGCAATAACATATTTCCATACAAAAACCATAACGCCGCCGGCAACCATACCCGCGATTGCGCCGTATTTGTTTGAGCGTTTCCAGAAAAGAGCAAGAAGCATAACCGGACCGAAAGCGGCGCCGAAACCTGCCCACGCAAAAGATACAATGCCGAATACGGAAGAGTTTGGATCCCATGCGATAACAACACCGATTACCGAAATAACAATAAGCACAACTCTTGCAACAATCATTTCGGCTTTTTGAGAAAGTTTAATTTTGAAAAGACCACCCAAAATATTTTCCGAAACAGATGAAGATGCGGCAAGCAACTGGCTGTCTGATGTTGACATTGTGCTTGCAAGTATACCTGCAAGAATAACACCGGCAACAAGCGCCCATATAACGCCTTTTTCAGAAAGAAGTGTTGAAAGGGATATAATAATGGTTTCGCTGTCGGCAAGAGGTGCAAAAGAACCATTATTTACTGCCGCAATACCAACAACACCGATTAAAATTGCAATGCTCATTGAAATAACAACCCATACAGAAGCTATTCTGCGTGATGTTTTGATTTTATCAGGATTTTCAATAGCCATAAATCTGAGAAGAATATGAGGCATACCGAAATAACCAAGACCCCATGCAACCGTTGAAACAATGGTAATAAATTTGTATGGACTACCTGTTCCCGTTTCGGGGTTATGGGTTGTGAACAGACTGAGATAACCGTCAAGCGATT
This sequence comes from uncultured Clostridia bacterium, assembly GCA_946555465.1. Taxonomy (GTDB): domain Bacteria; phylum Bacillota; class Clostridia; order Oscillospirales; family Acutalibacteraceae; genus Eubacterium_R. The sequence goes on from CAMNST010000002.1 coordinate 148,595, forward strand.
TGGCATTTGTGATAACTGCATCCCATCCGCCTGCCTGTGTAATGCCGAAAACAAGAACAATAACAAGTGCTACCGTCATAATAATCGACTGAATCAGGTCGGTAGTTGAAGCAGCATTGAAACCGCCGAGAGATGTATAACCAACAATTATAATTGCAGAAACAATCATTGCAATGTGGTAATCAACACCAAAAAGGGTTCCGAAAAGTTTTCCGCAGGCAGCAAATCCCGACGCAGTGTAGGGCACAAAGAATACAATTATAACAACCGCTGCGATTGCCATAAGAATATTTTTCTTTTCTCGGTATCTGTTAGAGAAAAATTCAGGAATTGTTATTGCCCCGCAGTGAGATGAATAGTTGCGCAGCCTTTTTGCAACGATAAGCCAGTTCAGATATGTACCTGCTGCAAGGCCGATTGTGGTCCAGCCGACATCGGCAATACCCGAAAGATAAGCAAGACCCGGCAGACCCATAAGAAGATAACTCGACATATCAGATGCCTCAGCACTCATTGCCGCTACAAGCGGACCGAGTTTTCTGCCGCCGAGATAGAAATCACCGACATTGTTTGTTTTCTTTGAATAAACTGCACCTATGATAATCATCAATGCCAAATAAAGCACCATAACAATCATTATGCAAATTTGTGCTGCTGTCATATTTTCTCCTCCATTTATAAAATAAAGCACAACTTCTGTTAAGAACACAAAAGTTATGCCTTATTTTAACATATTATTTTATTGTTGTAAAGTCATAAAGTTAATTGTGCTTTTTTAGTCTAATAACATTCCAACTGAAAGGCTTAAGACAAGCCGTCATAACGCTGCCCTCTTTTTTGGGAAGCGGATTTAAATGCGGTTTTACAAAAGGATTTTCAAAACCGTTTTCAGCCTTTTTGTCATAACCATCCATAGAGATGAATTCAAACGGTTCATAGCCGTCAAAATCCATAAGATTAACATCAAGAACAGCATCGTCGTCAAGTGATTTGTTAACGCAGAAAACTGTCATATTTTCATTTTCTTCATCAAAGGTTGCAATCGCCTCAAGATATGGAACATCGGTAAATTCTTTGCAGTCATATTTCGGGCAGGTTATTATAGGATTGAGTGCCGCTCCTCTGCCGAAATTGCTTAAATGCTCAAATGGATAAAAAATGGTTTGCTTAAATATTCCGCCGCCCGTTTGCGTAAAAATAGGAGCAATAACATTTACAAGTTGGGCAAGACAGGCAATTTTAATTCTGTCGCAGTGGCGAAGAAGTGTTATCAGCATTGAGCCCACAACCAGTGCGTCTTCAAAATTGTATATATCTTCCAATCTTGGCGGCGACATTGACCATCTTTCATACGGTGCATTATCCGAATGATACCACACATTCCATTCATCAAAAGAAAGGTTAATGGTTTTCTTTGAACGCTTTTTGGCTTTTATGTAGTCACACACACATATAACGGTATAAATAAACTCTTCAAGTTCAAGCGTTTTTGCAAGAAAGGACGGAGTATCATCGGCACGGTTTTCATAATACTGATGCAGTGATACATAATCAACACTGTCGTAAGCGATATCAAGCGATGTTGCCTCCCACTCGCCGAAGGTTTTTGAATTTCTGCTTGACGAACCGCAGAGAACTGTTTCAATAGAATCATCTGTCCATTTCATCATTTTGGATGCTTCAAGGGCTGTTCTGCCGTATTCGGCAGCAGTTTTTGCACCCATCTGCCATGCTCCATCCATCTCATTGCCGAGACACCAGAGTTTAATATTCCACGGATTTTCGTATCCGTGCGATTTTCTTAAATCCGCCCATGCTGAACCGCTTTTATGATTTGTGTATTCAACAAGGTTTCTTGCCTGCTCAGCACCTCTTGTGCCGAGGTTAACAGCCATCATACACTCGGTATTTGCTTTCTGACACCATTTCATAAATTCATTTGTTCCGAAATAGTTGGGCTCGGTTGTTCCCCATGCAAGATCAAGGCGCTTAGGCCGCTTCCCGACAGGACCAACACCGTCCTCCCAGTTATATCCCGAAACAAAATTACCGCCCGGATAACGCACAATGGGAACATTAAGTTCTTTTACAAGTTCGATAACATCACCTCTGAAACCGTCTTCATCAGCGGTTTTATGATCAGGTTCATAAATTCCGCCGTACACGGCTCTGCCAAGGTGTTCAATAAAAGAGCCATAAATACGCTTGTCTATATCGCCTATTTTAAATTCTTTTGCAAGCGTCATTTTTGCCTTCATAATAATTCTCCTTAAACCTTATTTATGTACCCGCCGATATTTCAACGGCAGGGTAATACTTAAATAGTATAATATTAAATTATTTCAGCGGTTCAAAATCAGATGCTCCGTGTTTGCATATCGGGCAAACAAAGTCATCGGGAAGTTCATCCCCTTCATAAACATAGCCACAGATTTTACAAACAAAACCTTTTTTCTTTTCACTGTTCTGCGGTTTTGGTTTTATATTATCAAAATAATACTGATACGTTACCGAACGCGCATCTGAAAGCACTTTAGCCTCGCTTACTTCCGCGATAAACAAGGTGTGTGAAGCGCAGTCTATCGTATCAATAACTTTACCCGATATAAAAGCATTTGTATATTCAGAAAGATACACTATGCCGTTTTCACTTCTTTTCATACCATTGCCGGGTATTTTATCGGTATCACGTCCGCTTTTAAAACCATAATGTTTAAAAACGTCAAACGGTGTACTCTCCGTAAGAACAGAAATGTTGAATTCACCCGTTCTCATAATCATATCGTGGGTATAATTGCTTTTATTTACCGTAACGGAAATGCGAAGCGGATTATCTGTAATCTGTTGTGCGGTATTTATAATACAGCCATTATCCTTTTCTCCATCTTTTGCAGTAATTACAAAGAGTCCGTAACTCAGTTTAAACACAGAACTTTTTTCAATCATTCAAATCACCTTTCTTAACAGTGTTAACTATAATTATTCCCGTTGAAACAAAAATCAAGGAAATAACTGTTTTAATCCATGAGCCTGATAAACTTTCGTTTAAAATCAAAGCCGAAAACAAACATCCGAAAACCGGGGTCATAAAGCCGTAAGCCGCAATTTTTGAAACATCATTATATTTAAGAAGTATTCCCCAAAGCGTATATGCAACAGCAGACAAAAAAGCAAGATACAGCAAAACAGCAACTGCCTTTGGTGTAAAACCGTTTATTCTTCCGCCGAGCAAAAGACCCGAAATTATCATTAATACGCCGCCGAATGCAAACTGATAACCGCTCAGAACAAACGGATTTTCACGTTGTGAAAACTTCTTTATAAGTGTTGAAGAAAAGGCATATGACAATGATGAAAGAATAATAAATCCTTCACCTAAGAAAGTCATACCGCTGCCGAATTCACCACCATTAAGATTAATAACCACAACGCCTGCAAAACCGATAATACAACCCAGCGCCATTTTAAAATTTAATTTTTCCTGCTTAAAAACCAGTGCAGATATGATTACGGCAAAAAACACGCTTGTACTGTTTATAACCGAACCTTTTGTTCCTGTTGTATGGGCAAGTCCAATATAGAAAAACAAATATTGAAGTACCGTCTGAAACAACGACAGCACGCCGATATTTACTATACTGTTCTTTTTCGGCAGTAAAAATTTTTTTGAAATTATACTTCCGAAAATCACCGTAAATACTCCCGCAAAGGTAAATCGTATTCCTGCAAAAAGGATTTGCGATGCATAATCATAGGAACCTATCTCAAGAATTTCATAACCTGATTTTATTACAGGGAAAGCACTGCCCCATAAGGCACAGCAGAGCATTGCCGAAAAGCATACGCCGAAAGGATTTTTTAAAATGCTTTGCATTTTTTCTTTTGAGAACATTATTTTGCGGTAGTTGAACCGAAACCGCCGTTTCTTATACCCTGTGCGTCATCGTCAACGGTAATTCCGAACTGAGTAAATATTCCCTGAGCGAAGCCTTGACCCGCTTCAACAGTAACACAATGGCCGTCATCGTGGGCATCACAACTGATTTTTATCATTATATGCCCCTCATTTGAAGAGTTATAATAATCGGCATCTATGATTCCGACAGTATTATCAAGTTGAAGTCTGTGTTTAAAACCAAGACCCGAGCGGGGATAAATGGAAAGCACCCAGCCATCTTCAATCTTTGAACGAATACCTGTAGGAACAAGCATGGATTTATCTTTTTCAAAAACAACAGTGTCCGGAACATAAAAATCATATCCCGCAGAACCGGATGTTGCTCTTACAGGAAGTTTGATATTATCATATATTTCTCTAACATTTTCTGTTTCGGGAAAGTTTTTTAACCAGTCCTTTTCAAACTGTTCAAAAGAAACTTTTTCAAATTTTGCTATTCTGTTCATATTATTCTCCTATGTAAAAATTTTACATTTTTATCATATCACATACAGAAAAATAAAGCAATCCTAAGGAAGGCATAACTCAGGCAATTTATGAAAAATAAACTTGAGTTATGCCGCCTGTTTTCAATTTTGCATTTTACAAAATTGAATATTACTAAAGACCGAAACTTACGCTGAGCGCCTGATTAACCTTTCCCATATCACCGGTATCAAGACTGCCCATTTTTTCTTTAAGACGTCTTTTATCTATTGTTCTTACCTGTTCAAGAAGAACAATACTGTCTTTAGCAAGACCGCAGCCGCGTGCATCAACTTCAATATGCGTGGGCAGATTATTTTTATCTCGCTGCGATGTTATGGCAGCGGCAATAACTGTTGGTGAAAACTTATTTCCAACATCATTCTGAACAATAAGAACAGGTCTTACACCGCCCTGCTCCGATCCCACAACAGGGCTTAAATCAGCGTAATAAATTTCGCCTCGTTTAATCGACAATTAAATCACCTTCATAAATTTCTTCCATCTTTCCTTTCATACAAACCCAATCAATAAAACAGATTAAAGTTTGTTCAAAATTAGGATTGCCAGATTTAAAACTTCCTATTCCATTATATGTATTTTCTTTTTTATGTTTTTTGTCAAAGTGCAAATTTTAACATAAGATGAACTAACAGGGAAACAAACAGAAAAGAAATGAAACTGCAGTCACCCTGAGAAAGGAGAAAAGTATGGAAAACTATGTTGATCTTTTTAAACCGAGTTTTTTGAAAAAAGATGCAAGGCCTCCCCTGCCTGCTGATGCATCCGTTACAATGGCTTACGTTCCTCTTCAGATAGAACTTATAACATATGACGATGAAAAAGGCTTAGAATGCGGAACAATTTTTCCGGCACTGAATAAACCGTTTCTGGGAAGGATGGTCAAAAAGTAATGAACAAATCAAAACTTCTAAAACGGGTAAGCGCTCTCGGTTTTGCGATGTATGAACTGAGACTTTTTCTTGATACGCATCCAAATGACCCCGATGCAACAGAACTTTTCAATTCATATCAGAAAAAATATGAAGCGGTTAAAGAAGAATACGAAAAACAGTTCGGTCCTCTCACCCTCAACGGATATAATTCAGATGAATGGCTCAAAGACCCATGGCCTTGGGATTAAAAAAATACTGTCTCAGATTAATCTGAGACAGTATTTTTGTATACCTATTATATATAAATATTAATATTATCTTCTTGGCGGCGGAAGATAATCATCCGGTCGGTTTTCAGCCTGCTCGGCACGGGCAATTTTCTGCAAACGGCGTTTTTTCTTTTTCTGATAATTATTATAAACAAGAAAAGCATAAACAATAATCAGAAGAACAATTATAACTGCTATTATTTTTACTGCCGTTGAACTGAAGAAGGCTTTAAGTGCATTAATCACTTTAAGAAAAGTTGAAAGTTCAATATTATCTGCTGCAACCAAATCAACCGTAGCAACAATTTCATCACCGTAAATTACATTTGCCTTGCAAACATCCTGTCCTTTTGAAACAGGTGCTTCAATGCTTTCAGGCTTATCAACAAGTTCAAAAATAATTGCCGATTTATCAAGACCTGCCGGAACAATAACATTCATATCCTCTTTTGCAACAAGTCTTACACTGTCAGCATCCTTGCCGTTTTCTACAGCGGTTTCGCCCACAACCTCCTGTGCACGCACAATCGTTGTGTATTTTAAACTGTCAAAGGCCCATTCAAAAAGGGATTTAGCATCAACAAAAGAACATTTGGTTTCGTATGACTCCCCGTTAATTTTCTGCTGCGGTGATTTCATAACAATGGCAAGATAATTATACCCGTCTTTTGATGCCTTTGTTATAAGACAGTATTCTGCTTCTTCGGTTGAACCGGTTTTAATTCCCTGCGCATACTCGTAATAATAAGTCAGATAACCGGGATTGAGCATAAGATTTGTATGCCTGAGAATAATATCGTTATACTCTACCTGTGTTGCTGTTGAATATTTTACAAAATTTGAATTTTTCAGTGCTGCAAGCGTAATAACAGACATATCGCGTGCTGTTGTGTAATGATTGCCGTCGTGCAGACCATCGGCATTTGTAAAATGAGTATTTTTACAGCCGAGTGAAGCAACCCATTTATTCATTTCGTCAACAAAAGCCGATTCACTGCCGCTTACATATTCGGCAAGAACCTGACAGGCATCGCATGCGGAATGAACCATTGTAAGATAAAGAAGTTCATCAACCGTGAGCGTTTCGCCGACGCTTATACCGGCAACCTGGGCACCTGTTCCCAAAGTATTATCATATGCCTGCTGACTCATCGTGGTTTCGGCATTCAAATCTTTAACTTTATTAAGAACAACCATTGCAGTAACAATTTTTGTCAGCGATGCCGGATAAAGTTTTTCATCTGCATTTTTTTCGGCAACTGCAGGGTAAGAACTGTCATCAAGATTTATAAGCATATATGCTTCTGCATAAATCGTTCTGTCGGGTTCATATTTTGCCGCCTGTGCCGAAAAGGCAGGAAAAGACAAAGTGAAGGTTATCATTATGAGTGAAGTTATAATAAATGAAAGTGTTCTTTTCATAGACTTGACACCTTTGCTTTAAAAATATATTATATTAGTAGTTTAACATTTTTCAAACTCATTTTAAAGACATATTTTAAAAATTTTGGAGACTTTTATGATTTATATAACAGGAGACACACACGGTGACATATCGTGTTTAAAAAACCCAAAACTCTCAAAACTGGGAGAAAAAGACATTCTTATTATTTGCGGTGACTTCGGATTTATTTGGAATCCAAAAGACCCGAAAGAACAAAAAAACCTTGAATGGCTGAAAAAAAGAAAATACACCATCTGTTTTGTAGACGGCGCCCACGAAAATTTTGAAATACTCAATTCCTATACACCGTACAGATGGAAAGGCGGCAATGCGCATAAAATTGCCGATAACATCTTTCATCTTATGCGCGGTGAAGTTTTCACTTTCGAGGGCAAAACATTTTTTGTTATGGGCGGCGGTGAAAGCGACGATGCTTATATGAGAGAAAACGGTGTAAGTTGGTGGGAAGATGAACTGCCGAACGAAGAAGAACTGAAAAACGGAGTTGCAAATCTTAACGATACAGAGAGAAATATTAATTATATTCTCACATATGAGGCACCGACTATTGCCAAAGATATTTTAAAACAGCGAACAAATCAGGATATCATCATAACACCGCTCAACACCTATCTTCAGCAACTTATGCACAATGTTGATTATATGCACTGGTATTTCGGCTCTCTTCATATTGATTTAAATATCAGCAAAAAAATGACTGCCGTTTTCAATGAATTTATTCAGGTGTCCTAAATAAAACATAACAAAAACCTTGTGAACTTTTAGGTTCACAAGGTTTTTTGCTGTGTATGATTATTTTCCTGTTACAACAGTTTTAACATCGCTCCAGCCTGAGAAAAGAGTTGTTGTCTTTCCGTCAACAGTTACATACTTATATGTTCTTATACGAACATAATATGTTTTGCTTGCCCCCATCTTCGTTCTGGATGCAGCACTTGCAGAAGGATTTGCTATTGTAAGTGTACCTGAATTCGAGAAATTGCTGTACTGGCTGTACTGAACCTGATATCCTGTAATCTCTTCTTTCTGCACATTCCATGCAATATTGAATCCCTGACTTGTAGAAACAAGTGGTTTTAAAGCAACCTGCTTAGGTATGATATAGAAATAAATGGTATGACTTCCGGTATAGTTGCCGATATAATTCACCTTTATTGAATATCTGCCGACTTTCGTTCTGCCCTGTTCATAAGTAAGGGTATAGTCTGTTCTGTAAACCAGTTTTCTGCCTGTGTTATCTGTAACAGTCATTCCCGGTCCAATTTCTTTTCCTGTATAATAGTATGACCAGGCTGATGGTTTTGCTGTACACTGAGATGATGATTTTGGTGTAATATTAAAATACAAAATTTCACTCGGAGTACCTGCATATTTACCGATATAATTTACAGTTATTCCATAAGTGCCAACATTTGTTCTGCCTGCTGCATAAGTAAGTGTGTAATCGGTTTTATAAACCAGTTTTGCACCGGTTTTATTATCCGTTACGGTTACACCGGGGCCGATATCTTTTCCGGTATACACATATGAAACTGCAGAAAGTTTTGCTGTCAAGTCATTAACAACAGGTTCTTTAATTGTAAAATAGAGTTTTGTGCTTCCGGTATAGTTACCCTGATAATTCACTGTTACACAGTATTTGCCGGGCTCAGTTCTGCCCTGATCATAAACCAAAGTATAATCGGTCTTATAAACCAGTTTTCTGCCTGTGTCATCTGTAACTGTTATACCGGGTCCTATAGGCTTTCCGGTGTATTCATATTGTGTTGCAGAGAGTTTTGCCGTACATTTACCTGCAGACTTAGGTGTTATATCGAAATAAAGAGTCTCACTTGGTGTGCCTGCATATTTGCCGATATAGTTTACGGTTACACCGTATCTGCCAACATTTGTTCTGCCTGTTGCATAAGTAAGCGTATAATCAGTCTTGTATACAAGTTTTGAACCGTTACTGTCTGTTACTGTTACACCCGGTCCGATGTCTTTACCTGTATACTCATAAGAAGTTGCAGATAATTTTGCAACGGGTCTGTTAACTTCGTTAATTGTAAAATATAAAGTTGTGCTTCCACTGTAATTTCCGATATAATTAACAACTACTGAATATCTGCCCGGATTTACTCTGCCTGACGCATATGTAAGCGTATAGTCAGTTTTATATACAAGTTTTCTGCCTGTGTCATCTGTTACACTTACACCGGGTCCTATAGGCTTTCCGGTATATTCATATTGTGTTGCAGACAGTTTTGCTGAGCATTTGCTCGACGGTTTAGGAGTTATATTAAATTTCAAAGTTTTTGTTCCCGAATAATTACCCTTAAAACTTACCGTCTGCGTATATGTTCCGACATTTATTCTGCCGTCATCATGCGTTATGGTGTAATCAACACCCTTTTCAAGAACAGTTCCATTTGCATCAGTAACTGTAAGCCCGGGGGTTATAACGCTGTCTGAATATTCAAATGAATCTGCAGAAAGTTTTGCGCTGCACTTGCTTGCAGGCATAGCAGTAATGTTAAAGTAAAGCGTTCTGCTTCCGCTGTATTTACCCTTGAAATTAACGGTTACAGAATATCTTCCAACGTTAACTCTTCCCGTCTGATATGAAACAGTATAATCCGTATTCTTTACAAGAGTTTGTCCGTTCGCATCGGTAACTGTAACATTAGGGGTTTTCGCCTTGCCGTTATACTCATAAGAGGTTGAAGAAAGTTTTACTGTGCAGTTATCAGAAGATACATTAACTATTGAATAGTATAAAATATCTGTACCGGTATACTTTCCTGTATAATTTATAATCACATAATATGTTCCCGGATTTATACAGTCATCTTCATAAGTCAAAGTGTAATCTGTGTTATTTTTCAACAAATTTCCCTGAGCATCTTTAATAATAACTTCAGGATTAATTGCTTTGCCTGTATATTCAAATGTTGTAGATGATAACTTCGCCGTACATGTATCTGAAGATATAGGATTTATGTAAAACCGAAGTGTCTGACTTCCGGTATAATTGCCTATATAATTAACAACTACAGTATAAGTGCCCGGTTCCGTTCTTCCCGATGCATATGTAAGAGTATAATCTTTATTTACTTCCAGAGTCTGATTTGTACTGTTTTTAACTGTTACTTCAGGAGTAATCATCTTTCCGGTATATTCATATTTATTATTCTGATTAAAATAGGCATTACACTTAGTTGAAGAAATTGGATTTATATCAAAATAAAGTGTTTTGCTGCCGGAATACTTACCGATAAAATCTATAACCACACTGTACTTTCCGGCGTTTATTCTGCCTTCCTGATAAGTTACAGTATAATCCTGATTTTTGCTAAGTGTTGTTCCCTGACTATCTTTAACTGTAACTCCCGGGGTTATTTCACTGCCTCTATAATCAAATGAAGTTGCACTCAGGGTCATCGTTTTTGGTGAATAAACAACTGTATCACTCTGAACATCCTTGCACAAAGAACAAACTTTTTTAACGTTACCGTTAGATGTTAATGTTGCCGGCACCGTAACAGTTTCATATTTATGAACATGTTTTATTGTAACTTCTTTTGAAACAGTCTTTGTTTTATCTGCTTTAAGGGTTGCCTTAAATGTTGCAGTTCCGGTTGACTTTGCAAAAATCTTACCCTCTGCATCAACTGTAAAAATAGAAGTATTACTGCTGGAAAAAGTAAGCATTGAAGGATCTATAGGAGAACCCGTCTTTCCTTCTGTTCCTTTATTTTTGCTTACTATTTTAACCTGATAACCATTCGGATACTGTGTATCATTAATAGAACTTAAACTGTTATAATAAAGTTCGATAAGACTTAAATCTGTTTTAACAGACAGCGATTTAACAGCAGTTCCTGTTTTTGTTTTTCCGTCAGCGGCGGTTCGGCCGAAACACTGGGTCCAGTACAGACTGCCAACCTTAACACATCCGATACCGATAGAAGTAAATGACGAATTCAATATATTTGCCTTATGTCCCGGTGAATTCATCCAACCATCCACAACCGCCTGCGGTGTAGAATAATTAAATGCAATGTTTTCACCACTCATTTTACTGTTTGCAGTAAAACAATCACTCAGATCCGGCCTTGTATGAGAGAAATAAACTGAACATTCAGCACTTCTCAGCATTGCTGAATCAAGCAAACTGCTATCCATTTTAAGAGCCGAAAGACCTGCCTTTGCTCTTTCCTGATTTATCAGTTTCAGAACCTCATTTGCATAATCGTAATTGTATGTTGCATTTTCTACATTAATATTAATTGTAGAAGTTGCTGCAAATGCCGAGATGTCTAATCCGGCTGTAATACTTAAAAGCATTACAACAGATAAAAATAAACTTAAAACTTTTTTCATTGTCTTTTCCCCTTTTGTCTATCTTTTTCGACATATAACGACATATATTTTAACTCTTTTGAATTTATTATTCAATAGTTTCAAAAAAATAATGCACCGAATTTTGCATATGGTTTTTATCAAATATATGCAAAAAAAGAAAACCGACTTCGTCTGTAAAATACGAAATCGGTTTTAAGTTTAATTTAACTCTTGTTCGGCTAACGCAACTAATCTAAAAACTCTTCATCTATAACATCTCTTACCAGTTGATTATAATATTCAACTGTTCCGCCCTCCTGGGAATGGCTGGCGGCAAGATCATTTGTGTAATCACTGAGTTTATATACATTGAAAACAAATTTATCATTTTCCCCTCTTTTGTAATGACATATAAGAGGAACAAATTTTGCAGTTGAGATTTCTATATTTTCTCCCTTCTTTTCAACCGTTATCTGCGCCATACCGCCGCACAACTGATCAAGTTGAATCTGGTGTGAAATGAAGTTACCAAGAGAATAATAAACAAGCATTTTTTTACCGCTCTGTTCATTGGTTACCCACTCAACATTCTGAATAACATGAGGATGCGTTCCGATAACGATATCAACGCCCAAATCAGAAAACAGTTTTGTATATTCCTGCTGATACTGTGAAACCTCATGGCTGTTTTCTGTTCCCCAGTGGGCAAACACAATTACAACATCCGAATGTTCCCTTGCCTCTTTAATATCAGCGGTAACTGTTTCTTTTTCAAAAAGATTTACACACCAAGGCTTGTCTGCCGGAGGGTCTATGCCGTTTGTTCCGTATGTATAATTCAGAAGAGAAAAAGTAATTGAATTTTTTTCATAATAAGTTATATTTTTATCGGCACTTGAATTGACACCTATCTGAACAACATTTTTATTTTTAGAAAAATATTCTATTTCTTTTTCTATGCCGTCCCACCCCATATCAAGAGTGTGATTGGTTGCACAGGTAAAAATATCAAATCCTGCATCTATTGCAGCATCGCCTATCTCCCACGGTGAATTAAAAAGCGGATATCCTGTATATTCAAATGATTCACCGCCGAGAATAGTTTCCTGATTTATAACGGCAATATCCGCCTTTTCTATTTCAGGCTTGATATTTGCATAAAGAGGTTTATAGTCAAGACCTGAATCTTCTGTTTCGCCCGCTGCTATAAGTGTATTATGAATAAGATTATCACCAACAGCAACAATAGAAACCTTGGAATTTTCTGCAGGTTTCTTAACAGTGCTGTCTTCATTCGCAACAGAAACCGAAGTCTGCGCAGTAGGTTTTTCCTTATCTGAATTTTTAGTTATACTGCCGCTTATCGCAAACGCAATAACCACAACAATAGCCATTGCAACAGGAATAAGTACATAAAGATTTATCTTTGTTTTTCTACTTCTTTCCACACAAAACACTCCGACCTTTATTTTTGTAACAGGCTTTTCCATAATTTTATATTAAAATTCAAATACATTTTAGCATAAAAAGCAATCCAATACAATAAAAATATATCCGGGTAAATATTATTTTAATAAAACGTCTGTATTGACAAAATATGTATACATGATGTATTATCATAAAGATAATTAAATAAAGGTGGTAAAAATATGCAAACAGTATTAATGTACGTTTTGTTTGTGGTAGGTCTTATACTTATCATCAAGGGCGGCGACTGGTTTGTTGACTCTGCAAGTTGGATTGCCGAAGTTCTCGGTGTACCAAAATTTGTAATCGGTGCAACAATCGTTTCAATCGCCACAACACTTCCCGAAATGATAGTAAGCGTTCAGGCAACCGCAAAAGGCAATGTTGACATGGCGGCAGGAAACGCCATAGGTTCCGTAACGGCCAACACAGCAATGATTATGGGTTTATTTATTGTATGTATGCCGTTCGCAATCAAACGAAAAGAATTCACACCTAAAGCACTTCTTATGTTCATTGCATCTGCAGCCCTTGTTCTCGGATGTATATTCACCGCAAAAGAAGTTAAAACATTTGAGGGTGAAACAAACGAATATTATTCGCTTTCCATGATAGGACTTGTTATTCTTATTGCAATATTCATTGCTTTCTTTATAGAAAACTTTGTTTCAATGAAAAAAAGTTCTGTTCAGATTGAACCAAGCCCTGAAAACATCGGTATTCAGGAAGAAGACGAAATTGTTCTTTCAAGAGACACTGTAACAAAAAAAGACTGGGCTAAAAATCTTGTATTCTTTGCGCTCGGTGCGGTAGGCATAGTTATCGGTGCTGATTTGCTTGTTGACAAAGGCACTCTTATTGCACAGAGCCTCGGCGTTTCACAAAGAATTATCAGCGTTATCGCAATCGCAATAGGAACATCACTTCCTGAACTTGTAACAACAATTACCGCTCTCAGAAAAAAAGTCGGTGCTCTTTCAGTCGGCAACATACTGGGTGCAAACATTATCGACCTTACACTTATTCTTCCAATCTGCTCATTTGTTTCAATGGGCAAAGGCACAGGACCGCTTGCCGTATCGGCATCTTCTGTTACAATAGATATGATTGTTTGTCTTGCTGCAATCGCAGTTGCAATTTTCCCGACAATCATTACAAAAAAATTCCAGAGATGGCAGGGTGTTGTTACCCTTATAGGCTATCTTGCATATGCCGGCTACACAGCATTCGGCGGATAATATAAATCATAAAATAACTTAACCCCTGACGCTATCGTCAGGGGTTTGTTCATATATTCAGTTAATTATTCTCTGTTTCACCGCTTAATTGTTTCCAGTGAATTTTACAATAGCGTTCACCATCTATTGCGGGATAATCATCTTCAAGTCTTGCCGCATTATAGCATTTATAATCGCCTGTTTCAAAAGCACATCTGACTGTGTCTGAACCGCCTTCGGTAAGAGAAGGAATAAACGCATAAAGGAAAATTCCGAGAAAAGCAAGACAAATAACAACCGGTGCTGCTTTACCCTTTGTTTTTTCGGTAAGTTTTTTGAAAAGTTTTGCTGCATCAATCTTTTCAAGGAACTTGATTTTCAGTACAAGTTTCATTAAGAAGTAGCCTATAACAGCAGAAAGAACGCCAACAATTACACCGGCAAGAACATCTGTTGAATAGTGTACCATAAGATAAACACGGCTGCCTGCGGTACAGATTGCAATTAACGGGAAAAGATAGGCAATTTTCTTTTTGTCACTTCTGAAACAAAGGAAAAGTGCCGTTGCCATTTCAACTGCTGCAGTGGTATGACCTGACGGGAATGAATAGTCACCTTCCGAAAGCATACCGGCGCTTACATACCATGACCAATAATCAGGGTCTGCCTGCAAGGTGTTGTACGGTCTTATTCTGAGAGCCATCGGTTTAACAACAACATTTGTTACTATTGTACCAATCGCTATTGCAAAAATAAGGGCAAAACCATATTTTCGCGTTTTTTTGAAGAAACACAAAACAACTGCAAGAATTACAACCGGAATTGTGAATGCTTCGTCACCAAATGTGGTGAAAAATTTTGCTACATATGTAAGAAAATCATTATGCATCGAACCAAAGAACCTGAACACCCACATATCAAAACCGGCAAAGGTCTGGTCAATACTGGTACCGAGTGTTAATAAAATCGGATTCATATGTAATCTCCTTTCGTATAATATATATCTTAATTTTACCAAAAAGAATGGATAATTTCAACCTTTTGTTAAACGCTTTTATTATGTTTGTTAATATATTTGTAAAAAAATTATGGTATAGTCTAATAAAATTTAATGATAAGGAAAGAAAATGATAACTAACCCATACAAAATATTAGGCGTTGCAGACGGTGCAAGCGAAGAAGAGTGTACAAAAGCATACAAAAAACTTGCTAAAAAGTATCATCCCGACCTTAATCCGAATGATAAAAATGCCGAAGAAAAAATGGCTCAGATCAATGCGGCATATGACCAGATAAAAAACGGCACTGCACCGTACAGTAGCAGCCAATATGCACACACCAATTATCATTCATACACAAACAGAGGCACAGCGGGTAATTCTGCTCCCGACTATCTGAATTCTGCTGCTCAGTTCATAAAAAGCGGTCAGTATGTTCAGGCTATCAATCTTCTGAATAACATTGAAGACCGAAATGCAAGATGGTATTATCTTTCTGCTCTTGCTCATATGGCAAACGGCAACCGGGCAGTTGCAGAAGATTATATACGAACTGCTTATGCAAAAGAACCAAATAATCAGACATATCAAAATGCATATCAGAATATTACAAACGGAATTAATCCGCTTGACAGCAATCCGTTTTCGTCATTCTTTGATTTTGATTCTTACCGAAACACAAATAACAATACGCAGCGAAGAACATACACGGTAAGGCGCGGCGGCTGCCTGACAAGAATACTGAGAATTATTTTTATAATATTCATTATCAGAATTATTTTAAGTTTTATATTTTCTGCTTTTTACACCCCGAGCAGGCGAAATTATAATCAGCAGGCAACAACAGGTTATTCCGAACAATATAGTCAAAACGACAATCATTCGCAGTATTTTGGCGGCAGCAATGACCCTGCACAAAAATCTTAAATACAACAAAAGGTGATATAATGAAAAACTTTTTCAGAAAACTTGCATATAAAACACAGAAATTTATGATTGGCAGATATGGAATTGATCAACTCTGGCGTGCACTTTTGATTTTTTATCTGATAAGCATTGTTATAACAAACATTGTTTACAGATTTTCAAAAGTTGCTTATATTGCCCTGAGCATATGCTCATTTGTCATTATCGCGTTCGCAATTTTCAGAGTATTTTCAAAAAATATTGAAATGCGAAGAAATGAAAATATGAACTGGCTTAAATTTACAAATAAAATTAAACTCAACTTTAAACTGCAAAAAGATAAATGGTCACAGCGCAAAACCCACAAGTTTGTAAAATGCAGCAAATGCCAAAAAGTTCTCAGGCTGCCAAAACATAAAGGAAAAATCAATGTTGACTGCCCACACTGCCACAATAATTTTATTGTAAACACGGGCAAGAAAATATAGAAAAATCCCCGATACTGCTCAAAAAGCAATATCGGGGATTCTTGTTTTGAATTTATTATCCTTCATCAATAGGATTTTTGTTATCTTTTTTAGATTCTCTGCCGTATTTTTCTTCATAGCCCGGATTGATATAATCTTCAACAACTTTACCGTCTCGAACACGAATAACACGCTCAGCCTCTTCTGCAATCTCATTATCATGAGTAATAACAATAACTGTTCTTCCCTCATCTTTAAGTTCATGAAGAATTGCCATAACCTCTTTTGTCGAACGAGTATCAAGGTTACCTGTCGGCTCATCAGCAAGAATAACCGGCGGTCTTGCGGCAATGGCTCTTGCAACGGCAACACGCTGCTGCTGACCGCCCGACATTTCAGCGGGCAGATGATTCATTCGCTCACCTAAACCTACACGCATAAGTGCATCTTTTGAAATTTCTCTTCGCTCGTCTTTTTTCATACCTCTGTAAACCAGGGGAAGTTCAACATTTTCAAGAGCAGAAAGAGATGAAATAAGATTAAAGCCCTGGAAAATAAATCCAATCTGTTCATTGCGTATAACACTCATCTGATCATCTGTTAAATCGTCAACAAGTTTTCCGTTAATATAATATTCACCGCTTGTAGGTGTGTCAAGCAGACCGAGCATATTCATAAGTGTTGATTTGCCTGAACCTGACTGACCGATAATTGCAACAAATTCGCCTTCGTCAATCGTAATGGAAACGCCGTCAAGCGCATTAACCTGGTTTTCACCGGGATTATAAATTTTATAAACATCACGAATTTCTATAAGATGCATATTATTGCCTCCGTTTTACAATTTGTATATTCTAATATTACAGGATATAATATAAAATGTCAAGTGTATAATTATTATATTATTGTAAACAATAATTTCAGGAGTGATTTAAATGAGTATCAGCAAAGATGAATACAGTAAAATGACCGATAAAGCAAGCCCGAATTCACCTAAACTGTTAAACTGCCTAAAAGCATTTTTATTTGGCGGACTTATATGTCTGCTTGGTCAGATTATAATGACTCTGCTCGAAAATGCCGGACTTTCCGAAAAGGCGGTGCTTGCCGGCACATCATCCATACTGATAATTCTGACGGCAATTTTAACGGGCATAGGCGTTTTTGATAAAATTGCGCGCCATGCAGGAGCAGGAACCATTGTTCCGATAACAGGTTTTGCAAATTCGGTTGTTTCTCCTGCTCTTGAATTTCAGCATGAGGGTTTAATTCTCGGAACAGCGGCACAAATGTTTACCATTGCAGGCCCGGTTATAGTATATGGTGTTGCATCGTCTTTCATTTACGGTTTAATTATTTTTATTTTTAAATTATATTAAAGCAATAAAACAAGGTTATTGAAAAGTAAATCAATAACCTTGTTTTTTATTATCATTTATCTGCCGCTTTCTTTATCTTTTTGCAGCAGAAAGAATTAAATGCGTATATACCCTTCGACAGCATATGAAGAATAAATGCAGCAAGGATTATTCCGCCTGTAAGACACAGCCAGTTCAGCGGAAAAGGCAGTTTAAACGATTTAATCAAATCAATAAGTGCATACTGAACAACGTAAATTTCCAATGTAATTTCCGAAACAAAAACAATTATCTTCTTTATAAACAAAGGAAGTTTTTCCAGTTTTATATCAAGCGATGAAAAAGTCAGTACAATAAATACAAGCAGCATAAAAATGATTACCTGATTTACAAACTGCAGATTCAAATAAGAGTTGTATCTGGTAAAAAACAATTTTGACGCAAAATACAAACCAAACAGAAAAACTGCAAGCACGGGATAAATCATTTTAAATTTATTTCTTAACTTCTCATCATTTTTTCTGAAGAGACCGCCAAGCAGCATACTCTCAAAAAAGAGAAATTTCGTCATATGCTCGTGAACATCATCTATATGAAGGTAACTTCTGTCATACACAGTAAAATATATTAAAAGATATACAGCAAATACAGCAATCATTACATACTGCAAATGGTTTTTAAGATAATTATTCTTTACACAAAAATAATAAGGTATCAAAAGAATAACCATTGAAGCGATAAAATGATAGTTTGTAGGATAAATCAGCCATTCAAAAATGTTTCTGGTTTCAAAATTATACAGTCCTACCAGAAGATAAATGAGCGTTACTGAAATAACCGGAACGTAAATCCTGTAAATTCTTTTTGAATACCATTTAATGAAATTCAAACGTATATTATAAAGACAATATCCCGAACAAAAGAAAAACAAAATATCTCCGATTAATCCACCGTTAGCAATAATGTCGTTCGGATATACGCCTTCATAATGTGCATTGGTAATAAGGCAAGCGGCTAACGCTTTTAAAAAATTTATAAAAAATACCATAGTACTCAACCATATTATATATAACAAAAAGCATAATGTTTTAAATGCAGAAAACGGTTGCTTTCATGCTTTGTTTTGAGCAGATTCGGATTTTTACCCATTGCTTATACTTTTTATTATCATATCAACAATTTCATTATCCGTATATAAATCAAATTTTCTTGCAAACATACACGGTGAAGATTTAATCATATCAAAATCTTCTTTTCTGAAAACATAGGGATTTCCCCTTTTCCAGTCAATGAACCTTGCACAGGCATAGTAATCATCGTTGCTGACAGGCATAAAAAGATTATTTTTAAACGAACTGTTTTGAACAATCGTCTGAATAAAAATTTCATCACAGCAAAAAGAATACTTAAACATTTTTTCATACTCTTTTTGGTTATCAACAATATACTCAGCAAGTTCTCCTGTAATACTGAACCAATTTGAACCCTTATAAACTTTTATATCCGTATTCTTTAAACGATTAACTCCTAAAAATTTCTCAATTTTCAAAGCAATCCAGGCAAGAATTTTATTAATTGTATTTCGTTTTTTTCTGAAAAAATGATAATATTTAACCCTGTCTACTGCAGTTTCAAGTGTTTCAAGCGTAACATAGTGAATAAATTCCTTACCGCTGTTGTGCTCAAAGAAATTATATATTTCATCATTTGTTTTTATCGGCAGATCAACACCTGAAATAAGATGATAATATGTGTAAGGATTATTTTCATCATTGTGTGAAACAGCAGTTTTTAAAAGAAGCATTTCACTTTTTACCACGGAGTAACCGCCCCATGTTACATCTATTCTTTCATCAGTGAAATAAACCTTTGAAAACTTTGTAAGCGATGAAAAATATTCAAAATCAAAATCTTTTACCTTAGCATCAATATGAATAAAAATATCATTTCTCTTATCATCAAGACAAAGTATCAGTTTTTTAAGAAGTTCAAACTGATTATGAGCAATAATCATATATGCATGCATAAAATTCACCCTGTGATGTTAAATTTTTTTGCAGTAATCCGTTATGCGCTTGCATGCATCATAAAAAATGCCCACATCAACACTGTAACTGAGGTACTGCAGACCTAAATCTTTCCACATTTTTAAATCTTCGGGAGTATCAACAAAACATCCTATTATCTTGCCGGCACTTTTTGCTTTGCTTACAATTTTTTTCATAGCGTCAACAACAACCGGATTATTAACCTGACCGGGCAGACCCAGTGACTGCGATAAGTCATACGGACCGATAAACAGGATATCCACACCTTCAACCTGAAGTATTTCATCAATATTTTTAATTGCATCTATACCCTCAAGTTGAAGAATAATTATGATATCTTTAGAACTTTCAAAATAGTCATACCTGTTTTGTGCGGAATAATCTGCAGCCCTTACAAAACGGCATACGCCTCTCATACCATAAGGATAGAATTTTGCGTATTTAACAACATCTCTTGCTTCTTCTGCAGAAGAAATCTGAGGCACCTGAATTCCGTAGGCACCGATATCAAGGGCTCGTCCGATTGTGTTTTCTGCTTTGTCCTTAAGCCTGATAATAGGAACTGTATTTCTCGCCTCGGCTGCCCTTACATTGTTCTGCTGGCTTTCAATATCAACAGGACCGTGCTCTGTATCAAGAATAACAAAATCAAATCCGGAAAGGCCTGCTGCCTCAACAAACATGGGGTCACCCGTTTTCATAAACGGACCGTAAACACATTCACCGTTTTTTAAGGTTTCTTTCATTTTTAGCAAGGAATCTTTCATAACCAATCCTCAAAATCAAATCGTAATATTATTGTTTTTTACAAATTCATTAACCCTTTTAAGGTCATTCTGCGTATCAACAGCAATCGTCTGGCTGTCAACTTCAACATATTGAACTCTGTAACCATTCTCAATAAATCTCAAAATCTCAATATCTTCAATAGCCTCAACCCTTGCTTTGCCGTATTTTTCACCGTATTCGCAGTAAAAATTCAACGCCTCGGGTGTAAAGCCGTAAACACAGACCTGCTTATAATAACTGTAATCAATCTTACCCTTCGGATAGGGTGCAGTTGCTC
Source organism: uncultured Clostridia bacterium (assembly GCA_946555465.1). Lineage (GTDB taxonomy): Bacteria > Bacillota > Clostridia > Oscillospirales > Acutalibacteraceae > Eubacterium_R. Next base: position 169,501 of record CAMNST010000002.1, read on the forward strand.
TTGATAAATATACTGCTATATTATCTTTATTAACAATAACCTTAGGAACAGTAAAGTTAACCAAATCAACCGGATCAGTTATTTTGGTCATAAGATTTGAAATCTGCAAATCTTTGTTTTCATAAAAAGGTTTGATTGCGGCCTTTATTGTTTCAGGCTCAATAAGAGGTTCATCACCCTGAATATTTACATATAAATCAGCCGGTATTTTTCTTGCAACCTCGCCTATTCTGTCGGTTCCGGTCAGATGCTTGTCGGATGTCATAACAACCTCAACACCTAACTCCTTACAGGTGCTGAAGATTTTTTCATCATCGGTTGCAACATAAACCGCATCAAAATCTTCAACCTTTTTGCACTGCTGATAAACCCAGTAAATCATTGGTTTGCCTGCAATATCGGCAAGTGGTTTTCCCGGGAATCTGCTTGATTTGTACCTCGCAGGAATAACGCCTATAATTTTCATAATGATGTCTCCTTTATTTTGAAATTTCCTCAATACTGCTGCAAAGAGTAATATTGTTTGGATATGCTTTAAACAGATTGATAACCGTCTGTGAAAGCGGACTGTTTAATAACTGCGGAATTTCGTTTAAGCAGTTAATAAGTGAATAAGCCCGGGCATCTATGCCAAGAACCTGAATCGGATTGATTATGCTTGTTGAGGCAACAGCAATAATCTTTTTATCCGTTAAATCAATGTTCATAGCAATAATTTCCCATGGTATCGCCGTATTAATATTTGTTTTATAACCCATTTTTGCAAAACGGTTTTCAGGGTTTCTTGGATGAATTTTTATCAGAAGATTTTCTTTACCGACTATACGGCCGAGTTTTTCTATTAGATGAACATCCTCCATATAACCTGTATCGGCATAAAATGATTCTTCAAAAAATATGTATTTTTCTTCATACTTATCTTCAAGATTTTCATAATCAAAAATATAATTGATAAATTTCTTGAAGCCGTTATCGTTAATATCTATTTTATCAATTTCACAAACTTTGCTCCCCTCAGGATACCATTCCAAAAGTTCAGGGGCAAAAACGCAAAATTCGTTAAAGTTTGAATAAATCGTATATTTCTTAAAAAGATTATTATGCGATATATTTTTTAAACCTGACGGCTTTTTGAAAAGTTCATAATACCAACTGAGCCTTTTTGTGTAAGAGGCAGTTCCGTCTTCGTAATAATTTAAAATCAGAGATTTATTTTTTCTTTTAAGCAAATCAAACAAAGTTGCAATAAAATAATCCATACTTGCCGTATAAAGAATATCATATTTTTCTTTTTTTGTATATTTTTTTGCAAAAGAATTAAAATTTACGTATTTTAAAACAGAATTGATTTTGCCGTTATTGCTATATTTTATTTTTAAAACCGAAACGTCATTAAAATTTTCTGTCTTTTTCATTCTTGCGGCAATATCATAAACGCCGTTCATTCGCTCTGACAAAATAATATCGGCACTGTCATTTGCAAAGTTGTGATATTTTATCCACGATGCAACAAGCACCTGATATACCGAATTGCATACAAAAAGAACCCTTTTCACAAATTCACCTTCCTTATGAATTGACTTAATTATATTATTGTGTTAAAGTAATTACGGTGATAAAAATGATGAATAAATTAAAAAAAATATTTAAAAACTCTTTTATATTTAAACAGATTGATAAATTTGAAAACAGATATTATCAGAAAAAACTTACAAATACAGAATTTACCATACTGTGTCCCAACTGCGTGGGCGGTTTAATCTATCACAGACTTGGTGAAAAATTCAATTCTCCTACTATTGATTTAACAATAAACAGTGACGATTTCTGCAACTTTCTTGAAAATCTTGAATACTACATTTCAAAAGACGTTGATTATCATTCAACACGTGACGACGGTGTTCCGGTCGGAATAATACGCGGAGATAATATATATAGTGATATTAAAATATATTTTACTCATTACAAAGATTTTGACAAGGCAAGAGATAAGTGGAATGAAAGAAAGTTACGAATCAAAAAAGAAAATATATATGCCGTAATGTATGACATCGGCGATTTCAATCAGGAGGATTATGAAAAAGCAGGTTACCTCAGTGATGAAAATCTTAAAAAATTTGAAAATTTCAAATGCAACAATAAAGTCCTGCTGACAAGCAATCCAAACCACAAAAGCAAATACGCCTACTATATTAAACCAAATTATAACGGTCCGTATCCTCTGGTTTATCTTAACCGCGGTATAACGGGATTAATGCAGTATGAAAAAGAATTTGATTTTGTCGGTTTCATAAACAAAAAATAAAACCATAAAAAGGTAAGCGCTGCTTGCCTTTTTTATTTTTGCATAATATCTTCAATATCTGTGCAGATTTTGATACTGTCGGGATATGCATGAAACATATTAACCACTGTTTTTGATAAAGGTGTGTCAAGAAGTTTCGGAATCTCATTTAAACAGTTGATAAGCGAATATGCTTTTATATCCATACCGAAAATATGGATCGGATTTAAAATACTGGTAGAAGCAATGGCAATCAACTTTTTATCGGATAAATCAATATTCATTGCTATAACTTCCCACGGAACATAGGTATTTTTATTTGTTTTATAACCAAGTTCTTTGAATCTGTTTTTCGGATTGCGCGGATGAATTTTAATTAAAAGATTTTCTTTTCCCACAATTTCTGCAAGTTTATCAATTAATTCAACATCTTCCATATAGCCGCTGTCTGCGTAAAATGATTCTTCAAAGAATATGTATTTTTCATTGTATTCATCTTCTATATTGTCATATCCGAACACCTGATTAACAATATTCAAAAATGCTTTATCCTTTGAAACAGGATTAATTTTTTCTACTTTACACTTTGGATCCCATTCCATCAGATCCGGTTCAAAAACAAGAAATTTATTGATATTGCCATATATATACTTTTTGCCTGAAATGAGTGCAAAAATTTTATATTTTTTTGTTTTTGGAATATCGGTATCATTATAATATCCCTCAAACAGTTTGCTTTGTGTTGAAATCCCGTCTGTATAGATATTTACTTTCATTTTATTGTTTCTGCGTTTAAGAACATCATAAATCAGTTCTGAAAATTCATCAAAATTTGAAAAAAAGAAACAATCATATTTATTTTTAAGTTCAATTAATTTATATAATTCTTTTTTGGGAAATGTTCTGTAGAAAAATTTTTCCAACTGACCGCTGTAGCCACGGCCCCCGAAAACAAACTGCTTTGATTTGACTGTATATACATTTCTGAATAATTTTGTTTTTTTTATATTGTCTGCGACTTGCTCATAATGATTCATATGATCGGAAATAAGAATATCCGTATTTTCTTCGGAAAGCATATTATATTTAAGCCAAAGTGCAACAAAAACCTGATAAACCGAATTACATAAAATCAAATTATTACTCATATTACCCTCTTTTTATTTTTTTTAAAATAATATTGTTAATAATATTGTTAATAATATGTCTCTCTTCTTTATTAAGAATTACGAAATAACCAATAAGAACCGAAATAACAAGTGTTAAAACGGCAAGAACAAATAATGAAATCCAGCTTTCTGCGCTGATAACTCTTGATGGGAAATAAGATACCAAAACAGAAACCGCCACATAAATAACAGGTTTCACTATTTCCGGATAAAATGCATACCACTTCAGTTTCAGACATTTAGCGCCATACGGAGCAGTAAACACAAGGTTTCTTATTATACTTACCACAGTACTTACACCGGCAATGGCATATATTCCAAGTTCGGTAGTTTCCAGCAGAACAAATACGATTCCTGTGCTGATTAAGCCCGAAATAATAACAATGATTGCATTGAGTCTTAATTTGTTAACAACGGTAAAAATATTATAAATACAGTTTATACCGCCGCTTATAATTATACAGGCTATGGCAAGAACAGACAGAATATAAAGTTCATTTGAATCCTGCGTGGGTTGCCACAAACGATAAAACTGTTTTCCGCAAACAATCAGGACAATAACAGGCAGATTGGTTAATATGCCCATAATTTTCATCGACTGTTTTACGTTTTTAACAAGTTCATCGTATCTTTCCTGGGCGTACAAAATGGTGTAATTCGGCGAAAATACACCGACAATACTTCCCACAACAGAATTAATTGCATTAGGAACTGTTTTTGAAAGCGATAAAACGCCCATTGCAACAGAATCAATAAAAATATTGCTGATTAGCAAATCAAGATCACTCAAAAGGATTGTGCCCAGTCTGTTTACAGAAGACCATATTCCTCCTGAAATCAGTTCTTTGACCTTTTCTTTTTCAAAACATTTATAATCAATCTTAATCTGAGGCAATAATTTTTTTGTAAGGAAAAAATTGATAACCACAAGAAGAAAACCCGAGCAGAATGTTGAAACGCCAACATAATAAAGTTTCGGTTCAAAACATGCAAACAGCACAACAATAACCGCAACTCTGATTAAATTTGTAAAAATACTTGCGATTGAACCAAGATAAAGTTTATTTGTTGCAAAGGTTGCAACCGAAAAGATTGAACCGATTGTATTTGAAACAGAATTGATAAACAGAACACCAAACAAAAGTCTTACATCAGGCAGAAGTGCCGGTGAAACATCTATCAGTTTATCCAAGAAAATTATAATCAAAGAATAAACAACAGTCAATCCTATTGATAAAAAGAGATTGGCATAGAATATGGAAGAAAAATAACGGTTTGCTTTGTCGTTATCCTTCTGATGAATACTTACGGTAACAAATCGGCTTGCCAGCGTATTCAGCGCCAGTGAAGCCAGCGAAACATAGCCGAGAAAGTTATTGGCAAGCGCAATAAATCCGTTGGCATCTACACCGATATGTTTAACTATGTATGGAGACAAAAAGAAACTAATCAGCAATGAGATTGCATAAGTTGTCATACTTGCCGCCATATTAATAACCGTTTGCTTACTTTGTGATATGTTTCTCATTATTACCCTCTGATCTTAATTAAAATTAAACACCGAGTTTTAATAAAATTTTATATAAGAAAGATGATACAGATAAAACAAAAAGTTTCATCATGCTTCTTTTATTCTTTAAATCTTTAATGACTGCCTTAATCTGCTTCTTATTGTTTAAAATATCCTTTCTGATAATTTCAAAATCATAATCGAATCCTTTTAACACAATATCATTGAGCGTCATTGCGGCAAAAGTAAAGAATTTAAAATACGGGCCGTTTGGACAATCAGGGTCACTTATGATGGTTTTCATTGCCGTGTAACACTGAAAGTTAAAATCCGCCTTTGTTGAAAGATGATTGCCATGCTGTCTGTATGTATATTTTGCAACATCACGGCAGACAACTTTATTAACATTTTTATAAACCTGATAAATAAACACCGTATCTTCACCGGAATAAAGATTTTCATTAAAACGAACATCGGAAATTGCTTTTCTCAGAAAAAGTTTATTGCAGGCAATAGACCTTAAATTGCCGCTGATTTTTAAATCATCAATGATTTCTGCCGATGTATAGGTCGTAACTTCATCATTTTCTTCGTTTGAATCAACAAACTTTCCGTCTTCATAAAATCTGTATGAACACCTTGATACTTCTGCCGAATATTCAAGAGCATTAGAAAGCAGCAATTCAAACATATCGTCATCAATAAAGTCATCGCTGTCGATAAAAGCGATATAATCACCTTTGGCAATATCAATGGCACAGTTTTTTGCAGAGGAAGTGCCTCCATTTTTCTTATGAATAACTTTAATGCGGCTGTCTTTTTGCGCCCACTCATCGCATATTTGCGGTGAATGATCGGTTGAACCGTCATTAACAAGAATGATTTCAAGATTTTTATAAGTCTGATTTACTATGCTTTCAACACATTCATCGAGATATTTTTCTACATTATAAACAGGAATGATAACGCTGATTAAATACTCTCCGTTACTCATATAACCTCCTATATAACTTCAATAAATATTAATTATAAAAACTTATCAAATACTTTAAGCATAAATTTGTAGAGAAAGGGTGAAGCAGACAACACTTTTAATCTGACTAATTTTTTCTTATCACCTAAATCTCTGATTACGTTTTCAATGGGTTTTTTATTTTTTAATATATCTTTTCTGATTTCATTAAAGTCATAATTAAAACCGTCAATAACAATATCGCGCAAAGTCCATGATGCAAAGTTAAAAAATTTAATAAAGAGACTGTTCGGACACTCAGAATCACAAACAATTTTTTTCATTGCCATATATCCGCGATAATGAAACTCCGGATTTTTCGTTTGGTAATTGTTGTGCATTCTGTAACTGTATTTTGCAGCGTCCTGACTCACCAAACTGCTGATTTTTTTATACAGATGATAATTAAAAATTACATCTTCACCGGATTTTACGGTTTCATCAAAACGGGCATCTGCAATTAAATCTTTGCTATAAATTTTATTACAAACTATATCGTTAATAATACCGCCGTATTTCAGTGAATCCAAAATCTCTTCCGCACTGTAAACTTTGATTTCATCATTTATCTCTTCAGAGTCAACCAATTCTCCTTTAATGACAAATCGGTAAGAACATCTTGAGATTTCTGCAGAATATTCAAGCGCATTGTTAAGAAGCAGTTCAAACATATCATCATCAATAAAATCATCACTGTCGACAAAAGCGATATAATCACCCTGCACGATTTCAAGAGCCGCATTTCTTGCAGATGACAAACCGCCGTTTTTCTTATGGATAACCTTAATACGGCTGTCCTTTTCCGCCCATTTGTCGCACATCTGCGGCGAATGATCTGTTGAACCATCGTCAACAAGAATGATTTCAAGATTTTTATAAGTCTGATTTACTATACTTTCAATACATTCATCAAGATATTTTTCAACATTATAAACAGGAACAATTACGCTTATCAAATATTTTTCGTCTGTCATACAAATCTCCTCAATAATTTAAGATAAAGATTAAGAAGGGTGATGCTTTTCAGTTTTAAACTTATTGCAAGCATTTTGGTGTGCAGCGGTAAAATCTTCAGATTAATATTTTTCATACTGTCAATAACAAAGGGATTGGCAAGTATCTCTTTAAAAACTTTTTTTGTATTTTTTACTGTCTGAGAATTAGGTTTAAGCATCTCATTTCTGACCGTAAAATTAACCATATAAAGCAAATAGTAAGGCAGTTGTTTTGATAAATCAACACCTAAACGCTCAGATTTATCAAGCACTGCTTTATACGGAAGATAATAAGTCTCAGGCAGGGTTGTATCATATGTAGCCGTCATTGATTCCGGGTTCTGACGGTAATAATAAAGAGGTTCATCAATAAACGAGATACTGCTGCATTCCATCAGACACGGAAAAACAAATGCGGCATCATCGCCCATTCTGATTTTATTATCCACATCATAAATATGCTTTTCGATAATTTCACGTTTAAAAACTTTAGACCAGCAATTCGGAAAAATTCCAAAACGGTAATACTGCCCCTTAAAAACCATATTGGGGAATATGCTTTTTTCAATATCCTCTCTGCTGTAAAACGCTTTATCAAGCAGGTAATCACTTTTCAGATTTCTGTCTGCAAAAGCAAAATAAAACTGGGTTATAACGCAGTCTGAATTATACTTTTTAAGTGAATCATAAATTTTTTGATACATATCCTTGTCAATCCAGTCATCACAATCAGCAAATCCGACATAATCACCCGTAGCCGCTGAAAAACCCGTTTTTCTTGCAGCAACAGAACCTTCATTTTTTTTATGAATCACTTTTATTCTGCTGTCTTTCGCCGCCCATTCATCGCATATAGCGGGACAGTTATCAGGAGAACCATCATCAACAAGTATAATTTCAAGGTCATTATAAGTTTGATTTACAATACTTTCAATACAGGCAGATACATATTTTTCCGCCTTGTAAACAGGAACAACAATAGAAAATTTCATATTATCACCAATTTATTACCAATAAAATTCAATACCCTGGTCAAGCCATTCTTGCTCAAAATGCGCCCATACCAGCGATGAACCATTGCAGTCATACCACAAATGAACAACAATAAAAGCAACAAATGCAAGCATAACAAAGGGACGGATATTATATTTTAATCTGACACCTGACGGAGCAGTATAAAGCATATAATTTCTGTCTTCTTTTGTCATTTTTTCTTTCTGCCGCTGCATACCAATCATAAACAAAAGAGCGCCCAGCATAGGTATTATCCAGCGTGTAAAGCGATGAAAAACGATGTTCAGGAAATAGGCACCGATTAAAAAGAACATTGTGTTTGACACATATTTATAAAAACGGTTAAGTTTAACGGGATTCTTTTTATCCAGCAAATATTCGGAAACATAAAGCAGCAGAAGAAAAACAAATACAAATGCGGCTATATTTACCATCATCATTGTAGAAGTATCATATGCGCCTTTCTCAGTATAATGTTCTGTTTTTCCTGCCAGCGACTGTACAAGACTGTTATCGGTTATATCCGCCAAATAACCTATCCCTACCGACGCAACCGCTGTTGAGAACATAAGAATAAAGTTGAAAGTTTTTCCGCTTGTATTTAATGTTACAACAGTTAAAACAACCAGCATTACCGGGATAATTCCGCTTGAATGCGTAAAAACAGCAAGAATATATCCAATGCAGCAAAGAGCAATATTTTTTCTTTCAACAAGATGGTAATAAGCACATACAAATACAACGGCAAACGTTAAACCGTTTCTGATTCCGGATGCGGTGTCATAATACCAGTAAGTTGCAAGAAAGAACATTGTTCCAAGATATGTGTGCAGTTTGTCAACTTCAAACCGAATTGATGCTTTATAGATTACGAGAAACATCAAAAAATAAACAATAAAGATTGTAACTGCTGTCAGATAATGGGGATTATCAAAAAAACTGATAAAATAAAAATAGTACGCGGCAACTCTGTATGTATCCCATTCAAACTGACCTGTGCTTATCATTTCATCAAGGGTTTCCTTGCCGCCTTCTTTCATTCTGTTAAGGAAAAAGAAATAGTTGCTTAAATCGTCAAGTTCATCCGGAACAAGATAATATGCCATATAAGCAAATGCAAAGGTGGTTAATAAAAAAACAAATAACTGCCCTTTTTGGGGAATAATCCAATATAAAATCGAAAATAAAAACAGTATTACAAGAAATGTCTGTACTGCGGTAAGCCCGAAAATCATATTGAATCACCCTCCTTATCAGTTTAAATACACTTTTTCAAGTTTTTTTGCGATACCTGCAATATCAAAATCAGCAACCAATCGGTTTGTTTCGGTTTTCTCTCTGCTGCCTGAAACAGCATTTTCAATACATTCAGTCCATTTCTCAGGACTTTCATTTATAGAACAGAAAAATACGTTGTCATTGATTTTTGTTTTTTCAGTAACAGAATCCGAAACCACGCAAGGCAGTTTAGATGCCTGTGCTTCAATGAGTGTTAACGGAAAACCTTCATGAACTGACGGAAAAACGAAACAATCCATCGCACTCAAAAGTTTCGGTATATCATTTCTTCCGCCAAGCATAAGCACACTTTTCTCTAAAGTCAAAGACTTTATTTTTTCTTCAAGCATATCTCTGTCAGTGCCTTCACCGATTAAAAGCAGATATGAGTCAGGATTTTTTTTATGATAAAAGTTAAAAATATCTAACAGAAAAGACTGATTCTTAACGCTGTAAAGTTGACCTATATGCCCAAGCACAACAGAGTGAGAACCAATATTTAATTCTTTTCTGATATCATTCCGGTTTTCAATATTAAATTCAAACGCTTTTGTATCAATACCATTATTCAGTATTATACCATTTTTATCAAATTCTTTTTTGCCGAAAAGAAATTCCCCCGCCTGCTGGCTGCAGCCGATTTTTACATTGCAGTATTTTTTTAACAGCAAACGCATTGCCTTTCTGTAAAAAAATGCAATTATCTGTTTTGGCTTTGAATAAATTGCAGAATCGGTATAGGGCTGAGAAAAATGGGCATGGGCAACTCTTTTTTTCACGTTGCATTTTGCGGCTGCCATTAAAACAATTCCGCTGAAGAAAGGCAAATGGCAGTGAACAGCATCAAAGTGTTCTTCACGCATTAATTTTTTATAAAATCTGTAACTTTTGAAATAATTAAGTTCACTGTCGGGAACATGGATTACTCTTACGCCGCGGTCAATCACACTCTGCTCAAGAGTACCCATAAAACTTCGTCTGACACAATATACACAATCGAATACATCTTTGTCAAGATTTTCTTCAAATCTGATTGAAGCAATATTCATTCCGCCGTAAGAAAGCGGCTCATTCACAATTAAAATCTTTTTCTTTTTTTCCATAAATCAACCACGAACTTTATTATATATTTTACACATTGTGTAGAGCAAAAAAGCAAGTCTGTATTTTATACAGAATCTGACAAGAAAATGAATAAAATTTTCATAACCGTAATCAGGCTTATATTCTGCATAAAACTTTTTGCACATTTTTCTGATTTCGGATAAAACTTTGCCGGCAGACAAATCCTTATCCTTTTGTTCTTCCATAACACAGGTAATAAAACTGTCGGTATGAAGTTTGTCCACTATGCGAAGCAGTTCATATTTTTCCCTGTCACTGAAAGAAGATTTCTTAACAGAATCGGATGCCGTATCAAAAACATACGGATATATATCAATAAGCCCCTTTTTTCTGCTGCGAACTAATGAAGAAGTGTTTGAAATATCATAAAAATATACAGATTCATTTTTTATAGATACTGTTTCGCATAAAAACAAATAGGCAAGGCAAAAATTAAAATCCTCTGCAACCGGCATTTTTTCATCAAATCTGAGATTATTTTTTTCAATCAGCAAACGGCTGAACACCTTGGCACAGGGGCTGTTAATCAGCCTTGATAAAATCAAGTGCTTTGATGTTGTGAAAAGCGAGTTTGTCTCATTAAGAAGATTGTCAGATATATTACGCTTTCTTACTTCGCTGTTATTCAGAAACGAATATGTAAAAACCGAAAGTCCGTCAATAAGGCAATTCTTGCCAACGATTTCAAAATATGACTCACTTACATAATCATCGCTGTCGACAAAAAGTATATAATCCCCTTCGGCATGGCTGAGACCGCAGTTTCTGGCAGAAGCCGCCCCGCCGTTTGATTTTGAAATAAACTTTATTTTATCAAACCTGTCGCAATAGGCTTTGCAGATTTCGGCACTGTTATCAGTTGATCCATCGTCTACCAATATAATTTCATAATCCGAAAATTTCTGATTTAATATACTTTCAACACATCGTTCAAGTTTATCTTCGGCATTATATACAGGAATAATTACTGAAAACTTCATTTTAATTTTCCTTTCACTTTAGCAAAAAGTTTATATACTATGCCGATAAGATTGCAAAAACTGAATTTATTATCGGTTTTTAAATCAACAACTTCAACATGATCAACCTTGTTATATGTATGAATACCTATATAACTGCCCTTTTTATCAAGATTTATATCTTTATGAGAAATTGTTGTTATAAGTTCTTCTTCATAATTTTCTTTTGAAATGCTGATTACTTTGTTAAAGTTAAGTTTTTCACCGTATGAAACGCCGCAATCCTGTGAAGGTCTGATATAATTGCCGTTATATTCAAAAAAATTACCTGCACACCTTGCAGTATTGGCATCAAGTTTAACCGGATTATTGACACATTCCGTAAAACAGCCGTTTTCTTCATAAAACAAATCGACCCTGTCAAAATTATTAGTTCCGTCAACTCTTTCGGAAATGTAATAATTTACACCGTTATAAGAAAACAACGTTGTATCAACAAGATTTTCTTTAGCAATAACTTTTTCTTTAACCCATTTTGATGGAAAATCAGTGCATTTCAGCACAAAGAGTTCACCCGATTTATTGGATTCGGGTATCATGTAAAACACACCGTCTTTTTCATAAATAAAAGGATAAGAAAGATGGGTGTCGCTTTCATATACAACATTCAGACTTCCGATACTTTTCTCGGATAATTCTCTGTATCCCAAAGCACCCTTTCTTTTAAACCTGTCAAACATTTCAAAAAACAGATAGTATTTACCGTCTTTTTTGACCAAAAAAGGATCCGCTGTCCAATATCGCTTACTGTCGGGAAGAACAGTAAATTCATCGTCGATATTATTTAAAATACAGATGTCGCTGCTTTTGTTGAATCTGACTGCACAGCACCAACCGCTTGGAAAAAATATTGATTTAAGTCTATTAATTAACAAGTTTTGCATTAACAATCTATCCTTTGTAGAAATTAATAAGAAAATCAAAAGATGTATGTATATCCCATCCTGCGGCACACATCTCCTCAAACATATCTTTTCTTTCTGTTTTTGATAAATAAATACACTGCTCAGCCCATTGTGAAGCGGTGTTATCAAGAGACTGTGTTTTAACAAGGTTGGTTACAACAGCCTCTTCCGATACTGAATCAGACATTAAAACAGGAAGTCCCGATGCCTGAGCCTCTATTACGGAAACGGGCAGACCCTCTTTTGTAGATGGAAACAAAAACAAATCTGCTGCATTAAGCAAATTCTCAACATCACTTCTCGTACCTAAAAAACAAACCGAATCGGATATTCCGAGTTCACGGCAAAGCGAACTGTATTCTTCTGTTTGCTCTGCACCGATAAGAAGCAATTTTGAATTTTCTACTGATTTTTTCACTTCTGAAAAAACAGAAAGCAGAAAGGCGTGATTTTTCTGCGGTATGTCTGTTTTGCCGATATGACATATAACAAGAGAATTTTCAAGATTTAACTCTTTGCGTTTTTCGACTCTTTCCTTTTCATCAAATCTGAACTTTTCACAGTCAATCGCGTTATTTATTATACTGAATTTTTTATTCCCGTACCAAAAATCTCCTGCAAGTTTTGAACAGGCAAGTTTATTCTTTACAAAGTATTTTGAATACAGGCTTAAAATTTTATTTCTTTTTGCGTTTCCGTTGAGTGAAAACTCGCTTGAATGGCAATGAACAGCAATTTTTTTAATCCCTGCCTTTTTTGCCTGAGGAGCAATAAAAGCGGCAAAATGAGGAGCATGAATATGAAGCACCTGCCACTCATTTTTATGTTCGCCAAAGAATTTTTTCATTTTATTGCTGACTAATAAATCTTTTGGCGACGGTTTATCAACTTTGTAAACATTTCCGCCAAGAGCCTTTATATCTTTTGCTCTGGTCAACTCTGTTTCCTGAAAATAAACAATATCAAATTTTATGTCATCGGGCATTGCTTTTGCAAAATTAAGAACCGCACTCATAATTCCGTTTGCAACACCTATATCAGGAATCATATGTAAAACTCTCATATCCTAACCTGCTTTATTCATTCAATTTATATAAATCTTTCAATTCACTCAGCACATTTACGTCTTTAAACATTTCAACCTTATCAAGAGAATTCTGAACGTAATAATCACTGTCTCCCAATACTTTGATAATTTTATCAGCATATTCTTCAGCATTGGTAACAGAAACAAGAAAACCGTTTTTTCCGTTATCAACAAGTTCTCTGTGACCACGGTTATTTGAAGCAATAATTGGCTTGCCGCACAGCATTGCTTCCATAAGATTAAGCGGCAAACCCTCTCTGAAACTGCAGGCAACAAGCAAATCGCAGATATTCATATATTTGAATATCTCTGTCGTGTAGCCAAGAAGTTCAACGCTGCCATTTAAATCAAGTTCTTTTATTAAATCTTTATGGCTTTGCAGTTTATCACCGTTTCCTGCAATAAGAAGTTTGCTGTCAGGGTATTCTTCCAAAACTTTTTTCATTGCATGTATTGCAGTTGCCTGATTCTTATTGGCGTTCAGTTCACCGACATTGAGAATAATTTTTTCATTCTCTTTATAACCAAGTTCAGATTTAAGTGATGCTTTTTCTTCATCGCTTATAACATGAAACTTTGCAGAATTGGCACCGACACCGTGAATATGCACAACCTTGCAGTGAAACTTTTTTGATGAAAGATTATAGTCTTCGGTAGTAATGGTAACAAGCGTATCGGTAAATCTTGACATGAACTTTTCTATCGGATAATAAATTATCCAGTTTTTCTTCGGTGCACCCTCATAGAAATGAAAACCGTGGGCCGTGTAAAAAACTTTTGTACCATTCTTTTTGCGGTACTTATTTGCTGCCAGACGGGTTACCATTCCGCCGACAGGCGTGTTACAGTGGATAAATTCATAATCATTCTCTTTAAGAATTTTTGAAAGTTCCCTGTATGCTTTTATATTTTTAGAACTAAACGGCGAACGCTCAAAAGGAATATTAAAGAACCTGTCCACATATTCTGCAGCCAGACCGTTTTTTTCTGATAAATTATCTCTTGCTGCAACATGAACCTCATATCCGTTTTCCTGAAGCATTTTTGCAAGCGGTTTATGAAACTGGCAAATATGACTAAGCACTGTTGCAGTTAATAAAACTTTTTTACTCATTCAAAAAACCTTCCAGATTTTTCTTTATTAAATCAAACATTCTTTTATTATTCAATTCACCCTCAAAACTGTTATGAGGAGTCAGAATTACATGATTCATATCCCATAAAGGACTTTTATCATCCAATGGCTCTTTATCAAAAACATCAAGCACAGCACCCGCAATCTGATTGCTGGCGAGAGCATCAATCAAATCATTCTGATTAACCAATTTTCCTCTGGCAATATTAACAAAAACTGCCGTTGATTTCATTAAAGCAAATTTTTTGCCGTCAAAAAATCCCTCGTTATCATCCGTAAGCGGCAATGTCAGAACAACAATGTCCGCAAAAGTCAACTGTTCATCAAGATTTTCAGTTGAATAAATCACATCGAATGCTTCACTGCTTTTCCGATAAGGATCAATGCCTGCCACACTTGTGTCAAATGCTTTAAATCTTTTGGCAACGGCACCGCCGATATCACCGGCACCGATAATCAGCACGTTTTTGCCGGATAATTCCTGCAGCCCTCTGCATTTTTCCCACTTATGATTTTTCTGATTTTCATAAAAAATTCTTGATTTTTTATATAAGTCAAGCACACCGCACAGTGCAAACTCTGCCATAGGAGCACTGTAAACGCCCCTTGCGTTGCAAAGTTTAATATTATACTGATTAATATAATCAAGCGGAACTCTGTTAAGCCCTGCCGATGTAAGTTGAACAAATTTTAAATTTTTGAAATTTTCTATTGGTGTATACAAAAATAATCCGTTGCAGATTACCGCATCAATATCACTTACATCAGAATCAATCGGAATTCTTTCGTCCTGAATAAATGTTATATCAAATCCCATATTTTTCAGATATTCAATTTGACTGCTGCTGTATTTAAATGCACCTGTTAAAAGAAGTTTCATTTTTCACTCACTATCTGTTTGATTATATCAGTTGTTTGTTTGTGTTTTTCTTCAAAATAACTTTCCGATTGGTTTTCAAGCATTTTTTCAAATTCTTTATTTTCTTTTACACCTTCAGCAAAAAGGCGCTTTATTTCATTTATATCCGTAGTATTTGACGTATTGCAGAACGAACGCGACAATATAACCATAGATGAGTTAAGTCTGTAATGCTCTGCCAGTATATTTTCAGCGGGAAGCAAATCGTCTTTTGAAACTCTTCCCACTCCGCCAAAACCGAACGGAATATTTCTTTTCCTGATTTTATTTGCAATTTCTTCAACGGTTCCGTCTGTTAAAAGTTCAAACAAAAACTTTTTACCCTGATTTAAATGCAAATCATTAAGACCTATATGCATTTCGTCAATACCATCAATTTCAAGAACTTCATCAAGACAAAGCCTTGCATCTTCTGTTTCAAGCAAAGGCAGAGTTTTAACTCTCTTATCTACAAAACTGATAAACTGTTTAATTTCTTCGGCAGATTTCCACATCGGAAGCATTATCACATCTGCCCCTGCATTTATAACATCATCTATCTCTTTTTTTGAATCTTTATGAATAGGATTTACACGAACAAGAAGTTCCGATTTATCAAGCACACCGCGAAGTTTGCTTACATCTTCAACAGTATGATGATTTTTCACCGTATCCATATTGGGCTGACGCTCTTCTTTGCCCATATATTCCATATCAACAAAAATTCTGTCAACACCGGCACTTTGTGCCGCCGCCGCAATATCCGGATTATTTGTTATGTAAAAAAGTTTAAGCATTATACTTCTGCATGTTCCTTATCTTCTTTATTTTCTTTAATCAATGTTTCAGTGCTGTTAAGATTGTTTTCGTTTTTCAGCACTTTAAAAACAGTCATAAATATAATTTTTATATCAAGCCATAATGACACATTGTCAACATACCATACATTTAGCCTTATTCTCTCGTGCCACTCAACTTCTTTTCGTCCGTGCGTCTGTGCCCAACCGGTAATACCGGGTCTGACATCAAACATTCTGAACTGTTCTTCAGTATATTCACTGATATCCCATGGATGATATGTAAGCGGGGGTCTGGGTCCTACAAAACTCATATCGCCTTTTAAAATATTAACAAGTTGCGGCAATTCATCAATACTTGATGCACGTATAAACTTGCCGACTCTTGTAACACGCATATCATCAGCACCGCTGTAAACTCCCGATCCGGTAAATTCTGCTCCCTGTGCCATGCTTCTGAATTTATATATTTTAAAAACTTTGCCGTTTTTTCCGATTCTGTCCTGCTTAAAAATAACAGGTCCTTCTGAATCAAGTTTAATCGCAATAGACGTTATAAGTAATAAAGGGAAAAAAATAATAAGTAAAAGTATGGACAATACAATTTCACAACAGCGTTTAAAAATCTGGTACACAATTTACCCCTTTCTGAATTAGTATAATTTGTAATATTTATATTTCGGTAATTATATAATACATTATTTAAAATATCAAGTCAATTATAGATAATTTTTTACAGAAATTCTAAAAGTAAAATCGATTATATTAAAACCGATAAATTGCATAAAAAGGAATTTTTGCATACAAAAAAACTTCCATAACAGTTTTTACATTCTGTTATAGAAGTTTTATTCATTATCTGTTGTTTTATCAATACTTGTAGATTTATTACTTTTCCGATTTCACTTCGGATTTTGTTTCTTTAAACAATAATATTCCTTGCAGTATTATCATTATCAGAGCAAAAATTCTGATTGCCTTTGAAATAATCTCAAGAACATCTGAAACCTCTCTGAAGGCGGAAAGAAGTTTAATATTATTAAAATTTTTCATAGTTTACCTCTCGAGCAAAACTGCATGTGCTATACCCGGAATCGGATTGCCTTGTTTGCTTGATGTCGGAGACATAAGGGCACCTGTGGCAACAAAAAGCACTTTGCCTAACTTGCCTTTTTCAATATTTTTCATAATATGAGAACATAGTACCGAAGCACTGCAGCCACAGCCTGAACCGCCTGAATTCACATCTTGTTTCTTTAAATCATAAATCATAAGACCACAGTCGTTATGAAAATTTTCAAGTTTTATATTATATTCCTGTTCAAGTATTTCATATAAAAGTTTACTGCCTGTGTATCCCAAATCACCGGTCAGAATCAAATCATAATTCTGCGGCTTAGTATTTGTATCCCTGAAAAAATCAGAAATAGTCCTTGCCGCCGCCGGTGCCATTGTCAAGGGTAGACTATAAAATTTTTCTATTGACAAATAAAATATTTGAGATATAATGTAATGATTTAGATATGCTGTCTAAATGGTCGGTATGGGTAATTATATTTTTGGAGGAATAAAAAATGTATCATTACCGCTATACAACAAAAGAGGAAACAAAACCGGTTCGTGCTGAGCTTGAAGAAATAATTCATAAAGTTCAGGATGAAGTGCGAGATTATTTTACATTCAGTTATCACTTTATAGGCAGTTCTAAACGGAATATGATAACCTTTGACCCAACAACGAATATCGGATTTGACTTTGATGTAAATATATATGTTAATGATGATAACAATGAATACGATCCAGATGAAATTAGAAATATATTGAAAAATGCTCTTAATAGGGTAGTTCGTTATTATGGCTATAACTACTGTGAAGATTCAACAAGTGTTTTAGCTATCAAATTTATTGATAGATTTCATTCACGAATAAAACACAGCTGCGATTTTGCCATTGTTTACGATGGAAGCAAAGGACAGCAATATATCCGATTTAATAAACAAAAAAATGATTATACTTGGGAATACCGAAACATTGGATTTAAAAATCTTGAAAACAAAGCTGATTGGTTAAAAAGGCATAATTATTGGAATGAGGTCAGAAAACTTTATATTGAAATGAAAAACAATAACACAAATTCTGATAAACGTTCTCGTTCTCTTTATGCTGAAACTATTAATAATCTATATCACAAATACAGATAAAACACACCCCGATTGAATAATCAATCGGGGTGTTTGCTTACTTATCTTTAATTCTTTTCTGTCCATTCAAAATAAAATTAATAACAAATTCGCTATCTACCTTAACAGGAATTTTATCAATACATTCCGTAAGCATTTCTTTTGTTATAATAGAAATATCAAATGAATTAAACAGTTTTTTTGCCTCACTGTTATTATCAAGAAATTCAAAAAAGAATTTGAGTAGTCCGTCTTTTTTTCTGCTTACATCACTTGGATAACCGTTCGCAATGAGTGCAATGTTATTATCATAATTCGGTGCAAGCGAGAGAATCTCGCCTGTTTCAATATTACGGAGCAAACCATAATTATTTGTATGCCTATCCATATTATAGCAAACGGAATCGAGGTAAAGCATTTTCAGATAATCGACCGCAATGTCCTTTGACAAAGTCATAAAATAATCAAAGCTATCACTGTAATCCTCATTATCACCCATAACCGAGCAGATAGGCTCAAAATTCACCCTGCCGTCCGTAAAATCCTTTGTTTTAACATAACCATTATCATATTCGTAATCAGCCATATTAAAGCCGAGAGCATGACCCAAATGGCATATGAAAAGTTCAGAAAAGATTTGATTATCGTTACCGCTTTTATACATCCACCACTTGCCGTCAATCAGCCTCCAGCACTTTTCAAAACTACCGATATTCGTAAGTTCCGGAGTTCGTGACGGCTTTTGATTAAAGCTGTCAGGATCACCTTTAAGCGCAAGATTATCAAAAACATTTTCATTAAACTTAACTTCATTCCAAGTTAAATTTTCATCATCCGATTTAAACCAATAGTTATCCGTAATCGTAACCGCATTTACGGCAAGAGCAGTACTCGCATCATCACGATTTGCAAGACGTAAAACCTTTTTCAAAAGTCGGGAATTTGCTCGATGAGAGTCAATCGCCCTGCCCTCAAGCCAAGAGGTAAAATCTTTGCCATTGATAAAATGCAAAGGTGCAAATTTCTGATCAACATCAATAACCAAACCGTTTTCAATTCTTGCAACCTGCCTGTCAGCAGACATAATATATCCATTAGAATCAATCATTGCTTTACCTCCTTTGCTTTATTTAATCTCATTATAAATAAATATTGAATCAAATGCAATACAATCAACGAATGATAGCTTCTTCATCAATAGAATCAAAATCATTCAAAGATTTATGCTTCGTCAGGGTTTTGATAATACACCAACCCATATAACTATTCACAGCATTTTCAGGTATTGGTCTGAAGCCTAAATCAAGATAAACTTTAACTGCCAGCCAAGTATTTGTTTGAGTTGGTATTTTGACATGGTTATACCCTAATGCTTTCATAACATGGAGCACATATGTAATTAATGGTTTTGATAAGCCTTTTCCCTGATAGGCCCTTTTCACAGCTACCCAGTGCAGCCAACCTGCACCTGATTTGTCTTTTCCGTTAATATCGTAAAATGCCGTTGCAGTTGCAACCTTTTCTCCCAACTCATTTACAACAAACACCATTCGGTTATGCAATTCACTTTCTCTGCCTGAATAATATCTGTTCCATGCATCCAAGCCTTCTTCATAATTAGAAAATTCCTTTGCACTCTGTTCAATTTCAATCCAAGCATCCCTGTCTCCGTCCTGATAAAACTCAAAATAATAACCGTCATGCAAAGGATATTCGCTTATACTGTCCAGACTGCCCTCAAGCAGCAGTTCATAATGTTTTATTCTTTTATCGTTATTATCAAATGCAATATTTATTCCATTCATCAATTAATTCCTCAACTGATTGATACCTATTATTTCTATCATCACTTGTTGCTTTCACTGCAACATTGTATAAATCTTTGCTCAATGACCAATTTTCAAAATCTCTTTTATAATTGCCGAAAAGTGCAAATGCCATTGCTCCCAGCGTATAAACATTTGTGATTTCATCAATCACAGCACCCTTTTCAAATTCTTCAGGCGACATAAAAATTGAACTGCCCCACATTTTTCCCATATCATTGACAGCAGGCAATTTTCTGAAAAAGTCAATATCACAAATAATTGTTCTTTCATTATCAAAATCATACATAATGCTGCCATCATAAAAATCAATTGCAACAAAATTCTGTTTAGCTATATATTTCATAAAATCCAAAATATAAGCAAATACTTTTAACTTAGTATCATTCGATAACGACATAAATTTGCAGTGCGATTCAGGGTACATTCTGCCCATACACGCACCGTCCGCCCACTTAAAAATCATTGCAAAGCCGTTGTTTATTTCTTTTGCGTCTATATATTCAATGAGATTTTTATGCTTCAGATTCTCATAAATCGGAACGGTTGCTTTCAGTCGGCTGACTGCATCGCAAGGCTCACCATCGTATTCGGCAGTCTTTGCACCTGCAAATTTTATAAAATACTTTTGTTCGTTCTTTTCAGTTCCAAAGCATATATTACCGCTGTCCTGGTCATCAAACACTTTAAATACTTTTCCGTATTCACTAAGGAAACTAAAATCAAATTCTTCTTTTATTTTAAATTCTATTGCGTCAATTTTCTGTATCATAATACCTCTTAAATCAATTTCTGCCGTTGAGTAATACACTGAACCACTCTGTCTTTTATAATCGATCTGTCACGCTGAGGATAAAATTCAAGATATGGATTTGCGATTTCAGCTATTTCCTCTTTCGTTAACTTAGGAAGCTTCAGCACTGCTCCATAAAGTGAGCGGACTGTTTTAAGCTCCCTGTTAAAGGTCATAAAAAACGGACTTGCAACCATGGATTTCATAATACCCTTCGACTCAATATCCATTCTGTAAATTTGTGTGTTTGACAAAAGACCTGCCCCATTATCAAAAATAGGGCAATAATCAAATTTTCCGTTTTTTTCAATAACTGCAATATTATTCAAATGCCTGTCATCATTCATTATCAGTGAATCTATTTCAAAAAGCAGGGTCAAATACCTGTCAAAATCAGCAAGACCTGTAATCTCTTTTGTGGCATCAACTAAATACTGAATACGCCTTTTATCACTTGTAAACCTGCTGAGTTTTTCCGTTAAAGATACCCCAATATTATTGGAAAGCAGCTTGTTCAAAGTAATGATTGCTTCACCTTGCTTTAGAAAATTTTGACTTGTACAGGCAACTCTTTCAGCATTATGAACATTTACTTTTTCTATACTGTATCTTACAAATTTAAAAGGTGTATCGCTTTCAATATTGCTTTTTTCCAAAATTTCTGATGTAACAGTCTCTGCAAGAGCTTCATAGCCGAACTGATCAAGCTTGTACCACACATTATCATCGCACCATTTTTCCTGATTACCCTTTGATGAGGTCAAAGCTATTTTTTCATTTGTAACTAATTTAACACCCATTAAAGTTCCTCCACAGCAAGCCATTGGCTGTCCTCTGCCATTCTGCCTTGGGTCTTTTTGATAATTTCCAAAGGATTGTATTCGTCAACACCGATTGAACACAAATAATTTTTAAGACCCATTCGGCTTTTTGGTATACACCTTTCTTCTAAAAAAGAATTGTAATCCTCCCAATCTACATTTGATTTTATTCCAAAAGCTGTATACACCGGATTTTCTGTAAAGTTTTTTAACTTTACGGTTTTGCTGTCATAATCAGCAATGATTGTTGTGCATAAATTGTCATGATTATAGTAATTCAGTTTTAACAGCTTATGCCCTTTTTGCTTTGCTGATACGATAAAATTATCAAACGAGGTTTTAGGCTCAATGATAATTTTTTCACCATCAAAAGACAGCTCAATATCCCTATTGTCCTCATTCAATTTAAGTGAATTTATCCATACAGACGGCAAAGATACTTTATATGTTTTAGCCCCATTCGATGCAGTACCTCCTGCATTGCTGATTATCAGCTTGCCGTTTCTTATTTCCATAATATCACCGACATTATTATATCATATTCGTACCGAATAATCAATAATAATTAGTTTTCTCTATTCGGAATAAATTTCGAAAAATCGCAAAAAAATTCCGATATCGGAATTTTTCTTGACTTTTCTTAGAAACATTCCAAATATTATATACATTATCAACCATCATACGGTATTCTGAAATAATCCAGATATTTCTTAAATCTATCCTGTGCTGTTAAACAGGTATCTATCAAAAAGCCTTTTTCACTTGACCATTCTTTCAGCCCTCTGTAATAAAACAACTTCAAATCATCATCAATGATAAACGGCACAATGTTGTATTTCAAACATTCTTTAAAAAGCAATAATCTGCCGACTCTGCCGTTGCCGTCCTGAAAAGGATGTATTCTTTCAAAAGCAACATGAAAAGAAATAATATCTTCAATAGTCTTATCGTTCTTGCTGTTGTAATCTTCAAGCAAAGCTTTTATTTCATTATGCACATTTTCAGGAGCCGTTGTTTCTCTGTCTGCAACCTCATTCGGCAGTTTCTTATAATCACCAACAGCAAACCAATCCTTACGGCTGTCGGCAGTTCCTGATTTAAGAATAAAATGCAGTTCTTTAATCAACTTTTCACTAATCTGAGAATTTGCACAATCAATGATTTTATCAATACACCTGAAATGATTTGCGGTTTCAATCACATCATCCACATTAACTGCCTGCTCTGTAATTCCGATTGTATTGGTTTCATAAATAAACCTTGTCTGATCATGTGTAAGCCTGCTGCCCTCAATATGATTTGAATTATAAGTAAGCTCAATCTGAATTTTATGATAAATTCCGCCTGTCAGATGATTTTCTTTTTGCTCTTTTAGGATATCAAGAAGATTTAAACTCTTCTTTTTATTTAACCTTTCAGGCTTAAGCGCATCCTCAGGAATATTCCAAATCTTGCCGATAAGAACAGCACCGTCAACTCTTCCTTCGTTGCAGTAATTACGCACACTTCGCTCTGAAATCCCCCATTTTTCAACTATTTGAGCACTTGTTAAATACTTTATATCCATATTATCACCAAGATTATTATATCATTTTATCGGCAAAATATCAACAAACTAAAAGCGTTATTCAATATTTTATTGCCGATAACTGTATATACCCTCTTTCATTTTTACAAATTCCTGCATTCTCCAAAATTGCAGCAACAATAAAAATCGGATCAAATGAAGATTCTCCATCACATTTTCCATAACATTCTGTTGCAACATAATAGCACAAAGTACCTTTCGTACAGTTACCCTGTCCCACCTTGCTGTTACGACAGCCACCTTTTTCAACTCTGCCACCGTTTTGTCTTATAAAATCTACAATACCATCAAACCAATTCAAGTATAAAAAATTGTTTTGCCTAAGCCCTGTATAACTATAAAAATACTTATTATCATCAGACAAACAAATTTCGTGCTGCTTTCCTCTTAAAGTAGTTACAATAATCCTTTTACCATTTGACAGATAGTATTCTTTTAAATATTCACTTACATTCTTTATCATCATTTATTCCTTTCTTTGCAAATAGTATTTAATAAATTATATACTGTAAAACCATTTGGCACATAAATTGAATCTATTCTGTTACCTGAATAAACATCTATTTTATTCGTATCTGGTGTAAATGAAATTACACGGCAAAGTGGTATACACAAAGAATATTTCTCATTTATAAAAATGATTCTTTCATTTGTAACAACCAAAGTTCCTTTATGCATATTCTCTTTGTAAGTTGTAACAGGATATGTAGTAGAAATACCACTCCTGTAACCGCTCTGTTTACCTTTGGTGTATGTACCATTATAAAATTTATGATACGCAGTAGAACTTGTCGTAGTTGAATAGGCTGCATTATCTAAATAATGGCACCTTTCATTTGATAAATAATTAAGATTATCAACTTTAATAATCGGAAGATTACCATTATTTATCTCACAAATTGCAGAATGCTGCATTCTGGTTTCGACAACCTTTGCATCTTCTAAAACTTTTTGCTCTTTTTTCTCATTTTTTATTATTTTTATCATTATGCAAACAGCGATAATTACAGCTAAAAATACAGTCATTTTATCATACCTTTATACTTAGTAAATACTGATATAAGTTTTGATGTAGCCATACCTTTCGTTTTTAAATATTCAATATGCAATTCTGTTGCCTTCAATGCTTTTTTCAAGCCTTGCAAATCAAACTCTTGATAAATCATATCAAGACACAAATCAAGAGAATCAGCACTCAAAAGTCGGTTATACTCTTCGCCCTTAAGCATTTGCGTAATCGAGTAAATATTCATCTTTGCAGTATTAAAATTCATACCCGTTTGATTTGAAACCTCATCTGCCAAATCATTCGTATCAAGATATTGATTATTATATACTGCTTTCGCTTTTTCAT
Organism: uncultured Clostridia bacterium; assembly: GCA_946555465.1. GTDB lineage: Bacteria > Bacillota > Clostridia > Oscillospirales > Acutalibacteraceae > Eubacterium_R. The sequence continues at coordinate 194,291 of CAMNST010000002.1, forward strand.
AACAAAGGCGAGTCATCTCAGGCGTTACTTTAACATTCCTTTTGGTTTGACTACCTGACGATTCAATGCTATTGGATGAAATCGTATTTTTTAATTCTTCTACCTCTTCTTCAAGTTTTTGAATTCTTGACATCATTTCTAAAATTATAGTTTCGTATTGCATATAAACCCTCATTTCTTTATATTTATTTCACATTTATATTAGCATATCTAAAATTTATTGTCAACATAAACTTTATTTATTTTAAAATAAATTCTGAATAAATCTATATAAATGAAAAAGAGTGCCCTATTAAGACACTCTTTTTCATTATGCAATTTCTTCAAGATACTTTTGCTTTGTTTCTTCAATATATTCAATTACCTGCTCATAGGAATCCTTGAATTTGAAATTGATTGTTATATTGCCGTCTTCGTGGACAAGGATTGTATCAACAAGCTCTGTCAAGATTGGTCTTGTGAGCTTTTCAATTTTGCCGTACTGCTTAAAATGCGTAATAAAATCGTTCTCCTGCGTAACACCGGTTGAATCATTTTCAAGTGAGGTTTGCAATTCTGAAATCTTATCGTCAAGTGCTTTGATTCGCTCGCCTATTCCTTCTTTGAGCGTCATATACTCCTCTTTGGTGATTGTGCCGCTTTTCCAATCAGGGTACAAATCCACCATCATATTTTTATATTTATCACGCTCGGCGATATTTTTATCAAGTGATTTTTGAAGCAGATTTAACTGCATAGTATTCTTGCTCTTCAAATTAATTTTTTCTATCAACTCATCAAGTTCAAGGGCTGTATCAATCATCGTCTGAATGGTTACAAGCACCGCCTGCTCCAGCTTATCAATTCTGATGGAATGCGGAGTACAAGCACCGCTGTCCATTTTTCTTGATGTCACACAACGATAATACTTATATGTGCCGTAAGAATGATTGTTGGTCTTTTTGCTCATTGCTCTATGACAATCTGCACATTTTACAAAGCCTGCAAACAAATCAACTTCTGTCTTTTCCGGTGCAGTCCTAGTATTGCGATTAAAAAGCGACTGTGCCTTGTCAAAGGTTTCTTTGTCAATAATCGGCTCGTGCGTATTCTCAACAATAATCCATTCATCCTTTGGAATAGAACGGCACTGCTTGATCTTGTAACTGATTGTTGTGTTCTTGCCCTGAACCATATTGCCGATATACATTTGATTAGACAGCATACGGCGAACGGTTGAATCACACCACAAGCCGTCATTATTTTGACTGCTTGTGTGCTTATAGTTCCATCCTTTCATTTTCTTATAGGTTGAGGGATTCGGAATACCGAGCCTGTTAAGTTCTTTGGTAATGCCAATAATACTCTTTCCCTCAATAAACCACCTGTAAATCTGCCGCACAATCGGTGCAGCTTCTTCATCAATAATCAGTTTGTGATGATCTTCAGGATTTTTCAAATAGCCGTAAGTCGGAAATGAGCCGATAAACTTACCCTGCTTTCTGCTGACATTCAGCGTACCGCGAACATTAACCGAAGTTGTTGCGGCAACACTCTCATTGATAACATTCTGCACACCAACAGTAATACACTTTGTGGCAGCATTCATACTGTTTGAAATGGAATCCACACCGTTGTTAAGCGAAATAAAACGCACCTGCAGACGAGTAAAAACATCATCAAGATAGTGACCTGCATCCGTATAATTTCTGCCGAAACGGGATAAATCCTTGACGATTACACAGTTGACTTTGCCGTCATAAATATCCGCCATCATTCGCTGAAAGCCGGGACGGTCAAAATTTGTTCCGCTCCAGCCATCGTCAATATAAAAATCATAAAAATCAATGTCAGGATGCTGCCTAAGATATTCCTTCAAAATCTCACGCTGCGAGGTTACGGAATAGCTTTCCTGCTTATCCCCATCCTCCTTTGACAAACGAATATAAAGAGCAGCCTGCCAGATATTTTTTCTGTGAGGCTGCTCCAAAATTTCTTTATACTTATCCATAGCGTACCTCCATAAATTCAATTGAATCCATGGCGATATGCAATTTTTCTACACAAGCAGATTATAACACACCGCCATATTATTTTCAATGAACAAATTTTGTCAATCTGACGAAGTCACAATATTCATTATGGAATCGGATAAATTTTTGTCGCCTAAACAGTTAATCTTCACTCCAACATCACCTACACGAAAAATATATGGATTTTTTATATCCTGAAAATATTTCCTTGCACGGTTGATTATCGGCTCATCAATATCAATGTTCAGGTTCGTAACATCGGGCAAATCATTGATTTTGCAAGTAGTAAAATCAGCCTTGCGGCACTCATCAAGCTGTGATTTTGTAAACATTCTGCCAACACGCCTTTCCTGAATTATTGTTGGCACATAATGTAATTTTATGCTGTTAAAATTTACTACCTTTCCCATTGCAAATCCCTCCTTTGTGATTTAGTTTTGCTAACTGCAAATCTTTGATGCTGTATGTTCGTTTCAGCTTTTATGTTCTTTTTCATTTCTTCAACATCATTTAGAATTGTGTTAGCAGTTTTGATTTCGGTTCTTAATCTTTTTAGTTTTGAAGAACAACAATCTCTATCTGATTTGAGACTTGATATTTTATCAGTATCTTTGCATCTTCTAAGTTTATTATAAATTTGATTTCGCTGATTTGTAATTATTTCAATCTGTTCTTTGTTGTCCTTGATAAATTGCCTAACCTTATCTGTATCATCCAAATTATATTTTGAAATCAGTATTACCTGATTAGAATACCTGTCAATCTTTCTCCAAGCCTCTTTCATTTCAGGTGACAAAGGCATATGCTGTTTCTTTTTCGGCAAGTAACCTAACCGATAACAATAATACAGATACAATGCTTTTAAACCAGTAATCTTTTTGACAGTTGTAAATGAACCTTTGAAAACATATTTTTGAGGTTTAATATATTTTGTTTTACTTGCTCTGTTAAACTCTTTGTATGCAGGAAAAAGTGTAAAGCCGTCTTGGATATTGATTTGTTCAACAATGTTCTGCCAATCATACTTTTCACCAAGCGTTTTCAGTCTTGTGTTTCTACTGTCATTCACTGAACGAATCGTTGCATATTTGCGTTCAGGATTAACATTAACAATATAGCCTTTCTTCCTCATAATCTTTACAAACTCTTTTGGTGTTGGACTAATTTTAATTGCTTCATCAATAGCTGCTCGCATTAGGTTATATTTTGTAGGCTCATTGTTCTTTTCTGCAAGGTATAATGTTCTGCTTGGTGCTTTTGATTTATTGTCTGTTGCAATAACAGACAATCCATACTCTTTACAGATTAAATCCGATGTGTCACGAAGTCTCTGCATTTCAGTTTTTGAATAGTTATATTTCTTTCCGTCAAGAAATGAAACCGAATTGAAACAAAAATGATTATGCAAGTGGTCTTTATCAAGATGCGTTGATACGATAACCTGAAATCTATCACCCCACATTTGCTGTGCCAGCTTAACTCCAATCTCGTGACAAAGCTCAGGTGTGACTTCATCAGGCTTAAAGCTTTGATAACCGTGCCAAGCAATATACTTATCCTCTTTATTGAATTGCTTTTTAGTGAGTATCATTTGTTCTAGTGCAATTTCCTTTTTACAGTTGATTGCAGTAACAAACTGTTGGTTATTTGTCTTATTCGGATTAATATCGTAACTGAACACATTTACAAAATTTTGCATATCAGAAGTTAATTCTGTTTTATCAGGATTTTCTACATAATCAATCAAGTCGCAAAGCTGACCTTTTATATGCCATAAACTTGTTGTTGCCATTATGCCGCCTCCTTTGATAAAAGTATTTCTTTTTCAAGTTCAAGTACCCACTTATCAAGGTCAATGCAGGCTTGCAATATTTTCTCATTGTTATTTGCATTTTCTTTGATAGAATTCTGAATTGCATAGTGCTTATTCATCAGTTCCCAAAACCTTTTATCAGGCATAGGTTTTGGTGTTTTATTATTGACGAGCGTACTGACAATCTGTGATTGTGTAACACCGCATATTTTTGCATACAATTTCAATCTTTGACTGTCATCATAATTTAAACTGATACAATGTGTAATTTTTTCTTTCAATTCATCATCTCCATTCTTAAAAGGGTTTCAGGGATTTCTCCCTGATTTTTGGATTTATATATAAATCCGATGCTCGCTACGGTGTAGGACACACCTTTTGCCGTGTTATCTGAATGCAGTTCCTATCCCTTTTCAGCGAAGTTGTACCGCTCTATCAATAGATGTCATGGCAGTAATATATCCCATTCAGACGATCATTCAATTTTCATTTCCGGCAATAAAAAAGCCGTTTACACAAGTGAGTAGCACAAACAAGCAGAGCCTTCCAGCTCCGCTTGCATAGCGTGTTTACTCACTATGTAAACGACTTAAAATAGTCTTGAATTAATATCCTATCCCAACCATTTTTATTAAATAAAAGGACTAGTTGTGATGCTTTTTACACCACTAAAAACATAAACACATATTTAATTTATATCCAAATATTAGCAGATAGTTTTGCATCTGTCAATAAAATCAAGCAAAATATTTTTGCTTTAACTTTGTATGAGTCTATGCGAGTTTATATTGTTAAAAATCACACAATACCAAAATATTTTTCAAAGAATGATTGCAAAATTTCTATAACTCTTTGCTTGATTTCTGCTCTGTTTCCTCCACCAAAACGAGAAACGGCAGGCAGAATTTTATCAATATCAGTTCCTGTAGTTTTAAGAACACCGTCACGAAATGAGTTATCAATAAACTTCTTTGTTTCTTCAGGTTTCAGCTTTTGTTCTTTAATAATATTTTCAATTTCAGATTCTTTTTGTCTTTTAACAAACTTAATCCAATCCTCATTCACATTGGTCTGAACATTGATTGTTTTAATGAATTCATCAATAAGCTCTTTCTTTGAACGAAGTTCCAGACTTGCACTGATTGCCTTATCAATAGATACAAGAATGTCCTTGTCCTGACAATTTGACTTATGATACAAAGCAACAAGCATAAGTATATAATCAATATTTACCTCAACCTGTTTAACAAGCTCCATCTCAAAGACTACATCATCCTTGATACTCTCTTTGTCCTTATCTTTGAGTTGCTTAAACTCATCATAAATATCAACATATATGCTTGTATAATCCTGAAAATCAATAGGCTTGAGTATTTCATTTCCTTCAAATTTATCAAATGATGAAAGAATATTTTTGAGTCTTAAAATACTGCCGAAAAGCACAACAAATTTCTTTTTGTTCTGTTCTCCCATTATCTGTTCACCAATCGGATATTTCTGAATAAGCTCTGCGATTCTCTCCTCATAACCCTTATAATGCTTATCGTTTTCATCGTAACCATAGTAATAATCATCATAGGATTTGAGCAATACAATACCACTTGCTTCTTTATCACCAAACAAGCCAATTGCGTCATTCGTCTGCTGTTGCAAATCCCTGAAGCAAACAATATTACCATAGGTTTTAACAGAATTCAGTATTCTGTTTGTACGTGAAAATGCCTGAATCAGTCCGTGCTGCTTTAAGTTTTTATCCACCCATAAAGTATTAAGAGTAGTCGCATCAAAGCCTGTTAAAAACATATTAACAACAATTACAAGGTCAACTTCCCTTTTCTTAATCTTATCAGATAAATCCTTATAATAATCCTGAAATCCTTTTGATGATGTATCAAAATTAGTCTTGAAAATCTTATTGTAATCATCAATAGCACTGTCAAGAAAATCACGGGAGCTTTTATCTAAATCTTCAGTATCAAAGCTTTCGTCGGCAAGAATACCCTCATAAGGATCTTCCTCATTAGGCGCAAAGGAGTAAATGGTGGCAATCGTTAAATCCTTATGTTTTTCAGCTATCTGCTTTTTAAATTCAAGATAATACTTTTTAGCCATAGGAATTGAACTGACTGCAAACATGGAGTTAAAACCATTCAGCCTTTTACCCTTAAGACTATAAAAAGCATTACGCCTTGTTTTTTGGTCAAAATGCTCAAGTATGTAAGTAACAACCTCTTCTATTCTTTCAGGAGCGCCAAGCGTTTCCTCTGTTTCAATGGCATTTACCTGCTTGTCCTTAACATCATCCTTTGCCTTAACCGTGTTAATATAATCAATACGAAACGGCAGAACATTGCCGTCATTAATCGCATCAACAATGGTATATGTATGCAATTTATCACCAAAAGCCTGCTGTGTTGTTCTCAAATTCGGATTACCGCCGCTTGGTGAATTAACAGTAAATATAGGCGTACCTGTAAAACCGAAAATATGGTAATTATTAAAATGCTTAATAATGCGCTGGTGCATATCACCAAACTGAGAACGATGGCACTCATCAAAAATCAAAACAATATGCTTATTGTAAACATCATGGAATTTATTCTTTTGAATAAACATATCCAGCTTTTGAATGGTTGTTACAATAATTTTTGATGCAGTATCTTCAAGCTGCCTTTGTAAAACAGCAGTACTTTTATTACTGTTTGCTGCACCCTTTTCGAATCTGTCATATTCCTTGATAGTCTGATAATCAAGGTCCTTTCTGTCAACCACAAAAAGTACTTTGTCAATATACGGCAAAGCAGTGGCAAGCTGTGCAGTTTTAAATGAGGTCAGCGTTTTACCGCTGCCTGTGGTGTGCCAGATATAACCACCTGCATCAACCGTTCCTGTTTTCTTGTAATTCGTTGAAATCTCAATTCTGTTCAGTATCTTTTCAGTTGCAACAATCTGATATGGTCGCATAACCAAAAGCATTTCTTCCGATGTAAAAACGCAATACCTTGTAAGAATATTCAGTATTGTATGCTTTGCAAAGAATGTTTTGGTAAAGTCAACAAGATCAGGAATAATCTTGTTATTTGCATCCGCCCAGTAAGATGTAAATTCAAAACTGTTGCTGGACTTTTTCTTGTTTCGTCTTGTGTTTGAAACCTCTTTAATATGCAAATCACGGGTTGTATTTGAATAATACTTTGTGTGCGTGCCATTAGATACAACAAATATCTGCACATATTCATACAGTCCGCAGCCTGACCAAAAGCTATCACGCTGATAACGGTTAATCTGATTAAAGGCTTCTTTCAGTGCAACGCCCCTGCGTTTGAGTTCAATGTGAACTAATGGCAAACCATTTACAAGAATCGTAACATCATAACGTGTTTCGTGACTTCCGTTATCATCAACATACTGATTGATAACCTGTAAAGAATTATTATGTATATTCTTCTTATCAATCAGATAAATATTCTTTGACGAGCCATCATCACGCTTTAATACCTGAACATAATCCTCTTGTATCTTGCGTGTTTTCTGCACAATACCGTCAGCAGAGCTTGCAATATTATATTCAAAAAAATATTTCCACTCTTTGTCGCTGAACTTATAGTTATTGAGTTTTTCAAGCTGAACACGTAAATTAGCAATAAGAGCGGTCTGGCTATGAATAATCAAACGTTCATAGCCCTGTTCAGTCAGCATCTTAATAAATGCATCTTCAAGAGTCTGCTCACTCTGATAAGCATCCGAGCGTGTTTTTTGCGGCTCATATTCAGCAACAACTGTGCTTTCTTTTGTTTGAGTAATAATATTAAAACTAGACATTTAACTCCCCTTTACAATTGCAATCACTGCGATAGCAATAGAAACGATAGACGTAATTGATGCAAACCAACCAAAAAGATAATTGAAATTTTCACTTTTTTCAATTTCTACACTTACAATTCTAATAAATCTAGACAGCATAAACATAAGAATTGAAAGCAAAAAACATATTACATTTAAATATCCTGGAACCACACTAGTTTGATTAATAAAACAATGTAATGGTAGAAATGCAAGTATAAAAGATATTAAAAACAGAATAAACAAACCCAAACTAATAATTCGAAAGAAAAACGACAAAGACAATTTCAATAACAATGTAGATGCCGTAACTCCCTCAATATCTTTTTCCTTCAAAAATAATATTTTACAAAAGACTTTTAATTCATTAATAATCTTTTTGAATTTATTGTCTTGCTCTTTATATCCTATTGTTTTATGCCATTCTTTTAATTCAATTTCTTTTTGCTCTTTTGCTTTTTCTTCTCTTATATTTTCCGATTCAATAATTGCATTTGAAATAATATGTTGCATTTCTTCTTTACTAATACTTTCAGACAGAACAACATTAATATTTTGCGTTGAATTCAAATTACTATTTTGTTTTGCTTTTTTCTTGTGTTTACCTTTCCACATTAACTTATTTTCTCCTTAAAAGTCAGCAACTTATCACGATAATATTCATACTGTTTCTTCCTTGCCTCAATCTCTGCAGGCAATCCCACAGAAATATCATTGCAAAGCTGATCAAACCATCCAAGAATATCGATAATGTGTTGCTGTTTAGAAAGTGGCGGCACTGGAATTCTTATTCTTTCTATAACTGCTCTTTTTTCAATATTAGTGATAGCTCCACCAGAACTAGTTACTATTAAATTAGTAAAACATTCAAGATAATATTTTATATACTTAATTTTTACCTTTGACAAATCAAACCTAAGAATCAATAAGGCTTGATTTATTATACCAATTTTATCATTAGATGTTATAATTGATATTTTTCCTATTGTACCAGAACAACTTATTATTATATCATTGGGTTTAACCATAAATCTTTTTAACTTTTCTGCTCGATCACCATCAATAAAATATCTAAAAGTCCTTTTATCATATATTGCATGTTGTTGCTCATAAACAGGAATTCCCTCTTCAACAAAAAATTCTTTTTTCAATGCCGATCCAAAAGGACCTCTTATATAACCTTTTGGTTGTAATAACTCTTCTAGGGTATTCCATTCCATATTATCATCAAAAGTTAGCAATATATTTCTATAATATTCATACTGCTGCTTTCTTACTGTGAGTTCTGCTGTGAGTTCTGCTGTGAGTTCTGTAAAATTATCAAGTATTCTGACAATTTCCTCCTGCACTTCTAATGGCGGCATGGGAATTTTCAACTTAGCTATATCTTTACCATGAACATGAGGTATCCCAGCTCCTGTTTTCTTATGATATATCTTATTCTGCTTACTTAATAGAAAGTGATATAAATACTTCACATTGATTATTTTTTCATCAATAGGATCAACACTGAAAGCATCACAACAAAATATAGGTTCATACCAAATACTAACATATCCTGCATATGCTCCAGAGCCTGCAACTGTTATAGTTATCCCATTTCTATTTGATTCATTATGATAAAAAGCAGGCTTTTTCCCACCAGAAATTACTGGTACATTTCCATTAACAGCATTTTTTGAAACCAATGATTTGCCTCTATTAAAAGTACAAACATCCTTTAGATTCTTATACTCAACACCATCAGGACATAATTCTCTAGTCAATTCATCAAGTTTACTCATTATTTTTTTCCTTGTTAAATATCTCAAATATGCGTTTTAATTTAATTCTTCTATCTACATCTTTTTGATCCACAGGTGCATCCCCGCAAATCACATACAAACGTTGCCTTAACAATTTTTCTTTTAACCTTGTTAATTCGGTCTTTAAGATGTATTCATTTAAGTTTAATATTTTGTCAATATCATAATTACTTTTGATAAGTTCAGGATTTTCCATCAAATGATTGAATTTTTTTAAAAAGTTATCAATAAAACAGTCTTGTCCATCAAGCCATTTTAATTCAAGCTTTGAGCAATCAATTTCTTTAATACCTTTTATATTTGTAAGTTTTCCTACGAATATTAAAAGTCTTTTAATATAATCATCTTGGTCACACGATGTTATTTCCAAAGTTTCGTAATTTATAATATTAGTCGTAGTATTAATTGAGTTTATTAAACTATCAACAATATAAAGTCGATGCTCAATTCTGCTGATTTCAGCATTTGTCTTATCATTATGCCAAACAGTAATTAACCATACAATAGCACTAAATACACCACCTAATACTGCAGATGCTATCATTTGTAAAATTGAATTTTTTGAAAAAATAATTAACAATACTGAAACTATTAGCAACACGATTGAGAAAAACAAAATACATATTTTACTAAAATCGTATGTATCAGCATTGTATTTACAACTAACATCAGGACAATCTAACATTGTATTATCTGCTGGATTGCCATGTATATGATGGATATATTCTTTCATACTCATTTATAATTATCCCTCTATCTCTTTAATAATCTTATCTATCTCTGCTCTTAAAACATTTTCTCTTGCAACGATTTGCTCAATCTGAGCATTGAGTTCTTTAATATCAATAACCTCCCGTGTATTCTCCTGCTCAACATAGGTTGATACGGAAAGATTATATTCCTGCTCCCTAATCTCATCATAGGGGGCAAGGCGAGCAAAATAGTCAACATCTTCTCTTGTACCTACCTCATCAACTATTTTTGCAATATTTTCTTCAGTCAGTTTATTATTGTTCGTAACCTTTTTACATTCTTTCGATGCATCAATAAAAAGCACTTTATTATCTGTTTTAGCCTTTTTCATAACCATAATACAGGTTGCAATGCTTGTACCATAAAACAGATTATCAGGCAACTGAATAATTGCATCAATATAGTTATTATCAATAAGATATTTCCTTATTTTCTTCTCTGCTCCGCCACGATACATAATACCGGGAAAACAAACAATAGCAGCAGTACCATTCGTCGCAAGCCAGGAAAGTGCATGCATAACAAATGCAAGGTCTGCTTTAGATTTTGGAGCAAGCACACCTGCAGGAGAAAAACGAGGGTCATTGATCAGCACAGGGTTATCATCACCCTCCCACTTAATTGAGTATGGAGGATTGGAAACAATAACCTCAAACGGCTCATCATCCCAATGCTGCGGACTTAAAAGTGTATCTTCGTTTGCAATATCAAATTTGTCATAATCAATATCGTGAAGGAACATATTGATACGGCAAAGATTATAAGTTGTTATATTTATCTCTTGTCCGAAAAAGCCCTGACGAACATTATCCTTACCAAGAACTTTAGCAGACTTCAAAAGGAGTGAACCGGAACCGCAAGCTGGGTCATAAACCTTATTGACCTCTGTTTTACCGATAACTGCAATTCTTGTGAGGAGCTCTGACACCTCTTGAGGAGTAAAAAACTCTCCGCCGCTTTTACCTGCATTGGATGCGTACATACTCATAAGATATTCATAAGCATCACCAAAAGCGTCAATGGTATTATCCTGATAATTGCCAAGATTCATATTGCCGATACCATCAAGGAGTTTAACAAGCTTGTCATTTCTTTTCGCAACAGTTGCACCGAGCTTATTACTATTTACATCAATATCATCAAAAAGTCCTGAAAAATCTTCTTCACTTGGTGTACCTTTAGCAGACTCCTCAATATTATGAAAAACTTTTTCAAGTGTTTCGTTCAAGTTTTCATCATTTGCTGCGTTTTTACGAACGTTTACAAAAAGCTCTGACGGAAGAATAAAAAAGCCTTTAGTAGCAACAAGGTCATCCTTGGCAACCTTTGCCTCTTCATCAGAAAGCAAGGTGTAATCAAAATCAGCATTGCCAGATTCAATTTCACCTGCGTTGATATAATTTGTTAAATTTTCAGATATGTAGCGATAGAACATAATTCCAAGAATATAGTTCTTGAAATCCCATCCGTCAACACTGCCACGCAGATCATCAGCAATGCTCCATATTGCTCTGTGCAGCTCATCTCTTTCTTGTTCTTTACGAGTATCAGACATAAAGAGTTCTCCTCTTCAAAAATAGTTGAATATAGTATAAATATAGCATATTTTTATATTAATTACAATTAATATGTATATTTAGCTATATATAATTAAACAAAATCTTATTACATAAAAAGCCGTTCAATCGAACGGCTTTTTATAATATCATGAGTTATCTTGTTTCAATTCTTTTACTATAAATACTAATTCTTTTATACAGTACAAAAAATCAGCTATTCCAATCCAAATTAGTCCTATTTGGACTTTAAAAATTAAATAATTTCTGAATTCAAATATATCAAATAAAACAAATATTACCGCTAATACTATTGTAATAACAAATACAATAATCCCGATAAAAGCATTAATACATAATCCATCTAAATAATTCATTTTCCAATAATGTTCAATACTATTTTTATCAATAACTGAAATAAGAATACTTAACCCTGTAAACAGAAAGCCAGCTAAAGTAGCTGAAAGAGTAATTATATTATAATGAAAGTCATTATTAATATCCTCTAACGAAATAAATTTAAAAAACAATATTTGTAATATAGTTATAAAAATGATGGAAAATAAATTAAAAAAGATACTCTTTTTTATATATCTCTTTTTTGTCTTTGACATCATCATTATCACCTAATAAACTTTTCTATTTCATTTATACTACTAGTATATGCATGTTTTAAATTCTTAACAATTTCTTTTTCTGTAAATATACTATTATCCTCAGAACTCAACAAAATACTCCTAGTAAATTTATAATTTAAAACATTATATGTCTCCATTTTTTCATTTTTATCTTTGGCTTTTACGAAAAAGCTTTTTAAATCATCATCGTATATATCTTGCATCTGATTAAAAATTTTGACAAGTTGATTAGGCTGATAAAATAAATTAGAATTTCTTTTTCCAACTATATTAAATGTAATTTCCGAATTTTTTACATCATGCAATGCTCCAAATTCTTTTCGATTTAGTTCTACATATTGATCAAGAATCTTTTCTTGGGGCAATGATATTGTTGCAGTTACATTAGTAATAACCTCTTTATTTGACAACATCTCAATTGTTTCTGTACTAAGTATAGAATCCGCTGTGATGTACATCACTTTTTCTTTATGTTCTGAAGAAAAATAGTTTCTAAACATATTAGTTAAGGCAGAAATGGTAGGTGCCCCATAAACAGAAATAATTGCACATACAAAATTTGAATAATCCATATAACAATATGTATACATTTCTAAATTCTCATTATCTTTCATAGGTACATCAGAAAAAGCTAATGTTTCATAATTTCTTAGCCCAACGGTATTTGACGTTTTTTGATGACCTATTTTATAAACTGCAAATTTTTTGGTGTTTTCAACAATTTCAACAACAACATCTCCGTATGATGTATGAATCGATTTTGCCTTTCTATCATTATCTATTTCTTCAAAATAATTATCACATATTTCTTCAAAATACTGTTCCATATCTTGAGAATCTAAATATTTATATTGTACTACTTCCTCTTTAGATTCTTTTGTCACAATTACTGATTCTCTAAAGTTCATTTTAAAAAAATGAACTTTTCTTTTAATATTTGACATTTTAACACTCCTTATTTTTATATTTTTAAAAATAATTGATTTATTTTTCTTACACAGATTTTAATAAATAATTAATAAAGGATAACTATTTATTATCGGAGATTAATTATGGATAAACTAATCATTTTATGTTTGCTGGGTGATCCGACATTACCACCCGTTTCAGTAAAACATACAGGAGGATTTCAAGTTGATATACAAGAACTTCTTTATAATCTGAATAATCCTAATTGTGAAATTCATATTATAACGAACACATCAGAATATTCTCCAAAACTATTTGAAAAGAATAATGATATATTCATTCACAGAATTAAATTCAGCGAAAATTGGTTAGATGATCAAAATCTTATGATGGAGAATTTCGGTATTATTAAAAGTGATTTCTTTAAAATTATGGATAAAATAATAAACGAAAACGCTCTTATTCATAGTTTTTATTGGTTATCTGGTATTTTAGCAATGGAAGCAAAAAAACATTACAATATCAATTTTGTTCATTCTGTTGTATCACTTTCCATAGGAAAAACATTAGGTGGAGATTTTCCACACTATATAAAACAATTTGAGTATGAAAAAGAATTTTTATTAAATTCTTCAAAAATAATTTCTATTACAGAGGCTGAAAAAGAACAGTTACAAAAATATTACAATATTGAAACAGACAATATTATAGTAGTAGGAAGAGAAGTTGCCCCTTCATACCTGCATCCTGCTCATAACTTTGATGGTTTACCTAAAAACATTAAACATAATTTAAATGAAATCAAACCCGTCGAGTTAATAAAATGTCGATGGTGGACGCAAGGGGCATATACATATGTTGGCCGTTTACAAAAAATCAAAGGTTTACATCATATAATTTATGCTTGGTTAGAATTATATAAGCAATATAAAAATGAGACTCCACCTTTATGGATTTGCGGTGGAACACCAAAGAATATTTCTAATTTTAGATTAGAAATCAAAAATTATATTGATTCAGATTTATTAGAAGAGTGTGAAAAAACACAAAAAATAGTTTGGTGGGGATATTTAGATTCAGCCGGAATAAGTACACTTTTTTTAAAAACACGTGTATTTATAATGCATTCGCAATATGAACCCGGAGGCAGAGTCATATTAGAAGCTTTAGCATCATCTGTACCTGTAATTGCCACTGCTAATGGTTTTGCTAAAGATATAATAAAAAATAGGTACAATGGATTATTAGTTGAATATGGAAATATAAAAGAATTATATTTGGCAATGCAATATTTTATGGATGAAACAATTCCAATTGTTGAATTAAAGAAAAATGCAAAAAAAACATTTTTAATACAACAAGAAAAGTGGAGGTGTTATTCCAAACATTTTGAAATTTATAATGAATTAGGACTACTTAGTTTTACTAATTAATCTTTAATTAAGAATAATCCATTGTGATCATATTCACTATTTTTTAGAGTTAATTTGCATATTGTTTTCTCTATTTTTTCAACTGTATCATTTTCTTGACAGATTAATAAATTGCTTTTAGTCAATAAAACCTTCATATCAATAAACAGTTGCTTTTTGTTTTTCCCATTTAAGCTCTTATAAATTTTCAATATGTTTTTTAAATGAATGATAAACGCAGCTCTACAATAATTCATTTTTTCAAAGCCAATCTGATCCTGTATTAAATTTTGACATTGTTTTAATAATAAAGGAAATAGCTCATTATGTAGTTTTAATGCATCGAAATAATTATCATTAAATATTTCAAATGATACAAGATTTACTAATATTGGCCAATGATTTCTTGTGCAACCACTTAATTCAGCTATACTTTTAGCATTATAGTATTTTATTCTAGCTTCGCTATAATTCTTATTTATCCAACATATATTTGCCATATCATTTAATATTCTCATTTTTTCTCTTGTTATATTAAAGATATCACTTTTTTTTAATAGTTCTTTATATTCATTTTCTGCATTTACGTAATCTTTTTGCATAAAACGAAGTGCTGCTACATTTACTCTATAATGTAAATACTCATCAATTGAAAGTCTTGAGTCATTTTCAAGTAATGGTTTATAGTTGTTTAATTTACATTTTAAACGCTCATCATTATGTTTTGATTCAACAATCATATTATTATGAATAATTTGTCCGAAAAGGAATTTGACAGACCCTTTACAATATTTTGAGCCTTCTTTAAAAATGTCAAGACATTTATAAATATTATTACTAATTTCTTTTGTAGCGATAGCATAAAATCTCCATATTTTACCGCAACTCTCTAAATCATCAGAATATAAATCATAATTCTTTATCCAATCAACACCTTTTTTTGCAGCTGAAAAAGCCTCTATATTTTTACCTTGTGTAGATAAAACTGATATTTGAGAATATAATATCGCAATACGAGTAATTGGTAATCCAATGAATATAAAATAGCTTTTTCTATTATTGTTTCAATATGACTTAGTTGTTCTTCTGTTTCTTTTCCTTTTTTTCCTATTTTCCAAATTTCTGTTTCAATTAAACCTAAATATAACTGCAATTCTTGAATAGTAGGCAAATCAATAATAGAAAGACTATTTTCCATTATTTCAAGTGCTTCGCTAAATTTATCATTAGCCAAATTTAAATTATAGAGTTTTAAATATTCTTTACCAAGATTTATCAACGAAATTACATAATCATATTCACTATAAAAAAATCTTTTTTTTGCTTCTAGTTCAAGTTTCATTTCTTGTGATAAATGAACATTTTCCATATTTCCTTCTAAAAAATTTATAACTGGATTTACGATAAATTCAGTAAAATTTGATTTGCAGTATTTGTCAAAGCTCTTTTTTATAATATGACTTTTTAATTGTATGTCTTGTTTAATGATAAACAAATTACTTTTTTTCATTATTAAAAGACATTTTATTTGACGTGATGGGTTACCAAAATAACTTGAAAGTAATTCTTCATTAACTTGACCATTAAGAAAATATAAAAAAGCAAAAACATACAATATGTCACTGTTTGTATAAATCATATAATCAAAACATTTATTATAAATATTCTGATTATCTGATAAATCAATTTTCTTAATATTGTTATAAAGTAATTCACATGGGTAACTATTACATAAATTTTCATTATTGATGTATGTTATTAATTTCGATAATTCAATTGGTGTAGTTCCAAATTTTTTAATTAACTCTACTATTTCTTTATCGTCTAATTCACAAATATTTTTTTGAAGATAATTTTTTGCCTGAGTTTCACCCCATGATTTTATAAATTTGGGTTTATGCTTAGACATACCGATTATATTGTGTTTTAAAGCATTCCATTCATCTGGTTTAATTGAACTGCAATAATCATCTTCTGTTAATTCTATGATACAAGGAATTTTTATGTTGCTGTTTAACAGATATTGTAATAACTGTAAAACTTCTTTTGGTGCATAAACTAAATTTTCAAAAGCAATTATTAATGGTGCTTTATTAATCTTAATATTATATATTTTTTGATAAAACTTAACCATCAATTTGAATATAACAGAATAATCATATGGTAAAGAATCAATTTTAGAATAAATGTGCTTAATCATAGTTATATCATCATCTTTAGTATCCGTATCAATTATTTTCTGCAATGCTGAATCAAACACATCAGCTCCTGCCTTATCAAACAATTCTAATGATAAGCCAAAAGATTTTTCGAGTAATTCCAAAAAGAAAGAACGATATGTGGCATGCATTGAAAGATCAATAGTTTGAAAATTATTGCCATGAACCTTTAATACTTCTGAAAGTTTTTCTATGTAATGAGTTTTACCACTACCATAACAACCAGTAACAATTTGAATACCATTATGTTTAGTTAATATATTTATGATTTTAGAATACTCACTGGAATTATCACAAAACTTAAGATTTTGAATAGTCTTTTGGCGTAAGTGCTGCTCTTTTGCAGATTCTGTATAGTCATTAAGAAAGTTCTTTAAATTAATGCTAACTTCATCAAGTAAGTTATCATTATTTTTTATAAATTCTTTAATACTTTTTCCATTTAATAATTCAATATCTAAATTGGCTTTTTCAGAGTATTTTTCTAGTAAAGCTATTGTGTTGTCTGAAAAATGTAAATTTGTAACAATATATATCATATCTGCTTGTTTTATAATAGCAACAATTAAAGCTTTAGCAAAACCTTGCAAAGGAAGATCTGCAGAAACATTTGATCGTAGCTTTGCTTCAAGAAGAATTTGTTCTATATCACCATTTGGTGATAACAGTATGATTTCTCCATCATAACCACCATCTTTTATGGATTGGGTTATTATTTCTTTTGAAATAAATTCTTGAGGTAATTCGTTTTTTACAGCGTTAAATGCGATAATCTCAAAATCCTTCCAGTATTTTTTTACTACTTTTTTTATATTCATATACTACCTCATTTATAACAAAAAATATATTTTAATTAAGGAGAAAATTATGAATGTTGGTATTTTAACATTTCATATGGCACATAATTGCGGAGCAATGCTTCAGGCATATGCTTTAAGTAAGTATATTAATAACCATTATCACTGCAATTGCGAAATCATTGATTATCGATTACCCGATATATATGATAAATATGAAAAAATGCTCAAAAGGAATAATGTTGAACCAAAAAGAATAAAGTTTGAAGCTTTTATTAGTAATTATCTTCCTACTTCAAAAAGAATTTTCAACATTAAAAATACGGAAAAATATGATATATATATTATAGGAAGTGACCAAATTTGGAATCCTGAAATAACCAATGGTTATAAAGATGAATACTTTGCTAAATTTTTCCCTGAAAACTCAATTCGCATTTCGTATGCAGCAAGTAGCGGAATCTATATAGAAAATATAGTTGAATTATCGAATAAAATGGGAAATCTTGACTTCATAAGTGTTAGAGAAAATTGGTTAAAAGAAAAATTATGTAATTTCTGTAATAAAAAAATATATCTTTGCTTAGATCCAGTTTTGATGCTTGAAAAAGTGGAATGGGACAAAGAGTATAATTGGTTGGCTTCGTATAATAATAAAAAATATGCTTTAATATATTCCTTTAATATGACTGATGAAGATTACAATAATATAAGATCTTTTGCTTATAAAAATCAATTAGAAATTCTTGAATTGACAACTCATAAAAGAAAAAGATTTAACGAAATATTATATAATAATAATTATGGACCATTTGAATGGATTGAGTTTATAAAAAACGCTGAATATATTTTTACTGATTCTTATCATTGTGTACTTTTTTCTATTATCTATAACAAACCATTTAAATGTATTAATGGAAATGAGAATAATCTGAGAATTTCTGATATTATTCAAAGATTTCATATTACAAAAGACGATAATGATTTCTATATTACATCAAACGAAACATTTTTAATAATTAAAAATGAAAAATATAATAGTAGTATGTATCTGAATAAAGCAATTGAAAAAGCAAAAAATGAAAAAACAAAATTTTAATTTACATACACACACTTATAGATGTGGTCATGCAATAGGTAAAGATATAGATTATATAGAAACAGCTATCAAAGCAGGATTTAATATTCTTGGATTTTCTGAACACATTCAATATCGTATTAATAATGGGAAATATAATCGAATTAATTTTGAGGATTTTAAATCCTATTTTGAAATTATCAATAAGTTAAAAAATAAATACAGTGATAAAATCACTATCTATTGTGGTTTGGAAGCTGAATATTTTCCCAATGCTATTGATGATTTATTAGAACTTGAACCAAATTGTAATTTTATTTTGCTAGGTCAACATCAAGGTGGATTAAACAATAAAAAATATTGTTTAAAATGTGATGATAGAGATGTTTTACAGTATGCAGAAGACATTGAAAATGCTTTGGAAACAGGTTTATATTCAATTGTTGCTCATCCTGATTTTTTCATGAACACACGAAACAAATGGAATAAAGAATGTATTAGAGCATCAGAACAAATTTGTTTAGCTGCAAAAAAGCATAATATACCATTAGAATTAAACATAAAAGGCTCATATGGTAATAAAAAGTTTATAGAAAACTCAATGTGTTTTCCATATCCGTTTAGAGAATTTTGGGAGATTGCAGCAACAGTTGAAAACGACGTAATTTATGGATGGGATGCTCACAAACCAGATGACTTATTTCGTAAAACTAATAACATTGATCCAATAATTAAGGACCTTAATTTACATTTTATTAATGATATAAAAAACTGTTTAATACATGAATAAACTAAATAGATAATAAATAGTTATCCTTTATTTTTATTTATTATTTTATAAACTTTTAGTAACATAACGGCTGCTAAAAATCAATATACTTTACAAAAAAGTGCATTTTTATGACAAAATTGCACATTTTATTACTTATTTCGAGTATAATTTACTCATTACAGGAGGTAAGACCAGATGAGAAATTATACTGAAATTACAAGTGAATATCTGAACTTTTGCAGATACCAAAAAGGGTTAAACCCCAAAACAATTAAAGCCTATACAATAGATTTAAGGCAGTATTATGAGTTCAATTTATGCTCTGATTTTGATTGGTTTGAGAAAGCTGCACTGAGTGAATACATATATGAACTGCACAAAAGATACAAACCTAAAACTGCCAAGAGAAAAATTGCGTGTTTGAAAGCATTTTTTCATTATCTTGAGTTAGAAGAGGTATTAGAAATCAATCCATTCAACAAAATTCAAACTAAGTTTCAGGAACCGTTTGTTTTACCTCGCACCATACCTTTAAAGACTATAAGAAAATTGCTTAAAACGGTTTACAAGGAAAAGGACAAGCCTATGTCAGACTATCGCAAAAGTGTGGTACTTCGTGATATAGCAATGTTTGAAATCATGTTTGCAACAGGCATGAGAATTTCAGAAATATGCTCATTGAAAAATGATAATATTGACTTAAAAAACAAAGTTATCCGTGTATATGGCAAAGGTTCAAAAGAGCGGCTTATTCAAATTGAGAATACGGATGTAATCAACGCACTCAAAGAATACAAAAATCATAATCATTCAAAAACTGATTATTTCTTCACAAACAAGCTTGATAACAGATTATCCGAACAATCCGTTCGATTTATGATAAATCATTATGTAAAGCTTGCTGGGATTGATATGCACATAACCCCACATATGTTTCGCCATTCATTTGCTACCCTACTGCTTGAAGAAGATGTTGATATACGGTATATTCAGCAACTGCTTGGTCATAGTTCTATCACAACAACGCAAATTTACACCCATATCAGTATGAAAAAGCAACGCAATATTCTTGCAAAAAAGCATCCAAGAAACAAGCTTGATATATAGACATTTTATCTCTTTAATAATATAGTGTCGAAAAATGCAAAAGGTAACAAAATTTTTTTTAGTTTTTTCAAAAAAATTTCCCTATTCAAGGAAAGGAATAGGGTTTTTGTGGGTTATTCTGTTTTATTGTAGGTAAAAATCAGTTCGTCAAAGATAATTTCCCGGACTTGGTTTGCGATGTTATTCATTTGCTGCACCCAAAGCATTTGATTTTCTGCTTTGAGTTGTTCGGTTATGCCCAGTTTTGCTACGAATTCCTTAATGAGTTTATCATACATTTCTTTTGCCTGTTTATCTATTGTTTCCAGATAATCGGCAAGGGTCATTTTGCAGAGCATTGAGTAATAGATTGTTGGATGAAATTCACGCAGATAATTTGCGTGACGGTGTCCCCAAATGCCTATTTCTCTTTTGGGTTGATTTGTGTCTTTGAAATCAGGATAATTCAGTCCGTCAATTTCAACATATGTAAGATTGTTTTGCACTTTCAAGTATCATACCTCCCAGTAAATTATTTTGTGTGTAGAAAATGCGTATCGCCATTTATCAAAGTCTGAAATATCTTATAGTCTAAGTATAGCATCTACAGGTGCCATGGCGGCACCCATATTATTGGCATCGGTGATA
Organism: uncultured Clostridia bacterium; assembly: GCA_946555465.1. Lineage (GTDB taxonomy): Bacteria > Bacillota > Clostridia > Oscillospirales > Acutalibacteraceae > Eubacterium_R. The sequence goes on from CAMNST010000002.1 coordinate 215,632, forward strand.
CCGAGGTCGGTTATTGTGCCAATCTGCACTGCTTTGATTTTTATTCCTTCGCCCTCTCTCTGCACAACTGCACTGCCTGCTCCCGTAACCGTCCACTGGGCTGTCGGGGGTCTTTGACCGCCGTATTCAAGCGGAAAGCGAAATTGCCTTTCAGAAGAACAGAAATGGCTTGAAGTTCCCGCAACAATACAATCTGCTCCGCCGTCGACAAGCATTGCACCAAGAGAAAGCGAGAGTGCCATCGTTGAACATGCGCCGAACAAACCTATTGACGCAACGTCAAGATCCTTAAGTGCAAACGCTGACCCCATACACTGATCAAGCAAGTCACCGCTGAGTATGAAATCAACATTTGCCGCACTGACTTTTGCATCTGTAAGCGCTCTTGTAATTGCATCATTGAGCATTGCAGATTCGGCAAGTTCATAAGACTGCTGCCCCATGGTTGTGTCCTCAAAAATTGCATCAAAATCCTCTGCCAAAGGACCTTCACCCTCTTTTTTTCCTGCCACTCCGGCATGACCTGTAATTATCGGAGGGCTGTTAAATATTACGGTTCTACCGATTTTTTGCATAAAAAACACCTCGGTTATAGTTTAACCGAGGTTAAGTTTTTTATTAAATATGCGTTATTTTACAAAATTCAAAACAAATTTTGTGAATGGATTTTTTGTTATACGGCTTCTGTAGCAATGTGACCATGATGGTATATACCCGCTTTTTACAGCAACACGCTGTGAAGCGATATTGGTGCAGTCTGTTGAATAATACGGCACAATACCTCTGTCAAGAATTTCAAGCGTTAATGTATTCACCATTGCCGGTGCAATATGATTGCCCCTGTATTCGGGAAGAACATCAACACCTATCTGCCACATTGTTTTGCTGTCGGCACTTGCACCTGCAACACCGATTATTTTTTCACCGTCATAAGCAGCAACAGCAAGCACATCTTCGCCGTACAATCTTTCATCATATTGCAGAGCATTTTTAAAGCCCTTAAAATTGTAGAGAAAATCAATTTTATCCTTTTCAAACAATTTAAATTTATAGTTATTATTTTCAATAAGTTTAATATGATCAATATCAGGAAGATAATACGGATTAATGCCATAAACCAAAGAACTGTTCATAATATCGTATCTTGTTTTATTCTGAAGTTTTCTTTTAACATAAGGCATAATATTCGGCGAGGCATTAACAATAACACCTCTGCCCATCGTTATCATTTCAAGACGTGGATTCCTGAAAGGGACATCACGTCTACCCTCGTTCTTTTGAGCATATGTAAAAATAATATCATCTCTAAAGAAATCTTCAGGCTTGCAGTTATAATCTACGGAAAGTTGCATTAAAACAATTTCCATCATTTTTTCTTTAGTCATTTATTTGTCCTTTCCATCCACTCTTCCTTTAATATAACATGATTTCAGTATTGTTAAACTTCATATTTTAATAATTCTTTATTAATAAGCCATTCTTTTTTATCGGTCCAAAGATGAGGAAGCACTTCAACAACTGCATCTGTGTTTAAGAGTCCATAAATATGCGGATATGCCACTGAGCAATTTCTTAAATCCTCCCAGACTATTTTATTTTCTACTTTATCGGTATCAATGACCAGTAATACTAAATTGTCAGTTTCATTTTTAAAATTGGGCGCTACCCATTGATATGTTTTGATTTCAGAACAATGGATAAAACCAAATTTGTTCAGTGAATCTTCTCCATAATACTTTTTGTTTTTATAATCATTCCAGACATTCTCTTTTAAAGAGTGTATAATAAACATTTTCAATCCTCCTGTATTGTCTTTGTC
>CAMNST010000003.1 GCA_946555465.1 uncultured Clostridia bacterium
AACCTCGCCGTGTATTAAGTGTTCTTAAACATCAAGATTCTGTACAAATTTTGCACGCTTTTCTATAAATCACTTCTTTAACTTTCACGTCCCGGTATGCACTTACTGCGAAACAGTCCACCGGACTGTTTCTTCCAAATCATAGATTTGGAGTCACGTGCAGAACCTCGCCGTGTATTAAGTGTTCTTAAACATCAAGATTCTGTACAAATTTTGCATTCTTTTCTATAAACTCACGGCGAGGTTCTACATTATCGCCCATGAGTATAGAAAAGTTTTCCGATGCTCTTTGTGCATCATCAATAGTAACTCTAAGCATTGTTCTGAATTCGGGGTCCATTGTTGTTTCCCAAAGTTGCTCAGGATCCATTTCACCAAGACCTTTATATCGCTGAATATCACATTCACCGCCGAACTCTTCAATCATTGCATCTCTCTCTTCATCTGAAAAGGCATATGAACTTCTTTTGCCTTTAGAAACTTTGAAAAGAGGAGGCTGTGCAAGATAAACATATCCGTCTTCAATAATCTGCGGCATATAGCGGAAAAAGAATGTCAGAAGAAGTGTTCTGATATGTGCACCATCGACATCGGCATCCGCCATAATGATGATTTTGTGATAACGAAGTTTTGAAATATCAAAATCTTCACCAATACCCGTTCCGAGCGCCATAACAACAGGCAGCAATTTTTCATTTGTATAAACTTTATCTACTCTTGCTTTTTCAACATTAAGCATTTTTCCCCAAAGCGGAAGAATTGCCATATGTTCTTTATCTCTGCCGTCTTTTGCAGAACCGCCTGCAGAATCACCCTCGACGATATATATTTCACATTTTGACGGATCTTTGCTGATACAGTCGGCAAGTTTACCCGGAAGTGAATTGCTCTCAAGCGGAGATTTTCTTCTTGCATTTTCTCTTGCTTTTCTTGCTGCTTCTCTTGCTCTTGATGCATCAAGTGACTTATTTATAAGAACCTTTGCAACTGCAGGGTTTTCTTCAAAATAAGTCATAAGTTTTTCATAAAGCATTGAAGAAACAAGTCCCGTAATATCTGTATTTCCGAGTTTGCCTTTAGTCTGTCCTTCAAACTGTGCCTCTGTAAGTTTTACGGAAATGACTGCTGTTATGCCTTCACGCACATCTTCGCCCGAAAATTTCTTGTCACTGTCTTTAAGAATACCGAACTTTTTACCATAGTCATTAAATACTCTTGTAAGCGCTGTTTTAAATCCTGTTTCGTGCGTACCGCCGTCAATCGTATTAATATTATTAGCAAATGACAGGAGTGTTTCATTATATGAGTCTGTATAGCAGAGTGCTACTTCGGCACTTCTGTCATCTTTGGTTGTTGAAAGATGAATCACTTCTTCCTGAATAGGATTAAGACCCCTGCTTGTATTGATATATTCAACAAAAGAGCGAATACCGCCTTCATAACAGTATTCTTCACTGTGCATTTCGTCATCGTATTCATCATCACTGCTGCGGTCAAATTTTTCTCTTTTTTCGGTAAGAGTTATTGAAAGACCTGCATTAAGAAATGCCTGCTCACGAAGACGTCTTTCAAGAATTTTATATGTATATTTTGTTGTTTCCTGAAAAATATCTGCATCCGCTTTGAATTTGATAAATGTTCCGTGACCTTCTGCGTCACCAATAATATGAAGGTCATTTACTGCAATGCCTCTTTCAAAACGCTGTGAATAAATATGACCGTTCTGTGTAACTTCAACTTCAAGCCATTCGGAAAGGGCATTTACAACAGAAGAACCTACACCGTGAAGACCGCCTGATACTTTATATCCCGAACCGCCGAATTTACCGCCCGCATGCAGAACAGTAAGAACAACCGTAACGGCAGGAAGCCCTGTTTTTTCATTTATGCCGACAGGAATACCTCGTCCGTTATCACGAACCGTAATTATATTGCCGGGAAGAATTTCAACTTCAATATGTGTACAAACACCTGCAAGGGCTTCATCAATAGAGTTATCAACAATTTCGTAAACCAGATGATGAAGTCCTCTCGGACCTGTTGAACCGATATACATACCCGGTCTTTTTCTTACTGCTTCAAGACCTTCAAGCACCTGAATATCTTTTGCAGAATACTCTTCGGTTACTATAGTATCCATATCCTCTTCTTCTAAATTTGTTTTGATTTCTTCACTCATATGAAAATCTCCTTATTTTGCACTTATGGCAAGATAAAACTATTAAACGCCTGCTTACTGCCTACATCTTTTTAACAATGTTATCGTGTTAAGCGGACAAATATAAATTTTATTTTTACAAACTATATAACTCTTTGGAAGTTCATAGTTAACATAAATTACTCTTTTTTCTTTTTCGGCTTTGGAAAGAAAATCACGGCTGGCTTTATTTACCGTTGAAGTATCCATATCAAAAATTCCGATAATATCCTTTGTATTTATAACTGTTTCTCCGCCGAGGTAAAGATACATTAAATCAAACCTCCGTTTTGAATATGAAATGTTTTTCCGTTTTTAAGCCTTAATACAGTATTTGCATCGCAGCAGGTAATAAAAACCTGCCAGTCTTTTATGTGATTTAATATATAATCCTGTCTTGAAATATCCAGTTCGCTCATTACATCGTCAAGAAGTGCAAAAGGCTCATCATCCGTCATTTTTTTAAGAAGACTTGCTTCGGCAAGTTTCAGTGAAAGCACACATGAACGCTGCTGCCCCTGTGAACCGAAACTTCTTGCACTTTTGCCGTTAATTAATATTTCCATATCATCTCTGTGCGGACCGATTGTGGTTATTCTGTTGATAATATCATTTCCCTTATTATTTTCAAAACAAAACATAAGTTGTTTCTGTATCTCATCAACGCCGAGTCCCTCATATTCAAAACAGCCTTTTATGCGCAAATCTATTTTTTCTCTGCCCTGTGAAAGACCATCATAAACTTCTTTTGCATATGGCAGCAATGCTTCAATATATTTATTTCTCTGATAAATTATTTTTGCTCCGCTTATTGCCAGGTTTTTATCCCAGATATAAAGCATATCTGCAAGAGAAGAATTTTTTGCAATATCTTTCAACAGCATATTTCTCTGTAAAAGACATCTGTTATATTCCTTAACAACATTTCGATAGTTTGATTTCAACTGATAAAGTGCATGATCAATAAAATGTCGTCTTTCTGCAGGACCGTCTTTTACCATTGACAGATGAACAGGTGAAAAGATAACTGTTTTTAATTCTTCACCGAGTGCTGCTGCAGATTTTTTCTTTATTCCGTTTAACGAAACATTTCTTTTTTTATCAATAAAAATTTCTGCATTCTGTTCTCTGTTTTTATTTTCAAACTTAATTTTAAGACGTGAAAATTCTTTTTGAAACTGCACAAGTTCTTTATCTTTGACACCTCTGAAACTTTTACTTCCCGTAAAAAGATAAATGGCTTCAATCAGATTTGTTTTTCCCTGTGCATTTTCACCATAAATAATATTAACATCATCAAAATTAAGTTTTAAATTTTCAATATTTCTGAAATTTTCTATTTCTATTGAATTAATTTTCATTTTTTATATGATAATCTGTACTGAAAATGGAAACCGTGTCACCGTTTCTTATCTTTTTTCCTCTTGCGGTGCAGATTTCACTGTTTACTTTAACAATACCATCCTGTATAAACTGTTTTGCCTGTCCGCCTGTTTCGGCAATTCCTTTAAATTTTAAAAATGAATCAAGTCTTATAAATTCGGTCAAAATTATAACATCTTCACTTTTTCTTTTTGCTGCATTTACTTTAATTTTCATTTTTCAACCTCATAGGAAGAACAAGGAATAAGAAAGAATCATCATTAACAGGCATAACTTTTGCAGGACTGACCGCACTGTTAAGTTCAAGTCTTACCTGATCTGTATCAGCAGCATGAAGCGCGTCAAGAATAAATTTGGAATTAAATCCTATTTCAACTCTTTCGCCGCTTACATTTGCGTGTGTATAATCAACCACTCTTCCGAGACTTGAAACGGTTGATACTCTCATTTCATCATTATCAAAAAGACATCTGATAGGATTCTTTTTATCATTTTCAACAACAGGAAGCGTCCTTTCAATACAGTTAATGGCATCATCTGTATTGATTAAAACTGTTGTTGATGCTGTTTTTGGAATGGCTGCATTGTAATCAAGAAAATCACCGTCAAGCAAGCGGCTTATAATACTGTAGTTTTCAACATCAAAAACAATATGTCTTTTTCCTACGCTTATTGAAATATTTTTATCCGTTTCATTTCCGATAAGTTTAACAAGTTCTCTGATTGTTTTTTTAGGTACAATAAAACTAATATCTTCACCGTCATACTGAACTGTTTCTGTTCTTACCGCAAGTCTGTATCCGTCAACACCGATAAGTCTTAACTGATTAAGAGTAAGTTCAAATTTAAGACCCGTGTGCACAGGTTTTGATGATTCATTATCTGCAACTGCAAACAATGTCTGACTTACCATTCCCTGAAGAACAGACTGATTTAAGAAAAGAGGATAACCGCCTGATACTGACGGAAGTTCAGGATAATCATCTGCATCAATACCCATAATATTATATTGTGCAGCACCGCTTATAATTGAAACAGAGGTTGAACTGATATCAAAAGTAACATTTCCGTCAGGAAGTTTTCTTATAATATCGCTTATTACCTTTGCATTAATTACAATAGCACCCGGTTCAACAACATTTGCCTGGAGTGTTGTATTGATACCAAATTCAAAATCATAACCTGTAAGGCTGAGTGTATCGGAACCGCATTCGATAAGTATTCCTTCTATTGTCGGAATTGTTACTTTGGTGCTTACCGCTCTCATTACATTTGAACATGCTTCGCTTAATTCTTTTGTATTGCAGGTAAATTTCATAAAATTTTTCCTCCGTCTATCATAGAATATTGACTTTTAGTATTAGTAATAGAGGGTGTTGAAAATGTGGAAAACATTTTTTTCTCCCATTTTAAGCCATTTTTTTTGAAAAGTTTTTTAATTGTCAATGTTTAATAATTGTTAATATTGTTGAAAACTATTTTTTTCAACAATATGTGTGCAAAATTTTCTGTGGAAAATTAATAAAATGTGCAAAATCTGTCAGTCTCTTTTAACATTAAAGATGATGTCATTTATCTGGCGGGCAAGTTTTGAATTCTTTTCCATCTGTTCTTCAATCTGGTCTATATTATACATAATTGTGGTATGGTGCTTTTTAAATTCAGCGCCCATATCCTCATAACTCATTCCGGTTACTTTTCTTACAACATAAAAGGTTATTTTTCTTGCGTGTGAAACATTTGCTTTTCTTATTTCACTGTAAATATCTTCAACTGAAATACCTGTTGTTCTGCTAACCTCGTCAACAATGCGCTGAATGGTAACCGGCAGAGGTTCTGTATCTTCCATAACAACTTTGATAACACTCTGTGCAAGTGAAATGGTTGGGTCGTGATCATTAATATCGCAAAGAGCATAAAGTTTTTTTGTAACACCTTCAAGTTGTCTTATATTTGCTTTTATTTTTTCGGCAATATAATTAACAACAGGTTCGGGAATTTCAAAATTTAAAAGTTTTGCTTTTCTTTTAATTATTTCACATCTGGTTTCATATTCGGGAATCTGAATATCTGCAAGCAAACCCGCATCAAAACGGGATATAAGTCTGTCAGTAAAAGTATGTATATCTTTCGGCGGACGGTCAGAAGTTAAAACAACCTGTTTTCCGCTGAATACAAGTGAATCAAATGTATGGAAAAATTCTTCTTCTGTTGAAGTTTTTCCTGAAATAAACTGAATATCATCAACAAGAAGAACATCAATATTATTTCTGTACTTGTTGTGAAATTCATCTATTGTTTTATTCTGAAGCGACTGAATAAAATCGTTTGCAAACTGTTCTGCACGAACATACATAATATTCATATCGGGAAAATGTTTTTTTATTTCGTGGCAGATTGCATTTAAAAGATGAGTTTTGCCTAAACCTGAATTACCGTAGATAAAAAGAGGATTATAACTCTGAATATTTGAACCTGCCGAAAGACGTGAACCGGGGTCGGATGCAACTGCTTTTGCTGCAACATATGCAAATCTGTTGCTGGGTCCTACAATGAAATTTTCAAAGGTAAACTGGTCATTTCTGTAATCTTCAAGATTTTGATCATAATTTTTATTGTTTTCAACATTTTTTTCTTCTTCAAAAACGTCATCACAAACATATTCAATATTTACTTTAAAACCAAGAACATTTTCAAAAGTTTCTTCAAAAAGGGCACCGTACTGTGACGGAACGATTGATAAATGCATCGGTTTCGGAACACGAAGGGTTACTGTATTATTTTCATAGCCGCCGAATTCAACTATGCTTATCCATAAATTGTATGCAGTTTCATTTACACGGGTTTTAATGCTGTCAAGAACTGCCTGCCATATATCTTTAAATGAATCCATATAAACCTCCTTATTTTTTTAACATATAATCACAAAATTGTGTAAAAATCCATTCTGAATTCATTATATCAGTTTTTAAGTATTAAATCAATATAAATTATAAAAATATATATTAATATAATATATATAAAATATTATATATATTACGATATTCTTAATTTTATGTTATTTTGTTGATATTGCAAAAATTTTTTATTATAGTTAAATTAAAAATAAAATAACGGAGCAGAAAATGAAACATATTTTAATTGTTGATGATGATGTGCATATTTCAAATATGCTTTATGAAATACTTAAAAAAGAAAATTTCAGGGTGTCACGTGCCTATTCGGGAACAGAGGCATTATTATTTTTGTCAAATGAAAAACCTGATTTAATTCTTCTTGATTTAATGCTTCCCGGTTTAAGCGGTGAAGAAATAATTGAAAAAATAAAAGAGATACCGGTAATCGTTATCAGTGCAAAAGATGATGTGAATGATAAAGTAAATCTTCTTATGACAGGTGCATGTGATTATATTACAAAACCGTTTGATACCAAAGAATTAATTGCCAGAATAAAAGTTCAGTTTAGAAAAAATAAATATTCAAAAACCGAAAATAATCTTATTTTTGATGATATAAATCTTGATAAGAATAAAATGACTGTTTTTTGCGGTGAAAAAAATGTAAAACTTACAAAAACAGAATATGCAATTTTAAAACTGCTTATGGAAAATTCCTCTCAGGTAATAACAAAAACAATTCTTCTTGAAAGAATCAGCGAAGATACGCCGGATTGCGTTGAAAGTTCTCTAAAAGTTCATATAAGCAATCTGAGAAAAAAACTTAAAACCATCAGCAGCAAAAATTATGTTGAATCTGTCTGGGGTATAGGATATAAAATGAATGAAGAAAAATCTTAACTATATCTTAACTGTTTTTTTTACGGCTCTCTTAACCTTTTATTTTTAAAATACAATCATCAAATAAAAGGAGGTTATATTATGGATTATGTTTTTACAGCAAATGTATTGAGTAAAAAATATAAAAATTTCAAGGCATTAAGCGAATTATCCATAAATATTCCTAAAGGTTCAATATATGGACTTGTAGGAAAAAACGGAGCAGGCAAAACAACGTTAATAAGAATTATCTGTGGTTTGCAAAATCCGACGGAGGGTGAATTTACACTTTACGGAGTAAAAAATTCAGATAAAAAAATAAACTGTGCAAGGCGAAGAATGGGTGCGGTTGTTGAAACGCCGTCACTTTATCTTGATATGACTGCATATGAAAATATCAGGCAGCAGTATCTCATTCTCGGTATTCCGTCTTTTGACGGAATAGATGAACTTCTCAGGCTGACAGATCTTGAAAACACGGGAAAGAAAAAGGCAAAAAACTTTTCACTCGGTATGCGTCAGCGTCTCGGCATAGCAATAGCCCTTGCAGGAAATCCGGATTTTCTTGTGCTTGATGAACCTGTAAACGGTCTTGATCCCCAGGGTATTGTTGAAATACGTGAACTTATATTAAAACTTAATAAAGAACTTAATATTACAGTTCTTATTTCAAGCCATATTCTTGATGAACTTTCAAAATTTGCAACCCATTACGGTTTTGTTGAAAGCGGAAGAATCGTAAAAGAAATCAGTGCAGAGGAACTTGAAAGAAACTGCCGTAAAGCAATCTCGGTTAAAGTCAGTGATACACAGATACTTGCGGTTGTTCTTGATGAAATGAATGCCGAATACGATATTTTTTCAAAAAACCGTGCAGAAATATATTCAAAACTGAATATTTCAAAACTTGTTTTAAAACTTGCCGAAAAAAACTGTGATTTAATATCTGTTTCAGAGCGTGACGAAAGTCTGGAAAGTTATTATCTGCATATTTTGGGAGGTAATGAAAATGAGTAAACTTTTAACAGCAAATTTTATGCGCTTAAAAAAAGATAAAATATTGTGGATTGCATCTGCGGCAATGCTTATTATATCTGCCTATTCAATAATAGTCAGCGGTATGACAATGAGAGACATTGATGATGCAAATAATGTTCAAAATCTCAATTCGGTTTATTTCAATTTTTTGCCTTTTGCCATACTTTTTTATTCCGTATTTGTGGCTCTTTTTACAGGCACGGAATACAGTGATGCAACGATAAGAAATAAAATTGTCATTGGTCACAACCGTACAGATATTTATCTCTCAAATTACATTACCTGTTTTGCAGGCACAATGGTTATATTTGCCGCTTTGCTTATCGGCGGTGCTTTTGGTGTGCCGTATTTCGGACATTGGCAGGGCGGAATAAAAAATTATATAGTTGTTGTTATGGTTTGTATTTTTATAACAGCAGCCTTAACGGCAGTTCTTACATTTGTCGGTATGCTGTCAGCAAACAAAGCAATAACAGTTGTTATTGCAATGGTTATAAGTTTAGTTCTGGTTTTAATGGTAAGTGTAATGTATAATCAACTTGCCGAGCCTGAATTTACACGTGAATTTGTTTCGCTGTCTGCAGACGGCAATGTGGAGTTCGGACCTGAAATTAAAAATCCTGCATATGTTTCGGGAGTGCGCAGAAATGTTTACGAATGGCTTTTGCAGTTTCTTCCCACGGGTCAAAATATTTTAGTTTCAAATGAAGAACTTACAAAACCACTGATTAATATTATCTATTCTGTTATTTTTACAGCGGCAGTCAACATCTGCGGTATATTTGCTTTCAGAAAAAAAGATTTAAAATAAAGGATTTATTATGATTTTTTGGTTATCAGTTTTAATTGTTGTATTGATTTTGATTATTGCGGTATTATCAATAAAAATATGTCTTATGCAAAGGGGTGCAGATGAAATTGCTGACTCCCTTTCCGAAAGGCTTGAAACCGATACCAATATTCTTATTGACCTTTCCTGCCGTGACTGTCATATGCGCAGACTTGCAGCGGATATAAATATTCAGTTAAAAAAACTCAGGCAGGAACATATCCGCTTTGAACAGGGTGATTTGCAACTGAAAAATGCAGTAACAAATATTTCCCATGATTTGCGAACACCGCTTACGGCAATCTGCGGTTATCTTGATTTGCTTGAAAATGAAGATAAATCACCGCAGGCAAGCCGTTATATTGAAATTATAAAAGAGCGTACCGAAGTATTAAAGCAAATGACACGTGAACTTTTTCACTATTCGATTGTCAATTCAACAAAAAATGAAATTTCAGTTGAAAAAGTCGAGATTAACAGAGTTCTTGAAGAAAGTATTTCTGCACATTATGCCGTAATCAAAGAACATAATATTGAACCCGAAATATGTATTACCGAAAAAAAGATAATAAAAAATCTAAATGCCGAAAGTCTTTCACGCATTTTTCAGAATATAATCGGAAATGCTGTAAAGTATTCTGACGGTGATTTAAAAATTATTCTTGATGATAAGGGAAAAATGATTTTTTCAAACAGAACAAAGACCATTGATAAAATACAGATTCAAAGACTTTTTGACAGATTTTATACAGTTGATACAGCGGATAATAAATCAACAGGACTCGGTCTTTCCATTGCTAAAATGCTTACTGAGCAGATGGGCGGAAAAATAACAGCAGAATTTGAAAATACCGTTATAAGTATTATTATTGAATTTGAATAAAAGAAACAGAGCCGAAATGAATGGTGTTCAAATCGGTTCTGTTTTTTTAATATTAATAATATATATCTTGTAAAAAAAAATAACGTATTGTATAATGATTTGCAAGGAGGTGCAGTATGAGAATATTCAAAAACCGCGGCGATATTTATTTTTCTAAAAACAACAAAGAAAAATCTGCCGAACAAAGATTTCTTATTGCAGCGCTTGCCTTAATTGTGGTGTTCACTTTTATTTTTGTTGTTTTTGTCGGCGTAAAAAATGATTTCAGTGCCAAAGAGTTTTTTAAACCCGATAACATCGAAACAACACATGCGTTTAATGATGAACAGCAACTGCCGTCAGTAAGCGGAAAAAGCAATTTTATTTCCGTTGTAAGCGAAGATGAAAATCTGCTGTTTGTTTCTCTTGTACAGGTTGATCTTGACAGTGTTTCGTATAAGGTGTCAAATCTTAAAGCGCAGACTGTCTGCGACGGAAAACCGCTTTCAGACATATTTAAAGACGGCGGAGTGCAAAATGTTCAGAATGCTGTTGAAAGTCTGCTGGATATTAAATTTGATTACTATATTCATCTTGAAAAAGCAAAATATAATGAATTTTTCAACGAAATGGGCAGAGTAAATTATCCTGTTCTTTCGGAAATTAAGTTCAGAGATAATGAATCGCCGGTGCCTTATTCTGCAAGATTTAAGGCGGGAGAGCAGAAACTGGATGGCAGTCAGATCATAAATCTTACAAGATATTATCTTGAAGAGGAAAACAATACTGAGGCTGCCAATGAACTTATGCTTGTCTGTTTATCCCAGCAGATAAATCCTGAAAATCTGAAAAAATCAGATGAATTATTCAGCCTTTTCATGGAACTGTCAGAAACAAATATAACAATACGTGATTTTTCCGTTGCAGGTGACGGAATTACCGTTTTGAGTGATGAGCGATCAGGCGTAAAGGTTTACAGTGCCGCTGCAGAGTATGATGCAGATTCACTCAGCAGTGAAAGTTTACAAAAAATAAAGGGCTACTTTGTTAAGTAGATTAAGGTAAAAAATATGGATAAAGAGAGAATTATGAATGCGGTGAGAGAAATTCTTATTGCTGTGGGTGAAGACCCTGACAGACCGGGTCTTGTTGAAACACCTAAGCGTGTTGCAAATATGTATGAAGAGATATTTGCAGGGCTGAATGAAGACCCTAAGCAGCACCTTAAGTTTTTTGATGAAAAATCAAATGATGAAATGGTAATTGTGCGCGATATTCCTTTTGCTTCAATGTGTGAGCATCATCTTCTTCCTTTTGTGGGCAAGGCACATATTGCATATATTCCGAGCGATAATAAAATTATCGGTTTGTCAAAACTTGCAAGAATTGTTGATAATTTTGCAAAAAAACCCCAGGTTCAGGAAAGGCTTACACACGATATTGCCGATTTTATCAATGACAATATGTCTCCAAAAGGTGTTGCCGTAATTATTGAGGCAGAGCATATGTGTATGAGTATCAGGGGTGCAAAAGCCTCAGGTTCAAAAACACAGACTTCTGCATTAAGAGGAATACTCAGAACAGATGCCAGAAGTAGGGCAGAGGTTCTTGCTTTGCTTGATAAATAAGAGATTATGCCGATGATATGGAAATGTAAAGATAAGACAATAGAATACGGCAAAAAAGTTCTTTTAATGGGAATTGTAAATGTTACGCCTGATTCTTTTTCAGACGGAGGAGATTATTTTGCCCCTGAAGATGCCGTAAGATGTGCCGTTCAGATGGAAAAAGACGGTGCCGATATAATAGACATCGGAGCCCAGTCAACAAGACCGGGGCATACTCCTGTATCAGCCGAAGAGGAGTGGAACAGATTAGAACCTGTTTTAAAGGCGCTAAAAGATGAAATTTCTCTTCCTGTTTCGGTAGATACCTATTATCCTTATGTTGCCGAAAAAGCCCTTGAAATGGGCGCAGACATCATTAATGACGTAAGCGGTGTTGTTTCACCCGATATGGCTCAAATCGTCTGTAAAACGGGCTGCGGCTGGATTATAATGCATAATGGTGCGGGAACACCTGCCGAAATTAAGAGATTTTTTGAGAAATCAGCAAAAATTTGTAAAAATCTTGGTATAAATCAAAACCAGATTTGTTTTGATATGGGTATCGGATTCGGAAAAGATTATAATGAAAATATGGCTCTTCTTGCAAATGTGAAAGAATATAAAATTGATGGTTATCCCCTTCTGCTTGCAACTTCGCGGAAAAGAGTAATCGGCAGGGGCAGCAGTCAGGAAAATCCAAAAGAGCGTATTTACGGAAACATTGCCGCCGATACGGCGGCTGTTTTAGGCGGAGTTGATATAATTCGCCTTCATAATATAAAAAATGAGAAACAAGGCGTCTTAATGGCGCAAAATTTGAAAGGATTTGTGAGATTATGATTTGTGTAACAACACCAACACTTGAAAACGGAGAAATTGTTGAATATAAAGGCATTGTAACAGGCGAGGTAATCAACGGCATAAACTTTATCAAAGATTTCGGGGCCTCGTTCAGAAACATTGTGGGCGGACGTTCTGCAGGCTATGAAGAGGAACTTATCAAATCAAGAATGGATGCTCTTGCAGAAATGGAAATGCGTGCACAGCAGATGGGCGCAAACGCTGTTGTAGGCGTTGATATTGATTATGAAGTTCTTGGTCAGGGCAATATGCTTATGGTTTCGGCGTCAGGCACTGCCGTTGTTGTAAGGAATAAATAATGGATAAAATATTAATCAGAGATTTAAAACTTTTTGCTTATCACGGAGTGAATGAAGAGGAAAAGCGCGATGGTCAGAATTTTTATTTTGATATAGATTTATATGTGAATATAACGAAGGCGTGCTATTCCGACAATGTTGATGATACAGTCAGTTATGCAAAGGTTGTAAAAACCGTTAGACGTGTTTTTTGCGCCGAAAAGTATGATTTGCTTGAAAAGGCTTCTCAGATTACGGCAGATGCAATTCTGGCTGAATATCCTGATGTTTTCAGGGTCGATATCACATTGAAAAAACCTGAGGCTCCGATGAAAGCCGATTTCGGCTGGGTAGGCGTTTCAATTTCAAGGGAAAGATAATAAGCAGATATGGAATATATTATAAGCGTCGGCACCAATATGGGCGACAGAAAAGAGAACATTGAAAGAAGTATAGAGGCAATAAATCTTTTGCCGTATACAGATGTCATAAGGCAGTCATCTCTTTATGAAACAGAACCTGTCGGCTATGCAAGACAGCAGAATTTTTATAATATTCTGCTTGTTGTTGATTCGATTTTTGAGCCTAATGAAATGCTTGGTGCCTGTCTTGGCATTGAGTCGGGTTTCGGCAGACTGAGAACGGTGCGTTTCGGTCCGCGTATAATTGACCTTGATATCATTTTTGCCGAAGACCAGGAAATTGAAAGCAGAAATCTTCTTGTTCCGCACCCAAGATATCAGGAAAGGCGTTTTATTCTTGAACCGCTTCTTGAACTTTTTCCCGACGGTATGGTTTACGGCACGGATATCAAACCGTATATGGATGTTCTTGAAGGTCAGGAAGTTATAAAACTTGATATTTAAAAGTGAAATATAATCAAAGGAAGTTTAATAATGAGAATTGCAGTAACATTTGAAAACGGAAATATTTATCAGCATTTCGGTCATACCGAAACATTTAAGTTTTACGATACTGAAAACGGAGATATAACAAATTTTTCATTGGTAAAAACAAACGGCGAAGGCCATGGTGCCCTTTCATCTTTTCTTTTGCAGAATCATGTGGATGTGCTTATCTGCGGCGGTATCGGTGCGGGGGCAAAAAATGCTCTTGAAGATGCAGGCATAAAACTTTACGGCGGCGTAACAGGCAGTGCCGACAGTGCGGTTATTGCTTTTCTTGCCGGTAAACTTCAGTTCAATCCTGCCGTAAAGTGTGATCATCATCACGAGGGCGAACACCACTGCGGTGAGAACAAACACGGCTGCGGCGGCAATGATTGATTTAAAATTATAAGAAATAATATTATAAGCCTTTGGCAGTTCTGAATATCAGTAGATTGCCGAAGGCTTAAAATTTTTTGTGACCGTTTTGGTTTCACAGTTGTGTTATGGGTGAAAGGGGGAAATAAAAATGAAAAATATTGAAGATATCTTCAGAGAAAAGTATGAAAAATATGCAAAACTGCTTTTCAGAATTGCTTTTATTCAATTAGGCAGCACCCATGATGCGGAGGATGTTTTGCAAAATGTGTTTATGAAACTGCTTTACAATGCTCCAAAATTTAAAGATGATGAGCATGAAAAAGCATGGCTTATCCGTGTTGTGCAGAATCACTGTAAAAATGTACTTAAATCCTCAGCACGCAAGAATAACTGTGAACTGAATAATGAAATTGTATCCGATAATGAAGCGGATATTACTGCGGCACTTGACATCAGTATGAAAATAAAGGCGCTTCCGCCCAATTATAAAACGGCTATTTTTCTTTATTATTACGAGGATTTAACAACAGATGAAATTTCAAAAATACTTAAGATAAGCAAGTCGGCTGTTAAAATGCGTCTGAAAAGAGGACGTGAATTATTGAAATCGGAATTGGAGGAATATAAGTATGAATAATACAGAATTTAAAAAAGCCTTTGATGATGTATCTCCTGATATGTATATGCAAACCAGAATACTTGCAAATATAAAAGATAAAAAGAAGAAAAAACATTTCCCCCTAAAACCTGTTATCGGCGGTGTTACGGCTCTTGTGTTGGCAGCGGTTGTTTTTACAGCGGTGAATAATAAGCAACCTGAATATGTTGATCGGCCGTTCTCTGTGCTGGCAGTTGAGGCTTCGGATGATATCGTTATCAGTAAAGAAATAGAAGAAAATGCCATAAGTCTGCCAAATTCTATGCGTCTTACAAATGAAAAAAGAGACGGCGAGGTTGTTTCAAGCGAAATGGACACAGGTTTTTATGTGGATGGTTATGATATTGACTATGTGCAGTACAGCAGTGAAAACGGCAGTTTTTATTATACCGATTTTATGAAAATGATATGTGATCTTGAAAATGACGAGTACTATTCTGCGGTTATTGATGTATCTGACGAAGATGCAAAAACAGTGAACAGTTGGATAAATGAACACAGGTCGGCACTTAATGTTGACAGAGCGGCTTTTAAAGAATATATAAAAACGCATGATGTTTCAGAGTATTTTAAAGGGAAATCGGATGACCCCGAAGATTATTTTGTTGAATTTAATAAGTGTTCGGAAATTGTGGGTTATGAAGATCATGACGGCTATGCTTTTTTCCTTATCAGTATTGAAAAAAACGATAGTTATTATGACGGAAGCGGCACCAACTATGATTTTAAAGGTGAACTTACGCTTAAAAGGTATGATGTGTCGGAAGAAACATTTAAAAAATATTATCCGGATGAAGACTTTATTGCACTGAGCAGTCCTGTTTACAGTCCAGACCAAGCAATATCTGTGCTTCTGAATAATCCCGATATGGATAAAAGCGAACTTCCGGGTGATGAAATAACAATTATCGTTACGTTTAAAGACGGAAAAAAAGCAAAAAAAGTTGTAACTGTTGCTTTTGACAGCGATGGTTATGCACAGTTTGCCTATAAAAATTAAATAAACCGCAAAATAAAAAAAGGCTGTCTTTTGAGACAGCCTTTGATGTTTTAATTATTAGTCTGCTGAATAAGGGAGAAGTGCAACGTGTCTTGCTCTCTTGATAGCAGTTGTAAGTTCTCTCTGGTGCTTTGCACAGGTACCTGTTACACGACGAGGAAGAATTTTTGCTCTTTCAGAAGTAAATCTCTTGAGTCTTGTAACATCCTTGTAGTCGATTTCTTCAACCTTTTCTACACAGAAAACACAAACCTTTCTGCGGCCTTTGCGAGGTCCGCCGGCTTTGTTGTATGCCATAGTAAGTTTCCTCCTTTAAAATGGTAAATCGTCGTCATCATCAACGATTTCTTCAAAATCCGAATTATCAGCGCTTGCATAACTTGGTGCAGGCTGTGAGAATGCAGGATTTACTGTACCGCTTTCTGCTTTTGAACCGCAGAATGATACATTATTTGCAACAACAGTTACAGATTTTCTTTTATTTCCGTCTTTGTCTGTGAAATTATCGGTCTGGATAGAACCTTCAACCGCAATCATAGAACCTTTGTGGAAATAGCGTGAAATGAATTCGGCAGTCTGACGCCACGCAGTAACATCAATAAAATCAGCCTTTCTTTCTTCACCTGCTCTTTGATAACTTCTGTCACAGGCAATCTGAAAACTGATAACGGAAAGACCGTTAGATGTTGTTCTGAGTTCAGGCTCATATGTTAATCTGCCCATCAATACAACAGTATTAATCATTACAATACCTCCGCTTATTCGCCTTTAGCAACGATTAAAGAACGGAGAACGCCGTCTGTAATGTTGATTACACGGTCAAGTTCTGCAGGGAAATCTTCTTCGCAAGAGAAATTGATAACCATGTAATAGCCCTCGTTTTCGTAGTTGATTGGATAAGCAAGTCTGCGCTTTCCCCAAGTTTCAACTTCGCCAAGAGTGCCATTTTTGCTGATGAGGTCTGTAAATTTTACTTTAAGAGCCTCTACTGCATCCTCTCCGTTTGCAAGAGAGAAAACCATTACGATTTCGTAATTTCTTAATGCCATTCCTTAGCACCTCCTTCTGGTCTTTTGGCCTATGCTCTTTGGCATAGACAAGGATTACCCTGAAATTTCAAGGCTCGGTTATTATAACAGAAAAGTATACAAGTGTCAAGAATTATTTAATATATAATAAATAAGAGAAAGTTCTGCTTTACGACAGAACTTTCTCTTTTCATCTGTTTATTGTACGTTTTCAAGCATATTGATATATCCGTCAAGGTCAACCGTTTCAACTGACGGTGCAATCGTTATGCAAATGCATACAAAATAGTTATCAACTTTTTTGCAAAGCATTGCCTGGTTTATTTCAATTCCGTCGTAAAGGTATGAAACATCCTGTCTGTCATATGTGTCGGTGCCGACAGTAACCTGTGTCACATCGCTGATGGTGGTGTCTTCTTCTCCGTCGAAAGAACTGAGGGCAACTTCAAGGTATTTTTTTGAAGAGAGGCTGGATGACAATGCGGTTTTTTCCTCAACAATCAAGAACTGCACCGAAGAGCCGGTTACCGCGTTTGAAACAGCAGCGTCATAATATGTTTTTTCAGCCACTGTGTCAATAACATATAATCCTGTTTCCTCATCAATTACTGCGCCGTCACCTGCATAACCATCTGTTTCAAATGACCAGTCTTCATCAAATGTAAATTTAAGATTTGCAAATTTATTTGTATAAGAATTTTCTTCTTTAATACCGGGTGAAAACTGAATTTTTTCTTTTTTTGTGGTTTCTTCCTGAGAAGAACTTACAGAACTGTCAGGAACTGCCGACGGCTCTTTATCGCCATACGATTTTACGCCCATAATTACAGCAACGATAATTACGGCAATAACAGCAAAAATAATTCCGATAACAGCGCCTTTTTTTGCACCTTTTTTGGCATTTGCATTTATATCAGGCTGCGGCTGCTGTGCAGGCATATATCCTTGCTGTGGCTGCTGATAATAGTTTGGCTGCGGATTTTCATATACCTGCTGCGGCGGAGTATATGGGTTTACGGGTGTTTCCTGTTCAATCGGTGTGCCGCAGTTGGGGCAGAATACTGCATCGTTATTTACTTCTTGGTTGCATTTTTTACAAATAGCCATATTTTTCCCTCTCTTTTAATTGTTTATACGAAATTTAAAACATCAATAATATTATCAATTACAGGAATATCATCTCTGAGATCGCAGTCTCTGAACCAGCCGTAATTCATACGTATGGCTTTCATTCCTGCCTGAGTTGCCCCCTGAATATCATTTATCGGATGATCACCCACATAAATGCATTCTTCGGGCAGCAGTCCGAGTTTTTCTGCCGTGTAAGCAAACAGTGCCGGGTCAGGTTTATGAACACCGACATCTCCGCTGACAACAACAATGTCACAATACGGGCGAAGTCCGCTTGTATCCATTTTGTGATTCTGAAGTATGGACGGACCGTTTGTGATAACACCTGTGATATAACCTCTGCTGCGAAGTTCTTTTAAAAGTTTTTCGGAATTCGGAAAAATAACATTATGATCGCCGAATTTTGTATCATAATGTTCTGCAAGCACGGTGCTTGACGGTGCATTTTTCCATTTCCAGTTTTTAATGAGGTTTGCGTACCACTCTTCGCGGTTTACATATCCGCCGTTGCCGGTAACACGCATCTCTTCTTTTCTTTTTTCAATTTCGTCGTTACTTATATCGGGGCAGAAATCGGCGATAAAAGTATCCATATATTTTTCAAACGCCGCAGTTCTGTCCTGCAAAGTTTCGTCAAAGTCAAATAATACTGCTTTTATCATAATTAAGTTGTTTTTTCAGTTCTTCAACCGAAGAAAATTTTTTCTCCTCCCTCAGGTAACGGATAAGTTCAATTCTGATCGTTTTACCGTAAAGATTGCCGTTAAAATCAAAAATATGAGTTTCGCTCAGCGGTTTATCCACCTGCCATGTAGGGCGTATTCCTATATTTGTAAATGCCTTATATTCTTTATCACCGATAAAACAGCGGCTTTCGTATACGCCGAATTTTGGAATGGTAAGTTTGTCGGGCAGATGCTGATTTATTGTTGGAAAACCAATGATTTTTCCGCCTCTTTTGTCGCCCTCAATTACAGTTGACTCAAAGGTAAAATTATACCCCAGCATTTTGTTTGCCTGTTCTATTTCGCCGTTTGAAAGTGCAGTTCTGATTCTTGTTGAAGAAATAGGTTCGCCATTGAAGTCAAGATGCTCAAGAATTCTTACCCAGACATCTTTGTTTTCAAGATATTTTCGCATATCAAGGGCGCTCCAGCCCGCATTCTTTCCAAAACGAAAATTGAATCCGCATAAAATCATTTCTGCAGAAAATTTTTTAAGAAGAACCTTTTCAATAAATTCTTCGCCGCTCATATTTTTTATTTCATCAAAGTTGCTGAAAACGGTATTGGGAAAACGCTTTTCAAAAATGCTTTTCTGCAAAAGCGAAAATCTGTTATTTACGCAGTAAATTACAACATCCTCTGCGCCCGTTATTACCGTTTGGTGTGCAAGGTGCATTCCGTCAAAGTCACCAAGCGCCACGGCTTTTCTTTTTTTATCGTTCAAATTATTCATAACTGATTATTAACCAAGAGTTTTTTTACAGACAGTTCATTTTTTTGAGTGCTGCATTCACCCAGACCGAGAAATACATTATCAGGGGAATAAACACGGTAAAGTCCGTCTGAAAGATCTTTTTTTATTCTGTCAAGAAAAAGGGCGCCGCCGTTTGAAAAACGCTTTGCCTGTGCCGGTGAAACAGTCACTTTTTCGTAACAGTCAAGAAGTGTTTCAATATCAAAAATAATGTCGTCAAACCCGCTGCCGCTGTCTTTTCTCTGCTGCAAATCGGCAATATTTACGCAGTTTTCAAGCGTAAATCCCATTGCAAGAGTTCTGGTCAGTGAAGTCATTACTGCACCGCAGCCGAGTTTTTTTCCTATATCATCAATCAGTGTTCTTATATAAGTGCCTTTTGTGCAGATTACATCAATGGTGTATTCGTTATTTTCAAAGCAGACAAGTTCAAGTTTTTTTATTTCAACACGCCTTGCCTGACGTTCAATTTCAACACCCTGACGTGCAAGGTCATAGAGCCTTTTGCCGCCGACTGATACAGCCGAATACATAGGCGGAATCTGAGAGATTATCCCTCTGAAACTGCCGAGAACTTTTTCAACATCTTCAGCGGTGGATTTTACATCAAATTCGCCTGTTACTTTTCCTGTAATATCAAGTGTATCTGTTGTTCTGCCGAGAATAAATGAGGCACGGTAGCCTTTGTCGCTGTCGGGCAGATAATCCAAAAACTTTGTTGCCTGACCCACCATAACCGGCAGAACGCCGCATGCCATAGGGTCAAGTGTTCCTGTGTGGCCTGCTTTTTTTTCTCTTGTAATTGCACGCACTTTTGACACAACGCCGAAAGAAGTTATGTCTTTTTCTTTATTAATGCATATTATTCCGGTCATTTAATCCTCTTTTGCAGCGTTTAAAATTTCTGTGCATTTTTCAACAAGACGCCGTCTGGCTTCTTTAACATCACAGTCAAATCTGCAGGCCGCTGCCTGTGCGTGGCCGCCCCCGCCAAACTCTTTTGCAAGTTTTGCGGCATTTACTGTTTCAAAAGTGCGGATGGATGCTTTGCATGTTGCGTCACTTTTTTCTCTTATTGTAATGCCGACTTCAACGCCCTCTATCTGCCTTGTCAGAGGCGCAAGAGCCTCTGTTTCCTGTTCGTTTGAACCGGTGAGTTTATACATATCCTGTGTTACCGTGATAATGGCAACCCTTTCGTTTTCATAAAAACGCATGGATTCAAGTGCAAGTCTTTCAAGACGGGCATATGTTTTGCTTTTTGTTTCAAACATAATACGGTTTATTCTGCCGTTATCCGCACCGAGTTCGATAAGTTCGGCAGCGGCACGGTATGTAGCGGCAGTTGTTGAGTCATATCTGAAACAGCCTGTGTCTGTTGTGAGTCCTGTGTAAAGGCACTGTGCAATTTTTTTATCAATATCTACGCCGAGTTCCTTAATGATTTCAAACATTAACTGGCAGGCGGCGGGAACATCCTCCAACAGCCAGTTATCGGCATATTCGGTGTTGCTTGAATGGTGATCAATACAAAGATCAATATGATATTTGCCGTCAAGTTCACCGAGAAGATTCGGTGTTGCAACATCAACCGCAACAACAAAATCCTGTTTGAATCTTATAGGTGCTATATCTTCATAAAGATAACTGTATTTTTCGGGAATTTTATCTGCGTTGATAACAGCGCAGATTTTTCCCATTTTCATAAGTGCGCGGCAAAGTGCAAAGCCACATCCCAATGTGTCACCATCCGGGTGAGCATGCGTTAATATCAGGATATTATCCTTTTCCGAAAGAATTGCGGCACACTGTTTAACATCAATTTTCATTACTTATATCCTTAATTTTCTCAAAAAGGTTCATACCCTTTTCAATAGAATCATCTGCAATAAATTTTAATTCGGGGCTTTTTCTGAGGTGGAGTCTTGCGCCAAGTTGTTTTCTTATATAACCTCCGGCACTTTCAAGTCCTTTAACAGAGGTTTTTGCAGCCTCCATTCCCTCAATAGCACTGATATATACTTTTGCATAACTCAAATCGCCGCTTACCTCAACCTTAACAACGGTCAGCATACTGTTTATGCGTGGGTCTTTAAGTTCTCGCATAATTGAGATTATTTCTCTTTTTATATCTTCCGAAATTCTGTCAATATGAAATCCAGCCATAAATTATCAGTTCCTGTTTTTTATTTGCATTAATCTCTGTATTCCTCAACAATATAAGCCTGAAGAATATCGCCTGCCTGAATGTCATCCCAGCCCTGAAGACTGATACCGCATTCATAACCTGATGAAACTTCTTTAACTTCATCTTTGAAACGCTTGAGGTTTGCAAGTTTAACATCGGCAATTTGCTTGCCCTTTCGCATTACTCTTACCTTACCGTCACGTTTGATTGTTCCTGAAGTTACGAGAGAACCGGCAATCGTTCCTGCAGAAGAAATTTTGTAAACTTCTCTTACTTCAACTTCACCTGTTTCAACATCACGGTATTTTGGTGCCCTCATTCCGCGCATTGCTCTTTCAATATCTTCAATAGCATCATAAATAATATCGTACTGTTTAACTTCAATTCCGTCACGCTGTGCATTGTCGGCAGCAATCTGGTCAACGCCGATATTGAATGCAACGATTATTGCATTTGATGCGGATGCAAGCATTACGTCGCTTTCGCTGACGGTTCCGACTGCACCATGAACGATTTTTACATTAACTTCATCATTTTCTATTTTAAGAAGCGATTGTTTAACAGCCTCAACCGAACCCTGAACATCTGCTTTGATAATGATATTGAGTTCTTTCATTTCGCCTTCCTGAAGTGTATCGAAAAGGGTGTCAAGCGTAACTTTCTGGAAGAGTTTGAATTCTTCTTCTTTAGCCTGGGTTTTTCTCTGTTCAACAAGGGTTCTTGCAAGTTTTTCATCAGATACAGCGTTGAATTCATCGCCGCTCATAGGTGCAGTGTCAAGACCCATAATTTCAACGGGAACAGACGGACCTGCAGAGCGGATTGAATTTCCGTGATAATCGGTCATGGCTCTTACTTTACCCACAGATGTGCCTGCAACGATAATGTCGCCGGCATTAAGTGTGCCGTTCTGAACAAGAAGTGTTGCAACAGGACCTCTGCCCTTGTCAAGTTTAGCCTCAATAACAACACCCTTTGCAGTACGGTCAGGGTTAGCCTTGAGTTCTGAAACCTCAGAAACAAGAAGAATGGTTTCAAGAAGTTTGTCTATGCCCATTTTTGTTTTTGCAGAAACGGGAACGCAGATAACATCGCCGCCCCATTCTTCAGGTACAAGTTCGTGCTCTGTAAGTTGCTGAAGAATTCTGTCGGGGTTTGCTCCTTCCTTATCCATTTTGTTGATTGCAACAATAATTTCAACACCCGCTGCTTTTGCGTGGTTGATTGCTTCAATCGTCTGCGGCATAATACCGTCATCGGCTGCAACAACAAGCACGGCAATATCGGTTGCCATGGCGCCTCTTGCTCTCATTGCGGTGAAAGCGGCGTGGCCCGGTGTGTCAAGGAAGGTGATTTTCTGTCCGTTAACTTCAACCTGATAAGCACCGATAGCCTGTGTGATACCTCCTGCCTCAGTGGCAGTTACATCGGTATTTCTGATAGCATCAAGAATTGATGTTTTACCATGGTCAACGTGACCCATTACGCAGATAACGGGGGGTCTTGTAACGGCGTTTTCATCGTCTTCAATTTCTTCTTCAATAATCTGTTCTTCAATCGTAACAACAACTTTGTGCTTAACTTTTGCACCAAGTTCGGTTGCAACAATTTCAGCAGTATCGTAGTCAATAACTTCATTTACCGTTGCCATTACGCCGAGAACCATAAGTTTTTTAATAACTTCAGTTGCGGTCATACGAAGAAGATTTGCAAGTTCACCAACGGTGATTTCGTCAGGAACTTCAATAACAATCTGCTGTTTCTTTCTCTGTTCTGCAATACGTGCAAGGCGCTGTGCCTCTGTTTCTTTTTTAGAACGTGCATGCATGCCCTGAGGTCTTTTCTTTCTGTACTGCTTTGATTTCTGATTGAGTTTCTGCTTCTTCTGATAATCGTTTATCTGAGATGCAGGTGCAATATCCTCATATTTCTGGTTATATTTTTCAAGGTCAACATTGTTAACGCGGGTGTCAATATGGCGTGCTTCACCTTTTGTTCTTGCCTGAGGTGTTTTGCCTGCCTTTTTCTTTGCTTTTTCTTCATCACGTTTTGCAGCCTGTTTTGCCATCTGCAGAATATCTGCCTGATTCTGATGCTTTTTGTTGTCAGATTTTTTGTTCGGCTCTTTTTTTTGATTTTTTGAAGCATCACCTTTGCCTGATGCCTGAAAATATGAATCAAAATTTTTGACACTGCTGTCCTGAGTAAGTTTTTCAAATACAATATTCAGTTCATCTTCTTCAAGAACGGTATTTGCTTTTTTTGCAGGACCGGTGCAATATTCACTGAGAATAGAGATAATGTCTTTATTCGTTTTTCCGAAATCTTTTGCAACATCAGAAACTTTAACTTTTATAACCATCAAATTTCCTCCTGTTCTGATAATGTGACAATCCTTTTTGAAAAGTTTTCGTCGTCAACAGTTATTACTCCTGCTTTGTATCCAACTGAATAATGAATTTCGTTCATCGTAATATTGGTTTTTATAACAGGAATTTTTTTGTTTTTTATTTCTTCTTTTTTCTGAAATTCATCAATAAGTCTGGGTGAAACGTCACTGCAGAATAAAATTACTTTTGCTTTTCCTTTTTTTACTGCCTGTTCAGCCATATCGTGACCCATTGAAAGTTTGCCTGCCCTTCTTGCAAGACCAAGCATTGACAGAACTTTTTCTTTAAGCATTTTTTATTTCTTCTTCCATAGCGTTATATACATCGTCGCTAATCTTAATAGAGAAAGCACGTTCAAACGCTTTTCTTTTTATTGCCTTTTTTAAACACTCGGAATTTTTGCAGACATAAGCACCTCTGCCTGATTTTTTTCCTGTCAGGTCAAGCGATACTTCTCCCTCAGGGCTTTTGACAACGCGAACCAATGTGCGCTTGTCAAACATTTCGCCGCAGCCGGTGCATTTTCTTAAAGGCACTTTTTTTGCTTTCATTCTATCACTCCCAAACTTACTATGACATTCTGTTTAAACGATTAATTGCTTTTACTGTTCTGTACCCTCAAAAAATCCTGATTCCGGTTTGATATCAATATTCCATCCGGTAAGTTTAACAGCAAGGCGAACGTTCTGTCCTTTGTTGCCGATAGCAAGTGAAAGTTGGTCATCGGGAACAGTAGCCTTGCAGGTTTTTGCTTCTTCGTCAATAACCTCAACAGAACAAACTTCTGACGGAGCAAGTGAAGCAGAAACAAATTCTGCAGGATTTTCACTGTATTTTACTATATCTATTTTTTCACCGCCGAGAACTTCAACAATGTTTGAAACTCTCTGTCCTCTCGGACCGATGCAAGCGCCGACCGGGTCAACGTCACTGTCTTTTGAGAACACGGCGATTTTTGTTCTTGAACCTGCTTCTCTTGAAACAGATTTAATTTCGATTGTTCCGTCATAAATTTCAGGAACTTCCTGTTCAAACAAACGGCGCACAAGACCCGGATGTGTTCTTGAAATCATAACCTTAGGGCCTTTGCCGGTTTCTTTAACATCAACAATAAATACTTTAATGTTTGCACCCTCAACGAGTTCTTCACCCGGAACCTGTTCGGATTTTGGAAGAATTGTCTGGTTTTTGCCGATTTCAAGGGTTGCATTTCCTGTGAGTGGGTCAATTCTTTCAATTTTTGCAGTGATGAGTTCCTGATTTTTTGATTTGAACTCTTCAAACATCTGACCTCTTTCTGCCTCACGAAGACCCTGGCGGATAACGTGTTTTGCTTTCTGGGCAACAATTCTGCCGAGATCTTTTGTTTTAATCGGAATGTCAATGGTTTTGCCTGCTTTTGCTGATTTGCGGATTTCCTGTGCCTCTTCAACTGTAAGGTCTGTATCGGGATCCTCAATTTCTTCAACAATATTTTTTGTTACATAAACTTTAATTTTCTGTTTTTCTTCGTCAATATCGCAGTGAACAATATCTTTTCCGTTATAGTCACGTTTGAGTGCAACAATAATGGCCGCAGAAATTTTTTCATAGATATACTCGGCAGGTATACCTTTTTCAGCCTCCAACATTTTTACTGCTTCAAAAAATTCTTTGCTCATTTTTCCTATCATCCTTTCGTTTTGTATTAATCTGCAAAATCATTTTGAAAATCGTTTATATCAAAATCATCAAGTTTTACATAAGAAGTTTCTTTAAAACTAAATGTCATTTCTTTTTTATCGGGAAGTTCTATGGAAATTTCGCCCTTGTCATATGAGAGAAGTTTTCCCTTGAAATCTCTTACCTTATCAACAGGGCGTATGAATCTGACCATTACATCGCTGCCGATATACTTCATGAAATGTTCATCGCTGACAAGTTCTCTTTCAATACCGGGTGAACTTACCTCCAGCGTATAACTCTGATGAATCGGGTCTGCCTCATCAAGCGGTTTTGTGATTGCATGTGTAAGGTCAACGCAGTCATCTATTGAAACACCGCCGTCTTTGTCTATGAAAATTCTCAGATACCAGTCTGTGCCTTCTTTGACAAACTTGATATCCCAGATTTCAAGACCGAGTTTTTCTGCAAACGGCTTAACGATTTCGGAAATTCTTGATACTGTATTTCCTTTTGCGGCCATAAAAATCCTCCTTATATACTCAGAAAAATTGTATCAATAATAATAAGAGAGCGGGCCGTCTGACCCACTCTCAACCTGAGATTATAAACTTACTGTATAAATAATAACATATTATTTTAAAATGTCAAGAACAAATATGCTTTATTTACTGAATATTGCTCTTTAAAACCCTGTTTATCAGTTAGGGTCATAGTTTTTATTGAGTTTCTGAATTGTTTCAACCGTGTTTTTTATAACATTGTCAAATTCTGCACCCTTGTCACCTGATAAATATATTACGGAATATTCATTGCTGTCATAACTGCCCTCATCATCAAGAAACAGCGGAACTTCATAACCCTTGCTGTTAAAGTCGGATTTGTAAACATATTTTCCGTCAAGGTAATATTCGCGGTAACCATAATCATCTTCCATTCTTGCGTTATAGACTGTTTCAAAAGTTTCATCTTCAAGAGCAAAGATTTTTGATGTTGCCGAATAGGTGTATTTTGTTGCAAATGAATATGTGTTTGTGCAGATTTCGGTTTCATTATCTGATTTTTTCAGCATAATGTAGTTTGTATCTTCATCGCCGAGGAAAGATGAAACGGAATCCTTGCTGAATATTTTTTTTGCAACAGTGCCGTTCCAGTTATAAACTTCCATACAGTAAGTAGGTTCTTCAATAATAATGAAATTGCCGTTATAAGCGTTTGTTGCACTGTGTTTAATATGTTTTCGGTAAGCAACCAGCAGTTCGTCGTTTCCGTCGTTATTAAAATCAATCAGAGAAACAAGGGCAACGCCGTCAATATACGATTTTCCTTCTTTTGTAACTGTTTTTGCTTTTCCGTACTGTTCGTTTCTTCTTTCAATAATTTCATAATATGCTTCGGCTTTTAACTGCTCGGGAGATTTTGCACTTTCAAGAGCAGCAACCGATACGGTTGAAAAACTGTCAATATTTGCAGTAACTGTGTCTATCAGAACTTCTGCTTTTGTATCTTTTATAACAGAAAGTTTTATTGTTTCAAAATCCTGTGCATTTATTTTGCCTTTTACGGAATAAATATCGTTTTTATAGTCGTAATCGCATTCTGAATCTTTTTTGAATTTGTCGCCCTTAAGGGCAAAAAGTTCAACAGTATTCGGCGTTTCGGCAGAGGATTTACAAATATAGTATTTATTTGATTTATAATAAAAACCTACCCAATAACCGTCGGTTATATCATCGGTGTGGTTTGCTTCTTCGCTGTAAAGTTTTACAAATTCCTTGCCTGAATATCCCCATACTTCGAGGTAATATACATTTTTATTGTTGTAGCAAAGCATAAGTTCATCGTCACCGTCGTTATTGAAATCCATCTGACGGGCATAACAAAGACCTGTCAGTTTTGCTTTGTTTTCGCCGTAGATTTCTTTATCGAGAGGTTCGGATTTTATAGTGCCGTAGTCGGTTATATAATCTGTACAAACTTTTCCGGCATCGGCATAGAATAAGTCGTTTTTTTCTTTGCGGGTTTGTATCGTGTGGCTGAAACACAGTGTAAAAATAATTACCGCAATTATGAATAAAACAAATGCAAGAATTTTAAGTGCCGCTCTCTGCAGATTAGGCATTTCTTTAAACTGTGCAATATCGGATAAAGTGCCGCCGTGCAGTATTTCATCTATCTTGCTGCGTGCATTGATATTGATTTTTTTAAAATCAATTTTTTTCAGGCTGAATTTTGAAAAGACGTTTTCTCTTCTTAAATTTTCATCGTCATCATCAAAATAATTATATCTGCTCAAGCGTCCACCTCTTTTCTGTACAATATTACAGTATATTATTTTACCATATTTTGCACAATATATCAACTGTAATTAATAATATGCTTAAAACTATAAAATAATATCAGTTTATATATTATAAAAACGCAAAATAAAAAAGCAGCAACCAAAACAGTTGCTGCTTAATGGAGCGGATGACGAGGCTCGAACTCGCTACCTCAACCTTGGCAAGGTTGCGCTCTACCGGGTGAGCTACATCCGCAAATGCAAGAATAATTATACATACGATAATGCTGTTTGTCAAGTGTTTTTATAAAAAAATGTTAACTTTTATCTGTTTACATATCAAAGTATTTTTGATAAAATAAAAGTCTACAGAAAAAGATGATGTGTTTGGAGAAATATATGGATTACCGCATTTCACCCTTTGCAGATATATGGAGCAACGGCATATTTAATGTTCCCACAATTCTTGTTGATAAATATCTGAAACTGGCAAGCGAATATCAACTCAAGGCTCTGCTTTTTATTTTGAGAAACTGCGGACAGGCTTCTTCTGCGCAAATTGCAAAAGCGCTCGGGCAGACCGTTTCCGATATAGAAAGTCTGCTTGAATTCTGGGTCGAAGAAGGGATAATATCAGCAGACGGGCAGGAGGTTGTGCCTGTTATTTCGCAGCCCGAAAAGCCAAAAGAGGAGAAAAAGACTGTTTCTAAAGAGACGCTTTCACCGCCGAGACTTTCGCCTAAAGATGTTGTTGCCTTTTTAAGAGAAAATGAAAATATCCGTTTTTTGCTGGGAGAAGCACAGCGTGTTTTGGGCAGAACAATCAGCCATGCCGAGCAGGAAATGCTTATTAATATGGTTAATTATTATGGTCTGAAGGCGGAAGTTATTCTTATGATTCTGGAATTTTACCGCAGCGAAAAAGAACGCGGTAAATCCATCGGCATTGCATATGTTAATGCTATGGCAAAAAACTGGTCTGAAGAGGGTATTGATAACCTTTCGGATGCCGAGGCGAAACTTGAAGATATTGCAAAGAGCGACAGGCTTTGGAACGAAGTAATTGCCATTACGGGAATACGCCACAGACGCCCTTCCGAAAAACAGCGTGAAATGATTAAAGAATGGTTTGCCGATTTTGATATTGCAATGGTAACCCTTGCATCGGATATTATGAAAGAAAATACCGATGCACCCAGTCTTCCTTATGTTAATAAAATACTTAAAGAGTGGAAGAAAAACGGCATAACATCACCTTTGCAGGTACAGGCTCAGCAGGAGGAATTTGAAAAGAAAAAGCAGAACAAAAATCCCGATAAACTGCAGGGCAAACCTACATATGATCTTGACAGAATTGATAAAGAAACCATGTTCAACACGGATATAAAGTAAGGAGGCGGTTTTATGTCCTATTCACAGGAAGTTTATTCACAGGCGCTTGAAATACTTGAACGCAGAAAAGAAAGAGCAAATATTGAAGCACAGGAACGTTTTGACGAAATAAGCGATAAAATACCCGAACTTGAAGATATAAAAAGAAAACTTGCAAATATAGGTCTCAATATTTCAAAAGTTTTTTTAACAAGCAGTGATAAACAGGCGGATATTGAGAAACTTATGAATGAAAGCCTTGCTCTTCAGGAGCAGAGAAAACAGGCACTTATAAAAAACGGATATGATGAAGATGCCCTTGCAGTTCAGTATTTTTGTTCTGCCTGTCAGGATACAGGATTTATAAAAAGCAGAAGATGCAAGTGCCACAATGAAATTCTTAAAGATATTGAAAGAAAAAATCTTTCAAAAATTGCACCCATTGAAGACTGCACCTTTGACAGTTTTGATGTCAACTATTATCCCGAAACGGTTATGGAAAACGGCATTTCGCCAAGAAATCAGGCAGAGAAAATAAAAAACAGTTGTATGAAATATGCTGCCGGTTTTACATCTTCGTCACCGAATATCATGTTTATGGGCGGAACAGGCCTTGGTAAAACTCACCTTTCTCTTGCAATAGCCAATGTGGCAATTAACCGTGGTTTCAGTGTGGTTTACGGCACCGCTCAGAATATTCTCAGTTCACTTCAGAATGAGAACTTCGGCAGAACCGATAATCTTAAATATAATGAAAGAGCCGTTTTAAACTGCGATTTGCTTATAATTGATGATTTGGGTACAGAGTTTAAAAGTTCTTATACCGTTGCCTGTCTTTACAATATAATAAATTCAAGAATTTCTTCAAAACTGCCGACAATTATTTCAACCAATATTCTTTATAAAGAGTTGGAAGAAAAATATGACCAGCGTATTATTTCACGCCTTGCAGGTGAATATAACAGGCTGAATTTAATCGGAAATGATATAAGATATATTAAATAGGTTGATGAATTATGAGAGAAATATTTATTAAATTAAAAAATTTGTCTGTTATCACAATCATCGTTTCGCTTCTTATCGGTGCGGTTTTGCTTATAAAACCCGATGAGTCGCTGAAACTTGTAAGTCTGCTTTGCGGCATTACCGTTATTGCACTTGGCATAGCGGCGCTTTTTTCGTATTTTACTAAGTATAAAACAGCCGTTCTTGCTGTTCTCGGTGCAGTTTCAATTATCGGCGGAATTATTATCAGTGTAAAATATCAGGCAATTATGTCGGTAATCATTTTTATTTTCGGTCTGTTTATTTTACTCAGCGGAATTGTTGATTTTTTCAGCGCCATTGATTCAAAGAAAAGTGACATTTCAAGTTGGATTGTTTCGCTTGTTCTTGCAGTTGTTACAATGGTTTTCGGGCTTGTAATCATGGTTAATCCGTTCAGCAGTGTTGTTGTGATGACAAGAATTTTAGGCGTTGGTCTGATTGTTTATGCGGTTATGGATTTAATCTCTTTTATCCAGATAAAAAAGATTGCTAAAATTGCACTTTCGCCGGAAATTGATGCAGATGCAACCGAAGTGGATTAAAAAGTAAGATGAATTTAATGAAAAAGCACACGAAGAGAACAGTTTCTCAGCATGTGCTTTTTGATGTTCGGCTATTCAACTGCAATTTTAAAAACAATTTTTCTTACATTTACATCTTTTTGCTCGCTTAGTCCGGGAAGATGTGCATCCTCGGGATTCAGTAATAAAAATGTGTTTTTTGTTAAAGTGAAATCAATCATGGAATCACCCTCATAAAAGGCAATGTCGCCCCCTGATGAGTAATGTTCTTCAACCAGTTTGACGTTATCAAGTTTTGCCCAGCGTATTTTTTCAATGCCGTTCAGAATATATTGCAGGTCAATATATTTTTTGTGTGCTTCAAACATCATTTCAGGCGTTTGCTGTTTGGTTCGGTAGGATTGCACCATTGCAAAAACTCTTTTTCCGTCGATTTCATATGTTCCGTCGGGAAGATTGTTTTTGTTAAAATCACAAACAAAATCATAAACTTTTTTTAATATCGGCATTTTGTCGTAATAATCTGAAATGTTATCCATTTTGTCAAAAATCATGTTTTATGCAACTCCTCTTTTACAGGTTTGTATTTTTCTATACCTGAATTATATCTTAATATTAAAAACTTATCAATGTTAAATTGAATTGTATCTGAAAAAAGCAGTACGGTCTTATTCAGCCGTACTGCTTGGTTTTTATTTATTCAGAGGAAGTTTAACTTTTGCCTTGAACAAATCACCGTCAATGATGATTTCAAGATTTCCGTTTTGTGCACGGCAAAGTTCTTTTGCTATGGAAAGACCGAGACCGTTGCCTTCCTGATTTCTTGATTTATCACCGCGTACAAATCGTTCTGTCAGTTCGTCGGGCGAAATATCAAGTGCCTGTGCCGATATGTTTTTCACTTCAAAGACGCCGTAAGTGCCTTCTTTATATACATTTATATAAACACGTGAATGCACAGCGCTGTATTTTCTTGCATTTGAAAGCAGATTTTCAATGATTCTGAATGTTTTTGCACCGTCGGCAAAAATGACCGGTGCATTCTGACAGTCTTTTATGACCAGTTCAAGTCCTGCCTTTTCAAAATCGGACTGAACATCAACCGTTGCCTGAAGGCTGAGTTCCGCCAGATTAAGGGGAGATGCGTTAATTGTAATATTCCCCGATGTAACTTTTGATGCTTCAATTAAATCTTCAATCAGCCGTTTCAGTTTGGCACCTTTTTCGTCAATTACTTTAATATATTTCTGTGCGGTTTCATCTTCAATATTGCATTTTGAAAGCAGGTCAACGTAACTGATGATGGATGTCAGCGGCGTTTTTAAATCGTGCGAAACGTTTGTAATCAGTTCTGTTCTGAGCCGTTCGTCTTTAACCGCCTGATTAATTGCATTCTGCAGTTCAACGCTTGTGTAGTTGATGCCTTCTGCAAGTGTTTTGAGTGATTTTGGCAGTGCATTCATATCACCCGTGTATTCCTGATGATTGCTTGCCGCCGATATAATTTCGTCAAGAAGTTTGATGTATCTGAGAAGAAAAATCAGTGCGGCAGTGTTTCCGCCTATAATTGTTAATGCAGATAAGAAAGCAAGAACTCCTGCCCCGCTGCAGGCGCATACAGACGTAAACGTAAACAGAAAAGCATTTGCAAAAATATAAAGTGCGGCAGCGGCAAAAACTTTTTTAGAGAATTTTTTCGGTGCATATTCGTAAAAACGCTTTATACTGCCAAAAATCTTTTTGTTTGTTTTAATAAAGAAGTTAAAGATTTTTCTGCATGTTTTTATAACGAAACGCAAAATCATTACAATAAGGAAATTTCTGTAAAAGATTTTTTCGCTTTTTGCATATCTTGCAACCGATGCGCAGAACTCCATTATAAGCAGCCATGCGGCGGCTGCAAAGAGTAATGACATTCCGATAAAGAATTTTGATACTCCCATAAAATCAAAGGAGTGCATAGTTAGGTATGCTGCACCGACGCCGAGTACAATATTTACCGCAAGGTGAATTTCAAACGGTATTTTATCTGTAATTGCCGGTTTTGCAGGCGAATTTTCATCTTTTTTTCCTGCCGCAAAAAGATAGGCAAATCCAAATATGCAGGACGCAATAAGGCAGATTACCGCAACAGCGGCATATGCGTTAAAATAATTCATCGTTTTCACCGCAACAGGGTGAAATTCTTTAAGTTCCTGATATCTGTCGTAATATCTGATTTTATCAATTATATTTGATTTATATGTGCCGTCTTTTAAATTATCATCTGAAAAATCAAAATAGAAATAAGCCGTATAGTTTCGGTAACTATCCTGACTGAAACTATAATGGGTCATAAGACTTACATTGTCTTCGCTGATGCCGCCGGAACTTACTTTTCCGGCATCATATATATAATAAATATCATTTTTTGCAATTTCGTTTTCATTGAAATTTTCAATGTTTGTAAATGAATATTCTTCATATTCAACATAGTATTTTAACGATTTGATATGCTCATCCGGATAAGCATAGTGGTAATTATTGTAGTTTCGGTCGATGGAATCGCTTTCAAATGTATCGTACAAACTGTTGAGTATGGATTTAACTTCATCTTCATCTACATTTTCAAGTGCACTGTTTTCGCTGTAGTTTTCACATTGCGAGGCAACATCTGTATATGAAAAATCAAATGTGTTGTTGAAACTTTCGTTGTCAACAATAAGGATATCGGTTTTGATTTGTATCGGTTCATCTGACCAGTCATTTATGGATTCGTCAACAAAAGTGGTACTTTCGTCTCCGTCTAAAATTTCTTTGCCGAATTCTTCCGAGTTTTTATACTCCCGTTTCAGCATTGCATTTTTTTCAACAAATTTTTTATATGCCTCATCAACAATGTCGTTTCGTTTTTCGGCAAGTTTTTCTGCAAGGGTATCCTTGTTTATCTGATTTTGAATGTTTTGGTTTACATAAGATATATCAGATACGAATTCACTGCGAAAAGCCGAAGAGTCAGCAGGATTTTCTGAAATTTTGCCGTCGTCATAGGTATATGCCATTGCACATACCACCGCAAGACCTGTTGAAATCATCATGGTAATAAAGCAAAGAGCCAGACATATTAATTTTTTGAGTTTTGAATATTTAAAGTTTTTCGCACTTGTATCCAAGACCGTACACCACCTTCAAGTATTTCGGATCTTTGGGATTAATTTCAATTTTTTCACGGAGATTACGGATATGAACGGTAACTGTTTTTTCACTTGTAAACGACGGTTCGTTCCAAACCGCCTCGTAAATCTGCGAGGATGAAAGAACTCTGCCCATATTTTTCATCAGGTGGGCAAGAATTTTAAATTCAATCGGTGTAAGTTTTACCGCCTCGCCGTCAACGGTAACCTCTTTTGTGTCGGTATCAAGCACAATTCCGCCCGTTACAAGTTGGCTTGCCTTGATTTCAAGGCTTCCGAGCATCGTGTAACGCCGTATCTGTGATTTGACCCTTGCCACAAGTTCAAGCGGGTTAAACGGTTTTGTTACATAATCGTCTGCACCGAAACTGAGACCGCCGATTTTATCCGTGTCCTCACTTTTTGCTGAAAGCAGTATAATCGGAAAATTATATTTTTCCCTGATTTTCAGCGTGGTTTTCAGTCCGTCAAGCTGAGGCATCATAATATCGAGCACAATGCAGTGAATTTCGTTTTTTTCAATCTGCCCAAGCGCTTCAATGCCGTTTGTTGCTGTCAGAACGTTGTAACCTTCGTTATCAAGATAAATTCGCAGCGACTCAAGAATGGCATCGTCATCATCGCATACAAGCACAGTTTTTGTTTCCATATTTTTCTCCCGTGTATAAATTCAATCCTTATCCGTTGTATATATTTAATCATCTGATTTCAAAGAACGGATAAGTAAAAAAGTTAAGAAATAGTAAAGATATTAAAAGTTAAAGAGGGCAGTTCAGTGAACCGCCCTGATATCAGTCAGATTATATTTCAATGCCAAGTTCTTCAATTTTATCTCTGACTTTAAGCCAGTCGGCAAAGGCAAGTTCCTTGTTGTTAGGATTTCGCAGAATGGCAGCGGGGTGAAATGTTCCCATAAACAGAGTTCCGTTTTTATCAATAAATTCACCATGCTGTTTTGTTACTCTGAAATCTTTGTCTATAAGCCGCTGTGCAGAAATTCTGCCCACGCATATCACAATTTTCGGGCGGATAATTTTAAACTGCTCTCTGAGCCAGTTGATGCACATATCCTGTTCTTCGGGTTTAGGGTCGCGGTTTTTCGGCGGGCGGCATTTAACCATATTGGCTATGTAAACATTTTTATCGCGTGAAAGGTCAATGCTGTCAAGAAATTTGTCAAGAAGTTGACCCGATCTGCCGACAAACGGTTTGCCCTGCAAATCCTCGTTCTCGCCGGGGCCTTCGCCGATAAGCATAATATCGGCATCCTTTTTGCCCATACCGAAAACAAGGTTTGTTCTGCCTTCGCATAATGCGCATTTTGTGCAGTCTTTACATTTTATTTCAAGTTCATCCAAAGTCATTTTTTATCACCAAAAACATTATATCAAAATTATTGTTGAAAAACAATGCA
This sequence comes from uncultured Clostridia bacterium, assembly GCA_946555465.1. Taxonomy (GTDB): domain Bacteria; phylum Bacillota; class Clostridia; order Oscillospirales; family Acutalibacteraceae; genus Eubacterium_R. The sequence goes on from CAMNST010000003.1 coordinate 35,443, forward strand.
ATAAGGTATAAAATATTATGGTAAATTCATTTCATACATAAAAGGAGATTATTTAAAATGGAAAATAAAGTTTTAGTTGAAATTTCAGCACGTCACGTTCACGTGTCTCAGGAAGATCTTGAAACTCTTTTCGGCAAGGGTTATGAACTCACCGTGAAAAAAGAACTTTCACAGCCGGGTCAGTTTGCCTGCGAAGAAAGAGTTAAGGTTATCGGCGCAAAAGGTGAATTCCCTGCAGTTTCAATTTTAGGCCCTGTAAGAAAAGAAACCCAGGTTGAAGTTTCTTTGACAGATGCACGTTCAATCGGTGTTCAGGCTCCTGTAAGAGAAAGCGGTGACCTTGAGGGTTCGGGCACCTGCAAACTTGTTGGTCCGGCAGGCGAGGTTGAACTTGAAAAAGGCGTTATTGCTGCTAAAAGACATATTCACGCAACAACGGAAGATGCAGAAAAAATGGGACTTGAAAACGGCGAAATCGTTTCTGTTGAAATTCCGACAGCCAACGGAAGAAACCTTACTTTCGGCGATGTTGTTGTTCGTGTTTCAGACAGTTATGCCCTTGCAATGCACATTGATACAGATGAGGCAAATGCAGCAGGCATGGCGCCGAACACAATGGGAACTGTAATTAAATAATTATTATTACACATTATGAAAAAACCTTCTCTTTTTTGAAGAGAAGGTTTTTCTTTATTATTGACTAATGTATTTGAAATGTGATATAATAATCATGCCAAATAACCTTAATAGTTTCCTAAATCAGTGTGTATTTTTTATTTTAATAAAAATACATGCTCTATTTTCACATGCTCTTTTAGGAAATGTGAGGTTGTTTGGCGACAGTTGGAGTATGCGTTTTTTATGCGTGGCTCCGGCTGCGCATTTTTTTATTTCCATTGACTAATGAATTTAATTTGTGGTATAATATTTTTGCTAGATTAATTTAATAGATTACAATAAACAAAGTGTGGCTATTTTTATTTTTTTGATAAAAACGTCGTGCTCTATTTGTCATACTTTGTTTGTGATAATATTAAATTAGTCTAGCAACTAAAAGGAGCCGCACGTTTTTTATGCGCGGCTTCGGCTGCGCATTTTTTGTTTTTTGGGGGGTGAATCTTAATTATACATTGTTCTGACTGCCGCCAAATGTTTATTTAAAATGAGAACAGCCGCGATTTTGTCGCGGCTGTTTTTTTATGCGTTGTTTGTATTCTGATATTTTTTTGTTATGTTTTTCAGGCTGCAAAGCATTGCGTAAGAGCCGTCATCCTGTGTTATGATTTTTCGTATATCTTCAACGATGATAATTTTGCCTGCCCCTGTTTTTATAGAATAGCGAACACAGATTTTTTCGTTGCTTTCAGTCTGCTTTTTTATGGTTTCGCAAACATATTCTGCCTCTTTTTTATCCATAAAATCGGCAAGGTTTCCGCCGTGTTCATCAAAGAGTTTTGAACGGCTGTAACCAAGAAATTTTGTGAAATCTTCGCTTACCAACTGAAGAACAAGCGGTTCTTCGGTATTGGTGCTGAAAACTGCTGTCGGCAGGTTTTTGAACATAGTAACCAGGTTGTCGTAAAGGCTGTCTGCTTTTGCCTCTGCCTCTTTAACACTTGTTATATCGGTAAACATAGCGTGAAAAACGGGGCTGCCGTCTTCATTATAATTCTGAATAGCAGCGTTTACCTTGCACCAGCGAAATTCATTTTTATGCACCACTGTGCGAAATTCCATATCAATAGGTTCGTCGGTTGCCATTGCTTTTCCTATGGCCTGAAATACGCTGCTTTTATCGTCGGGATGAATCAGTTCGTCAATTCTGTATGCTGATTTTTTATAAATTCCCTTAGATGTTCCGAACAGGCGGCATCCGCCTTCATTGAGGTATTCAACTTCTATGTGCATATCATCGGTAACTTTAAACAGGCAAACGCCGCCTGTTACAAGGTCGATAAGGTAATTCATTCTTTTTGCCTGATTGCGAAGTTCAATCTGTTTTTGCCGTGATTTTGAAACATCGGCGAGCGTTAAACGGCAGAGGGTTGAGTTTTCAAAGTTCTGCCCTGTGCAGTGGATAAAAACATCATTATCATTTTTATCCGTAAATTCTGCATCAAAATAAACGTACGGCGAGTTCTTTTTGCACAGTGATTTCATTGTTTCCTCGCGGTAAACAGGCTTTATAATATCAAGCAGAAATAATTTTCCCTGCTTTATTTTTGATGGGTGAACACCCGTAAATTCACAAAAGTGGCTGTCACAGTCAATTACTTTAAGGTTATCTGCTTTGTCTGCCACCAGATTCATAAAATCAACTTCATATGTACTTTCATAGATGTCTTCCAATTTTATTCGTAAGGCATTTATCAGTTATGAAAATGTTTTATTTGTCTGATAATCTGCCTCTTTTTTGCCCCCCTTTCGTCAATAGATATGATATAATTTTTATAAAAATGATAATTGTTAATTTTTTAACAATCGACCGCGTGCTTTTATGCACGACTACCGATAATTATAACATAAAAGATGAATAGAATGAATAGTTAATATGAACAAAAAGTTAATTTAATTTTTGTTACTATTTTTTTTGCCGAAAATAAAATTTTGTTGTAAAAAATATAAATTAGGTATATGAATTTGATTTGTTTTGTGATAGAATATATCAGTATTATTATATATATAACTCGGGCAAAGGTGCCGCCCACCCGAACGGCAGTGTGCGGCAATGCTCTTGTTGCATAATTTCTGACAAAAAAGGAGAAAGCAGATGTCAAAAGTTTATCGAGTTTTTGTTGAAAAGAAAAAAGGAAACGATATTGAGGCAGGTCAGACGCTGGCTGACCTTAAAGAAAATGTAGGCATAACCGGTCTTGAAGATTTAAGAATTATCAACCGTTATGATGCACAGGGTCTCAGTGAGGAAGAATTTGAAATTGCAGTTAAAACAATTCTTTCCGAACCGAACCTTGATAATGTATATTATGAACTTTCAATCCCCGAAGACTGGAAGTATTTTGCAACCGAATATCTTCCCGGTCAGTATGACCAGAGGGCAGATTCGGCAGCACAGTGCATTCAGTTGCTGACTGCAGGCGAAAGACCTGATGTTCTTTCTGCAAAAGTAATTGCAGTTAAAGGCGATATAACCGATGAAGAATTTGAAAAAATCAAATCATACATAATCAACCCTGTTGAATCCCGTGTGGCTTCTCTTGAAATTCCGCAGTCACTTGATTTAAAATCGGATGTTCCTGCAGATATTGTGCGCATAAACGGCTTTATTGCAAAGAGCGATGAAGAAATTGCAGAATATCACGCATCTATGGGCTTTGCCATGAGCGTTGCCGATTTGTGCTGGGTAAGAGATTATTTTGCAAAAGATGAAAAACGTGACCCGAGTTTAACCGAACTCAAGGTTATTGACACATATTGGTCAGACCACTGCCGTCACACCACATTTGCAACTCAACTCGATGAAATTAAAATCAACGAAAGCAAATATAACAAGGCAATCAATCAGGCACTTGAAGAATATTTCAACATAAGAAAAGAAGTTTACGGTGACAGAGATAAAATTGTCTGCCTTATGGATATGGCATGTATCGGCACAAAGGTTCTTAAAAAGCGCGGATACGTTAACAATCTTGATGAAAGTGAAGAAATCAACGCCTGTTCAATAGAAGTTCCGGTTGTTATTGACGGAAAAGAAGAAAAATGGCTTGTTCAGTTTAAAAACGAAACCCATAACCACCCAACTGAAATTGAGCCTTTCGGCGGTGCGGCAACCTGCCTCGGCGGTGCAATCCGAGATCCGCTTTCAGGCAGAGCCTATGTTTACCAGGCAATGCGTGTAACAGGTGCCGGTGACCCTACAACTCCTTTTGAGGAAACGCTCGATGCAAAACTTCCTCAGAGCAAAATTACAACAGGTGCTGCAGCAGGCTATTCAAGTTACGGCAACCAGATTGGTCTTGCAACCGGTCAGGTTACGGAACTTTATGATGCAGGCTATGTTGCAAAGAGAATGGAAATCGGTGCTGTTATCGGTGCATCACCAAAGAAAAACGTTATTCGTGAATGTCCGCAAAAAGATGATGTTATTGTTCTTCTCGGCGGCAGAACAGGACGTGACGGCTGCGGCGGTGCAACAGGTTCTTCCAAGGCTCACGATTCTTCTTCTATCGAAACCTGCGGTGCGGAAGTTCAGAAGGGTAACCCTCCTACGGAAAGAAAAATTCAGAGATTGTTCCGCAAAACCGAGGTTGCACAGATGATTAAACGCTGCAATGATTTCGGTGCAGGCGGTGTTTCCGTTGCTATCGGCGAACTTGCCGACGGGCTTAAAATTGACCTTGACAAAGTTCCTAAGAAATATGACGGTCTTGACGGAACGGAACTTGCCATTTCCGAATCACAGGAAAGAATGGCAGTTGTTCTTGATAAAAATGATGTTGATAAGTTTATTGCCCTTTCAAATGAAGAAAACCTTGAAGCAACTCCGGTTGCCGTTGTTACAGATGATAACAGACTTGAAATGACTTGGAGAGGCGATAAGATTGTAAGCCTCAGCAGAGATTTTCTGAATACAAACGGAGTTACCCAGCACGCAGTTGCAGAAATTGCTGCTGTTGATGAAACGCTTGATTATACAAAACAGGTTCCCGATTGCCTTACTGAACTTGACAACGCCGAGGCCCTTAAGGCTAACCTTTCACGTCTTGAAGTGTGTTCTCAGAAAGGGCTTGTTGAGCGTTTTGACTCTTCAATCGGTGCGGCAACTGTTTTAATGCCTTATGCAGGCAAATATCAGTTCACACCTGAAGAAGCAATGGTTGCCAAAATTCCTCTTCTTGAGGGTGAAACAGATACCGCAACCGTAATGGCTTACGGCTTTATTCCTAAACTTTCGCGCTGGTCGCCTTTCCATTCCGCTGCTTTTGCAGTTTCGGAATCGCTGGCAAAACTTGCCGTTGTAGGCTGCGACCCTTCTCAGGCAAGACTTACTTTCCAGGAATATTTTGAAAGACTCAATGATGTGCCTTCACGCTGGGGCAAGCCGACTGCGGCGCTTCTCGGTGCATTGATGGCTCAGGTTGGATACAAGTGTCCGTCAATCGGCGGCAAAGACTCTATGAGCGGTTCGTTTAACGAACTTGATGTTCCTCCGACCCTTGTTTCTTTTGCCGTAGGTATGAGTGAGGCTTCAAAAACCGTTTCCTCACAGTTCAAGAGAACAGGTTCTGTTGTTAAACTTTTGCCTCTTCCTGTTGATGAAAATACAGGACTTCCTGTTTTTGACAAAGCAATGGAACTTATGGTTAAAGTTTATGAAGGTGTAAGAAACGGAAAAATCCTTGCAGCATCGGTAGTTAAAGAAGGCGGTGCGGCAGCATGTGTCTGCAAAATGGCATTCGGTAATAAATTTGGTTTCACTTTTGCACAAAATCTTGACAAAGAAACTCTTTTTGCTGCAAAAGAGGCATCTTTTGTTGTTGAACTTGCAGATGAAAATGCATTTGACGGAATAACGCTCGGTTCAACAAACGACAACGGTGTATTCATTATTGACGGTGCTGTTCAGACGGTTGATGAACTTATTGATGCGTGGACAGGAAAACTTGAAAAAGTATTTGCTACCGAGTCGGGCAAAAAGGCAGAAATGCCGTTTGATGTTCCGCTTTATAAAGAACGTTCCATTTTTGTTGCCAAGAATAAAGTTGCAAAGCCTAAGGTATTTATTCCGGCTTTCCCCGGTACAAACTGTGAGGTTGATACGGCAAGGGCTTTTGAAAAAGCAGGTGCCGAGGCATCAATTCTTGTTGTAAACAACCTTTCATCTGCAGCAATCAATGAAACGATTGATAAAATGGTTAAGGAAATTGAAACATCTCAGATTATTATGCTTCCCGGTGGTTTCAGCGGTGGTGACGAACCTGAAGGTTCGGGCAAATTTATTGCAACAACTTTCAGAAACCCAAGAGTAAAAGAGGCAGTTACAAAACTTCTCAACTGCCGCGATGGTCTTATGCTTGGTATCTGCAATGGTTTTCAGGCTCTTATTAAACTTGGTTTGGTGCCTTACGGCGAAATCAGAGAAATAAAAGAAGATGACCCGACTCTTACATTCAATACCATCGGCAGACATATTTCCTCAATGGCTTACACAAGAGTATCAAGCGTTAAATCTCCGTGGTTCAGCAGTGTAAATGCAGGTGATGTATTTGCTGTTCCTATCAGCCATGGTGAAGGCAGATTTGTTGCAAATGATGAAGTTATGAAAAAACTTATTGAAAACGGTCAGGTTGCAACCCAGTATGTAAATCCGGAAGGAATGCCTGTAAGCGATATGCCGTTTAATCCTAACGGCTCGGTTTGTGCGGTTGAGGGTATCACTTCACCGGACGGCAGAGTGCTCGGTAAAATGGGTCACTGCGAAAGAAAGGGTGCAGACCTTTACGCCAATGTTCCTTTTGAAAAAGATATGCAGATTTTTGAAAGCGGCGTAAAATACTTTAAATAATATATTATATATTGTGTCTGCGTTTCTTTTTCGGGAAACGCAGATATATAATCGGGAGATATTGATTTATGAAATATGTAGTAGTTTTATATGATGGTATGGCTGATTATCCTGTTCCGGCACTTGACGGCAAAACACCGATGATGTGTGCAAAAAAACCGAATATGGATATGCTTGCATCAAAAGCCGAAGTCGGTCTTATCCGAACGGTTGCTGAGGGACTTAAACCCGGAAGCGATGTTGCAAATATGAGCGTTATGGGTTTTGACCCGATGAAATATTATACCGGCAGAAGTCCGCTGGAGGCTGCATCTATCGGCATTGATATGAAATCGACAGATGTTTCCCTCAGAACAAATCTTGTTACCCTTTCGGAAGATGATTTGCCGTATGAAGAAAAAACAATCGAAGACTATTGTGCCGATGATATTTCAACCGAAGAAGCAGAAATCCTTATTAAATATATTGATGAAAAACTCGGTACGGATGAATTTAAATTTTATCCGGGTGTATCTTACCGCCATTGTCTTATATGGGATAACGGCACAACAGATTTGGGCAAACTCACTCCTCCTCACGATATTACGGGAAAAGTTATAACCGAACATCTTTCAACAGCGGAAAATGCAAAGCCGATTATTGAAATGATGAAAAAATCCTATGAACTTCTCAAGGATCATCCTGTGAACATTGCCAGAAAAGCAGCGGGCAAAAGACCTGCCAATTCAATATGGATGTGGGGCGAGGGCAAACGCCCGGCACTTTCACCGTTTGAAGAAATTTACGGCATAAAAGGTGCGGTTGTATCTGCTGTTGACCTTATCAAGGGTATAGGCGGATGTGCCAAAATGGAGGTTGCCGAAGTTGAAGGCGCAACAGGTTATATTGACACAAACTTTGAAGGCAAGGCAGAAGCAGGCATTGAACTTCTTGACAGAAATGATTTGGTTTATATTCATTTTGAAGCACCTGATGAATGCGGTCACAGAAATGAACCTGAAAACAAGGTAAGAGCGATTGAACTTATCGACGAAAGAGTTCTTCCTATCTTGTTCAAAGGACTTGAAAAGTTTGATGATTACAAAATTATGATTCTGCCGGATCATCCTACTCCTATTGTTACACGTACTCACGCAAGCGACCCTGTTCCTTACCTTATTTATCATAAGAATAAAGAAGTTGAGGGTGTTGAAACAATCAATGAAGAAACCGCAAAACAGACAGGAAACTTTATTGAACACGGACCGAGTGTTATGAAACACTTTCTTAATGACTGATTGAAGGAGACTATAAAAATGAATTTGGAATCAATCTGCGTTCAGGGTGCTTATGAGCCTAAAAACGGTGAACCGCGAGTTATACCCATCGTTCAGAGCACAACTTATAAATATGATTCAAGTGAAGAAATGGGCGATTTATTTGACCTGAAAAAAACAGGCTATTTCTACTCAAGACTTCAGAATCCAACCTGTGATTACGCAGCGGGAAAAATAACCATGCTGGAGGGCGGCGTTGCAGGTATGCTTACCTCAAGCGGTCAGGCAGCAAACTTCTATGCTGTTTTCAACATTGCTCATGCCGGTGATCATGTTGTTTCTTCCTCGGCAATTTACGGCGGAACTTTTAATCTTTTCAACGTAACAATGCGCAAACTCGGAATAGATTTTACTTTTGTTTCACCCCAGGCAAGCGAAGAAGAAATTCAGGCTGCAATTCAGCCTAATACAAAAGCAATTTTCGGCGAAACAATTTCAAATCCGAGTCTTGATATTCTTGATTTTGAAAAATTTGCAAATGTTGCTCATAGAAACGGTATTCCTTTTATAGTTGATAATACTTTTGCAACCCCTATCAACTGCCGCCCGTTTGAATTCGGTGTTGATATTGTTACGCATTCAACAACAAAGTATATGGAGGGCCATGCCTCAACAATCGGCGGTGCTATTGTTGATTCGGGTAATTTTGACTGGACTCAGAATGATAAATTCCCGGGTCTTACAACTCCGGATGAGAGTTATCACGGAATTACTTATACCGAAACTTTCGGCAAAGCAGCATATATTACCAAAGCAACGGTTCAGTTGATGCGCGATCTTGGTTCCATTCCCGCCCCTCAGAATGCATTTTTGCTTAATGTCGGTCTCGAGACACTTCATCTCAGGATTGAACGCCATTGCGAAAATGCAAAGAAAGTTGCACAGTATCTTAAGAATAATGATAAAATCAACTGGGTTAAATGTGCAATGCTTGAAGATGACGAACAGTATGAACTTGCGCAGAAGTATATGCCTAAGGGAACCTGCGGTGTCGTTTCTTTCGGAATAAAAGGCGGCAGAAAAGCAGCAACTGTGTTTATGGATTCATTAAAACTTGCGGCAATCGTTACGCATGTTGCAGACGCACGCACCTGTTGTCTGCATCCTGCATCGACTACCCACCGTCAACTTACAGACGAACAACTTGACGAATGCGGTGTAAGCCCCGATCTTGTTCGTTTCAGCGTTGGTATAGAAAATGCAGACGATATTATTGCAGATATCCAGCAGGCGCTTGATAAAATATGAGTGACAGCATCCATTCGCACAAACATAATCATGACCATAAACACACAAAGGAAGTTACCAATCGCCTTGCAAGGGCAATCGGTCACCTCAATAAGGTTAAACAAATGGTTGAGGACGGCGAAGATTGCTCGGATGTTCTTGTTCAACTTGCCGCTGTAAAATCGGCACTGAACAATGCAGGAAAACTGATTTTAAAAGATCATCTTGAACACTGTATCGTTCACGCAGTTGAAGAGGGCGATATTGATGCACTTGACGAACTGAATAACGCAATAGATAAATTTATGAAATAGGAGATATCATTGATATCTCCTGTTTTTTTGGCCGAAAATCGAGACAACGTCTACTAAAAGACTTTTTTGTTATTTAAAATTGCTAAAAATCTTTGTCGATTTTGACAAGTGTATAAATGTTGAAAAAATGTCGAATTTAATCTATAATTAATATGTATTAATATAATTACAATTATACTGTTAAAGTGGATTAAAATGCTGAAATGAATTGTGGGAGGAGATTTATATGACACATTCTTTTAGACCGCAGAAAAAGTTAATTAGTCTTGTGCTGGCAGTTCTGATTGCTTTTACGGGAATTCTGCCGGCTGCTTCTGCTTTTGCCGCAAACGGTGTGGAAGGCTATTATGATATTGAACTTTTTTATAAAGACAGCAATACAATAGTTCCCACATACATTGATGATACGGCAGCGGAAAAAGAGACGTATATTGAGTATATGGTTGAGGGTGAAGAACTGAACCTTACCTATAAACTCATTGATACCGAAATGCCGGATAACGGCTATATTAAATGGTATAGTGAAACACCGACTCTTGTTGATGTTACACAGGAGGGTGTTGTTAAAGCGTTTGACTCATCAAAAGGTGCCGTTATCCACACATGGATTGATAACGAAGTAAAGACAATTCCGCTTGTCGGTTCAATTATGGCAAAGGCAATCGAAAAAGCACTTTTCAACGAATATGTTGATGTTGATACAATGGATACGCAGGCAATCATTGAAATCGTTGAGGGACTGTTCGGTTCCGATTCTCCTCTTGCCAAATGGGTTGAGTCGTATAAAGGAGAACTTATTGATTCGTTAAGATATTATCTTGATAATATCAATTCAAACATTCATGTTCAGTTATTTGCTGCTGACGGAACACTTCTTGATGATGACTATGTTCAGATATGTGTTTTGAAAAATGAGGAATGGTATGCAAATTTTCTTCCTAACGGAACACATATTACAAATAAATCTCAGATAAATACTACTGTAGCAAAAGGCTCTACCGTTCAGATTTATGCAGTTACTACCCCTGTAAGACTCAAATACGGCGTTATATATTCCGTAAAGAGTTCGTCAATTTTTGATAAAGGTAAGGTTGTTGCAACTGTTGATGACAGCGGTCTTGTAACCTTTAAAAATACCGGTACGGTAACCATTATGGTATCTCCCGATACAGAGCAGATTATACAGGGGATACTGGAACTTGTTAATTACATTTATAAATTAGAGAATACCGGCACGATTAATACGGACAAGGTGGCCGATATACTTATCAAATATGTAGGTTTGGATATCAACCGAACGGTTCTCGCCGCAATTCTTGATGTGTGTTTTGCAATAAAGGATATTGTCGGTGATGCTGCTGACCCGGTTCAGTTGACAGCAACTGCTATTGAAATTATCAGTAACCTCGTTCTTCAGTTTGTGTATAATGATACAATAACTTTCAATGTTGTTGAAGCACAGCCTCTGACCGATTTCCAGATTGAAGGTGCAAATACCGTTAAAGAAGGTTCGCAGATACAACTTGAAATAACCAATATTGTTCCTGAAGTAGGTGACACAAGTGATATCACATGGTCATCTTCCGATCCGTCAATCGCAAGTGTTGACCCTGTTACCGGTGTTATTACGGGCCGTGATGCAGGCAGAGCATTGTCACAACAGCAATGTACGATTTATGCAACTTCTGCCGCAAACAATGTTCAGAAATCCTATGTGATTACCGTAACGGGTAAGGCGGGTAAAAACTATCTTTCCGATGTTGAAATTCAGGGACCGCAGATGCTGCAGATGGGTGACGAAGCCGACTACAGTTATTCCGTATTCCCCAAGCGTACTGCCGAGTCAGACAGCCTTTATATAAGTTGGGGTATTCAGAATGGCGTTGATGAAGAAGAAAATCCGATATATATCTGGGCAGACAGCGAAACCCCTGCAGATAACGGCATAGGTGTTATTGATTCTTCTGGTCATTATACTGCTTATGGCGGCGGTGAATGCACAATCGCAGTTAAGGCAACAACGGGATATTATATTTCAAACGGTTCTTTTTATGAAGTTTCCTCATTTATCGGTACGCTTGATGTGAAAAACGGTATTCCGATTGATGATATTACGATTAACGTTTCCAAAGCAACGGGCATAGCATCAAGTCTTAAACAGCCTGTTACCGTAAATATAAATGGTGAAGATTATACTTATGTAACCGTTAAAGCGGGAACACAGTATGCCGGTCTGGGCGCGGTTGTTGATGCCGTAATTACACCTGCAGATGCATCAAACCAGAATTTAAGATGGGTTGTTGATAACGGATATTATAATTATAAAGACAATATTTCGGAGGATACCCATTCTGTAACCGTAAAACAGAATGTCGGCCACGAAACCGCGGATACCTTTAATGTTTATGCTGTTTCGGAAGACGGCAGAGTAAAATCAAACACAATTACAGTCTGCGTTGCAAAAAATGACGCATCATCAAATACGATACTGAATAAACCGATTGAACTTGTTAACGGTTATCAGACTGAAGCAGTTCATAAAATTGATTTTGATAAATCTACCGACGGAACGTATTCTGCCTGCTACAAGTGCAACTGGTATTCAAGCGATGAATCCGTATTTACGGTTCAGGCTAAAAACAACGATAACCGCGATGCTGTGATAACAGGTGTAGATGTCGGTGTGGCAACGCTTTACTGCGTATCGGCAGACAGCGGCAAGATGGATACCTGTCAGGTTACGGTTTATCCCGATAAGGACAGGCTGAGAAGTATTGTTAACCTTTGCGATAAAACGGTTGTAAAAAGAACAAAAGACAACAAAACACTTTATAAAGACTATATGAACAAACTGGATTTGGCATATTATGTTCTTTATGATGAGCCGCTTGCATCACAGACCACTTGTGATACTTATGCAAATGAACTTCTTTATGCATTCTATAAACTTGGCGGATTTGTAGGTATCGCCGGGCTTGATATTCTTGCAACAGGCAAAAAGCCGCTTGAAAGCGACTATGTATCTGTTAAAGTCGGTTCAACAACAAACTATACAAAATACAGTTACGATTTTGATTATGAAATTTATCCTGCAAATTCAATGTACAGCAGTATAAAATGGACCTCTTCAAATCCTGACATAATAACTGTTGACCAGAACGGAAAATGCAAACCGGTAAATAATGACCCGTGTGCAGCAAAAATTACCTGTACGGTAACAGACTATATGGGAACCGAAATCTCCGAAAGTGCTTACATTGCGTTTGCAAGGAATCAGGTTACGGGTGTTACGCTTGATAAGACTGAAATTATCGGCGGTAACATCGGTGAAACACAGACGCTCAAAGCAACTGTTCTGCCAAATTCAATAACAGGCGGTGCAAACTGCAAAGATGTTTTCTGGTCATCAAGTGATGAAAGTATTGCAACGGTTGATCAGAATGGCGTTGTATCTTTCCTCAGAGGCGGCGACTGCCTGATTTACTGCACAACTTTTGACGGCGGCTATGCAGCACAGTGCAGTGTAAATGTTGTTACAAACTATAAAAACCTTCAGAATCTTATAAATCAATATAATGATTTGTCACTTAATTCCGTAAACTATTATCCTGATTCTTGGGGAGAGTTTACCAATAAAATGACGGCTGCCCAGGATATGATAAACCGCGGCGGTTATTCACAGGATGAAGTTGACAAGATGTATTCTGAACTTGAAAATTCATATAAATCACTCCAAAAATATAATTATCTTCAGAAAATTGAACTTTATCTTGACGGTGAGGCAACAAAAGAATTCTACCAGTATGACCTCAGTCTTCTTTCAGAGGGCATCAGTTACAAAAATGCAAACCTGAATCTCAATGTTCGCCTTTATCCGAATAATGCATCATATAAAGATGTTAAATGGGAATCTTCCACAACAAATATTTCGGTAACTTCCGACGGTGTCTGCTCACCGACTGTCAACGAAAGTTGCTACGGAATGATTACCTGTACCGTTTCCGACCACTACGGAAATGTGTTTACAGATTCTGTATGGGTTTCATTCTCTTATGTGCCGGTAACAGCACTCGTTCTTTCGAAAGATAATATTTCCGGACCTATCGGAGAAACCTGCCAACTTGCCTGCACGGTTGAACCTACCGGTTCGTCGCTTCTTCATATTGCTGCTGCAAGTATTCAGGATTATTTCTGGGAATCAGATGACGAGAATATTGCAACGGTTGATGAAACCGGTCTTGTAACATTTGTAAATGCCGGTTCAACAATCGTAAGAGCCGTTTCGTACGACGGCGGTATAACAGGTGAATGTATTGTTTCAAGTGAAGGCGACAGAAGTCTTCTTAAAAAGGCACTTGATGATTACAAAGATATTGATTATACCCAGTATGAGTATAACTGCGGTGTTGCATTCAGAGAAGCATATGCCGCTGCCGAAGAGGCGCTTGTTGACAGAACCCTTTCTCAGGACCAGATAGATGAAGCAGCAGGTAATCTGATGAATGCATATGCATCCATGATTGAAAATCCTTATATTAAAACAGAATCCATAACGCTTAAATATTCAAATATCAAGAGAGATTTGGCTAATAAGAAAACAACGGTTGCAAGCGGTGTGGTTTCATCTTCAGATGCACTTTCTATCGATCTTTCTTCAAAATATTCAAATTATAATAATTATAATGATTCCACAATAACCGCAGAACCTTATCCGTCAAATGCAATGTACAAGTCAATTACATGGAGTGTTGATGATTCTTCGCAGATGGATAAGCCAAGCATTGATAATTCTAAAATAACCCTTACTCCGAAAGAAAGAAATGACGGAGCATGGGCAAAGATAACCGTAAAAATTGTTGACCATTATGACAGAGAAATTTCAAGAACCATTTATGTTTCCATGTCAGACAAGGTTTGCAGCGGTTTTGATATTACTGACGGCACACAGACGCTCTATGCAACTGCTGAGCCGAAGCAGTTGGCATACACCGTTTCGGGCTCACCTGAATTTTCAACTGTTTTCTGGTCTTCATCAGATGAAAATGTTGTAACGGTTGATGCAAACGGTATTGTAACTCTGGTCGATAAGGGTACTGCAGAAATAACGGGTAAAACGCTTGACGGCGGTTACAGTGATACGGTTACCATTCAGGTTTTAACCGACTTTACCACTCTTGCATCAAAGAACAGTGAGTATAACCATCTGATTGAAAATGTTAAAGACAGTTATACATATACCGAAGATTCACTGAAAGCACTTACCGTTTGCGTTGCAGAAGCAACAACAATGGTAAATGAAGGAAAAGCAACGCAGGCAGAAGTGAATGCTATGGTTGAAAAACTGGATGCGGCTTATCATTCACTTATTGATTATGTTCCGGTTAACAGCATTAAACTTACAGCCTACGAAGAAGATAACGTAAACGTAACGGTTGTTAAAGAAGGTTTCATACGCAGCACAAATGCTCTTCTCAATGGCAAATACGTTCAGTTGTCACCGGTGTTCAATAATGAAAATGCGGTTTACACTTCAATTAATTGGGAGTGCTCAGGCAACAATAATATAACAGTTGACCAAAACGGTCTTGTTACAAATAAATCAGCACAGGCAGGTGTTGCAAAAGTAACCTGCACCGTAACAAATATCAATAACGAAACGTATTCTGCAGAATGCTATGTTTCTTTTGTAAGATACGGTGCAACAGGTGTAAGTTTCAGTGACGAAAAAGTTTTCGGCGCACCGTCGCAGACAGTTACACTTTCACCAACGGTTACCAATACAAATAATTCAAATCTTGCCAGTGCAACTGTAAGACTCTGTGATTACACATCAAGTGATGAAAACATAGCAACAGTTGATGAAAACGGTGTTGTAACCTTTATTTCTCAGGGTTCTGCAACAATTACTGCAACAACCCGCGACGGCGGTTACACAGCAACAATTATTGCGTATACCACATGGGATACAACCGCACTTAAAGCAGCAATAGACGAGGCGGCAGCAATAGACTATATGGATTATGCCTATGAATACGGAACTGCTTTTAAAACGGTTTATGATAACGCCCTTGAAGTTTATGCAAATGTTTATGCAACCCAGGAAGAAATAGACACAGCCTGCGAGGTTCTTATCCTTGCCAAGAATAATCTTGAAGGACATGAATTTATTTCCCCTGTCATTTCAGTAAAGCAGAATGGTGAAGTTGTTGAAAACGACGGAATTGTTCTTGTTGATGATAACAATGTTGCTGTTCTTGATATTGCACTCAATGACGGTGCAATGGTTAAGTCTGTTTCCTGGTCGGTATCTGCTTCAACGGGTGCAGATGCGGTTGTAAACGACAGCAATCAACTTGTGATTACCAAAACAGCAGACGAGGCAGATGTAACTGTTGCAATAACCGCTGTTGATGATTACGACAGAGAAGTAACTGCCGAATACAGTTTCAAAGTTTTATATCAGGTTGTAAATGTCGAATCAATTATTCTTACAGCAGACGGCGAGGAACTTGCCGACGGTCAGAAAATTGTGCGTTCCTGCGGCGGCACATATACGAAATACAGCCCGATTACCATCGGTTATATTGCCGTTCCGGGCAATGCAAACGCTATTGCGGATGTAACATACACCTCATCGGCAGCAACTTATGTTACCGTTGACAAAAACGGTGTTATTGAACTTACAACAGGCGGAAAACTGCGTTCTTCAAATAATGCCAATATCACCTGCACGGTAACAAACAGCGACGGTACTACGGTATCAAAAACAGTTAATGTTACAATAACAAGAGCATAGGAGGGGTAAAATGAACAAATCAATAAAAAAATCTTTATCTCTTTTCCTTGCGCTTGTTATTGCGTCATCCATGCTTTGTGCAGAAACGATTGTGTTCGGTGAAAATCTCATTGCAATAAATGAAACAAATTTCAGTGACCCGGTATTCAGAGATGTTTTATCAGAGTATTATGATACTGAACCGGGTACACCGGGATTTCTCAGTGAAAGCGAAAGAAGCCAGTATGACGGCGTTATGGCGCTTTCGGGCAGAGTAAAAGGCAGAAAAATCAAATCGCTTGACGGAATAGAATTTTTTGCCGATTATTTAACAAATCTTTACTGCGGCGGTATCGGTATTGAAGAATTTGACCCGTCGTCGCTTGTTAATCTGACAGAACTTACCTGTGAGGGCAATGATTTGATAAGTCTTGATGTTTCTGCTCTTAAAAGCCTTGTTTCTCTCAACTGCAGCGGCAACGAACTCGAAACGATTGTTCTCGGTAATTTGCCGTCACTTGTAAAAGTTCATTGCTATGCAAACTTTTTAACCGAAATTGATACATCGGGTCTTGCTAATCTTACAGATTTTCGCTGTGACCAGAACCAACTGGCTTCCCTCGATGTTTCAAATAATACAAAACTGACTGCTTTTAACTGTTCCGATAACTGTATTTCAAAACTTGATTTAAGTTCAAATGCGTCACTCGGCACGGTTACCGATTATATGATTGGCGAACAGATAATAAGCGAAGAAGCATCGGCTTATCTCAGCACAATTTATGTTGATTTTGCAAAGTATAATCTTGATCCTGAAAAACTTGTAAAATGTTCTCTTGAAGATTATGGAGACGGTTCCGGTTTTGACGGCGAAAAGTTTGTTTCGTTTGATGTTTCGCAGATGGATAACGGCTTTGATTATTACTATGATGTAAATCTTCCCGGCAGTGAATATATGCAGGTTACGGTTGAGGTTCAAAGAGATTTTTATCAGGTTAATTTCTATAATGATTCTGATATGACGCAGTTAATCACAAAGTCTTTTACAGATGAAAGCGGCACGGTTATGGTGCCGAACGTTACCGATATTCCTCAGTGCAAAGCCTTTGATAAATGGAGCAGTGATGTCAGCCATGTAACATCTGATATGAATGTTTACAGCATCCTGAAAGATGCACATTCATATGCGCTTACCGCGTTTGACGGCGATATTGCCACGGTTACATGCAGCACCTGCGGCAATCATTTTACGCTTTCGTTTAAAGCGGCAATAAATGCCCAATCGGGTGACAGTAATTACAGCCCTTATCTTGATGTTGTTTCTGATGGATATATAAACGCAAAAGACTATGCAAAACTCACCAAAATGTTTTAAACATAAATAAAATGCTGCCCGGTTTTTCCGGGCAGCATTCTTTTTGCCTATTTTTTCAGCATATTCTGCATCTGTTTGCTGCATTGGTCAGATAGTTCGCTCAGTTCTTCTGAATAATCAAATGCTTCGCTGATTGCCGTGCAGAGCAGGTCGTACTCCCTGTTTTTATATGCCTCCAGTTCCACACAGCGCTCCTCAAGAATCCGCAGCAATGCAACTTTGTTTGTCAGTTTGTACAGACTGTCGTTCAGCCGGTTGTGCAGTTTGAAAAACTCATGCAAATCCTTGTCCTCAATATTGTATACAGTTCTTTCTTCAGCCATTTTTATGACCCCCTTAAAATAAAAAATGCGCAGCCGAAGCCACGCACAAAAAACGCATTGCTCCAACTGTCGCTAAACTCAATGAATACTTTTCGTTTAAAAGTATGCAAATAAGAAGCATGCGTTTTTATCAGAAGATAAAAAATACATACCTATAAACGAAAAATTTTATTCAGTTGAGTTTAGCAAAATCATTATATCACAAATAGGAATATTAGTCAATAAATGAATAACCCGACTGAAAAATTTTTCAGCCGGGCTGTATTTGTTTTGTTTATTAACCTGCATTTATTTTTTCTTTCGCACAATAAGTGTACGCATGGAATTTGCTATTGCAATAAGGCAAACGCCTACGTCGCCGAAAACGGCAAGCCACATTGCGTTTTCATCAAATATTCCAACGGCGCAGCCGATAATGATAAGTATTTTAACAAGAAGTGAAAAGATAATGTTTTCATGAACAATTCTTACGGTTTTTCTTGCTATTCTTCTTCCCACAGGAATTTTTGAAAGCGAGTCGCCCATAATAACCATATCGCTTGCCTCAATGGCAACGTCTGAGCCGACACCGCCCATTGCAATGCCCAAATCTGCCTGGGCAAGAACAGGTGCGTCGTTGATTCCGTCACCCGTATAAAGAACAGATTTGCCCTGCGCCTGAAGTTCTTTAACTTTGTTAACCTTTTCATCGGGAAGAAGTTTTGCATAAACGGCATCAATGCCGGCTTTTTTGGCAACGTCTTCTGCAATGTTCTGTTTGTCGCCGGTCAGCATAACCGTGTGGTGTATGCCCAGTTTGTGCATATCTGAAATTGCCTTTTTGCTGTCTTGTTTAATGATATCGGCAAAAACGATATCTCCCATAAAATGATCGTCGCTGCAGCAGTAAACCGCTGTGCCGATACTTTTTGTTTCTTTAAAATCTATGCCGATTTCTTTCATCAGTTTTTCATTTCCGACATAGTATTTTACACCGTCAACAACTGCCGAAACGCCTTTGCCTGCGTAATTTTTTGCGTCTTTTACTTCGCATTCGTCAGCATAATGGCCAAATGCAAGCGTTATGGATTTTGCAAGGGGGTGGGTTGAATATCTTTCGCAGGCTGCAATGATTTTAAGCAGTTCCCTGTGCTGGTTATCCGAGCAGTGGCAGTTGAAACATTCGCACTGAACATATTCAAATTTGCCGCTGGTAATGGTTCCCGTTTTGTCAAAAACGCCTGTGTCAACCTTTGCAAGCGCTTCAAGAAAGTTACCGCCCTTAATAAGGATTCCTTCCTTTGAGCAGGCACCTATACCGCCGAAAAATCCGAGCGGTATTGAAATAACCAGTGCACAGGGGCAGGATACAACGAGTGCGGAAAGACCTCTGTAAATCCATTCATGCCAGTTTCCCTTGTCAAAGAAAAGCGGCGGAATAAGAATAATTGCAAGTGCAACGGCACAAACAATAGGGGTATAAACTCTTGCAAATCTTCTTATAAACTGCTCGGCGTTGCTCTTTTTGTCTTCGCTGTCTTCAAGCATATCAAGAATTTTTGCAACGGTTGAATCTTTATATTCTTTTGTTGCTTTTACGGTAACAGCCCCGTCAATAACAACCGAACCTGCAAGCAGTTCATCGCCGGCTGTTTTTGAAACGGGAATGGATTCTCCCGTAAGCGCTTTCATATCAACTTCGGCATTGCCCTCAACAATCACGCCGTCAAGATCTGTTTTTTCGCCCGGCTTGATAATCATCAGGTCACCGATTTTCAGTTCCTCGGGTTTAAGCACAATTTCTTTTCCGTCACGTATAACCGTGGTTTCCTGCGGTTTAAGTTCAAGCATATTTTTAATTGATTTTCTGCTTTTTGAAACGGCGAGACCCTGGAGAAATTCGCCGATTGTGAAAAGAAACATAACGGCACAGCCCTCGGTGTATTCACCAACGGCAAAAGCACCTATTGATGCAATGACCATTAAAACGTTTTCGTTGAAAACATCACCGTGAATAACACCCTCAACAGCCTCTTTGATAATTGAAAAACCGACGATGAGATATGAAATTCCAAAACAGATAAGCGCGATAAACTCGGGAATGTTGATGATTGTGCGTTCGCCGAGTTCGTTTAATATGTAACCGACAACAAGAAAAAGCCCCCCGCAGATAACTTTAAACGCAAAATCTTTTTTGTTTATATTTTCGTGGTTATGTCCGCATCCGCATCCGTCATGGTGGTGCTCGTGGTGGTTATGGTCGTGGCCGCAGCCGCAGTCACCGTGTTCATGGTGATGTTCATGATTGTGATGATGTTCGCAGCAGTTGCTGCATTCGTTGTGTTTGTTTTTTTCTGCCATAATATATCACTCCTCAATATGTTCTGTTGCGCAGTCTATAATTGTTTTTACATGGTCGTCTGCAAGGGAATAAATCATGCTTTTTCCCTGCCGTCTGTATTTGATAAGGTGGTTTTGTTTTAGCACCCTTAATTGGTGTGAAATTGCCGTCTGCGACATTTCAAGTTTTACGGCAATGTCACCAACGCAAAGTTCGCCCTCAAATAATGCCACAAGTATTCGTATTCTTGTTGAATCCGAAAACACCTTGAACAGGTCGGCAAGGTCATATGCTATTTCCTCATCAAACATACCCTCGTTGAGTTGTTCGTTCATAATATGTACCTCATATGAATAATTGTTCATATGAGCATTATATACTAACCTTCAAAAATTGTCAACTGTTTATTTGCATCAACTGTTGCAAGCATTATATTTTCAATTTTTTTGTTCTGTGCCTTTACCTGTCTTTCAAGTTCTTTTTTTGTCATATTTGCATTTTTTAAATCGTTTTCCATAATTTTTCCGTCTATAATAACATTTATATAAAGCCCCTCGCGCACAGGTGCAAAGTTAAAATCTTTCGGGTTAAGTTGTCTTTTGAGCGGAACAGGCAGAAAACTTATTTTTCCCGTAGTTTCCATAATGGCATAATCTATGTCGGAAAGGTCAAAATATCCGTTTGAGCGTGCACTTGTCAGCAAATCATCAATTTCTATTTTGGCTTTTTTCATATTTTCTTTAATTATTTTTCCCCTCTCAACAAGAATAATCGGCTGCCCCGAAATAAACTTTCTTGCCTTAATACTTTTCTGTGACAGAAAGGAAAGCAGAATTCCTATTACGGCGTAAATTGTCATTGCTGTTACGCCTTTCCACCATTCAATATCAATATTGGTTGCCATTTCTGCGGCAACAGAACCGATGGTTATGCCTATAATGTAATCAAAAAAACTGAGTTCGCTTATCTGGCGGTATCCCATAAGTTTTGCCAGAATAAAAAGCACTGCTATTGAAAGCAGTGAAAGCAGTATAACATAAAAAAATTCCATAAAAAATCACCGTTTTTATTTTACACGGTTTTTTTATTTTTATGAATAAAATTTTATACTATTATATGCAGGTGTTATTTTTCTTGTCAGTTGTGCTTTGGTATGATATAATCATATTATTACGTGATATATTTACGGAGGTGGGGTTTTGGGCAAAGTCGGAATAAAAACAGCCTCATTCGGATTTATTGTAAATTTGGCTTTGTTTTTTGTTAAATTCTACCTTGGAATAAGTTCAAACTCACTTTCCATTTATTGCGACGCGGTAAATAATCTGGCAGATGTTTTTTCCTGTGCGGTTGTTTTCGGCGGATTTGTGCTTATGTCAAAACTCAGCGAAAAGAAAGGGGCAAGGCTTCAGGCGCTTCTTTCTTTTGTGATTTCGCTGGTGGTTGGTTTTACCGGATTCGCTTTTGTTTATAACGGAACCGAAAGATTTCTGTATCCGGTAACGGTTTCCTATTCAAAAACTTTTGCCGCTGTTGTTTTTGCAACAATTATTGTAAAAGTTATAATGGCGGCTGTGTATTTCTTTATCCATAAAAAATCGCCTTCGCCTGTCTTTAAAACGCTTATTCTTGACAGTGTTCTTGACAGCAGCGTAACACTTATGGCATTTCTGGGCTTTTCTTTAATTGAAAAGGTCAACTTTGCTGTTGACGGAATTTTCGGAATTGTTATCGGGCTTATTGTTTCGGCAAGTGCGATAAAAACACTTATGGAACAGGCAAAATTTTTAATAAATGATTAGGGGGAAATCAGTGTGAAAAAAGCAAAAGAGAAAAAAACACCTAAACAAAGATTCAGAAAGTTTTTAAAAATATTTCTGATTATTGTTCTGGTAATCGCAATTCTCTGTTCGATAGCAACTGTTGTAACGGTTATCGGCACAAAGTCAAACGCAAATTTCATTTCGACTCTGTCGAGCGTGGAATACAGCGAACAACTTGTTCCCGAAACAGATGAAAACGGTTATGTTACATTCACAACAGACAGGGATTTTAAGGTTCTTCAACTTACCGACGTGCATATCGGCGGCGGTTTTATGAGTACAAATAAAGACTCAATGGCGATTAATGCGGTTGCGGCAATGGTAACGGCAGAAAAACCCGACCTTGTAATTGTAACAGGTGACATTGCTTATCCTGTTCCGTTTCAGGCCGGAACTTTTAATAACAAAACCGGTGCAAAACTTTTTGCGCAGTTAATGGAGCAACTGGGTGTTTACTGGTGTTTTGCTTTCGGAAACCATGATACAGAAGCGTATTCTTATTACAGCCGTGAAGATATGTCGGATTTCTATACCGGCGGAGATTACAGCCACTGCCTGTTCAGTGCCGGTCCTGCAGATGCAGACGGATTCGGAAACTACATAATAAATGTTAAAAACACAAAAGGTGAAATTACGCAGAGTCTTGTTATGTTTGACAGTCACTCCTATGTTGACGGCGATATATTCGGTGCATTGTGGAAATATGACAGCATTCACGAAAATCAGATTGAATGGTACAAAAATGAGATGAATCATCTTCAGCAGATGAATAACGGCAAAATGCCTAAATCACTTGCGTTTTTCCACATTCCTGCTCAGGAATACAGAGATGCGTGGTATGAATACAGAGACAATGGCTTTAACGATACCGACAATGTTAAATATATTTACGGTAAAGCAGGTGAAAAAAATCTTGTTGTTTACACAGGTGAGCACAACTACGGATTTTTTGACGCTGTAAAAGAGGTTGGCTCAACACAGGGTATCTTCTGCGGACACGACCATCTCAATAACTTCTCGATTGATTATCAAGGCGTAAGACTTACTTACGGTTATTCTGTTGACTATCTTGCATATCAGGGAATTATGAAATATGGTCTGCAGAGAGGCTGTACGGTTATAATGGTTAAACCTGACGGAACTTTTGACTGCACGGGTGAGAATTATTACCAGGATAAATATCAGTCTGCAAAAGAAAAAGAGCAGGTTACAATGGAAGATTATAATTCCGAAGACTAAAAAAATCATATACTTTTGCTATTTTGCCGGATTTTTCACTTGACAATTTGGCACAATGGCATATAATAGATTGTGCAGACAATAGTCTGACTAAAAATATTTTCGGGGCGAGGTGCAAATCCTCACCGGCGGTTAAAGTCCGCGACCCATAGTGATATGGCTGAATCGGTGAAATTCCGATACCGACGGTAAGTGCGAAATTTCGTATAAGTCCGGATGAGAGAAAATGTTGGGTGATATATGCAGGTATTATTGCCCTCGGTCAAAACATTTGCGCCCTGATACGTTTTGTATCAGGGCTTCTCTTTTGCCCAAAAAGGAGAAAAAATGAAAAACAAAACAAAAACCCTCACACTCACTGCTATGTTCTGTGCATTGGCATTTGCAATGACCGCAGTTATAAGAATACCGGTTGTGCTGTTTCTGAAGTATGACCCGAAAGATATTATTATAACTCTGTGCGGATTTATACTCGGTCCGCTTGCATCAATCGTTGTCAGTGTTATTTCCTCGCTTATTGAAATGGTAACGGTAAGCGACACCGGAATTATCGGCTGCATTATGAATATTGTTTCAAGTTGTTCTTTTGCATTTACGGCGGCAGTCGTGTATAAGAAGAAAAAAACGGTATCAGGCGCAGTTATTGGACTTCTTGCAGGCTGTGCGGTAATGACAGTTGTTATGCTTGCGTGGAATTATTGTATTACACCGCTTTATATGGGCTATCCAAGGGAAGCCGTTGCAGACTTGCTTCTGCCTGCGTTTTTACCATTTAACCTTATTAAAAGTTTTCTTAATGCTGCATTTACATTTTTGCTTTATAAGCCTGTTGTAACTGCTTTGCGCAAAACGCATCTTATTCCTGAAAGCGAATCAGGAAAATCAAAGGCAAACATACCTGTAATTGTTGTTTCGGTTCTTGTAATCGTGACATGCGTTTTACTTATTTTATCCATGAATGAAATTATATAATGTAAACCGGTTGCATATTTGTTTGCATCTTGCTTAAATTAAATGTTGATATTTACGAAACATTGTATTATAATATATCTAAATAGGCAGATATTGCCTTAGATATTATTAAAAGGAGATAAAAATATGCCACTCGTTACTACTACAGAAATGTTTAAAAAAGCATATGAAGGCGGCTATGCAATCGGTGCTTTCAATGTAAACAATATGGAGATTGTTCAGGGTATCACAAGAGCATGCAAAAAAATGAATGCTCCTGTTATTCTTCAGTGTTCAGCAGGTGCAAGAAAATATGCATCTCATGACTATCTTGTTGCTATGGTTAAAGCAGCAGCAGAGGAAACAGGTCTTCCAATCGCTCTTCATCTTGACCATGGTCCGGATTTTGAAACATGTAAGTCATGCATTGACGGCGGTTTCACATCTGTTATGATTGACGGTTCTTCACTTCCTTATGAAGAGAATGTTGCTCTTACCAAAAAGGTTGTTGAATATGCTCATGCTCACGGTGTTGTTGTTGAGGGTGAACTCGGTACTCTCGCAGGTGTTGAAGATGATGTTCAGGTTGATGCTGAAAACGCTTCTTACACAAGACCTGAAGAAGTTTATGACTTCGTTACAAGAACAGGTTGTGACTCACTTGCTATTGCTATCGGCACAAGCCATGGTGCTTACAAATTTAAGCCCGGTCAGAATCCTCAGTTAAGATTTGACATTCTTGAAGAAGTTGAAAAGAAACTTCCGGGTTTCCCAATCGTTCTTCATGGTGCATCATCAGTTAATCAGGATCATATCAAAATGATTAACGAGTTCGGCGGCGAAATGCCTGATGCTATCGGTATTCCTGAAGATATGCTTCGCAAGGCTGCTTCAATGGCTGTTTGCAAAATCAACGTTGACTCAGATATCCGTATTGCAATGACTGCTGCTCTCAGAAAACATTTCACCGAAAACCCAACTCACTTTGACCCTCGTCAGTATCTTACTCCTGCAAGAAATCTTATTGAAGAGGTTGTTGCTCATAAAGTTGATGCAGTATTCGGTGCTGCAGGTCACGCAAATGACTGATTAATATTATAAAGAACAAACGGAACCGGCATATAATGCCAGTTCCGTTTTTCTGTTTTATGAAGATTATATAAACTGTTTTTTGAATTCTTTGGGTGTTATCAGTCGACAAGTCCGCCGATTATTCCGCCCACAAATTCACCTGCACCTCCGTTGCCTCCGCCTGATTCTGCAGAAAAGCCTGCAAGGGTGCGTGCCATATTGCTTATCGGCATTGTCTGAAGAATAATTTCTCCGGGACCTTCAACAACTGTATTAAAAAGTCCTTCCCCGCCGAAAATGACGTTTTTTGCACCTTTAATCATCTGAACATCCATTTTGCAGGTTGCGCTCATCATAACAAGATGACCTGTATCAATAATCATTTTTTCGCCTGTACCCAGTTGGTATTTTATAGCAGAACCATCAACTTCAATAAATAAAAGTCCCTGACCGTCAAATTTCTGCATAATAAAGCCTTCACCGCCGAAAAAGCCTGTTTTAAGTTTTTTTCTGAAGTAAACAGACATATTTACTCCCGGTGTTGATGCGAGAAAAGAACTTTTCTGACAAATGTATTCTTCACCCGGTTTCACTTCAAGTGCAATTATATCACCGGGAAAGCAGGATGCAAAAGCAATAAGACCGCTGCTGCCGCGGCAGGTATATCTGTTTTGAAACATTTTGTCATTTGAAAACATTCTTCCGATTGCTTTTCCCAGTCCGCCGTTTGTTGTGGTTTCCATAACCATGGTCGGACTCATCCACGACATTCCGCCGCCTTCCGTAATCATTTGTTCTCCGTTTTCAAGATAGCAGATTGCCACCGGAAGAGGGGTGCCCTTAATTTCGTAACGCATAATGATTCTCCTGTTTTTCATCTGTTAGATTTGTTTAGATTTAACATAATAATGGTATCATATTTGTTATTTTATTGCAATATTTTATGTTGCAATGAAATAAATATCGGTATATAATTACTATGAATTAATATATTGAAACATAATGCAAAGGAAGAAATTATGAAAGATTTTATGGATAAAGATTTTCTTTTGGATACGGATATTGCGAAGAAACTTTTTCATGATTTTGCTGAAAATATGCCGATTTGCGATTATCATTGCCATTTAAGTCCTAAAGAAATCTATGAGAACAAAGCACCTGAAAATATTTCAGAACTCTGGCTTTCCGGCGACCATTATAAATGGAGAGCAATGAGAAGTTGCGGTGTTGAAGAAAGATACTGCACGGGAGATGCAAGTGCAAAGGAAAAGTTTGAAAAATTCGGTTATACACTGCAGTATTGTATCGGCAACCCCCTTTATCACTGGGCACATATTGAACTTCAGAGATATTTTGGAATTGATACCCCTCTTAATGCAAAAACGGCAGCAGATATTTTTGAGCGTGCAAACAAAGTGATTGCCGACGGCGATTTCAGACCGCAGACCCTTATTACCAAAAGCAATGTAAAAATTGTCTGCACAACGGATGACCCGATTGATGATTTAAAATATCACAAACTTTTAAAAAATGCCGATGGTTTTGACTGTAAGGTTCTGCCGAGTTTCAGACCTGATAAAGCACTCAACGCTCATCTTGCCGGTTTCGCAGACTATATCCGCACTCTTGGTGAAGTGAGCGGTGTGGAGATTAAATCCTATAAAGATGTAATTACCGCTCTTTTAAAGAGAGTTGATTATTTTCATAGTGTCGGCTGCCGCGTTTCAGACCAGGCATTTGATTATCCGCCGTACAGCATTGCCGATGACGATGAAATTGAAAATGTTTTTGAAAAAGCAATGAAAGGTGAAAAAATCACCCTTGCAGAATGTGATAAATACAGAACACCTATTCTTATTGCTCTGGGCAAAAAATATTATGAACTTGGCTGGGCAATGGAAATTCATATAGGCGCAATGCGTAATAATAATACGCTGATGTTTAATAAACTCGGTGCAGATACAGGTTTTGACTCAGTAGGTGACTGCGAAATTGCGCAGCCGCTTTCACGTTTTCTTGATGCACTGAATAAAGATGAAAAACTTCCTAAAACAATTCTTTTCAATCTTAACGATAAAGATAATGTTGTTCTTGCAACAATGCTCGGAAACTTTCAGTCTGCAGATGCCGAATCTAAAATTCAGTTCGGTCCTGCATGGTGGTTCCTTGACACAATGGATGGAATGACAAACCAGATGAAAACACTTGGAAATCTCGGTGTTCTCGGAAAATTTGTCGGTATGGAAACAGATTCGCGTTCATTTACTTCTTATGGAAGGCACGAATATTTCAGAAGAATTATGTGTGCCCTTATCGGCAGATGGGTAGAAAACGGATGGTATGCCTATGATGAAGATATTCTTAAGGAAATTGTTCAGGGCATATGTTTCAATAATGCAGTTAAATATTTTAATTTTGAATAAATCGGAGGATTAGACAATGGATTTGAAATTAAGACCTAAAGAAGAATGTATGTTTGATGAAATTTCACTTGGTGAAATTATGCTCAGACTGGACCCCGGCGAGGGAAGAATTAAAACAGCCCGTTCTTTCCGTGCGTGGGAAGGCGGCGGAGAATACAATGTTGCAAGAGGGCTTCGCAGATGTTTCGGTCTTAAAACAAGTGTGGTTACTGCCTTTGCAGAAAATGAAATCGGCTATCTTATGGAAGATTTGATTTTACAGGGCGGTGTAGATACATCTCTTATTAAATGGATGCCTTATGACGGTATCGGCAGAACTGTAAGAAACGGTATCAACTTTACCGAACGCGGTTTTGGTATCCGCGGTGCTGTCGGTGCATCAGACAGAGGCAATACCGCCGCATCAAAATTAAAACCGGGCGATATTGATTGGGATTATATTTTCGGCACTCTCGGCGTTCGCTGGCTTCATACAGGCGGAATTTATGCTGCCCTTTCTGAAACTGCAGCCGAGGTTGTTATTGAGGCAGTTAAAAAGGCAAAAGAATACGGAACAGTTGTTTCTTATGACCTGAACTATCGTCCGTCTCTCTGGAAAGATATCGGCGGTCAGGAAAAGGCTCAGCAAGTAAATAAGGAAATTGCAAAATATATTGATGTTATGATTGGCAATGAAGAAGATTTCACGGCTTCCCTCGGTTTTGAGGTTGAGGGCAACGATGCCGATCTTAAAGAACTTAATATGGACGGTTACTACAAGATGATTGAAACCGTAACAAAAGCATATCCTAATTTTAAGGTTATTGCAACAACGCTCAGAACCGTTAAAACTGCAACGGTAAACGACTGGAAAGCAATCTGCTGGGCAGACGGTCAAATTTATCAGTCACTTGAATATCCCGGTCTTGAAATTCTTGACCGTGTAGGCGGGGGCGATTCTTTCGCATCGGGTCTTATCTATGGTCTTATGACTTATCAGGATGCGCAGAAAGCAGTAAATTACGGCGTTGTTCACGGCGCCCTTGCCATGACCACCCCGGGTGATACCAGTATGGCATCACTCAAAGAAGTAGAAGCCAAAGTAAACGGTGCCGGAGCAAGAGTGCAGAGATAAGAAAAAATGCTGTTCAGGGCAATCTTTGAGTGATGCACGAGTGTCCAAATCCGTTTGCGGATTTGGGAGAAACAGTTCAGTGAACTGTTTCGTAACTGAGTGACAGCCAATGCATTCATTAATAAGAGCAGTAGGTCTAACATAAACGGTGCCGGAGCAAGAGTGCAGAGATAAGAAAAAATGCTGTTCAGGGCAGTCTTTGAGTGATGCACGAAAAATAGATTTGAAAATAATCCAATGATGTTTTTCCGTTATCAGGCGTTATGGATTTTGATTTTTAATATAATATTAAAAAGGAGATAATTATGGCAAATAAAATTGAAACATTAGCAAAGATTCAGGAAGTCGGTATTGTTGCGGTTGTTCGCGCAACATCAATCGAACAGGCAGAAAAAATTACGGATGCATGCATTGCAGGCGGTGTTGCTGCGATTGAACTTACATTTACCGTTCCTCATGCAGACAAACTGATTGAGGCCATGAAAGCAAAGTATAATTCAGGCGAAATCATCATTGGTGCAGGCACGGTTATGGATGCGGCAACAGCAAGAATAGCAATTCTTGCAGGTGCAGAATATATTGTATCACCATATTTTGACCCTGAAACAGTAAGATGCTGCAATCGTTACGGTGTTCCTTCCATGCCGGGTATCTACACGCCTACCGAGGCAGTTCAGGCTATGGAATGCGGCGCAGATGTGCTCAAAGTGTTCCCGGGTGATATTGCAGGCCCTTCTTTCATTAAGGATATTCACGGTCCTATCCCGAATGCGGTAATGATGCCGTCAGGCGGTGTTGATGTTGATAATGTTAAAGACTGGATTAAGGCAGGTGCTGTTGCCTGCGGTGCAGGTTCTTCCCTTATTGCCGGTGCAAAAACAGGTGACTATGACAAGATTACCGAAACAGGCAAACTCTTTGTTGAAAGAATCAAGGAAGCAAGAGCCGAAATGGCAAAATAATAAAAATTTAAAATTTGAAAAGCGAATTACCTCTAAACAGGTAATTCGCTTTTTGTTATATTGTAAAATCTGTATAAATATGTTTTGCCGCGCCGTCAGGTGAGTACTGCCAATAATCAATATGATTTTTATTTATAAAATATGTAAGCGGGGCAGGTTTTTCCGCCTTGTCAAAAGATTCAACAACAACAAGTTTTATTTTCATTTTATCGGGAATTACCGATTTGACATATACTGCTACCTGCTGACCCACAAAAAGATTTTCCTGCGGCTCGGCAAGGCCTGCAAGATTTGGTGCAAGTTCTACGAAAATACCATAATCCTCAATACTTCTTACAACACCCGTAACTGTTTCACCGGATGAAAACATATCGGCATTTTCCTGCCAGGTGCCTAAGAGTTCTTTGAGCGAAAATGTCATTTTTTCAGGTTCTGTTTTTTTCAGCACAACTTTAATTTTCTGCCCCTCTGAAAGTCGTTCGTTTGGATGGCTGATTCGTGAAACCGAAAGCATATCAATGGGGATGAGTGCGTTGATTCCTGCTCCGATATCAATGAACGCACCAAATTTTTCAAGGTGGGTAACGGTTGCGTCAATTATATCTCCGTGCTTCAGTTTTTTCAGATATTCATTCATACATCTTATCTGAACTGCACGGCGTGACAATATGGCAATCGGATTGTTATAGCTATCATTCTGAAACCCCATAATACTGAAACAAACTTTCTTATTTACTTTTGAAATAAGTGCAATGTCGCGAACGCTTCCGTCTTCAATTCCTATAGCGCCCTCAACCCTCGGAATAATTCCTCGCACAGATCCTAAATCAAGATGAAGGTTGTGCTCTCTGTCGCAGAGAATAACTTTTGATTCAAGCACAGCGGAGTTTGCCATTGCCTGCTTCAGTTCGTTTATTGTTTTTGTTTCTCCTGAAATTTCAGGATTGTTCCCCTCGGGATAAAATTTCATAACATCACTCTCTTTTTTTCGTGTAATTAAATATATGATTGAAATTTGCATATAATTCACGGAAAGGATGTATTTTAATATATTGTAAAAAATTTACAGCGGTGTTATAATTAATAAAAATATAAACAGACGGTGTTATTATGAAACTGGAACTCGGCGATATTATTATTATGAAAAAGCCACATCCATGCGGTTCAAAAGAATTTGAAATCACAAGGCTTGGCGTGGATTACAAACTGAAATGCTGCGGCTGCGGCAGAGAAGTTATGATACCGAGAATCAAAGCAGAGAAAAATATAAAAGGCAAAAAAGAGGATAAGTCATGATTGAAAAATTAACAGAAGTTGAAAAAAGATATGAAGAGGTAAATGAACTTGTCTGCAATCCCGATGTTGTCAATGATCAGGAACGCTATACAAAATTGATGAAAGAACTCAAACATCTTACGCCTGTTGTTGAAAAGTTCAGAGAATATAAAAAGGCAGAAGAAACTTTTGAAGAATCAAAAATGATGCTTGATGAGGGCGGAATGGATTCTGATTTTGCCCAGATGGTTAAAGAAGAATTTGAACAAAGCAAAGAGGATATGGAAAGAATATCGGAAGAACTGAAAGTTCTTCTTCTTCCGCGTGACCCTAATGATGATAAAAATGTTATTATAGAAATCCGCGGCGGTGCAGGCGGAGAAGAAAGTGCTCTTTTTGCAGGGGTTCTTTTCCGTATGTACTCTATGTATGCAGAATCAAAAGGCTATAAAACCGAGGTTCTTAATGCCAACGAAACAGGTCTCGGCGGATACAAAGAAATTAGTTTTTCCGTTGAGGGAGACGGTGCATATTCAAGATTTAAATTTGAATCGGGTGTTCATCGCGTTCAGCGTGTTCCCGAAACGGAAAGCCAGGGCAGAATACACACCTCAACAACAACTGTTGCCGTTCTTCCCGAGGCAGAGGAAGTGGATTTTGAAATCAATCCGAAAGATTTACAGATAGATACTTTCCGTTCAAGCGGTGCAGGCGGTCAGCATATCAACAAAACCTCGTCGGCAATTCGTATTACCCATATTCCGACAGGCACGGTTGTTGAATGTCAGGATGAACGCAGCCAGCACAAGAATAAAGAGAAGGCAATGAAGGTTCTTCGTTCGCGTCTTTATGATGAAGAAAAAGCAAAACACGATGCCGAAATTGCAGGAGAAAGAAAGGCGCAGGTCGGCACAGGTGACAGAAGTGAAAGAATAAGAACATATAACTATCCGCAGGGCAGAGTTTCAGACCACAGAATCGGTCTTACCCTGTATAAACTTGAGCAGTTTTTAAACGGCGACCTTGACGAAATGATAGATGCACTTATTACTGCCGACACAGCAGAAAAACTGAAGGCTCAAGGAGAGGTGTAATTTTTTCTGTTTTTGCAGGAGTAACAAAAAAATAAAATGTATGGATTTTTTGAAAATATATGAAGTTTGAAATTTGCTGCAAGATAACAGATGCAAAAGAATACAATCAGTTTTGCTGCTTTGAAAATTCGATTTATACATTAAGAATCAGCAAAAACTTTAAATACTGGTATTATGATTTGTGTGATTTAATTGATTTTTATGCTGACACGAATATATCTTTAAAACTTGATGTTTGTGAAAAAGATATAAAACTTGCAAGAAAACTGTATGGCAGTCATAAATATAATGAACCGGTGCTCAGAGAGTATGAATCAAAGGTGATGACACATAGTACTACTTTTGATAATTCCCTAAAAATAATTAAGGAAAATGCCATTAAATCGTGGAATATTTTAAATGAAGAAAATAAAGACTGGGAGAAATGCCCTATAGGCAGTTTACTTGGTGATATTGAAGATTTTTCAAATTATGTTATGCTCTCTCTGTTTGCTCAGAATAATGAAATCATAACGGCATCAAGACAAAAAAACAAAATTGATATTGATGTAAATCAAAAATATACAGCAGGGGCAAGATTTTATCTTGATGCAGAGAAACTTGCAAAAGATAGATTACTTCTTAGAGATGGTGAGCATATCAAAGTTAAAAATAGTATTTTTCTTGATAAATATCTTATCTGGTATGCAACAGCAGAGCGTGTGGGAACAGAAAAGATTACAACACCAAAAATGTTTTTTGAGAACTCAAATAAAGCGTTTTTAAATCTGTTTTCAGAGTATAAAAAATAAGTACGGTAAAGAGAGATTGAAGATGAAAACGAAAATTTTATCTACAAGTGAATATGACCTTGTGCTTGCTGGTGAAATTATAAAAAGCGGCGGTCTTGTTGCCTTTCCTACCGAAACAGTTTACGGACTCGGGGCAAATGCGTTTGACGAAAATGCCGTTAAAAATATTTATCTTGCAAAAGGCAGACCAAGTGATAATCCGCTGATAGTTCACGTTTCAAAAAAAGAAGATATTACGCCGCTGGTAAAAGAAATAACGCCAAAAGCAAAGGCTCTTATTGATGCATTTTTTCCTGCTCCGCTTACTGTTATTTTGCCGAAAAGTGAAATGATAAACAATACAGTCAGCGGCGGACTGGATACGGTTGCGGTTCGCATGCCCGAAAATGAAACAGCACGAAGAATTATTGAATTTTCAGGCTGCCCTGTGGCGGCACCGAGTGCAAATACTTCCGGACTTCCGTCACCAACAAAAGCAAAATATGTTATGGATGATATGATGGGCAAAATTGATGCAATTATCGACGGCGGTGATTGTGCGTTTGGTGTGGAGTCAACTGTGATTACGCTTGCAACCGATGTGCCTGTGATTCTGCGTCCGGGTGCCGTGACAAAAGAAATGATTGAAAATGTTATTGGTGAAGTTGAAGTGTCAAGTGCGGTTTTGCAGGGTATGAAAGAAAATGAAACGGCTGCTTCACCGGGTATGAAATACAAACATTATTCACCAAAGGCAAAAGTTATTCTTGTTGATGCAGATAAAAAAACGTATGAAAATTTTGTAAATGAACAAAAAAATGCTTTTGCACTTTGTTTTGAAGAAGATGATATCCATATTCCAAAGCAGACTTTCGGCAAAGAAAGTGATGATTTATCGCAGGCAAAAGAACTTTTTGATGCTCTTAGAAAACTTGATGAAATGGGTGCGGAGAAAGTTTATGCCAGAATACCAAAAACAACAGGTGTCGCAATGGCTGTTTATAACAGGCTGATACGTGCTGCCGCTTTTCATATTATTGACCTGACCAAGCCGTTTTTTATTGGTTTAACGGGTCAGACAGGTGCAGGAAAAGGCTATGTCGGCAAATATCTTGAAATGCTCGGTTTCCATGTGCTTGACAGCGATAAATATGTTAAAAAAATTTATGAAAACAATCCTGCTCTTTTACAGAAACTTGCCGAAGAATTTGGGCAAGATATAATAAAAGACGGTATTCTTGACCGAAAGGCGCTTGCAAAAGCCGCTTTTTCAAGTAAAGAAAATACCGATAAACTCAACCATATTGTTCATCCTGAAGTGATTTCACTTTGTGAAAAAGATGCAGCAGGTCTGACGGTTCTTGATGCGCCACAACTTTTTGAGGCGCAGGCTCAGAATAAGTGCAGCAAAATCATATCTGTTACCGCACCTTTTGAAACAAGGTTGAAGCGGATTATGCAGCGTGACGATTTAACAAAGGAACAGGCGCTTGAACGCATGAATGCTCAGTTTGATGAAGATTATTATATAAACAATTCCGATTTTGTTATTAAAAATGATGGTTCGGATATTAAAATACAAATCAATAAAATTATGGAGGATATATTATGAGTGACAAATCTAAGGCGCAGGAACTTAAAGAACTTCTTTTCAATAAAAAGGAAAACGGCGTTGATTTTATGAGCGAAGAAGAACTTAAAGTGTGCGACGAATTCTGCGAAGGATATAAAAAATTTCTTTTTAAAAATAAAACCGAAAGAGAATTTGCCGCATCTGCACTTGAACTTGCAAAAAAGAACGGATTTGTTGAATTTGACAAATTCGGCAAAAAACTTGAAGCAGGCGAAAAGGTTTATTATTTTAACCGCGGCAAGTCAATTATCCTTTGTGTAAAGGGTAAAAGAAGCATAAAAGACGGCATAAGAATCAGTGCTGCACATATTGATTCACCAAGGCTTGACCTTAAACAATGCCCTGTTTATGAAGACGGCGGTCTCGGCTTTTTCAAAACGCATTACTACGGCGGTATCAAAAAATATCAGTGGACAGCAATTCCGCTTTCACTCCACGGAAGAATCTGCAAAAATGACGGAACTTTTGTTGATGTAAAAATAGGTGAAGCGGCAGACGAGCCTAAGTTCTGCATTACCGATATCCTTCCTCATCTTGGTGCTGAGCAGATGTCACGCAAGGCAAATGAAATTGTTAAAGGTGAAGAACTGAATATTGTTATCGGCTCACGACCGTTTAAAGATGACAAGGAAAGCGAAAAAATCAAACTCAATATTCTGAATCTTATTTATGAAAAATACGGCGTTGTTGAAAGAGATTTTCTTTCGGCAGAACTTGAACTTGTGCCCGCTTTCACAGTTGATGATATTGGATTTGACAGAAGCCTTATCGGTGGTTACGGTCATGACGACCGTGTTTGCTCTTACCCGGCAATGCAGGCAATATTCAACATTGACGAGGCTCCTGAATATACTGCTATTACAGTTCTTACCGATAAAGAGGAAACAGGTTCAGACGGAAATACGGGTCTTAACTCAAGTTATTTAAAATATTTTATTGAAGACTTGGCAAGACTTGAAGGCTTTGAGGGCAGAGATGTTCTCTCAAATTCAAAATGTCTTTCCGCTGATGTTAATGCCGCATTTGACCCTACATGGGCATCACCGTTTGAAAAAAATAACGCATCATTTATCAACAACGGTGTGGTTGTTACAAAATATACAGGCTCAAGAGGAAAGGGCGGAACAAGTGATGCTTCTGCCGAATATGTAAGTTTTGTAAGAAATATTCTTGAGTCAAACGGGGTTCTCTGGCAGAGCGGTGAACTGGGCAAGGTAGATGCAGGCGGCGGCGGAACGGTTGCAATGTATATTGCAAATCTTGATGTTGATGTTATAGATGTCGGCGTTCCGGTTCTTTCCATGCATTCTCCTTATGAAATTGTAAGTAAAATAGACACTTATATGGCTTATAAAGCCTTTTACACGTTCTTCACAAAATGAGGATGATTAAGTGAAAAAAATTCTTGTTGTTGGAACCGGCGGAACGATTGCTTCAAAAAAAGACGGCAATATAAAACTTGACAGTCCTTTTAAAGTTCTTGCATATGCGCATTACAGTGATATTGAATTTGACTGTGTTTCGCCGTTTTGTGTGCTTTCCGAAAATATGAATTTCGATTTGTGGCAGCGGCTGATTGATTATCTTATGCAGGTGGATTTTAAAAAATATGCAGGGGTGATTATCCTTCATGGGTCTGACACGCTTGCATATACCGGTGCACTTCTCGGCAATATTTTTTATGATGAAAAAATAATTCTTGTTGCGTCTGATAAACCTGTCGAAGATGAAAATTCAAATGCGTCTGCAAATTTCTGCAATGCGGTTGATTTTATTATTGACGGTGCAGAAGGTGTGTTTATTTCATTTAATAAACTTTACCGTGCCGTGAGAACCGTAAGTGCAAACGCAAGAGATGAATTTTTTGCAGAGGGAAAACAAGGTGATTTGCTGAGCAATCCGTCACTTCACAGAAAAAATATTCTTGTTATAAAACCCTATGTGGGAATAAATTATAACAACTATAATCTCGATGGTGTTGATTTGGTTCTGCACGAAATGTATCATTCGGCAACTGCTCCCGAAAGTGTTAAAGAATTTATTTCAGAGTGCCGAAAAAAAGGCGTTGAATTCAGTTTTGTAACAACAAAGTCGGGTGCAGATTACGAAAGTGCAAAGGATTTTGAAAATATAATTTTTGATTCCACGCTTGAAAATGCCTATGCAAAGGCACTGCTGAGAAATTAGATGAATATATTTTTGAGTATTTTATTGACAAAATAAAATAATAATGTTAGAATGATAAAAAATAAATCTTAAACCGATGAGGCAGAGATAAAAACAGGATACGCATTCACAGAGAGTTTCGGATGCTGAAAACGAAACATTAAACGGCTTGTTAAATGGACTGCTGAGGGTACGGTGAACGGCATTTGCTCATTATCCCGTAACGTAAGACCCGCGTAAGCGGTCAGAGATATGATTGTATCTTGCAAAGCGTATGGTTCATCCATAAATCAAGGTGGCACCGCGGAATGTATTTTCGTCCTTGACAGTATAGTGAATACTGTCAGGGGCTTTTTTATTTTTTATCCCGGCAGGATTTACATGTAAAGGGCATTGATTATTGCTGTGGGAGGAAATAAAATGATACTGAAAAAACGATGGCGTGTTTAACTGAATATAAAATCACATCAAAATAACAGCAAATTATAACATAATCAATTATTTATTCGGAGGAAAATAAAATGAATTTTAACGATATTAACTTTGACACTTATTTTAAAAATTATCCTGATGCAGAAGGCTTTTTCGGCAAATACGGCGGTTCTTATATTCCGCCTGAACTGCAGGCTGCTATGAACGAAATAACAGATGCTTATTATTCAATCAGCAAATCCGGTAAATTTATCAGCGAACTTCGCCGTATACGCAAAGAGTTTCAGGGTAGACCAACACCGATTTCCTATCTTGAAAGACTTTCAGACAAAATGGGCGGTAATGTCCAACTTTATGTAAAGCGAGAAGACCTTAATCACACCGGTGCTCATAAACTTAACCACTGTATGGGCGAAGCACTTCTTGCAAAATATATGGGCAAGAAAAAGGTTATCGCAGAAACAGGTGCAGGCCAGCACGGTGTAGCACTTGCAACTGCTGCAGCATATTTCGGTTTGGAATGTGATATTTATATGGGCGCCGTAGATATAAAAAAACAGGCCCCTAATGTTGCAAGAATGAAAATTCTCGGTGCTAAGGTAATTGAGGTTACCGACGGACTGCAGACACTTAAAGAGGCAGTTGATGCTGCATTTACGGCATATTGCAACGAATATAAAGATGCTATTTACTGCATTGGTTCTGTAGTAGGCCCTCACCCGTTCCCTATGATGGTTCGTGATTTTCAGAGCGTTGTCGGAATTGAAGCAAGAGAGCAGTTTCTTGATATGACAGGTGAACTTCCTGATGCAGTTGTTGCCTGTGTCGGCGGCGGTTCAAATGCTATGGGCATTTTCTCAGGATTTCTTAATGACCCTGTTGATATTTACGGTATTGAACCTCTCGGCAGAGGTGAAAAACTCGGTGACCACGCAGCAAGTCTCAAATACGGCAGCGAGGGTATTATGCATGGATTCAACAGCATTATGCTTAAAGATGAAAACGGCGAGCCTGCTCCTGTATATTCAGTGGCAAGCGGCCTCGATTATCCTTCATCGGGTCCTGAACATGCTTTTCTTCACGATCTCGGCAGAGTGAAATATGATGTTGTTGATGATGAAGACACAATCAATGCATTCTTTGAACTTTCAAGACTTGAGGGTATTATTCCTGCCATTGAAAGTTCTCATGCTGTTGCATATGGTATGAAACTTGCTCAGAAAATGGATAAAGGTTCTGTTCTTATCAATCTTTCGGGCAGAGGCGACAAGGATATGGATTATATTATTGAAAAATACGGAATCAGATAAGATTTTTGCATAATTTTAAGGCATTGCAATCACACGGTTGCAATGCCTTTTTTTGTTTCTTGCAGAAAAGTTTATATTATTATAAAATAAATATAATAAAATATGTCAACTTTTGTCGCTCTTTGGGGACTAACATATGAGGAGGTGTTTATCTTTTGGAAAACTTAAACAGCAAAAAGGCTGTTGAGGATAGATTTACACAAATATACAGTGATTATAAAAGTTCAATCTATCGCTTTTGTCTTGCGAGGCTGAAAGGTTACAGCGACAGAGCCGAAGATTGTATGCAGAATGCATTTATTGTTCTGTATAAAAAACTGCTTAATGGTGATGAAATCGAGAATCCGCGAGCCTTTTTATATAAAACCGCTCAGAATTTTGTTATGAAATGTTTTGATGAAATAACAACAGAGAACAACAAAATTGTTCCCTTGTCAGAGCATCAGGATAAAGTTTTTGACAATCAAAATCAGATAGACAGTGACATAGATTATGAGATTTTAAACAAACGTCTCAATGCTGTTTTAACAACTGATGAACAGCAACTCCTCAGATTGAAATACATAGACGACCTGAAAATTGAGCAGGTGGCAGTTATTATGAATATAACAAAACCTGCCGCTGCAAAACGATTGCAGAGACTGAGGGAAAAAATAAAAAATTCTGTTGTAATAGATGCAGCAGGATGGAAAGGAGAAAAAAATGGCAGCATTTGTTAACGAAGAAGTATTGTTAAAAATATTAAACGATAAAAACTTTTCAAATGAAGTGATTGCGTTTTTAAATAGTGTAATTGATGAAGAACTTGCCAAAGATGCCGATGAAATAGACTGTGATCTGATAGATGAATGCACAAATATGATTCTTGAAATCAAACAGTCTGAAGATGACGGACTTGCCGTAATTGTTCCGCTTATCAGCAGCAAAAAGTTAATTGCCAAAGTCAATAAAACCGGTTTAAGAAGACTCAGCCGCGGTATGCAGGCTGCAGTTGTTGCCTGTATAATTCTCCTTTCGGGTTTAACTGCAAATGCTGCAGTGTATAAAATTTCCGGAATAAATGTTGCAGGTGAAATTGCAACTGTAGTTTCTGAAAAACTTGAAGAATGGGGTGTTATACTTCCTAAAAAAGAAAGTTCCGATGAAGAATTGACAAGAGCAACGCAGAGAACGGCAACGACTGCCGAATATTCTGCCGTTTATAATGAAGTGTCATCAGACAGTTCTGACGATGAAACGATGAATACATATAGTTTTTACGGTAATGTCAGAGAAAGAACAACAAAGCCTGTAACGGATAAAGCGGTTGAGGAAACTGCCGGTCAAGTTACGCAGGTAACTGTTCAGGAAACCACCTCCGAAATAAAAGAACCTGAAACAAAAACCGAGATTCCGACAATGCCCGCTGTGACATATACACTCTTTCTTGATGCCAACGGCGGCGAGTGTGATGTTGAAAGTGTTCAGGTTCAGAGCAACAGACCTATAGGCGAACTTCCTGTTCCCGAAAGATACGGCTATGAGTTCAGAGGATGGTATAATTCAAAAATTTCGCACCACCCTATATTATCCTTTATTGCAACTGAAATAAAGCCGACAACGCTTTATAATTTGTATGAAAATGCAACGGTAACGGCAAAATGGGTTGAAGTTTGCACGATACACCTTGATATGAACGGCGGGGAGTGCGAGATTAATGAGGTTAAATGTGCTCTGGATAAAACGCCCGATCTTCCCACGCCGACCAAAGAGGGCTGGGTGTTTGACGGATGGTACCATAACGGTGTTCCGTGGAACGAATCGGAAATAACAGATTATGATAATATTGTATTTACTGCTAACTGGATTCCTGATATAAGAACATGGGAAATGACTTTTAATCCTAATGGCGGAACATGTGCCGAAGAAAGTAAAATCATTACGCTTTATGAGCCGATGGGCAAACTTCCTGTTCCGAAAAGAGACGGATATCTCTTCCTTGGCTGGTATCTTGGAGACAATATAAACAGTGAACAGATAACCGCATCAACAATCCATAATGAAAGAAGCAATGTAAGCGTTAATGCAATATGGACAAAGGCAATGTATACCGCATATTTTGACGCAGCAGGCGGCGAATGTGCTGTTGAGTCAAAGAATTTTTATGACGGTCAGCCTATCGGTGAACTGCCGGTTCCGACCAGAGCAGGTTATAATTTCAGTGCTTGGTATTTTAACGGAGATGCAATAGACTCCGACACTGTAATAAAATACAATAAGACCGTTAAATTAGAGGCAAAATGGGTTGCGGCATCGTTTTCTGTTGAATATAACGCAAACGAAGGTGTATTCAGCAGCGGTAAGAATACGATGACAAAGAGTTATACCTATCTGAAGAAATACGGAACTCTTCCCGTTGCTTACCGCGCCGGATATAACTTCGACGGCTGGTATACAAAACCTGAAGGCGGAAATCAAATTTTGTCGAGTAACTCGGTGCTTATTACCGAAAACACAACCTACTACGCTCACTGGAGCGAACTGGAGGGGGATGTTTACACAATCATCTTCCATTCCAATTCCGTTTCCGATAAAATTGAGATGAAACCGTATAATAACGGTGATGAACTCGGAAATGTAAAACCTGCATCAAGCAGCAATTTCTGTACATTCCTTGGCTGGTATACCGATCCGTATTTCGGAACAAGAATGAGCAATGACAGTGTTATTACATCTAATATGAATTTGTATGCACACTGGAGTCCGATGCTTATGAGTTGTGCCATTGAACTTGAAAAAACCGTGTATGAGGTTGGTGAAGAAATAGATCCTGCAACCGTAAAATTCAGGTTTAAAGTGTGGAACACAACGTACACATATACGGTTGAAGAACTGATGGCAGATGGCGGAAATGTTTACTGCAGATTTGTTTATGATACAAGTGAACCGGGTGAACAAACTGTCACGTTGATGGTGGCTATTGCAGACCTTGATACGTACGGCAACGTTCATCTTGATGCAAGAACAACGATTACAGTTGTTGAACCGTCAGATAATTCTGAGCAGGAAACCGCTTCGGAAAATAAGAATTAAAATTTCAGTTACCTCCAAAATATAAAAAATCCCGTATCGAATTGCCGATACGGGATTTTTTATTTAACTGTTTCTTTTTTATGATGTTTTTTCTGTTGTAGTGGTTTTCGGTTTGGCGTATTTGCTGTTTGTTGTGTAATTTGTTTTTCCGTTTACCGTTCTTGTAAGCGTATAGGTGTCTTTGCCTGTTTTTTCAATATCAATTTTTACAAGCCCGATGCTGATATCATCGGCAGCAAAAACTTTGCAGGTGAGTGTTCCGTTATCTGTCCAAACGCTTAATCTTATATCGCTTCCCGAATTGTTTTTAAACTGAAAATCCTGTGAATTCCACTGAACCGTTGCATCTCCTCCCAGCGGAACATAACTTATTTCAAGTGAATGGCAGGCACGTACTTTTATTTCAAGGTTGGCTTTTAAAACCGCCTGAAAAATTGTTGAACTTACCTGGCATATTCCTCCGCCGAGACCGTCAACAAATTCATCGCCCTGAACAACTTTTGCCTCCTCATAACCCGATAAAACCGTTCTTTTGCCAACAACCTGGTTGAAGGAAAATATTGCTCCGTTGGGAATAACAAGTTCATCAAGTTTTGAAACGGCATTTTCAATGTTTTTTGTTCTTGTTGTGTTGGAGGTTAAATATTTTGTTGAATAGGATGAAAGTTCATAAGGGTAACTTCCGTCTCCGTCTCTGACCAGAGCAGGATATATTGTGTTCGTCTGCGCCTCTTTGAATGTTGTGCTCAGATCTTCTGTTGTGCGAGTGGTAGTGGTTGTGGTGGTTGCAGTTGATGATGTGCTTTCTGTTGTGGCATTAACATTTGCCGGATTGGAACAACTTGCCAGCATGAATGAAATCATAACTGCAGCCATTGCAACTGCAATAATCTTTTTCAATTTTTTCTCCCGGTTACTTTTTTTCTTTATATGGTTTTTTAATGTCAACCCAGCCTTCCTTTATAACCTGTCTTGCTCTTGCAATAGACAATGCTTTTTCGGGAATGCTGTCTGTTATTGTTGAACCTGCCGCAATATATGCCTGATTGCCGACGGTAACCGGCGCAATAAGATTTGTATTGCAGCCGATAAATGCACCGTCGCCGATAGTGCAGCGTGATTTATTCTTTCCGTCATAATTGCAGGTAACCGTGCCGCAGCCGAAGTTTACGTCGCTTCCCACATCGCTGTCACCGATATAGGTAAGGTGGGCGCTCTTTGAACCTTCACCTACAACAGAGTTCTTAACTTCAACAAAGTTACCGATATGAACGCCTTTTTTCAGGGTTGAATTTGCGCGGACTTTAACAAAAGGTCCTGCGTCAACACCGTCTTCAACAGTGCTGTCAAGAATTTTGCAGTTATCAAGAATAACGCCATTGCCGATTTCTGAATTGTCAATATAAGTGTTAGGGCCAATCGTGCATCCGTCACCTATAACAGTATCGCCCAAAATGATTGTGTTCGGCAGAATTACTGTTGAATTTCCGATTTTAACATCTTTGCCTATAATAACTCCGTCAGTGCAGGGAATATCAACACCGTTAATCATATGACGTGTGTTGATATTTCTTCTCATAATTGTGTTAAGGTCGTTGAGTTGCTTTCTGTCGTTAGCACCAAGAATAACCTCGCTGTTTTCAACAACATATGCACCTGCATTTTTGCCTGCAGAAAGAAGAATTTCAAGGCTGTCTGTAAGATAATATTCGTTTTGAACATTGTTGTTTGTAATATTTGAAAGTGCATAGAGCAAATCACCGCCGTTAAACCAGTAGCATCCGGCGTTTGATTCTCTTATTTTCTTTTCTTCGGGCGAAGCATCTTTGTGTTCAACAATTCTCAGAAGAGTACCGTTTTCGTCACGCTTTATGTGGCCGATGCCTTCGGTATCATCAACGATGGCGCTGATAAGAGTAATGGAATTATTATTATCTTTGTGGTAGGCATATGCCTTGTTTATTGTTTCGGCATCCATAAGGGGACCGTCACCGTTAAGAATAAGAATTTCATCTTCGGTGTGAGATTTGATAAAATCGGTTGCCTGCATAACAGCATGACCGGTTCCGAGTTGAGGTTCCTGCAAAGCGGTCTTGATATCGTCTGCAAGATATGCTTCAACTTCGTTATGTTTGTATCCGGTTATAACACAGATGTCTTCGGCACCTGCTTCTTTAACTGCATCAATAACGTAACTTATCATAGGTTTAAAAATGACATTGCACATTACTTTCGGGCAGTCTGCCTTCATTCGTGTTCCCTTGCCGCCTGCAAGAATTATTGCACATTTCATATATTTATCACCATAACCTTTCAAACTTAGTCTTTGTTTTTTATGTCATAAAATGATTTCGTTGTTACAATTATGCACCAAATTTTATATTTTTTCAAGACAAATAATGATAAAGACTAAAATTTAACAAAAAATGTTTGTAATTTATTTCGTATTATGTTATAATGCTTACGCGTTATACTATATTAGGTATAAATTATATTGCAAATTAATTTAGGAGGTATTCTTAAATGGCAAACAAGTATTGCTATCTTTTCTCAGAAGGAAACGCAAACATGAGAGAACTTCTCGGCGGTAAAGGTGCTAACCTTGCTGAGATGACAAACATCGGTCTTCCTGTACCACAGGGCTTCACAATCACAACAGAAGCATGTACTCAGTATTATGAAGACGGTCGCGAAATCAACGCAGAAATCATGGCTGAAATCAATGAGTACATCGTAAAGATGGAAGAAATCACAGGCAA
Source organism: uncultured Clostridia bacterium (assembly GCA_946555465.1). Classification (GTDB taxonomy): domain Bacteria; phylum Bacillota; class Clostridia; order Oscillospirales; family Acutalibacteraceae; genus Eubacterium_R. The sequence continues at coordinate 79,710 of CAMNST010000003.1, forward strand.
AAAATTCGGTGACAAAGAGAATCCGCTTCTCGTATCTGTTCGTTCAGGTGCAAGAGCATCAATGCCGGGTATGATGGACACAATCCTTAACCTTGGTTTAAACGAAGATGTTGTTAACACAATCGCTGAAATGTCAGGTAATCCAAGATGGGCTTGGGACTGCTACAGAAGATTCATTCAGATGTATTCTGACGTAGTTATGGAAGTTGGTAAGAAATATTTTGAAGAACTTATCGACGAAATGAAAGAAAAGAAAGGCGTTACTCTTGACGTTGAACTTTCAGCCGAAGATCTTAAAGAACTTGCTTCACAGTTCAAGGCTGAATACAAAGAAAAAATCGGCGAAGATTTCCCAACTGATCCTAAAGAGCAGTTAATGGGTGCTATCAAAGCCGTATTCCGTTCATGGGACAACCCACGTGCAAACGTTTACCGCCGTGATAACGATATTCCTTATTCATGGGGTACTGCTGTTAACGTTCAGTCAATGGCATTCGGTAATATGGGTGATGACTGCGGCACAGGTGTTGCTTTCACACGTGACCCTGCAACCGGTAAAAAAGGTCTCTTCGGTGAGTTCCTTACAAATGCACAGGGTGAAGACGTAGTTGCCGGTGTTCGTACACCTATGCACATTTCAGAAATGGAACAGAAATTCCCTGAAGCATTTGCTAAGTTCACAAAGGTTTGTGAAACACTTGAAAATCATTACAGAGATATGCAGGATATGGAATTCACTGTTGAACACGGCGAACTCTATATGCTCCAGACCCGTAACGGTAAGAGAACTGCTCAGGCTGCTCTTCAGATTGCATGCGACCTTGTTGACGAGGGTATGAGAACTCCTCAGGAAGCAGTTGAAATGATTGATCCTCGTAACCTTGATACTCTTCTTCATCCTCAGTTTGATGCTGCTGCTCTTAAGGCTGCAACTCCTGCAGGCAAGGGTCTCGGTGCTTCTCCCGGTGCTGCTTGCGGTAAAGTTGTATTCACAGCAGACGACGCTGTTGAATGGAATAAGAATGGCGAAAAAGTTGTTCTTGTTCGTCTTGAAACTTCACCTGAAGATATTACAGGTATGAAAGCATCTCAGGGTATTCTTACCGTTCGCGGCGGTATGACTTCACACGCAGCAGTTGTTGCTCGTGGTATGGGTACTTGCTGTGTATCAGGCTGCGGCGACATTACTATGGACGAAGCAAACAAGAAATTTACTCTTGCCGGCAAAGAATATCACGAAGGTGATTATATCTCAATCGACGGTTCAACAGGTAATATCTATGATGGTATTATTCCAACTGTTGACGCTACAATCGCAGGCACATTCGGCAGAATTATGGCTTGGGCTGATGAGTTCAAGACTCTTAAAGTTCGTACAAATGCTGATACTCCTGCTGATGCTAAGAAGGCTCGTGAACTCGGTGCTGAAGGTATCGGTCTCTGCCGTACAGAGCACATGTTCTTCGAGGAAGACAGAATTGCTGCTTTCCGTGAAATGATTTGTTCTGATACAGTTGAAGAAAGAGAAACTGCTCTTGAAAAGATTCTTCCTTATCAGCAGAGCGACTTCAAGGCTCTTTATGAAGCACTTGAGGGTTGTCCTGTAACAATCCGTTTCCTCGATCCTCCTCTTCACGAGTTTGTTCCTACTGAAGAAGAAGACATCAAGAAACTTGCTGATTCACAGGGTAAATCTGTTGAAGATATCAAGGCTCTTATTGATTCACTTCACGAATTCAACCCAATGATGGGTCACCGTGGTCTCCGTCTTGCAGTAACATATCCTGAAATTGCTAAGATGCAGACTAAGGCTGTTATTCGTGCAGCAATCGAAGTTCAGAGTGCACATCCTGATTGGACTGTTGCTCCTGAAATTATGATTCCGCTTTCATGCGATACTAAGGAACTTAAATATGTTAAGGATATCGTTGTTGCAACTGCTGATGCAGAAATTGCTGCTGCCGGTATTGAAATGAAGTACGAAGTTGGTACTATGATTGAAATTCCTCGTGCTGCTCTTACTGCTGACGAAATTGCAAAAGAGGCTGAATTCTTCTGCTTCGGTACAAACGACCTTACTCAGATGACATACGGTTTCAGCCGTGATGATGCCGGTAAGTTCCTCGATGCATATTATGATGCAAAGATTTTTGAAAACGATCCATTTGCTAAACTTGATCAGGTTGGCGTTGGTTCTCTTATGAAGATGGCTGTTGCAGGCGGTAAGGCTACCCGTCCTAACATTCACTGCGGTATCTGCGGTGAACACGGCGGTGACCCAAGTTCTGTTGAATTCTGCCATAACATTGGTCTTGATTATGTATCATGCTCACCATTCAGAGTTCCGATTGCTCGTCTTGCTGCTGCTCAGGCTGCAATCAAAGCAAGCAAATAATTGAAAAAATAAATGCAGGGGTGTCTTTGGATGCTCCTGTTTTTTTCTGAGCAGCAGCAAGACAAGACTCTCCAAATTGTTGCACAATTTGGGAAAAACAGTCCGGTGGACTGTTTTGTAGAGTGTTGCACTTTGACGCTCAGGCTGCAATTAAAGCAAGCAAATAATTGAAAAAATAAATGCAGGAGTGTCTTCGGACGCTCCTGTTTTTTTCTGAAATTACAATAAAAAATACCGCAGGACTATGCATGTTCTGCGGTGTTTTTTATATAATTATTTGTTAAATACAGCGATACTTCTCTTAAGTATGCCTTTCATATGTGCAATGGCAATTCCGTAGTTTGTGAAAGGAACATTTTCATCAATGGCGGTGTTCATTCTGTACTGCATTTCTTTTCTGTTGAGCATACAGCCGCCGCAATGAATAATCAGACTGAAATCATTCAGGTTCTGCGGATAATCCTTACCGCTTGAAAAGTGAAGTTCAAGTTCTTTTCCGGTATATTTTTTCAGCAGATTTGGAAGTTTTACCGTGCCGATATCTTCACACTGTCTGTGATGTGTGCAGCCCTCACTGATAAGAATTTTATCTCCGTTTTGCAGTTTATCAATCACATCTGCACCCTTTACGGCAGTATCGAGAAAGCCTTTGTATCTTGCCATTAAAATTGAAAACGAAGTGAGGGGAATATCTTCGGGAACAATTTTTGAAACATATTCAAAAACCTGCGAATCTGTTATAACAAGTGCCGGTTTTTTGCCAAGGTTTTTCAGCGTGTTTTCAAGTTCTGTTTCTTTTGCAACGATAGATATACCGCCTGCATCAAGTATGTCGCGTATGGTTTGCTGCTGCGGTAAAATCAGTCTGCCTTTAGGTGCTGATGCATCAATCGGTGTTACCAAAACAACAAAATCATTTTTTTTAATCAGGTCACCTGCTATTTTTCTGTCTTTATTATCGGAATCTGCTATTTGGGCAAGTTTTTCTTTTAATGCATTTATTCCGAAACCTGTTTTTGCACTGACAAAATATTCGCCGCCTTTATCCGTAAGGTCAGCCTTGTTATTAACAATGATGAAAGGAATATTTTTTTCCTTAAAAGTGCGGATAAGTTCTTTTTCGGTATGGTTAAGTTGCCGCGTGCAGTCGGTAACCAGAACAGCGATGTCACATTTTCGCAATGCTTTTTTCGCACTTTCGATTCGCTTTTTGCCTAATTCACTTTTATCATCAATTCCCGGAGTATCTAATAAAAGAAGAGGACCGAGCGGCAGCAGTTCCATTGCTTTTTCAACAGTGTCGGTAGTTGTTCCCTTAACTTCGGAAACAATGCTGACCTGCTGGTTTGTTACAGCGTTTATCAGGCTTGATTTTCCTGAGTTTGTACAGCCGAAAAATCCTATGTGTGTTCTTTCTCCGCCGGGGGTATCGTTAAGACCCATAATGCACCTCGTTAAAATCTGAAATCGCGTATTCCGTTTTCAATCTTCTGCAGATTTTCTTTGCATATTTCTTTTACTTTATCTTTCGGAATATTTTCAAGTTCGGCTTTTATAAGTGCTTCGCCGATTTTTTTAGTGTCTTCGCTTGCATAGTCCATAAGATATTCTTTAAGAGTCATAAGTGCATTAGGATGGCAGCAGTTCTGAATCTGACCTGATTTGCAGAGTGACATAAATCTGTCACCTGTTCTGCCCTCACGGTAGCATGCCGTGCAGAATGACGGAATATATCCTGTGCTCATCAGCCAGTTTACAACTTCGTCAAGAGTTCTCTGGTCTGAAACATCAAACTGTTCGGTATCATGCGGTCTTTCCTCCTCGGTGTAACCGCCTACCGAAGTGCGGCTTCCGCCCGAAATCTGGCTAACGCCGAGACGGATTATTTTTTCACGGCATGACTGATTTTCTCTTGTTGAAACAATCATTCCTGTGTATGGTACGGCAATGCGTATGCAGGCAGCAATTTTGCAGAATATATCGTCGCTTATTCCGTTGTCGAATTCATCAGGGTCAATATCGTCTGCTTTTTTTACACGCGGAACGCTTATTGTGTGCGGTCCTACCCCGTGAACTGCTTCGAGGTGCTCGGCATGCATAAGAAGTCCTGCAAATTCGTATTTATACATTTCAAGACCGAAAAGAACGCCTAAACCTACATCATCAATTCCGCCTTCCATTGCTCTGTCCATAGCCTCGGTGTGATAAGCGTAATTGTGTTTTGGTCCTGTCGGGTGAAGTCTTTCATAACTTTCTTTGTGATATGTTTCCTGAAAAAGGATATATGTTCCTATTCCTGCATCGTGAAGTTTTTTATAATTTTCAACGGTTGTTGCAGCGATATTTACATTAACTCGTCTGATTGCACCGTTTTTGTGTTTGATTGAATAAATGGTGTTTATACATTCAAGAATGTATTCAATGGGGTTGTTTACCGGGTCTTCACCTGCCTCAATGGCAAGACGTTTGTGACCCATATCCTGAAGGGCAATAACTTCTTTTTTTATTTCTTCCTGAGTCAGTTTTTTTCTTGCAATGTGCTTGTTCTTCAGGTGGTAAGGGCAGTAAAGACAGCCGTTTACACAATAGTTTGAAAGATAAAGCGGTGCAAACATTACGATGCGGTTACCGTAAAAGTCTTTTTTTATCTGTTCTGCAAGATTATAGATTTCTTCAATCTTTTCTTCGTTTTCACAGGCAAGAAGAACGCTTGCTTCTCTGTGGGTAAGACCTTTTCTTTGTTTTGCCTTTTCAAGTATTTCATCAATAAGGGTGATGTTGTTTTTGTTTTTTTCTGCGTATTCAAGCGTTTCAATAATTTCTTCGTGATTAATGAATTCTTCCGCTTTTAATGATTTTGGATTATACTGTGCCATAGTTGCCTCTTTTCATTTATCAAAATTGTGATTTTATGTAATCACAATAAATTTTAATTATATCAATATTGGTTTTTGCATACACCATTCTTGCACCGACGGTATCCTCAATTTCGTTGAAAATCAGTTTGTTTTCATTAAAAATGAAATCAATACCTATATAGTCACTGTTTACTAAAGAAATTACTTTGTATATAAGTTTCTTTTCGCTTTCGCTCAGCGTGTACAAAACCGCATTCCCGCCAAGACAGAAGTTTGAGCGGAAATCCGTTTTGCTTTCTCTGAGAATTGAGGTGATTATTTTGTTTCCTATTACCCAGACACGCAAATCTTTTCCTAAAGTGTTGCAGGGTTTTTGGTAAACATAACCTTTTTCAAATTCTTCTTTTTCAGAAATTATGGAAACGTTATTTCCGCCGTGGCCGTCAACAGGCTTTTTTACGGCAGGAACATCGGTGTATCTTGTGAGCATAATTTCAATGCCGTTTTTTTCCATATAATCATAACATAACTGTTTGTCATTTGCCAGTCTGGAAAGACCTGAAGGGTTAAAAACACGTGTTTTTCGGTTTTCAAAATATTCTGCTATTTTATAATTATTGGTTCTGTTTATAACAAAATCGGCATCTCCGCGGTATGTTTCATCAACAAGTTTTATATTCAGGTTTTCCCTGAATTTATTGACAGCAAAGTTATTTCGCTGTGCCTCTTTTTCTGAATAAATTAAAACTCCGCTCATAATATTTTCTCCGTTATTTCTTTAAAAATAAACGGTGCTATATCAATGCTGTTCGTGTTCATTATGTTTATTATGTGGGCATTTGAGTTCACTTCGCAAACCTTGCCGTTTAAAAATATATCAACACCGCCGAAGGTAAGACCGAGTTTTTTGCATGCCGAAACGGCTGTGGCTATTTCTTTTTCAGTCGGCTTATAAGGTGTCATAGTGCCGCCGTTTGTTACGTTTGAGCGAAAATCATTCTGATTCTCCCTCATAGCAGCACTTACGCAGGTATTACCTACAACTTCTATTCTTATATCTTTGCCCGCATTGCTGCTTTCAAATTTCTGAAGAATAAACGGTTTTTCAGTTACGTGGCTCAGAATTTCGTCAATAGTACGGCAAAGATAAACCTGTTCACCGAAAGAACCGTAGCATTCCTTAAAGACTAACGGCAGTCCTAATACTGCGGCTGCCTTTTCAGCAAATTCACTCATATCTGATTTAAAATAGCATTTTGGTGCAATAAGCGTTTTGGGCTGTTTAACAGTATCAAGAAGTGCAAGATACGTTTTTGCTTTGTCGTCACAAAGTTCAATGGAGTCGGCACTGTTAAAAACTCTATGCCCCTCAAGTTCAAGCCTTTTTGCAAGATTGATATCTTTATCCCAGAAAAGTACAAAATCACTTTGTATTTTTTCTGTTGCCAGTTCAAGGTTTGTTTTTACTTTCAGGTCAATATTCATTTCACCTGCGGTTTTAACCAAATGAGAGTGCAGGGCGTTGTATTTTTCAGATTTCAGAAAATGATTTATAACTAATACTGCATTCATAATAAATTCCTGTTAATAATGGGGATGTTTTATATATTGTATCATTGTGCCTTGCATTTTTCAACGTAATGGTATAAAATAATTTATATTATTATTTGGTAATTATTTTACTGATGAAAGGAAAATGAATATGACAGAATATAAACTTAAATACGGCTGCAATCCTAATCAGAATCCTGCCAGAATTCATATGGATGGAAAAGAACTCCCTTTTACTATTCTTAACGGGGCAGCAGGTTATATCAATCTTTTAGATGCCTTTAATTCATGGCAACTTGTTCGTGAACTTAAAGAGGCAACGGGTCTTCCGAGTGCAGCGTCTTTTAAGCATGTTTCACCTGCCGGTGCTGCAGTTGCAAAAGAACTTGATGAAATTGAACGTAAGGTTTGTATGGTTCCCGAAGATCTTGAACTTTCTCCTATAGCACAGGCGTATGTTCGCGCAAGGGGATGCGACAGAGTTTCGAGTTTCGGCGATTTTGCTGCACTCAGCGACGAGTGTGATGCATCTGTTGCAAAATTCCTTGTTAAAGAAGTAAGTGACGGTATTATTGCCCCATCATATACCGAAGAAGCGCTTGAAATTCTCAAGGCAAAAAGAAGGGGTAATTATCTTATTATCCAGATCGATGCAGATTATGAACCTGAACTTACCGAAACAAAGCAGGTATTCGGCATTAAATTTGAACAGAAGAGAAATGACGCAAAAATGACGATGGAACTTTTTGAGAATATGCCTACAAAAGTTAAGGATATTCCTGAAATTGCAAAAATTGACTTGCTTATTTCTCTTATCACACTTAAATATACCCAGTCAAATTCTGTATGTTACGCTATGGGCGGACAGACTATCGGTGTCGGTGCCGGTCAGCAGAGCCGTATTCACTGCACAAGACTTGCAGGCAACAAGGCTGATAACCTTTGGCTTCGCAGAAACGAAAAGGTACTGAATCTTCCGTTTATAGAAAATATTCGTAAGTGTGAAGCAGATAATGCTATAGATCTTTATATTTCCGATGAGTATGAAGATTTGCTTAAAGACGGCGTATGGCAGAGATATTTTACCGAATGTCCGGCTCCGTTTACAAAAGAAGAAAAACTTGCTTGGCATGAAAAGATGACAGATGTTGCTCTCGGTTCAGATGCGTTCTTCCCGTTTGAAGATAATATTGAAAGGGCAGTTCGCTCAGGTGTTAAATATATCGCACAGCCGGGCGGCTCAGTAAGAGACCAGGCAGTTATTGATTGCTGTGATGATTTCGGTATTGCAATGACTATGACTGGAATCCGTCTTTTCCATCATTAATATTTTTTACAGCGTTAAAGAAGAACCTTGCTTTTTGCAGGGTTCTTTTGAAATAATAATTTAATTCGGTGATAATTATGAAAATGATTTCGTGGAATGTAAATGGTCTTCGTGCCTGTATGGATAAGGGGTTTGAAGATTTTTTCAAACAAGTTGATGCTGAGATTTTCTGCCTGCAGGAAACAAAACTTCAGGAGGGTCAGATTGATTTTTCTCCTATGGGTTATAACTGTTTCTGGAACTATGCAGAGAAAAAAGGCTATTCAGGTACTGCAATATTTTCCAGAAAAAAACCGATTTCCGTTAAATACGGTATGGGAATAGAGGAGCATGATAAAGAGGGCAGATTGATTACCCTTGAATTTGATGATTTTTATTTTGTTACGGTTTATGTTCCGAATTCCCAGCGTGAACTGAAAAGGCTTGATTATCGAATGAAATGGGAAGATGATTTTTTGCAGTATATTCTGACGCTTGAAAAAATAAAACCGGTAATATACTGCGGTGATCTGAATGTTGCCCACAATGAAATAGATTTAAAAAATCCTAAAACGAACCGCAAAAACGCAGGTTTTACAGAGGATGAAAGAAAAAAGTTTTCTGCTGTGCTTGACAGCGGTTTTACCGATACTTTCAGATATTTTTATCCTGATGCTGAAGGTGTTTACAGTTGGTGGTCTTATATGTTTAAGGCACGCGAGAAAAACGCCGGATGGAGAATTGATTATTTTGTAACTTCAAAATCTCTTGATGATAAACTTGAGGATGCAAAAATCCATACCGATATTTTGGGTTCCGACCATTGTCCGATAGAACTTGATATTAACATATAGAGGTAGATTATGTCTGTTTTAATTTGCCCTGTCTGCAAGAAAACGCTTTTCAGACAGGAAAATTCTTTAAAATGCAAAAATAACCATTCTTTTGATTACGCAAAGGATGGTTATGTTAATCTGCTTTTAACTTCAAAAAGCGGTGATAAAACAGGTGACAGCAAAGAGTCTGCAAGAGCGCGTCATATATTTCTTAAAAAAGGCTATTATGACTGTCTGAAAAAAGCAATTACGCAAAAAATGGTTGGTACAGTTCTCGATATCTGCTGCGGCGATGGTTATTATGATAACTACAGCGGTATCCTTTATGGTTTTGATATCAGCAAGGAAATGGTGCGTTTAGCCTCAAAAAGCAATAAAAGCGGTAATTATTTTGTTGCAAATCTTGCGTCAATACCCGTTAAGAGTGAAAGTATTGATACGGCAGTTCACCTTTTTGCACCGTTTAATGAAAAAGAATTTTCAAGAGTTCTAAAAAAAGAAGGCAGGCTTTATTCTGTAACACCGGGTGAAAATCATCTTTTTGAAATGAAAAGTATTGTCTATGATGAACCGTATAAAAATGACGAAAAAACACCTGATGTAACTATGCTTGAAGTTGTTTCAAAACAGCGCATAACGGAAAAAGTTGAAATAGGAGCGGAAGATTTAAAAACGCTTTTTTCAATGACCCCGTATTTTTACCGTACAAGTCAGGAGAATAAGGCCAGGCTTGACAGTGTTGATGTTATTAAACTTACTGTTGATTTTATAATTACGGAATATAGAAAGAAGATAATCTGATATGGATGTTTTGTGCGAAAAGTGCTGGTATAATACGTATGATGAAGAGACAGATGAAAGTTTTTGTTCTCTTGTTCTTGATGAAGATGAATATGTCAGATTTATGCAGGAGCAAAACAAAACCTGCCGTTATTTTCGCCCGGGCGGCGATGAGTACGACATAGTAAGAAAACAGAATTAAATATTTCCACAAAAAAATCTCCGCCGATTTAAATCAGCGGAGATAAATTTATGCCAAAAATTCAGATACATTCTCGTAATCTTTAACTTTTTCCTTGTTGTTTTCAACAATTCTTTCACAGAATGAAAGTTTTGTTTTTCTCTTTTTAAGTGATTCGGTAAATCTTCTTGATACGGCAATAAAAATGATAAAGATATATGGCATACCAAGATTTGTCTCAAGTAAAGAATTAATAATCATAGGAGAAAGTGCATTTACATCCATGCCGGTAACTCCAAGGTTTGCAGAGCGGATACCGCCGAGATAGAGCCCTATTTCCCAACCGGCCTGAACAAGAATTCCGATTATAAGAAGCCATGGTATATTTACACGTTCGTCTTTCTTTTTGCGTGTCATATTCCAGATAAACAGTAAAACATAGCCGACAAACAGGATTAAAGCCATCCAGCCGTGATATGCCCCTGTTTCACGCCAGATTGTAATGGTGTAATTATGGGGACCAAATGTTTTGGTAAGCAGCGGGCAGCATATCCACCAGCCGAGTATTAATGTTGTCCATTCAAAAAGATTTTTGTCTTTTGAAATCCACAGCCATATCCACGCAAAATTTGTAAAGCCGTAACTCATAGACATCCACATAAGAACCCAGAAGAGTTGGCTTTCGGTGCCTTCTGCACCATTCATAAGCAAATGGCGAGAGCTGGTTGCCAGATGAAAAATGCCAAAATCAACAATCTGATATAAAATGCCTGCTAAGAAACCGACAATAACGGTGGTATATTTCTTTTTGTATAATAACATACCTATAAACAAAACAAGAAACGAAATGTCAAGCCACATATAAAAAGGCTCAAACACTCTTTGTGCAACAACTTCCATAATTCTCCTCCTGATAAATTAATTTACTTATTTTTAGTTTATCACAATGACAATTTTTTGTCAATTTATAAAAGCATTATCCCTGTTTATTTAACAGATAAAAAACAGCAAGCAATCCCAAAGCATTACTTGCTGTAAATCAAACTATTTATATTTTACCTTATTCCCACTCGATTCAGGGTTTTGCAACCGTAACATTTTAGCACAGGTAATATTGTTCACATTGTCCCGGCTATCAGTATTATCTAATACCTATTGCCTATAAAATTTTCTGTTGCCATATTGTTGCCAATATTATAACATGCATTAGTTCAAAGTACAATAAGCATATTACTTCAATTATTATTAGATATAATTATTGCCTCCACATGTCTAGAATTAATTGGATGTCTACTTCTTTCCATTGTTGTTTCCAAAGTTCGAAATATGGTATATCCGTTGAAGATGGTTTTGGATCACATTCTTCAATCTTGGCTATTGACGGCATTGCAACTGCATCACCGATTAACAAGCATTCTCCAGATTTTAACGTTGGCAATTTATCAATTAACTGACCCATTGTGTCTGGTAATAACCTTTTAACATAGTTTTGGTCGTTTGGATTTGTCAACCTCATCGCAATAAAGTTGTTACATTGAGAAAAAATAGTCTCGGATATTTCAGAGGGTCGTTGACTTGTAAGTAGTAGCGTAACGCCATATTTTCTACCTTCTTTAGCGATTCTTTCGATGGACTCTTTTGACGCTCTATATTTAGACAACTCACTATTTGGAACATACTTGTGAGCCTCCTCGTAAACCAGTAAAAGCGGAACATCGTTGTTTATTGTTTCATCTGGATTGTCGGTAAATCGTAGGGTTTTGTAGTAATATCCAAATTCAAATAACAATCGAGAAATCAGAGACACTGTGATACTCAGTACCTCAAACGGAATACCGCTTAAATCAATAATTGTTAAATTTGAACAAGAATCATTATAACCGATAAATTGTTTTATCGTATTTTCAAATGTGATTCTCTGCACCTGTTCGCCCAAAAGAAAACTTAATCGAACATCGTTAATCCTATTTTCTAACCTGCTAATAAAGTTTGAAAGTTTTCCGTATAACGGACCTTGTTTAGCTCCACTTCTTCCAGGAACAGTCTCCTCGTTTTTTGATTTTGCAAATTGAAGAACATCCTTGATATCAAAAATGATTGGAGTGTCAAAATTTATCTTTTCTTTTGTTTCTTGCGGTCCTGTAAAATGATTCCGTTTGCTTTCGATTACCGCTTCTTTAAAGACATTGCGTTGATTATGATCATTTGCTTCTGTGTCAATAAATAATTCTTGCAACTCTTCGCTGTTTAAAAGCCAGTATGGCAATACCATACTTGATACATCCAAATAATTCGCTTCTGGAAAAGCAGTTTTGTATTCAGCGTGGATATCAAATAATACGATATGTGAATTGTTAAGACCTTCATAAGTTCCCTCTTTTGATTCTGCTGCACTTTGAAGAATTTTTGCAACAGTATGTGATTTTCCTGAACCTGTAGAACCAACTATGGCGATATGTTTATTAAAGAATCTATTCCCATCAACAGGTATTGTTATATCTGGATTCGATGACAGGGTTGAAAAATAAAATCTGTTGTTTTCGGGAATCGCATTAATATATATTGAATCAATATCGTTCTTTGTTGCCGGTTTTACATCTTTCGGAGGAATAGCTATTGTATCTCCTCCTCTTTCAAAAAGGCCATCTCTAATTATTCCTAACGGATAAGTTTCTAAAATGTATCTACGATCTGCAGTCCCATCTGGGAGTTCTAAAGACTCAATAGAATAATTTTCAATAACGGCAAGCATCACTGCATTATCGTTATCAGCGATTCTAACATATGAACCAACTTTTAGCTTTTCTTCGGCAATTTGGAAATCTTCAAGTTTATTAACAAGTATCTTTATTTTATTTGGCAGAACAGAAACCACCTCTGCATTAACTATTTGTGACTCCTCCATAATACCTCCTATACGATATCTATTGTATCGGTAATACATTCAATTGGTATTTTTATATGCTTGTAATCTGAACACTCATGAAAAACAGAATTAATATAGAACTGATATATTTCTATTGTTGATGATAGCGAATTATATGTTTTGATAAGTAATGACAAATCATCAATTATTCTAAATTTAATCGGGTTGTTTGCAGCAGGTTCTTCTGTTATAGACTCGCACGAGAAATCAGCACCTTTGAAATCATATCCATCGGTAAATTTGATTTTCTCCTTTGCAAACGTTTTTTTTAATTCAAGAAGTTTTTTATCGTCTAGACCATAAAAATAAAAATATGGGCAGAATCTAGGTGATGATCGTTTGCTAAGCTTACTATACTTCTTTGATATTTGTAGTATTATGGTTTTTAAATCAACTATTGTAGTATGTGCATCACATTCAAATAAAAAGAATCTAGAATAAGGAGACAAATTCATATTGCTAAAATACTTTTTTCTAATAATTTTAGCAAACTGAGCTTTCCCCTTTTTATGTAAGAGCCACAATTCAAATTGAGCATCTACAGTTTTCAATTGATTAATAAACTCTTTTCGACTAATTGTTCTACTTGATATAGTCTTACCTGTTGCAAGTTTTTTTATAATAAGCAAAGCATTACAGTAATAAGGTTCGACATCTTGTTTTCTACATCCCAAGGCGGTGCACAATTTGTTCTTCGCTTTGTCTTCCTGAGCTTCATAGCTCTCTGCGTTTATATTTATTCTTAGTTTTTTCAGGAATTTATCAATGTCTTCATCCGTTAGCCCTAGCTCATCGTGTAATAAGTGTTTTTGTTTTTCTTTGGTGTATGTAAAAAAATGCTTTTTTGCGAACTCCACAGTTAACGGCTTTAGCTTGTTTTGACCTGATTTAAACACACCATAAACATAGTATTTATAATTTTTTCGTTTGTTTTTTGAGAAATGTATTAGCATCCATCGAATAGCGGGAGCAACTACGGAATGATTGTATTCAGTTTTTTCATAGCATTTACACTGATGAAGAGAAATACTATCAATATCGTTTATATCAACATCTTCAATTCCCTCTATACAAATAGTATCGGTATCATTATTTAGTTCAAGCACCTTTATTAAGGAATAGTCAAACTGATAATAATATCCTCTTATTGTGCTTACTGCTTCTCTATCACCCATAGATGTGTCCTCTGTTTCTTATGACTATCTTCTCTTTAATCTTCGCTTTTGCATTTTTTTACAAGATCTTGAAGTTTTGTGTAATTATCCATATCAGTATCACCTATTACATTTAATTAACTTTATTATAACAGAGTGTTATAATAATGTTTAAAAATGTTTTTTATGGTACGCTTTTTAGTACAGCTTACATTAACGAAGGATTTCCTTTGCTTCACATTAAAAATATAACGCAAATCCACTATATCTATGCATTAACCATTAAAAAATCCACATAAATATACAAGGTATATTATAATATCTATTACTCAATAAGTCAACAAAATATAATATATTAATTAAATTGCTATGCATTTAACCCTTTCTATTATTTCGATATTTTCAATTTAAATCGACTTCAAAAAGTAAGCATTTTAAGGTTCTGAAACCCGCATTATTACTGCGTTTCAGAAAGTCAAAATCGAGGGGTCAAGGGTATATCATTAAAAACCTCAAAAGCAACTTCTAAATGCTTACCTTACCAAACAGAGCGAGGATTGCTCCTCGCTCCGATTTTATGAATATGCCTCTATTGTTAGTCTTGCGCCTAACTTGAAACCAATTTTAAAGCAATCAAGTTCAACGACAGTTGCTAATTCATCGCTGCTTTTGATTAGCAAATCAAGCAAGTTCTGCTGCTTTTCACTAAGCGACGCCTTTAATTGTTCTTGATTAAGGTTATATGCCTCGACTACTTTTCTGTAATTTGAATTGCTTTCAAGATGGTCGAACTCCATTGGATTGATACTCCCATTCCAAAACTCCTCGAGAATATCCATTGCATCACCTCGAATAAATCACTTCGTTATTGACAATCTCACTTGCTCTATTTGAGATATTATTCATAGCCTGAACCCAGGCGAGCATATCGGTCGCCTTGAGATGTTCGGTTATATTTTCTTGTTCGGCTAATTGCTTAACGAGTGTATCATACATTTCGGTTGCTCTGACATCTACATCGTGCAAGTATGAATTTAATTTACATTGAGTAAGCAGGGGTGTATAAAACGCTGGTTTATATTGTTTAATATACTCCTTATATTTTCTGCCCCAATAGCCGATTTTATAATTCGTATCAGTTGATACGAGATTTGGAATATACACATTACCTACAAGCGTATAGCTAATGCCTGTGTTTTCGTCGGTAATATACTTTTTCATAAAATTCTCCTTATCTGCATAGATCATCGTACCTATGTCTTGTTTTTTGCTTTGTAATAAAGCGTTTTTGTTGTATTGCTTTTTCAACTTTCATATTGTGTTTGATTTCATCGTTGTCCTCCAAAATGTTTGTCGCAACTTTAACTTCTTTTCGTAGCAAAGACAAAATTTTTGTGAAATCATCTCGCTTTGATTTTAGCTCTGCCATAACACTCGGTTGTTTGCAATGCCTCATTTTGTTGTAGCAATATTGCCGCTGCTTTTCAACATAAATAATTTGCTCCTTTGTTGCTAAAATAAATTCATTAACAGTCGAAATCGTGGTCAATTCTTTAAAATCAATCAATCGTATTTCTTGCGAATACCTGTCGATTTTTCTCCAAGCCGCCCTCATTTCAGGTGACAACGGTTTGTGCTGTTTTGCTTTCGACAAATAGCCTAACAAATAGCAGTAATGCAAATACAGTGCTTTAAGACCGGTTATTTTTCTTGTTATTGCAAAGTAACCGTTAAATCTAACTTTCTTTGAAGCAATATATTGGGGTTTTATTGATTTTTGGAATGTGTTAAATTTGGGAGCAGTTTTCCAAAAGTCATTTTCTTTAAGCGTTTGAAAAATATATTCTTTATCATACTTCTCACCCAACCGATAAAGTCGTGTGTTTCGAGTATCATTAACAGAACGAATTGTTGCATATTTCAAACCGGGATTGAGATTAACAATATAGCCTTGCTTTTTTAGCACATAGGTAAATTCTTTCGGCGAACAGCTGATACTTAACGCTTTATCAATCGCCTCTCGCATTAAATTGTATTTTGTAGGCTCACCGTTTTTCTCTGCATAATACAAAGTTCTTGAAATTTTATTTTGTGGATTTGCAATTACAGTTAAGTGCTCACGCTCACAAAGCGAATCGGATAAATCTCTGAACTTGTAATATGCTTTCTTATTGCAATTAAATTTTTTGCCGTTCCACATATTGACCGAGTTAATTACAAAATGATTATGATAAGTGCCTGTATTAAAATGCGTTGCTACAAGCACTTGATAATCTGTTCCCCACATTTGTTTTGCAAGTTCGACACCAAGCCTATGGCATTGTTCGGGTGTAACTTCGCCTGTCTTAAAACTTTGATATGCGTGGTAAGCAACATTACCTGATGTCTTACCAAAATGAACTTGAACATTTTTCATTTCTTCATAGGCTGTATCGGTATTGCAATTTACGCCTGTGACATAGCACGCTTCTTCACTGATTGTTTTTTCTCCGTTCTCGGCATAATGAATTGCATTTTTCAAATCAGAGTAAATTGTTTTGTCAGGATTAGCGGCATAATCAACAACACGAGACAGACTGTCCTTGATTGCCCAAATTTTTGTTACAGCCATTATCCGTCATCACCGTAACATGCGTTGAGTAATAGTTCTTTAATTTTATAAAGCCTACTGTCATTCATTTGGCAAATTGATTGATAAGCCTGTTTCAAATATTTATTGGGTGCTGACCTTACACTTTGACCTAATGCACACTTACGAATATACTCGGATAACGATAAGCCTGCACGCTTTGCATTTCTGCAAATATTTGATTTTTCATTTTCGGTTACTCTGATGTTTATTGATAAATTTCTTTCTCTCATTTGTTCTCCTTTCTTTAGGGGTTAAAGGGTACTCCCTTATTTTCCGGCAATACATTGCCTATGCTCGCTACAGTCTGCGACTGCAAATATACCCTTTGAGTTTGTCAGTTGCAAAACCTTTTATTTTCGGTTATAATATTAATGCTTTTATTAGCAGATCGCTTGTCATCTGTTGCCGCAGATGAATCCCAAGCGGTCTTTTTTATTTGCTTATACATCCTTATCACCCTTCATTTCATAAAGCGTTTTGCTGATAAGTTTAATTGTTTCGAGAAGTTCCGCTGACGGTCGAGAGCCATTTAATGACTTCAATTCAATCAACACTTCTTCAAGTTTTTTCTTCAAAGCAACATAAACTTTTGGATTGCCGACAACAACAATATCTCTTTGAAGTGCTCGATTGATCAGGTAATCTTGCTTTGTCAAACCCGATAATTTAACTCTTGTATCAAGTTTATTGCTTTCTTCGGGCGACATTCTGAAAGCAACAGTTTTGTTTCTCCAACGGTTATGTTCGTCACGATTTTTAGCCGACATTTTCAAATTCACCCCTTTCGTTTTCAAGTTTGCTTGCCATTTCGTCTTGCCTTGACGGAAACATATGAGCATAATGATATGTCATATCGACGCTTTCGTGTCCCATCCTGTCTGCAATTTCAACAGCAGAAAAGCCTAAATCAATGAGCAATGAAACATGCGAATGACGCAAATCATGGATACGAATTTTCTTAACTCCGGCTTTTTCACAGCCTGTTTTCATTGACCGATACAACGCAGTTTTTGAAATAGGAAACAGCCTTGTATCTTTTTCTGCACCGTAAAGCATGCCGATATAATCTTGCATTTCATTGCAAAGAAACGATGGCATTTTAATTATTCTATTGCTCTTTGGCGTCTTCGGTTCGGTAATAATATCACAACCGTTTATTCTTTGATGGCTTTTGTTAATCCTTAAAGTTCGCTTGTTAAAATCAAAATCACTTGGAGTTAATGCTAACAATTCACCCTCACGAATGCCACACCAATACAATAATTCAAAAGCATAATAATGCATTGGTTCTTCCATTTTTGCTTCGGTGAATCGCATATATTCATCCTTTGTCCAAATAAGCATCTCTCTGTCGCTTTCTTTTTTGCCAATTGCTCCTGCTTTTCTTGCAACATTTTCTTTAAGTCCGTAGTATTTAACGGCAAAATTTAATATCGCACTCATTTGGTTATGAATTGTCTTTAAGTAGGTTTGAGAAAACGGTTTTCCGTTTTCATCCTTTGCTTTAATTAACTTATTTTGCCAATTTATAATATCAGTCGCTTTGATTTCATTTATTTTTTTATCGGCAAAACACGGCAAAATTTTGGTTTCAAATATATGTCTTTTTGTATTTATTGTATTAAGTTTCAACTTTGTACCTAGGCTTTCAAAATACAATTCGGCAAACGAATCAAATGTCATATTGCAAGCACCTTGTAGCTTTAACATTTCTTCTTTTTCCCAAGCCTTTGCCGCTCTTTGAGTAATAAAGCCTCGCTTTTGCGTTTGCTTTTTCTCACCTGTCCAATCGGTATATCTAAATACCGCTCGCCAAGTATTTGTTTTATTATCCTTATATACAGGCATTTTTATCCTCCTTCTGTTTTATCTGTGCAGTCAATTCTTTTGTAAAAATATTTGCGATTGACTCTGCCGGAAACAACAATTTTTTCTTTTTCGGCAAGTTCCTTATTTAGTTTTTTGATAATCTTATATGCATAAGACTCGGAAACATCAAGAACTTTTGCAACTTCGTCAACCCTCATAAAAATAGAATTATCAGACATTTTCGCACCTCCTTCGATTCTCACAATCACACAATATGTTGCAATTATGATACTTATATTTATTCTTCGTAACCGTTTTGTTACGGTTTTATATTAACACCTTGCAATTCACTTGTCAAGAATAATTTCAAAATTATCGTACTTATTTTGATAATTTAATTTGACTTATCGTAACATATATGGTACAGTAATGTTTGAGGTGATGCTTAATGGCAATCGGTGAAAGAATAAGATACATAAGAAAAAAGCACAATATGACTCAAAAATATTTAGGTTTACAGCTCGGATTTGGCGAAAAGAACGCCGACTCTCGTGTTGCACAATACGAAAACGGCAGGCGTGAACCTAAAAGCGATATGCTAAAAGAAATTGCAGGAGTACTACAGGTATCAACACTTGCACTTGACAGTCCTAATCTTAATGACCATATCAGGTTAATGCACACATTATTTACTATCGAGGATATTTACGGACTTACTATTGAAAGAATAAACGGCAAACTCTGTATTGTTCCTGATGAAAGCAGACCGGAGTGCTTTACCGGTTTATACGGTTGCTTAAACGAATGGAACGAAATAAAAGATAAAGTTAAAAACGGCGAAATGACACAAGGGCAATATGACGATTGGCGTTATAATTATCCCGAAGATTTACCCGAAAATATAATCAATACTCTTGACCATTGCTGGGAAAAAGCAAAGCCGGAAAACAAGAAAAGAGAAAAGAACTACAATCCTTTCAATGAGCCGCAAAAAGACCTTTTAGCCGAATTTGAAAAAATCAAAAAAGAACACGCAGAAAAAGAAAGCAAAGAATAACAAAAGAGCTATCGGACTTGATGTCTGATAGCTCTTAGTTTTATGTGAATATTATATTGTTGCCAAAATGTTGCCATTTTGGGTTGCAAAGCCCCCGAATGCCTGATAAATAAAGGCTTTCGGGAGTTATGTTTATTATTCCCACTCCACTGTTCCGGGGGGTTTGGATGTTATGTCGTAGACAACTCTGTTTATATGCTCAACCTCATTTGTAATTCGGTTTGATACTTTTGCGAGGATATCATACGGGATTTTTGCCCAGTCTGCTGTCATAAAGTCGTCTGTTGTTACGGCCCTGATTGCCACGAGATGGTCGTAAGTTCTGTGGTCGCCCATAACGCCGACTGTTTTTACGCATGGAAGAACACAGAAAAACTGAGCAAGATTTTTTTCATAGCCGTTTTTAGCCATTTCGTCACGAAGAACCCAGTCAGCATCCTGAAGGACTTTGATTTTATCAGCAGTAATTTCGCCGATAATTCTTACTCCGAGTCCCGGACCGGGGAATGGCTGGCGCCATACAAGTTCTTTTGGAATGCCGAGTTTTTCGCCGACTTTTCGCACCTCGTCCTTGAACAAATCGCAAAGAGGTTCGATAACACCCAAAAATTCAACATCTTCAGGAATATTTACACGGTTATGGTGCGTTTTTATAACATCGGCATCACCTTTGCCGGATTCAATGCAGTCAGGATAAATGGTTCCCTGTGCAAAAAAGCCGAGTTCATCCTGTTTTCTGATTTCGTTCCAGAACACATTGAAAAATTCTGTGCCGATAATTTTTCTCTTTTGTTCGGGATCGATAACACCCTTAAGTTTTTCAAGAAAAATATCTCCGCAATTTACACGTACAAAGTTCATATCAAAAAGTGAAGTGAAGGTTTTTTCAACAAAATCGCCCTCATCTTTTCTCATAAGACCCTGATCAACAAAAACACAGGTGAGTTGTTTGCCGATTGCACGTGAAAGAAGACCTGCGGCAACAGAAGAGTCAACACCGCCGGAAAGACCGAGAATGACTTTCTTATCTCCGATTTCCTCTTTAAGTTTTGCAACAGTGTTTTCGATAAAATTATCCATTACCCATTCACCGCTGCATTTGCACACTTCATAGATGAAATTATAAAGTATCTGCGAGCCGAACTGGGAATGCGTAACCTCAGGATGAAACTGAACAGCATAAATATTTTTTTCAGTATTCTGCATTGCTGCACATGGGCAGTCATTTGTTGTTCCGATAATTTCAAAACCTTTTGGAGGTGTTGCTATATAGTCGGTATGGCTCATCCATACAATAGATTTTTCATCAACTTCTTTAAACAGAACACTTTCTTTTGCAGTAAATTCAATTTTGCCGTATTCGCTGACAGGTGCTGTTTTAACCTCTCCGTCACCCATCCATGCAATCAACTGGCAGCCATAGCATATACCTAAAATCGGAACACCCAATTCAAGTATATCTTTTGTATAGTGAGGCGAACTCATATCAAAAACAGAGTTAGGTCCGCCGGTGAAAATAATTCCTCTATAATGATTTTCCTTAATTACTTCGATTGGAGTTGTATAGGGAAGAATTTCGGCATAAACGTGGTGGTCGCGTACACGTCTTGCTATTAACTGATTGTATTGGCCGCCGAAATCAAGAACAAGAATTTTTTCCATAAATGCCTCCTGTTATGTGTATTTTAAATATTATATATTATCATTCGTCTTTTTGCAACAATATTAGAAATAAAACAGAGCAGTGAACGATAAAAATTCACTGCTCTTTATGAATTATTTATTTCTGTAAATGATTGCTTCACGTTCAGGACCGTTTGATACCATTGTGATAGGATAACCGAGTTCGCTCTCAATAAATTCAACATAGTCCTTTGTTTCCTGCGGAAGTTCATCATAATTGCGGATTCCGCGGATATCACAGTGCCAGCCCTTCATTGTTTTGAGAACAGGTTTGCACTTTTTGAGTGTAGGAGTGGTAGGGAAGTCTTTGATGATTTTTCCGTCAACTTCATAACCGGTGCAGATTTTGATTTCTTCAAGGTAAGAGAGACAGTCAAGCGCAGTCATAACAACCTGAGTTGCGCCCTGACATGCAACGCCGTAACGGGTTGCTACGCAGTCAAACCAGCCGACTCTTCTCGGTCTGCCTGTTGTTGCACCGAACTCTCCTTTGTCGCCGCCGTGGATTCTGAGTTCCTGTGCTTCATCTTCATCAAGAATTTCCGAAACAAATTCACCTGCACCGACTGCAGAAGAATATGCCTTTGTTACTACGATGATATCTTCAATTTTGTGAGGAGGGATACCTGCACCGACTGCACCGTAACCGGCAAGAGTTGATGATGAAGTTACCATCGGATAAATACCGAAATCAGGATCTTTAAGTGTTCCCAACTGACCTTCAAGAAGAATGTTTTTGCCTTCTTCAACAGCCTTTGCAAGATAAGCCTGCGTGTTGCAGACATATGGTGCAATCTTATCTCTGTATTCTATGCAGGTGTTATAAAGTTCTTCTTCATCAAGAACTGGTTTGTTATAAACATATTTCAAGGTAAGGTTTTTGAGTGTGCAGATATTTTTAATTTTTGCTCTGAGTGTTTCTTCGTCAAAGAGTTCGTTTACCTGAATGCCGATTTTTGCATATTTATCACTGAAGAAGGGTGCAATACCTGACTTTGTTGAACCAAAAGCGTTTTTGCCGAGTCTTTCTTCTTCATATTCATCAAGAAGAATGTGATACGGCATAAGAATCTGTGCTCTTTCGCTGACCAGAAGGTTAGGATTAAGGCCTGCCTTTTTTACATCTTCAAGTTCATTCAAAAACTTGTTGATATCAAGTGCAACGCCGTTACCGATTATACAGGTTGTATGGTCATAACAAACGCCTGACGGCATTAAATGAAACGCAAATCTGCCGTGTTCATTAATAATTGTGTGGCCTGCGTTTGCACCGCCCTGAAAACGGATAACAATATCGCTCTGACCTGCAAATAAGTCGGTAATTTTACCTTTGCCCTCATCGCCCCAGTTTGCGCCTACTATTGCTCTTACCATTTTTAATCTCCTATAAGCATTATTATTTATATTTGAAAAACTTAAAAGCCTTTCGCAACAATTTATTATATTATAATGCTTAAATAAAGTCAACAAGTCAGGTTTTATTTATCAAAATTTTACATTATATTTGGTTGTAAAGCCGTTATAATTATGATATTATAAAGGCATAAATTCATAAGAGGTATAAGATATGAAAATATATAATGTTCTGCAGTATGGTGCAAAAGGTGACGGAAAAACAAATGACGCTTTTGCAATTCAGCATGCTATTGATGATTGTGCAAAAAACGGCGGCGGTCAGGTTGTGCTTCAGAGCGGAAGAGTTTTTTATTCCGATTCAATAAGACTCAGAGCGAATGTTGACTTGCATATTCAAAAAGGTGCAGTAATAAAGGCAACCGGAAATATTGACGGATATATCAGACCGAATAAACTTATCAATGACCCTAAAACCGCATTAATCGGCAACCCGGTAACTGGAAAACCCAGTTTTGTATTTATTTACGGCTATGAGGCAGATAACTGCACAATAAGCGGTGAAGGCACGATTGATGCAAACGGTCATGCTTTTGTTCAGCGCAAAGACAGATATTATGTTACCGGTGATTTCTATCCGCGCCCGACTGTTATGTATATTGAAAAGAGCAATCATATAACCTTTAAAGAATTTACTGTTGTTGATGCTCCGTTCTGGACGCTTCATCCGGCAGGCTGTGATGATGTGCTGATTGACAGAATAAGAATTCTCAATGATCTTGATGTGGCTAACAGTGACGGAATTGATCCTGACCACTGTTCAAATGTAAGAATTTTAGGCTGTCATGTAACCTGTGCTGATGATTGTATCTGTCTTAAAGCCTCAAAAGGCAACAGTGAATACGGTCCATGTGAAAACATTGTTATTGACGGCTGTACTCTTGTTTCAACTTCAGCAGCAATAAAAATAGGCACTGAGGGTGTCGGCGATTTCAGAAATGTTATTGTTTCAAACTGTGTTATCAGCCAATCAAACCGAGGCCTTTCCATTCAGATACGTGATGGCGGCTGCGTTGAAAATGTGACTTATCAGAATATTATGATTGAAACAAGGCGTTTCTGCCCTGATTGGTGGGGAACTGCAGAACCGATTGTTATCACCACTTTTAACCGTGACGAAAATACGAAGAGCGGAACAATTAAAAATATTCGTTTCTTTAATGTTACAACTAAAGGTGAAAACGGTGTTTTGATTCACGGTAATGCCGAAAACATCATTGAAGATGTTACTTTTGAAAACTGCCGTGTTGAACTCACAAAAACCAGCAAATGGAACTGTGGTCTTTATGATTTGCGCCCGTGTCTTGACTGGGGTGTTGAAAGTTATGATAATTCTGCATTTTTTATCAGATATGCAAAAGATGTTACAATTATGAAAACAAAAACAAAATGGGGAAATCTCTGCGACAGTTATAAGCATGCCATTGATGCCGAAAATGTTGAAAATCTTGAACTTGTTCGTTTTGACGGGCATGCGGCTGATAAAAATACAGAAGATTTCAGGTTTAACAATGTTAAACTCGTAAGCGAATAAGGAGAAAAAATGGTAGAACTTAAAGGATATAAAGTGAACAGGCTTGAAATAGAAAACAAAGTTAAGCCCGGAACACAGTTAAAACTTCAAAATCAACTTAAATATAATGTAAATTATCTCAATGATAATAAAACGTGTATCGGCATTATGGAACTCAGGATAACGGATGCGGATATGAATCCGTTTGAACTCAAAATCGAAATGGTTGCTGAGTTCAATTACGGTCCGGAAGACGAGAAAGCAGATATTCACACTACATCATTTGATCAACTGTTTCCTTTTGCACGCCAGATAATTAATACTGCAACCGGCTTTACCGGTATGCCGGGTCTTTTTATACCGATAATGAAACTGAACAGGGATACGGTTAAGGTTAATGAGACAAAAGAGGAAACTTCACCGCTTAATTAATGCAGAAATTTTTATGTGATTGACAAGGCGAAAATTATTTGATAGAATGAGCATATCAACCGAAAGGAAAAAGATTATGTTTAAAATGCAAAATGAACTTTATACAAGAGCGAACTCTGCACTCTATATGCGCAGAGCCTTTTTGCCGTGTTCATTTTCGTCTTGATATGTAATTTTTTAGTTAAAAGCCGTTGATGAACACCAGTTTTCATCAATGGCTTATTTTTTATACTTTTTTAAGGAGGAGAAAAAATATGTTGAATCACAAGGGAACGCAGGAAATAAGAACACAGAGACTTGTTCTCAGAAAAATCCGTGAAAGCGATTATAAAGATATATTCAGATACACATCAAAAGATGAGGTTGCAAAGTATGTTACGTGGAATACCCATCAAAAAATAGAGAATACGAAAGTGTTATGTAAAATGTGGGCGGACCAGTATAAAAGCGGCGATAAATATCATTGGGCAATTCTGTTGGACGGCACAGTTATAGGAAATATTGAAATACCAAAAATTATTGACGGCACTGCATTTTTAGGCTGGCAGATTGACAGTTGTTACTGGAACAAAGGTATAATGACGGAGGCTGCATCAGCTGTAAGGGATTATATGTTTACTGAAATAGGTGTTGAAACACTCGGTGCATCTTATATAAAAGAAAATATCGGCTCCGGCAGAGTTATGCAGAAAATCGGAATGACAGAGGTTAATCCTGAAAAATACTTTGAAAAACTCAAAAATACTGAAAAGGAAATGACAGAGTTTGACGGCATGCCTTTGGGATTCTGTCTTTTATCAAGAAAAGAATGGATTTGTAACAAACTTACCGTTCGGATAATGAAGCCAAATGATTATGATGAGGTTTATGCTCTTTGGAAAAACTGCAAAGGTGTTGGGCTATATGATATAGATGATTCAAAAAACGGAATAGAAAGATTTTTGAACCGTAATCCCGATACCTGTTTTATTGCTGAGATTTGCGGCAGAATAATCGGAAGCGTTCTTTCAGGCGATGACGGAAGACGCGGTTATATTTACCATATGGCAGTTGATGAAAATTTCAGGGGAAACGGTATTGCTACAGAACTTCTTGAATGTGCTTTAACAGCGTTGAAGCGTAACGGCGTTTCAAAAACGGCACTTGTAGTTTTTAAAGATAATGAAGCCGGCAATGCATTCTGGGATAAAGCAGGATTTCAAAAAAGAGAAGAACTGCGTTACAGAAACAAATTGCTTGTTGAATAAACAGGCAATGAGAGGTTTGGTCAGGCATAAAGGAGACCAACTATAAAGGTTGCTTGCAAGAAGAAAGGATTATAGTTATGCAGTATGCAAGAAAGTTAAGAAAAGGTGACAGGGTCGCAATCGTCAGTTTATCAAGTGGAATGTTAGGCGAGGAATTTTGCAGTCATAATATAGAAATCGGTGTAAAGCGATTAAAAGAATATGGTCTGGAACCTGTATTTATGCCAAATGCATTAAAAGGGATTAAATATTTAAAGGAGCACCCGGAAGAAAGAGCAAAAGATTTAAAAGATGCTTTTTTGGATGATTCCATTGCAGGCGTTATTTGTGCAATAGGCGGTGATGATACATACAGACTTTTGCCATATTTGCTGGATGATGAAGAGTTTATCCGTGCGGTAGAGAAGCATCCTAAATTATTTACCGGATTTTCAGATACTACGATTAATCATTTAATGTTTTACAAATTGGGATTGTCTACTTATTACGGTCCAAACTTTATTTGTGATTTGGGAGAAATTGCAAGCGAAATGCTGCCATATTCTAAAAAGGCGTTTGAAGGATATTTGGAAGGAAATGAATCCGGTGAAATTGTATCCAGTGAAATTTGGTATGAAGAAAGAGAAGATTTTTCAAGGGCAGCAGTTGCAACGGACAGAATAGCCCATATGGAGGAACGCGGATTTGAACTTTTGCAGGGCAGTGAGGTTTTTCAAGGTGAGTTGTTGGGCGGCTGTCTGGAGAGTTTTTATGACATATTGACAACAACAAGATATAAGGATGAAAAAACGATCTGTGAAAAATACGGATTATTTCCAAGTAAAGAAGAATGGGCAGGTAAAATTCTATTTATAGAAACATGTGAAGAAAAGCCGGCTCCGAAACTGTTTAAAAAGGAAATTGCGTTGCTCAAAGATAAAGGCATATTTGATGTGATAAATGGAGTATTGGTTGGAAAACCACAGGACGAAACTTATTATCAGGAATATAAAGAAATCCTTGTAAAAGTAATAAAAAATACGCAACTCCCGATTGTTTATAATGTGAATTTCGGCCATGCAACACCAAGATGTGCATTGCAATATGGTGTTATGGCAAAAGTAGATATGAAACAGAAGAAAATATATTTGGATAAACAGGAACGGTTATAAAAAGTCAGGGATGAATAAAACCTGACTGCCGGGATATAAATTTAAATAATTTGAAAGGGTATGATGTTGTTTCTTGCTATGTCATACAAGAGAAATATGAAACTATTATTTGTTATAGGTGATGCGGCTGTCGGTAAAATGACAGTTGGACAGGAATTGATGAAAATAACGGATTTAAGGTTGTTTCATAATCATATGACGATTGAACCTGTTCTTGAAATATTCGGTTATTTCAATGAAAATGCTATAAGAAAAACCAGAGAAATCATATTTGAGGAATTTGCAAAATCAAATAATTACGGAATGATTTTTACATGCATGATGGCGTTTGACAGTCAGAGTGATTGGGACTATATTGAACATGTTAAAAACATTTTTAAACCGTATGATACAGAGTTTTATTATGTTGAACTTGTGGCGGCACAGCATATAAGGCTTCAGCGCAATGCAACAGAAAACAGGCTGAAAAATAAACCGTCAAAAAGAAATATAGAACTGTCTAATCTGCGTTTGATAAATGATGATAAAAATTTTCGGTGTGAAAGTTATGATGGAGAAATACCGTTTGAAAATTATATTAAAATAGATAATTCCGCGTTATCTCCTCAAACAGTTGCAAAAATGATTAAGAAACATTTTAAATTATAACGGCAGAAAGATTTAAAATTATGAGTAATAATACAATAAAAAGAATCAGTATCAATGAATTTTATAAATGTTCCAATATATGGGATTTGAAAAAATGTCCTTTTACGGATAAATTTATTGAGCAGATAAAAAGCGGAAACCGCATGACCTTTGCCTATGAAAAAGAAAATGCATTTATCGGTGAGGGCAGTCTTGTTATGCATTGTGACGAGGAAGGCTATACGATTACGGGTAAAAGGGTATATCTCTCAAGGCTGATTGTTAAGAAAGAATGCCGAAACAAAGGTATCGGCGGTGCAATACTTGATTATTTAATTAACAAGGCAAATGAAATGGGATTTTCAGAAATTTCGCTTGGTGTTGATACAGATAATGAAGATGCACTGCATCTTTATAGAAAATATGGATTTGAAATTTTTGAAACGGCTGAAGATGAATATGGCACATATTACAGAATGCTCAGGAAGTTATAAAAAAACTCCGTTGGTTATTCCAACGGAGTTTTTTAGTATTATATGAGTTAGAATTCAAAATGTTCAAGATCAATTCCTGAGATTTTGCCGTCGCTTACAGTGATTTCAAAAGAGTTATAGGCACTGTTTACATCATCATAAGTGTAAATGTGGAAATCGCTGTCTTCACTGTCGTAAACATCTGAAGGTTCGCCGAATAATGCAGTGATAGAATCTTTGTCAGCAGCGTCGTTTGGTCTGATTCCTTTTGCAAAAACAACATCGCAGTCGTAGAAGTTATCTGCATTTATACCTGCAACCATACATTTGTCAATGGTGGTTTCTGCATCGGAACTGTTGATAAATCTTACGTAAATTGTTTGGTCACCGTTTATAACGGCAACGCTTGTTGTGTAATAATTTGAACCAAGGGTTTCTGCAGCGTTTTCTGAATCTTTAAAGTCAAATCCGGTTTCACTTTTGAATGTTTCCCATTCGCACGGAAGAGTGATTGTTTTTCCGTTTAAGCAAACTGTATAATCGCTCCATTCAGTGTTTGCCATTGCCTTAACTGCTTCATTGTTTACCTGCGGTGTTTTTTCAGAAGTTGGTTCGTTTGTATCATCTGAAATAAAGTCATCAAAGTTATAATCGTAATCTTCAAAGATTGAAGGGTCATCCAAACCTTCTTCAAAGATGTCTTTTGCAATAAATCCTGATGCTGCAAACATAACAATGCATAAGATAACGTTAATTATAACACTTACCAAGGCACAGATACCGCTCACTTTAGCGGTTTTTGGCTGCTTATCTTTTTTTGTAAGGAATATGATAAGACCTGCAAGAGGAATAAGATAAGAGAGAATTGCAAGACCAACGCTTGCCTTTTCTTCTTTTGGCGGCATCGTGTTAAACTGGTTATAACCCTGTGGGGGCATATTGTTAAACTGATTGTATTCACCTTGCTGCGGCTGAACAGGGGGAGCATAATACTGCTGCTGAGATGCATTGTACTGCTCGGTGTTATTCTGTTCGGAATTCTCCTGTGGTGGATTATAAAACTGATTTTCCTGGTTGTTATTTTCGTCTGCCATAATGCAAACCTCCTCATTCAATATTAAATAAATTTTATCATATCTGTTATTGTCAGTCAATATTGCAGGTATACTTTTTAACAGAAAATGTTGGTTTGCAAAAATTGACAATCTTTTTAATGTATAATATAATAAAAATATACGGAGGTGTTTTTTTGAAAGATAAATTAACTGGCGGAAAACTTTATTGTTTAATAAGCATTTTAATTATTTTTGTTACATATATTGTTCAGAAAGTGCTTAATATATATTTAGAGCATACAAACAGCGTTGTTATTACAGAAGCAATTCTTTTTTCATTGCTGACGCTTTTTGTTTATTTGCTTCTTTTAAAATCTAAAGAGCCTTTTTATGGAATATTAACGGCAATTTTCGGTATTCGCATGATGCCTCCGGATATACCGTATTTAAATATGCTCAGTCCTGAGGCGGGTATAGTTTATTATCTTGTTCAAAAGTTTGCCTTTGTGATTTTTGCTTTTGCAATCGTAAGGCTTTATGAAGAACAGAAAAAGCCCCGAATGATTAAACCAATACCTATTTTATGCACAATTCTTATTGTTCCGTTCTTTAATGAAATTAGCGAAAGGATAGTTTCGTTTATTGTTCCTTTAAGTAACGGCAATATGCTTTATTCCTATTTTGCTCAGTTTGCGATTTATACGATTGCTATGATTGCCCTTCTTTTTGTTGCAACAAGGTGCAGTAAACTGAGTTCAAAACTGATTGCCGATTTTGAGATTATTGCACTCTTACTCAATGCAGGCAGAAAATTGTGTGCCGTAATGATTATGCTTTCCAACGGCGATCATGTAAGCCGCAGTTATTATTGCTGGATTTTAATTTATCTTTTCTTCGTTGCCGCATTTTATGCACTGCGAAAAAGAAGAAAAACTTCGGCAGTATAATATAGTAAAAAAATTACAAGACTGTTTCACAAATTCGGGTGAAACAGTCTTGTTTTTTATTCAAATGAAGTAATCTGTTTTTCAAAAAATCTGCCGAGTGAAATGAATAATATTGAAATGATAAGAAATGGCAGACAAAGTGTAAAAATGTCTTTATAGGTTATTAAAGTTGTCGACATAAACAGAGGAAATTTAATGATATCCGATTTAAAAATAACATTAATCAAAGTAAACAGAATGATTGAAAAAATAGTAATGGAGGTGGATTTGCACAACATCGACAGAAAGTAGGTTAATGAAAAATAAAAAATACAGACAATAATTATTCTTACAGATTCAATCAGAAAGTATTTTTCCGGAATAGAGCAAAAAACACATATCAGCAATACGTTTAATAAGGATAATGCAAAAAGTTTTGCTGTTTCATATAACAGATTCATTCTTTTTGTGCAATAAAATATTTCCCGTCCTTCAGCCTCTAAAAATTCACGAAGAATAAAAACCGAAAGCCATACAGAAAACAGTGGACAGATATATTGTGTTATCATTAATGCATTTGTTAAATAATCTGTTGAGTTAAAAAAACTGATAAGAATCAGAACAGGGGTAAGAATATTAAATACAACGAAGGGAACAAATCGTAGAACACCTATATTTTTTAAAAAATATTTAGTAGTATTTAAGGATTTTATATTTTTTTCAGCAGACATATATATCCGTCCTCAACATTCGGTTTGATATTTGTGATTTCAGCGGAATGCTGAATTGAAGGAGAAAGTGCCTTAATCATTTTTCTGCCGTCTTTTTCAAATCGGTGCTGAATGTGATACGGTTTTGAAAGAAGATTTTCATTTTTGCTTTCAAGTTCAAAGACCTTTCCGCCTGCTTTTTCCTGAATTTCCGTGCATGTTCCCGAACCTATGATTTTTCCGTTATTCATAACAATTATGTAGTCACACAGTGCTTCAACATCCTCAACAATATGTGTTGAAATGATAACAATATGACTATCTGAAAGAGTAGATATAATGTTTTTAAATCTGAGTCTTTCTTCCGGATCAAGCCCGGCTGTTGGTTCATCAAATATTATAATTTCGGGGTTGTTTAAAATTGCCTGTGCAATTCCGAGGCGTCTTATCATTCCTCCTGATAGGTTTTTACTTTACTGTTAAATTGTTCGCTGAGATTCACAATTTCAATACAGCGTTCAATTTCTTTTTTTATATTATTTTTAGGCACTTCTTTTATTGCTGCCATGGTTTCCATCATTTCACTTACTGTCAGTTCGCGAAACAGTCCGTATTTTTGCGGTAAATAGCCAAGATTTGAAAAATAACTTTTATCATCGGTTATATTTTTATTATTGTAGAATATTTTACCGCCATTAAGTGGGTATAGTTGAGTTATGCAGCGTATCAGTGTTGTTTTTCCGGCACCGTTAGGACCGAGAATACCATATATTCCTTTTTCAAATTTGTAATCTATACCTTTAAGAACTTCTTTTTTCCTGAACTTTTTTGTAACATTTTTTAGTTCAAGCATTGTTGTCACCGCCTGTCAAAAATTCTTCAACACTTCTTGTGTCATTTTCATCCGTGCAGAATGCAGTTATATTTTTCAGTCCCTCTTCTTCTCCGTATTTGTCAATATATGATATAAAGAGTTTTGCAAGACTGCCGTCTTCCTCCTCTTTTGCCTGCTCTCTGGCATAATCGGGATCTTGCTTATAATTCATATTGCAGTACATAAATAAATCATATCTTTCCGGAAGAGGAATTTGGGTCCAGTAAGAAGACGGAATTGAAATAATCTGCTCCGTTACGATGTGGTCTTTGCAATCGGCGTACTTATTGTAAGGCGAGATTAAATTTATATTTGGTATAGCAATAATGGTTTTTACCCCGTCTTTAATTGATGGTTTTCCCTTATATTTTGTAACTGTATTGTTTATAACTTCCGGGGTATCTGTAGGGTCCATAAACGGGTAAATAATTTTTATGCCGTCAATTTCTGTTTCTTCATACAGACCCGAAACTAAAGTTGCGCCTGTTCCGTTTCCGATGAAATGGTTTTTATCGGTTTCTTCAAAATTGCAGTATGTTTTTTGTAAACCGTTTACTTTAATATCAAAACTTGTATTTTCATCAAAGAAGAACCGGTTTATGCCCTGATGATTTCTGTCATATACAGGCGACCATCCGCTGTGGGGAAGATAGGGAAAATAAGCGGGAAGAAATATGCCTTGTGAGTTTGTGTAAAACTGCGGTGAATATCCGCTGTATGTCATTAAGATTTTGCTGAGTTGCGATTCGTTATAAACCGTTATGCAGTCGCCGTTTTGTTCAAAATCAAGATGATTTTTGTTTTCGTCGGTCACTGCTTTCAGTTTGTAACCGTGGTAAAGCGTAAAACAGTATTCTTTTAAATTTGTTTTATCAACTGTAACACTTACTTTTGCTCTGAGTTTTAAGTCTGCTGAAAGTTGTGCGTCACATTCGGTAATTGAAAAGTCCGCTTCTTTTATCTGAATATTTTCGGCATTTTTCTCATCTGAATAATATTCATAATCTGCCATAACGGAGTCTATTGGGTTATCGCTGTTCCTTTTGACTTTTGATGAAGGAACAAGGCAGGTAATAAAACATATTGCCGCCAACATAAAAACAGGCAGTTGCTTTAGGTAATTTTTATTTGTTTTTGGTATGGACATTTTGCAAAGTGAAAGTGCAATCAGAAAAAAGCACCAGAAAAAAACAGTAATCCAACGGTATGGAAGAATGGAATGACCAAGTGCGTAAACCGGTCTCCAGGTAAGATCGGGAGTGAAAAAATCAAATAAATTGAAAAACGGCGTAATATCAATCCCATTTCCCTCCGCATAAATCAATAAGCCTATATCGTTGAACATAGGACTGCTTATAAGGCATATGAGAACAAGCATCAGATATGCGTTAAGACGTTTTGCAATAAGAGAGAAAAACAAACCGAAACATGCGCCCATTACAGGGATAAGAAAATAGTTGAGCAAGGCACCTGCAAGGACCTGAATAATCAGTTTTTCGTTCATCGCATTATTTACAATGCAGAGAAGTACTTCAAATACAATCATAAGAAGCGTAAAGACACTGATGAGTATAGTGAAAAAAACGAACTGTACGGCTAAAAATTTTTTATAACCTTTACCGGTGCATATAAGTCCTTCTTCCATATGGCAGTTTCTGCATTTACTGAAAAATTCAAAAGCGAGAAATGCAAACAATATGAAAGCAAATAAAGACATTTGGATAAGGCAGCCTTCAAGTGCAAGATAATGCCCTCTCTTGGTATTATGGATTCCATAGCAAACTGTAAAAATTAAAAATAAAACATACGGCACCAAAAGTATGATTGAACGCCGAAAAATTTTATTCGTTGCTTTAAATACTGTCATTTTGGCTTTCCTTTCCTAAAGATATATGCCGCAGTAAGCGGCATATATCAATAATTATTACTGTTGTTTAAGGTTCTTCAATCTGTTGGTTACGGAATATATATCCTTGTCCGCTGCAACCGTTGCTATAGGATGCATACGGTTTAAGTTGAACCCGCCATGCATTGGCAACCGGAAATTCTCTTGTTTTCCTTCCCTGAAATTCAAATCCGGGATCCAATGCGATTTTTTCATCATACATAAATCCGTTTGAACTTGCATCAAAAAACTGAGAACAAACCGTTAATTTATGTGAAGAATCCGGGTCATTGTGACCGCCGAAATATTTATACTTGCCATATACTGTTATGGTATAACTGGATGCCTGATTAGAAGAGATTGCACATGTGGCGGAACCGCTCGGTATGGATAATGCATAAGCAGAAACCGCAATTATTGACAAGCAAAGCAAAAGCGTTACCGCAAAAGAAAATATTTTTTTCATAATTATTATCCGTTCATAATAGTAAAATGAATTTTATTGTGTTTTTTGATAATTATCTAAATTACATTTACAGTACTTTTGTACTTAAGTACAATTCATTTATAACATAATTCGGCAATATTGTAAATAATCCACAAAAAAATAATTGATATCTTGTAGTTTTTGTATAAAATGCTATATCCTCTAATAATAGTGTTCTAAATATTTAAATAGTGACAAAAATTTTCTCAAAAATAAAAAGGGTATCCTTGCGGATACCCTTTAACAATTTCATACTCGCTCGTGTTTGTGCAATCGTATTAAAAATTACTGCACGAAAGAGATATATTTAATTATTTAGATGCTTCTTCAACAGCAACTGCACAAGCAACGGTTGCGCCTACCATTGGGTTGTTACCCATACCGATAAGACCCATCATCTCAACGTGAGCGGGAACTGAAGATGAACCTGCAAACTGAGCGTCACCGTGCATTCTGCCCATTGAGTCTGTAAGACCATATGAAGCAGGACCTGCAGCCATGTTATCAGGATGAAGTGTACGGCCTGTGCCGCCGCCTGATGCAACTGAGAAATAAGTTTTACCGTTTTCAAGAGCCCATTTCTTATATGTGCCTGCAACGAGATGCTGGAAACGGGTTGGATTTGTTGAGTTACCTGTAATAGAAACGTCAACGCCTTCGTGTTTCATAATAGCAACACCTTCAAGAACATCGTTAGCACCATAGCACTTAACTGCTGCTCTTTCGCCGTCTGAGAAAGCCTTTTCTTCTTCAATTTTAAGGTCGCCTGTGTAGAAATCATAATCAGTTTTTACATAGGTGAAACCATTAATACGTGAAATGATATATGCAGCATCTTTGCCGAGACCGTTAAGAATTACCTTAAGAGGCTCTTTGCGAACTTTGTTTGCTGTTCTTGCAATACCGATTGCACCTTCAGCAGCAGCGAATGATTCGTGACCTGCAAGGAATGCAAAGCATTTTGTGTCTTCGCTGAGAAGTTTTGCACCGAGATTACCATGACCGAGACCAACGTTTCTCTGCTCAGCAACTGAACCCGGAATACAGAAAGCCTGGAGACCGATACCGATAGCAGCAGCAGCCTCAGATGCAGTTGTTACACCTTTTTTGAATGCAACTGCAACGCCGAGTGTGTATGCCCAACTTGCGTTTTCAAAAGCGATTGGCTGAACGCCTTTTACGATAGCGTCAACATCAACACCTTTTGATAAACATAAATCTCTTGCTTCTTCAAGACTTGAAAGACCATATTCAGCAAGACATTTTTCAATTTTGGCAAGTCTTCTTTCTTTGCCTTCAAATTTTACATCGTTTGCCATTCTATTGTCCTCCTTATCTTATTCTTCTCTTGGGTCAATATACTTTGCAGCGTTAGCAAAGCGACCGTAGTTGCCGATGTTTGCTTTATATGCTTCGTCAGGTGATACACCGTGACGGATATCTTCAAGCATTTTGCCGACTTTAACGAATTCATAGCCGATAACTTCGCCTTCTTCGTCAAGTGCCATGCGAGTAACATAACCTTCAGCCATTTCCATATAACGAACGCCCTTAAGTTTGGTTGAGAACATTGTTCCAACCTGTGAACGAAGACCTTTACCAAGATCTTCAAGAGCAGCACCGACAACGAGACCGCCTTCTGAGAAAGCAGACTGTGAACGGCCGTAAGCAAGTTGTTTGAAAATTTCTCTCATTGCAACGTTGATAGCGTCACAAACAAGGTCGGTATTAAGGCACTCAAGAAGAGTTTTGCCGGGAAGAATTTCTGCAGCCATAGCAGCCGAGTGTGTCATACCCGAGCAGCCGATTGTTTCAACAAGTGCTTCTTCAACAATACCGTCTTTAACATTAAGGCTGATTTTGCAGGCACCCTGCTGAGGTGCACACCAGCCAATACCGTGTGAAAAACCGCTGATATCGGAAATTTGATAAGATTTTACCCATTTGCCTTCTTCAGGAATGGGAGCCGGACCATGATGCGGACCTTTTTTTACAGTACACATCTGTTCTACTTCATTTGAATAGACCATAATTTACTCCTTCCAAATTAATAATTTTAAAAATTACCACGATTATTATACCCAATTTGTTCCTTATCTTCAATAGTAAATACGAAAAATTTGGTGTATTTTGCCTGTTTTATTTTGTGAACATTGCCAAATTGAATTATATTCAATATTTTGATATACTAATATCAGGTGTTAAAAGTAATTGATAATAATTTTTAATGCCCAAAGAACGGAGGTTGTTCTATGAAAATAAAAGACGGTTTTGCAAAACGCAAAATAGCAGGATCAAATATAGTTGTTCCCGTCGGAAAACAGAGTATTGAATTTAACGGAATGATTACGCTCAATGACAGCGGTTCATTTTTCTGGGATTGTTTTTGTAAAGATATAACGATAGATGATGCAGTTAAAATGGTTACTGACGAATATGAAATTGATGCACAGACGGCAAGACAGGATATAGATAATTTTGTTGAAATGCTGAGAAAAAACAATCTGCTTGATGAATAATATATATGAAACAAAAAAACAGCAGTTTATCTGATTGATGAGATAAACTGCTGTTTTTATTTTGTCAATAGCAGAAAGCCTAATTAAGTGTAAGTTTCGGATAATCGTTTTTGGTCATATTAATTACCTGACGCAATTCTGCAGATTTTGTTTCAGCCTCGTCTTCAGGCAGATTTTTTATTATATAAGAAAAATCTTTTGTATTTATAACACCGTCTTTTATATACTCACAGGCAAACATTTTTATAGGCTGGTCTGTAAAATCATTTTCGGATGCAGAGGCGGCTATAATTGCTGTAATAGTTCTGTCGATGGCATTGCTGCTGACGATTCTGTAGTCAACTTGGCCGGCAACCGCGGAGAATGTGTAGACTCCGTTTGCATCATTATATGTCTCAATAAGATTGTTGTTATTATATATTTTGGCGCCCTCAATCGGATTTCCAAGATAATCAGTTACAAAAATTTTAACAGCATAAAGTCCGGGATTTATGATTTCAACGTGATAGTCTACAGTTTTATCAAAAACCTTAATGGTCATTACGTTGCCGTTGTATAACGGGTCTTTTGGCATATACCAGTGATTTTTTTCCTGATCACACGTATAACTTATGTAATAATCGCCAACCCGGTCTGATCCTGTTGCAGATAAAACCGTTCCGTCTTTCAGCGTTATGGTAACCGTCATATTATTTAATATTCTGTTAATGTCATAAAGAAAATATCTATTGCCGGATGAATCTGTTTTCCAACTGCCGTTTGTAAAAGCCTCAAGTTTTGTTGGGCAACTAACAGAAAGATCAATGATTGCACCATCGCTGTCAAAACCTTCACAGATGAGTTTAACCTTCATAAAACCATCGGTTCGTTTATCACCATCGCGCCAGCCTGCTTTAAAATAATAGCGAACTCCTTTTTCAAGATGATATGTAATGCAGAACTGGTATTTGTTTGGCTGACTATATTTTTCATTCTGATAATCGCTGTTCCCTTTGGAATAGGCAAGTTGCGTGTATGTTTTCATACCTGTTTCAGGATCTTTTTCTTTTATAAACAGATATGCTTCGCTTGCCGGCAGATTATATGAAAGAAATGAGTAAGTTCCCGATTCTTCAGGGGTATATAAAAATGTTATCTGGTCATCTATACCGTCAATAACCGCACCATATTCCGAATCAAGTTTTACTATTTCAATAGATTTGGCGTAAGCGGTTAATGAAAAGGCAAGTGAAGACAAAATTATCGTAACCGCCAAAAACAGGGAAAAAATTTTTTTGTTCATTTCACTTGCCCTCCAGCAATATTAATATTGTTTTTAACTATAAACAAATTCAGTTGTGTTTGTGTTTATGAAGTTTTCAAAGAATTGTTTATATGGTGAATATTTTTCATCTTTATTTATTATAGCATAATCTTTTGCATTAATAAAGCCATCATTATTTACATCAAAAACAAGTAAAGGAACATTAACTGTTTCATCACCTGTTACGGAAGCGGTTATTGTTTTTTCAACAACTTCATTTCCTTTAAATGTAATTGTATAAGATCTGTTTTTTACAAGTGCAAGATTAAGCAAGCCGTTTTCGTCTGTGGTTCCTTTTAATACGCCGTCAACATAAACATCAACTCCGCCGTAACCATAAGTTCCGGTTGTTGAAGTTTTTGTTTCAAGAACGGTGGTATTTACAGTTACATTGTTTGGAATTCTTGTTCCGCTCAGATCAACCGAGTTTATACCTGTGTTGCCTTTGGTTACAAGTCTGAGTTCATCGCCGTCAACACTTTCACCGCCGTTGATAAATAACTTGATATAAAGTTTTTCCCGGTTGCTGCATTCGGAAGGAAGATTAAAGTTGCTGTATGTTTCAATGGTTTTTGAAGATGCATCATTGCTGATTGCTCTTGTATTTGAGTTATCAACATACTTATAGTTTCTTCCGTCGGTACTGTAGGCAATACCCCAGTCACGAGGTCCGTTATTTGAACTTAACTGTTCAAGTGTAAGGGTAAGATTTTTAAATCCGAGTGTACTCGTTTCAATAAACCAGTAACCGTTGCCGTCAGGATTATCAAGTTTTCCTGTTGCGGTAAATGCATTGGTGTCGCTGTAAGCAACTTTAACACCGTAAGTTCCTGTGTATGAAAGGATTGCTTTGTCCGCTGCGTTTGGAAACATTGATAAAGTTCCGCTGTTTTCACCGCTGGTGTTTGAAACAGTAAGGAAATCAGAACTTACAAATTTGCTGAATGGTCTTGTTGAATCGTTATAGTTGAATTTTACTACTGTGTCACCTTTGTAGTAGTAAGTCTGAATATTTACAGCACTTGACTCTTCATCTTCTTCAACCCAGGTAAGAACTCTGTAAGGTTCCTGGTTTGCCGGATCAAATCCTTTTACGGTTGAAAGTTGAATTCCCGTTGCGGGGCAGATGCCGTTCTGAACGATTGAACCCTGAGAATCAACAACTGCATACTGTATCGGAAGATTGTCTGCACTTTTGTATTTTATAAAACCGTTGTCGCCGAAGTAAGATGTTGATTTGTTTGTGAAAGGCATTTTAAATTCGCCGTTATCTTCACCGGCAACAATTACATTGTTTACATAAAGATTGCCTTTTGAGGCGTTATTGTGAAGTTCGGTTCCGCCGAAAGTCATATTTTCTGTTGTTGCAAGTCTTATATAGAGTTCTCTTTGATTGCTGCAGGCGGCAGGAAGAGGAATATTTACAAATAATTTTTCCAGCATAAGATTTGCAGTAAGGGGCACGTCTGAAACTACATTATAGTATGTAATGCCGTCTGTACTGTACTGAAGCGTAAGGCTCTTAGGACCCTGTGCAGTTGTGTAGGCCATACAGGAGAAATTGATGTTTTCATAACCTGCTGTGCTTACTTTGTAGGTGAATCCTGAGTTTTCGCTCCAGAAAGCACCATCATCAGGCGCAATAGAGAAAGAGCCGTTTTTATCATTCCACAAAGGAACATACTGTGATTTGCCGTCAGTATAAGCGGTCATTTTTCCGCTTTCGCCGTAAACACCGCCGTTTGAATCAACGGCACCGTTTAAAACTTCTGTGCTGTATGTGTCATAAGAGAAACTGTTTATATTTACACCGGCAAATACAAACTCGGCAGTTACGCTTTCGCTGACAATATCTTCAAATTTTGCATAAGCGCTGATTGTTACACTGTCGGTTCCGACCTTTGCGGTTTTGGCATCAAACGGATTGAATTCGCCTGTATAAAGAATCGGTTCACTTCCGTTTATGGTGTAGTATACATCTGCACCGCCGTTGCTGTCGGTGATTGTAATATTGTTATCGCTGAAAACAGGTGAACCGTTTTCAGGTGTTATTACAGGGGCAAGCAGTTCGGTTACAACTTTAAGTGATGAACCGGTTACTTTTATGTTGTTTACAGATGCGTCGCCGCTTAACTGGTTTACTATTGTGCTTGTTCCGTTGATTGCCATGTTTTCGCAGACAACCATTCTGATATAAACTTTGCTCTGATTGTCACATTCCTGTGGAAGTGCGATATTATCAAATGCAAGTTCCATCGTTTTATTATTTATGATTGTATATGAGGATCCGATATCGGTGTAGGCTGCACCGTCAAGGCTGTACTGAAGTTTCCATGCTCTCGGGCCCTTCTTTGTACCGCCGAGATTTGCGCTGAATTTTATTCCTTCAAATCCGAGGGTTGAAACAACGGTTTCAAAGTATGGATATTTTCCCCACGCAATAAGGTCATTCTTGGAGGTGCCCATTACAGGAGATCTGTCAGATGCAACCGATGTGTTGCTGTTCACATACAAATCCGAACTGCTTGACCATTTTATCTGCGCATTGTTTTTTGCATCTACGCTGGCGTACAGATTTGCATCGCTCTGGTTTTCACCGCTTGTTGCAGTGTAATAATATTCAAGTCCGCTTGGGTCTGCAGTTGCAAGAGCAGTGTTGTCTGCTGTGTAATCGTAATCCCACGCAGCGATGGTCTTTGTATATCCTGTCGGTCTTGAACCGGCAAGAACTGTACAGCCATTTGATGTTATGCTGCCTGTAAGGTTTACATTATCGCCCGTTGCGGTTACCGTGATCGTTGCACCGACATCTTCGGCGGTTGTTGTGTATGTTTTTTCTGTTGCACCTGTGATTGCCGAACCGTTTCTGTACCACTGATATGAATGTGAGGCCGGAAGTTCTCTTCCGTCACTTAATCTGATATCGGCTGTCAGAAGCATATTGCTGTATGCATTGCTTTCAATCTGAAGTGTGCAGGAGGATATATTTGTTTTTATAATGTTGAAGGTTTTGGTTGAACTGCCGCTGTATATGCCGGCACCGTTTACCGTAAGATTAGCAGTGCCTACATTGATGTTATTGCTGTAGGAAAATTCATAGTCAAGACCTTCAGAAAGTGTTATGTTTCCGATGCCCGCTTTAAAGGTTTTAACGGTTGTTTTCGGTGTGATTTCATAACCTGTGTAATATTGGTCTGTAACGGGATCAATCGTTGCGGTACTTAAATCTTCTTTTGTTATCTGACTGTTGATCCATGTCTGACGTTCGTTCAGCCAGTTTGTCATACCATTTATATGGCTTTCTGTATCATAAGTGCTGTTGTTTATATCAAGACGAACAGCGTTCATTGCTGCACTTTTTGAAACCGTTCTGATATATTCTTCGGCAGATTTCAATGTGCCTGTTTCATCAACTGCTTTTCCTGAAATAATATCAACGGCAGGCGAAATATAAGCGTACCAATATTTTTCTGCATCACTCCAGAAATCCGTGCAGTTTGTTGCAAGTGCGCCATAGAAACTGAGAGGTGCTTGTTTGTCGGTTGAATAATTTGTTTCGTTGTCGTTTACT
Source organism: uncultured Clostridia bacterium (assembly GCA_946555465.1). Taxonomy (GTDB): domain Bacteria; phylum Bacillota; class Clostridia; order Oscillospirales; family Acutalibacteraceae; genus Eubacterium_R. Next base: position 121,064 of record CAMNST010000003.1, read on the forward strand.
CTCCAGCGATAGATACGTGAATTTTTTGTATACCAGTCATCGCTTGATGTCCAACTGTGATTCCAACGTGTACCTGATTGGCCGTAACCGATTGAATTATCCATATCCCACATCGGACCGGCATACAGTTTTCCGTCAACAAGGTCAGAATCTTTGAAGAAGTAAGTTGATGATACAGATGAATCCATATTCTTGAAGAATTCCTGGGTCCAGTAATATCTTACTGCTGAATCTGCGTCAAGAATATCGCTCCATTTTTTGCCCTGATACTGTGTTGCAGGGGCAGGGTTCGTGATTTTGTGCTCGCCGTAAACTTTATCCTGTAAAATGCTGAGTCCGCTGCAATCGGTAGTTGTTGAAGTGCTGGGAACAATGCCTTTGTTATAAACAGATGAGCCTAAAGCGTAAAGCAAATCATAACTGTAATTTACCATTTGAGTTGAGACATAGTCGGTATTCTTAATTACCCAACCCTGTCGGTTGTAAGCGCAGAAACCCGCATTTTCGGCAACCCATCTTTGGCTTATTTCAAGTTCATACAGATATCCTCCGGTGTAATCGGTGGGTTCTTTCAGAGAGGGGGAATACCTTTTGGCTGTAACGGTATGACCTGCTAAATTATATGTATTCGTACCGATTCTGTTCGGATTATAGGTTTCAACTGTTGTTCCCGTTAAATCTTTGGGAAGAAGAATACCTGTTTCGGGATCAGTTGTTCCGTTTGCAATCTGAAGGTTGTCGTAAACATCGCTGATGTCAATTCGGTTTGATTTGATATCAACCTTTTCGGAAAGTTGGTATGAGCCCAAATACTGTTGGTTAACATATAAATCAACAGGTTTGCAGGTTGGCTGATATTTAATTCCGATATATTTTGCAAAGTCATATGTAAGTTGGTTTTTAACAAGTGATGCGTCATTTGTATTGGCAAGCAGGCACCATTTTTTTGCCGAGCCCATGCCAAGAAGTGATGACGATATTGCAAGTTTAATGTTATAAGGATTTTTAATGTTTCCTGTATTCCAAGTACCATTTCCGCGTCCGCTCATTTTTTCCATAACGCCGCTGTAGTCAACTTTGCCGTTGGGCTGAACAACCATAATGGAACCGCTTTCAAAAACAGAGGTATCCGCACCGCCGAACTCGTTTTTTGCATTTGTTATTTTTGAAAGAGAGCCTGATTCTGTATCAATATAAACGGTTCCGACCTCACCGCTTTTCATTACGGTAACAGAGTAATCTGCCGAATTGAGCGTTAGTGTTACCGCACGCTGAACACCGCCCTCGTTGATATCGGCAAAAATATCAGTGGGAACACCGCTTGTGATTGCGGTGCCGTCAATGGCAGCAGTGCCGTCAAACCAGAAAGTCAGTGCAGAGCAATCTGCAGTTGACGGTAAAAACCAGTAATATTTTGAAGAACTGGTACTCCTTTTAAAAGGCTGAATGCCGCCGAGAGGCGCAAGTTTGTTGCCGTTTTTGAAATCTGTTATATCTGCTTGTGATAAAACATTTTCGGCATCTGCCCATATGCTTAAGTTTGAATTCTCAAGAGTAACCGGTGATTCGGCTGCATAAGAGGTGATTGGCGCTATTAAAAGAGAGGTAAGAAGTATTACCGAGACCAGTAATAACGATAAAGTTTTTTTCAGTGATTTTTTCAATTTTGCACCTCCGTGTTATTTTGAAACGATTTTAAGTGTTGCCGAATTGCCTATGTATTTGTCGCCGTCAGGCGTAATTTCTTTTTCACCTATACCCTGAGGAGAAGATACTGTATAAGTGTTGTTTTTGGAGAGTTCCGGCGAAGAATAGAGGAATTTTCCGCATTTGTTGTTTGTGGTAACATCTATTCCGCTGCCGCTGATGTTGAACTGAATGTATTTTCTTGTTTCTTCTGCCGATTCTGATTTTGCAGAACGGATAAGGAAACTTACCTGGCTTGAAAGATTGTCTCTGTGAATGGTAGAGAGGAAACATGTTTTGGTAACATTTTTGCCTTCACCCCATACGGTTCCGCCGTCAATCTTGAATACATGGGTGCTTTTTGTTACGCAGTCATCTTCGTCGATATCCGCACCGTCGTTCCAGTCGTTCTGGTTGTTAAGGCGTCTTACCTTGAAAGAAGATTTCTGAAGCGCTATGGATGTAACTTCACCGCCTGTAATAACGATTGCGTCATCAGCATCAACGCCGTCGCAGGCACCTGAGTGGATATTGACCTCACCGCCGTAAACATATAAATCGTCACACCTGATTCCGTCGCCGTTTGATTTGATATTGAGTCTGCCGCTTTCAATATTGACTTTTCCGTAAGAGAAAATACCTCTTGAAGATGACATACTTGAAGTTGCCTGCCATGCTTCTGTTTCAAGATTAGCAGTAACATTTTTGAAAGTTACACTTTTTGTTGAGCAAAGGGCGTTGTTTTTATTTCTTGATGCTTTAAGGTTTAACTTTCCGTTACCTTTGATAGTGAGTTTTGACTCGTTGTAAATTACACCTGAAAAACTGTTTGCGCTTGTTTCAAAACTGCTTGTTGTTCCTGTCGGGAAAGAAAGTGAAACGTTTGGTGCGCTTTGCTGTTTTGAAAGAATTTTCATAGTCTGGCTGAGAACATTGTCCGCTGCTGTTCCGGATACGGTTTCTTCTTCAAAGAAAGTTCTGTCGGTAGTAATACTTGTGTCAAATATTTTAATAATACTCGGACTGTCGCCCTTGATGTTTACATTTTCAAATCTTACCGAAACTTCCTGTGTGTTGGGAACCTGAATAACAATCTGTCCGTGCCATACGTCGGTGGTTGATGTTATGGTGTAGTCACCCTGATTGTTTATGTAGCAGATTCCCTGGTTATCTTTGATTGCAAACACAACATCTTTTGAACCGGTTTTTCCTCTGGCATTTTTCTCAAGAACAATTAATCCGCTGTCAAGACTTGCATCATAGTATTCATATTTGTTTGATGAAGAACCTGAATTTCCGCCGGAAGAGCCTTGGTTCTGAGGCGGCTGTTCACGCAGCGGCTGTTTTTGTGTGGTGGTTGTGTTGCTTTTTGCGGTTGTTTTTGCAGTTGTTGAAGTTTTTGCGGTTGTAGACGTTGAAGAGGGGTTTGTTGTTGAAACAACTTCGGTAACGGGTTTTCCGTTTTTATCGGTTACTGTTTCGCCGTTTTCATCGGTAACAACCACGGTTATCTCATCACTGTTTGCTTCTTTATCTTTGCTGCATGCCGCAAAACTGCAGGTTATCAGTGCCGAACAAAGAAGAAGACATAGTATTTTTTTTGATTTCATTGAACATTTCTCCCTATATATGGACAAAACTTTAAAATAAATAACTAAATATGGAGATAAAAAATCTCTCAAAAAAACGCACTGAGGCAACAATAAAAACTGCTGCCTCACGGAAATATTCTTTTTATTGGAAATGAAAACTCTTTACAGCCGATTCGGGAGTAGAAAGCATAACTTTCAGATTTCCGTTCATTGCACGTACATCGTCAATCATTTCGCGCATCTGTTTTGAATCTTTCATACTGATGTCAAATGAAATTTCAAATAAAGCACCAAAATCAACGCTCTTAACACGTGTCATCTTGTATCTTGTGCAATATTTGTTAAGACAATCGTCAAAAGCACCAACATAATTTAATGTTTCGGGAACTGTGATTTTAAGAATGTAATTTTCTGATTTCTTGCCTGCAAAATTTGCAAAATGGAGAATAAGAATAATTGCGCAGAGTATTACTGTGCCGAGAGCAGCCCAGATATAATATCCGAGACCGCAGGTAAGGCCCATTGTTACACTCATAAATACAAATGCTATATCTTTCGGATCTCCGGGTGCACTTCTGAAACGAACAAGTGCAAATGCACCGGCAAGGCTGAATGCGGTGGCAACGTTATTGCCGATAACAAGAATTACCATGCCTACGATAGGGGCAAGAAGAATAAGTGCCGTGCAGAAAGCCTGGCTGTAACCTTCTTTTTTGTGAGTAAATAAATATACAAGGCTTATAACAATTCCTATAAGAATTGCCGAACCAAGGGTTAAGAGAACACCTTTGGCGTCAAGTGTGGCGCTGTCGCCTGATTGAAGTGCGTATAAAAAATCGTTCATATGTAAATTCTCCTTAAAACTCTTAATTGTTTAACTGAAACTGTCAAAACCGACTTCATTTCCATTTGCATCTGTCAGATGATAAATAAGCCGTTTTTCTTTAGCATCCTGTTTATACTTTACACCGTACTTTGAAAAACCGTGACTGTAAAGTTCATTCTCGCTGAGCAGTCTTGTCAGCCAGAGCGGCATTGCACCCAGAATTTTTATTTCCATAATGTATTCGCCGCCGGGCAGTAACAATTCATCATCTTCGCTTTCGCCGAAAACGAAATTTTTACGCCTTGTGCGCACATTTCTGTCAAATGTCATTCTGAAATTTTTATCTTCTTTGCCGAATAAAGCAAGCCTGTCATACTGAACGTATAAAGCAGGATGAACTTTGTTTCGGCTGAAATAATATTTAAGTTCTTTTGCAACCTGTGCCGAAAGATAATCTTTTGTTTTCGGCATTATTCCTTCGTTTACAAAAGGCTCAATTTCTTTTATTTTAAGTTTAATTCTCCGCTTGTTGCCCTGACCTTCCGATTTCTTTTTTATTTCCATAAAAACTTTGTCTTCAGGGTCTTTTCTGTCGTAATAAGAGCGTATGCGCATTTTTTCTTTATAGACAGGTTTGGAAGAATTCTGCCTTATAACATCGTGGTTATCGGTGTCATAGTAAATGCTGTAAATTCTGTATTCATTTCCGTTAAGACAAAAAGGGTCAAGATCCATATGCTCAAGGAGCAAAGGAAGAATTTTATCAAGTTTTTCCTTTGTTATCAGATACTTTTTTTCGTACCTTTTAAAGGTAGCAATAGCCAAATGCACACCCCCTGTCTTTGTGTCATGTTAAATTTGCGTAAAATGTCACCTAAATTATAAAATAATAATTTAGATAAGTCAATATAAATTATTAACATTTTAAGGCGTTTTTTGTCTATTATTGAAATTTTTTTATACAGGTGTACAAAAATCTGAAAACAATTAATTTATTGCATAAAGCAGACAGCAATGATATAATTGATTTGTATTATAAATATACAGGGGAAAATTATGGCAAGGAAAGACGGAACTGACGATCTCAGAATAAAACGCACTCAAAAATCAATAAAAGAAGCCTTTTTTGATTTGTCTGAAAAAGTGGGCTTTGAGCATATTTCCGTAAAAGATATTACCGATTATGCCGGAATAAGCCGAAATACCTTTTATCTTCACTACAGTGATAAATATGATTTGCTCAACAGAATTTGTGATGAACTTATGAGGATTCTGTTTTTCAGAGTCGGCAAACAACTAAGAAGGGCGCAGAGAGGCGATTTTTCGGTTGAAAGGGTTGCCGCTGTAATTAAACTGGGTCTTTCGGCAGTTGAGGATAATAAAAGATATTACAAAATTCTTTTATCGGATTTTGGTGCGGACATACTTCTTGAAAAAATCAGTCAGATTATACGTCTGTGTCTTAATCTGGTGAAAAACGATATTGATATGCTCAGTGAATATTCGCTTGAGTATATTGTAGACGGAATGACGGGTGTTATCAGATACTGCGTTATGCATAATGTTGAAAATACGGAAAACGAATGTCTTGCTTTTACAAAAATTCATCTCGGCAGTATTATTAATGCTGCAAATGAAAAAGAAAAGAGAGTAAACGAATGAGCCGCTCAAAAAAGCAAAAGGGTAAACGCAGTTCAAAAAACCTTAAAGTTAATACAAGAATTATTCTTACAACGGTTCTGGCAGTAGTTATTCCGCTTATCATTATTGTGAGTTTTTCAACCGTGCTCATATATAAAATTCCTGCATATCTTAACATTTCAACGGTAACAACCAATACCTACAGCACTGTAAATCAACTTCAGTGGGCGCAGACACTTTCAAGTATTACCGCCGAACTTTCGGGTGATAACAGTGACGAGCGAAAATTAAATAACATAGACAAGTTTGTTACACCGCTGGAAAATTTTAATTCGCTTATCTATATTCAGAAAGACGACGAAGTGTTTTATTCCACTGCAGGTGCGAAGAACGCTTTGGAAAAGGCCAATGCCCTTGTTCCGGTTGATGTGAATGAAAATCTTAACTATTTTGGCGAACGCGGTCTGGTAATTGTCAATCATGCCAAGTGCGGTGAAGAGAATTATCTGATTGTTATTGTGAATGAGGATTATGCCGTAAATGATATGGAGCAGAAGATTAATGTTCAGGATTTTACAAAACTTCTTCTCAGCCGTACGGGCATAGTTGTTTTAATAATCATTCTGCTTTTTGTTGTTGCGATAGTTGTTATTTCGTTTATAACCACAAAAACGATTGTGAACCCGATTACAAAAATATCAAGGGGCGCAGAAGAAATTGCACGCGGCAATCTGGATTATGAAATAGAATATTCTTCTACAAACGAACTGGGGCAGATGGTTGACAGTTTCAATAATATGAGACTGCGCCTTAAGGAATCTATCGAAAAGCAAAATAAAATAGAAGAAGAACGAAAGGTTCTTGTTGCAGGAATTGCCCATGATTTAAGAACTCCGCTCACTTCGGTAAAAGGCTATGCCGAGGGGCTTCGTGACGGTATTGCAAATACTCCCGAAAAAAGAGAGCGTTATCTTAAAACAATCTGCGAGTCAATAAATGATACCGAGAAAACACTTGATGATTTGCTTACGGTGTCAAAACTGGAACTCAACGGTTATGAACTTGATTTTGAAGAAGTCGGTGCAAAGGAATTTTTCCTTGACGGTTCCGAGGAAATAAGGCTTGCGCTTGAAAGTGAAAACTTTGATTTTATCTGTGAATTCAACTGCGGTGACGATATTGTTGTCAGCCTTGATACCGACAGGTTTGTAAGGGTTATATATAATATTATTTCAAACAGTATTAAATATGCCAGAGAAGATGTTAAAGGCGAGGTCAGAATGTTTCTTAATGAATATGAACATTCCATTATCCTTGAAATTTCCGATAACGGTATAGGTGTAGACAAAAAAAGTCTGCCAAAGATTTTTGATACAATGTATCGCGCTGATCCTGCACGAACAAAGGTTTCGGGCGGATCGGGTCTCGGCCTTTCAATATGTAAACAGATTGTTGAACTTCATGGCGGCTCAATATGGGCAGGCAGCCGTGAAAACGAAGGACTTTCAATTTTTATTTCATTACCGAAAAAGGAGAAACAAAAGTGAACAGAATTTTGATTATTGAAGACGATAACAATATTCTTCAACTTGAGCGTGATTATCTTGAGGCAAATGGTTTTGAAACCGAATTTGCCCTTGATGGCAAAACAGGTTTGAATAAAGCGCTTGAACATGATTTTTCGTTAATTCTGCTTGATGTAATGCTGCCGGAAGTTGACGGGTTTGAAATCTGCAGGCATATAAGAGCGGTTAAAGATGTTCCGATTCTTCTTGTAAGTGCAAAAAAAGAGGAGTCCGATAAAATCAGCGGACTCGGTTTCGGTGCAGATGATTATATTGTAAAGCCGTTTTCACCAAGCGAACTTGTGGCAAGGGTTAAGGCGCATATAAGCCGCTACCAGCGTCTGACAAATTCAAAGCAGCGTGAAGAAACCGTTTTGAAATTTGATAATCTTGTGCTTAATAAGGAGTCGGGAGATGTGACGCTGAATGACAAGCCCATATCACTGACCAAAAAGGAATTTGATGTTCTTTACCTTATGGCTTCCGCTCCGAAAACCGTGTTCAGCAAGAACGAACTTTTTGACAGTGTGTGGGGCTATGACTCTTTGGGTGATACTTCAACACTTACCGTTCATATCAACCGCCTGCGTGACAAACTTAAAGAGGCAGATGAGAATGCCGATTATATAAAAACTGTCTGGGGACGAGGTTACAGATTCAAATAAAATCCGAAAAAGTAAATGCAAAAAACAGAAAGCCATACATTCATTTGAATGTATGGCCTTTTTTGTTTAGTTGTCTGCTTCGGTTGAAAGAAGCATTCTGTCGTTATCAAGTTCTTCACCTGATGTAATTTTGAATTTTGCAAGAAGATCTGCTGTTGTAAGTGCTTTCTTTTCTTCACCTGCAACATCATAGATGATTTTGCCGTCGTTCATCATTATCAGTCTGTTGCCGATATGAATCGCGTCTTTCATGTTATGTGTAATCATAATTGTTGTAAGATTATCTCTTTCAACAATAGTCTGTGTTAAATCAAGAACCTTTTTTGCGGTTTTCGGGTCAAGAGCAGCAGTGTGTTCATCAAGCAGTAAAAGTTTTGGCTTTTTCAATGTTGCCATAAGAAGTGTTATAGCCTGTCTCTGTCCGCCTGATAAAAGCCCCACTTTTGATGTGAGTCTTGATTCAAGTCCTAAATCAAGGCTTTCAAGAAGTTTTACGTATTCTGCTCTTTCTTTCTTGCTTACGCCGAATTTAAGGCCACGGCTCTGACCTCTTCTTGCTGCGATTGCAAGGTTTTCATCAATCTGCATATCGGCTGCAGTGCCTGTCATCGGGTCCTGAAAAACTCTGCCGATATATTTGGCTCTTTTGTGCTCCGGAAGTTTTGTAACATCTATGTTGTCAATGGTGATGCTTCCGCAGTCAACAGGATAAACACCGGCAACCATATTGAGCATGGTTGATTTTCCGGCACCGTTACCGCCGATAACAGTAACAAAATCGCCTTCATTTAAAACTAAGTCAATGCCTTTAAGCGCTTTCTTTTCATTAATAGTACCTGCGTTAAAGGTCTTGTGAACATTCTTGATTTCAAGCATCGTTCTTAACCTCCCCTTTAACTTTTTTCGGTGCTACTTTTGATTTCCAGTAAGGAACAGCAAGGAAAAGTGCAACAACGATTGCTGAGAACAGTTTAAGGTCGTTTGCATCAAGACCAAACTTAAGCACAATGGAAATTACGATGTAGTATATAACGCTGCCAAGTACGGCCGAAAGCAGTTTGAGAGCAAAGTTTTTGAATATTTTGCTGAAGATAACCTCACCGATAATAACTGCTGCAAGACCGATAACAATGGCACCTCTGCCCATGTTGATATCGGCGCTTCCGCTGAACTGAGAAAGAAGTGCACCCGAGATTGCAACAAGTCCGTTAGAGATAACAAGACCGATAATTTTTCTTGTGTCGGTATTGATACCGTTTGCTTTTGCCATTGCCTGATTGCTGCCTGTTGCACGGATTGAATGGCCGAGTTCCGTATCAAAGAACCAGTACAAAACAGCAATAATAACAACAACAAATATTACGCCTACCAAAATTGTGTGCCATATCTGCTGCATATTTGATGAAACGATAAGGTCATAGTTTCGCCAACTGATTGTTGTATTGGCACGTCCGCTCATGATTCTGAGGTTAACTGAGTACAGCGCAAGTTGAACAAGAATACCCGAAAGTATAGCGGGAATTCCGAATTTTGTGTGTAAAATTCCTGTTACAAGACCTGCAAGACATCCGGCAACAAAAGCAATAAGCAGAGCAAGATAAATATTCATTCCGTGAACTGTTGTAAGAACAACTAAAACTGCACCGCCTGTGCCGAGTGTGCCGTCAACCGTAAGGTCGGCAAGATCAAGAATTTTGTATGTAATATAAACTCCGATAGCCATAATGCCCCAGATAATTCCCTGTGCAATAGGTGAGGGCAATGACTGCAAGAAATTCAGCATTTGAGTAACTCCTTAAATACACCAAAAAAGCGATAAGGTTATTACTCACCGCTTTTTTGTTATTTGTTATTTTGTTATAATTTTATTGAAAAATTACGTTGCTTATTCTGCTGTTACGTCGATTGCTTCGTAGCCGTCAGGAATTGTAATTCCGAGATTTTCTGCTTTTGAAGTGATATATTTCTTTGTAAGATCGGTTGCATACTGGATTTCCATTTCTGCAGGGTTTTTGCCGTTTACAAGAATATCAAAAGCCGTCTGACCTGCTGCTTCACCAATGCTGTAGTAACTGATTGAAAGTGTTGCAAGACCGCAGCCTTTGCAGATTCCTTCTTCGCCTGCGATTACAGGAATCTTTGCAGGTTCAAGGATATTGTTGATTGCCTCTGCATTTGAAGCAGCGGTGTTATCTGTAGGAACGAATACAACATCGCACTGGTCAGTAACAATCTGCTGGGTAACAACAGAAACATCGTTTGTGTCAACGAATGTGTATTCTTTTACAGTCATACCAAGTTCTTTAATGCTTTCGCTGATAACATCTGACTGATATTTTGAGTTCTTTTCTGCTGAGCAGTAAAGAATGCCAACATTTTTAGCATCAGGAACGAGTTCTTTAATCATTGCTGCCTGGTCTGCAAGAGGAGCAAGGTCTGAAGAACCGGTTACGTTGAAACCTGTTTTACCTGTCCAGTTGTCAATACCGAGAGCGGTTGCATAGTCGGTGATTGAAGTTCCGACAATCGGGATATCTGCTGTTGCCTGTGATGCTGCTGCAAGCGCATCGGTAGCGTTTGCAAAAATAAGGTCAACATTGTCGCTTACAAATTTTGATGTGATTGTTGTGCAGTTTGTGGCTTCGCCTGATGCATTCTGCTCATCAAAATTAAATGTAATGCCGTTTTCCTGACCGAGAGCAGTAAGTTTTTCTTTAAATCCTTTTGTTGCCTCATCAAGAGCAGGGTGCTGAACTAACTGGCAGATACCGATATTGTATTCTTTTTTGGCATCTGCGCCTGAAGGATTGTCTCCGCCCTGTTTTGAGCAGCCTGCAAATGCCGATGCAACAAGTACGCCGGAAAGAACAAGTGCTGCTGCTTTTTTGAAAAATTTATTCATAAAATTTGCCCCTTTCATTAATAAAAATGGTTATTTTTACAGATTTATTTTAACACATAAAAGTGCTAAAGTCAATAGCCTGATTACGGTATTTTGTATTTTTTTAGTCTTTTTCAATGCGTTTCGTGTTTTCTTTTATAATTTCACAACTTTTTTTCAGCAGATTCTGCTCATTTTCATCAAGCGGAAGTTCAATTATTTTTTCAATTCCGTTTTTTCCTATAACACATGGAACACCGCAGGCAACATCGCTCATACCGTATTCACCCTCAAGAAGAACAGACGCAGGCATAACTCTTTTTTCATCGTGAAAAATTGCTTTGCACATATCTGCACAGGCAGCACCTATTCCAAATTCCGTTGAGCCCTTGCCTTCGATGATTTCATTGCCAATGCTTCTTGTTTTTTCAAGAATTACATCATCACAGAGATTATTGCCACTTTCTTTTTTCATAAGACTGTATTTTTTTGCACCGACAGTCATTGAAGAAAATGTAACAAATGAAGAGTTGCCGTGTTCGCCCATTGAGAAGGCGTCGATGCTTTTTCTGTCTGTTTCGGATAATTCCTCAACTGTTCGTTTGAGTCTTGCCGTGTCAAGATAAGTGCCTGTTGAAAAACAGCGTGTACGCGGCATATTCAGATGTTTCTGAAGATAATAACCTATAATATCGGCAGGATTTGTTATGGAAATAATAATTCCTTTGTAGTCAACAGGTTTAAGTTTGTCTGCCACATCTTTTATCATATCACCTGATTCATCCAGCAAATCAAGTCTTGTCTGACCCGGTTTTCTCGGTATACCGACGGATATTATTATAATATCGGCATCTTTGCATTCGTTATATCCGCCCACTCTGATTTTTGTTGTTGAGGGAGTAAAGAGGCAGGCATCTGAAATGTCAAGACAGTTGCTTAACGCTTTTTCGGTATCTTTGTCAATAAAAACAATTTCATCGCAGTTTCCCTGAAAGCACAGTGCCATTGCAACGTGTGAGCCAACATGCCCTGCCCCGATAATTACTACTTTTCTTTTAGAAATCATATTATCACCATAGCCCTTCAGGCTACAATAATTTACGAAAATCATTAACGCCCCGGTAGCCTGACAAGGCGTGATTATTTATGTTTTATTATACACCCAATATGAAAAAAAACAATAAAAAACACACGCTGAAAGAATTATTTTTCAGCGTGTGTTTTTTATTTGCGTTTAAATTTATAACTGGTCAGCAATAGAGTAAATCATATCTTTGGTTTTATCCCATCCGAGACAAGGGTCGGTTATTGATTTGCCGTAGATTCCTTCTTCAATTTTCTGACAGCCGTCTTCAATGTATGACTCTATCATAAAGCCTTTAACCATTCTTTTAATGTCGTTGCTGTGACGCATTGAATGAAGAACCTCGTTGGCAATTCTTACCTGTTCAAGATATTTTTTACCCGAATTTGAATGGTTTGTATCAACAACAACTGCGGGGTTCTGATATCCGCCTTCGCAGTATAAATCATAAAGTTGTTTCAAATCTTCATAATGATAATTTGCGTGGTTATTGCCGTGTTTGCTTACACTGCCGCGCATAATTGCGTGAGCGAGCGGATTTCCGCTTGATTCAACTTCCCATCCTCTGTAAAGAAATGTGTGGCTGCTCTGTGCTGCTTTAATAGCGTTAAGCATAATGGAAAGATCGCCGCTTGTCGGATTTTTCATTCCCACAGGAATATCAAAACCGGATGAAACAAGTCTGTGTTCCTGATTTTCAACAGAACGCGCACCAATCGCAATGTATGAAACCAAATCAGAAAGATAGCGTGCATTTTCGGGGTAGAGCATTTCGTCTGCACAGGTAAGACCCGATTGCTCAATAGCGTCTTTATGAAGTGCGCGGATTGCCTTTATGCCCTCAAGCATATCCGGCTTTTTGTCGGGATCAGGCTGGTGGAGCATACCTTTGTATCCTGCACCGGTTGTTCTTGGCTTTCCTGTGTAAATACGGGGAATCAGTATAAGTTTGTCCTCAACTTCTTTCTGAACAAGGGAAAGTCTGTTTATGTAGTCAAGAACGGAATCGCTTCTGTCTGCAGAACAGGGTCCTATAATAAGAAGAAATTTATCGCTTTTTCCCGTGAAAACATCAGCAACTTCCTTATCTCTTCTTTCCTTTATTTTGCATGCTTCTTCAGATAACGGCATTTCTGCTTTTACTTCCTGCGGTATCGGAAGTTTTCTTTTGAAATTTGTATTTGACATATTATCCATAATTTCACCTCAATAAAAATACTTATAACTATTATAAATAACTGATTTTTAATGTCAATAATATACTTTAAATTGTTAAAATAAAAATTTTTCCATGAATTGCTATTGTTAATATTCTGTTATAAGTGGGTTTTATTTATGGATTTTTTTGTTTTGTTATGATAATATTGTTTCAGATTAAAAACGGAGAAGTATTATGGCGGTTAAAAATAAAAAGAAATCAAAAAAATTTATTATTATAGAAAAACCAAAATCAGGAAAAGTGCTGGCTGCCGTTGCAGCAGTTCTGATAATTGCCCTTGTTGTTTCGGTTTTGGTTATTGCAAATGGTCCGGGCTCGGCAAAAGGCTCGGCTCAGTACGATTTCGGCAAAAAGGTTGCCGATGGAATAGATGTATCCGAACATAATAAAAAGGTCGACTGGGAGAAAGTTGCAAAAAATAAAGATTTTGCTTTTATCAGAGTGGGCTACCGCGGTTACGGCAACGGAAAAATTGTTGAGGATAAATATGCAAAAGAAAATCTTAAAGGGGCAAATGATGCAGGGATTCCCGTCGGTGTTTATTTTTATACGCAGGCAATAACGCCTAAAGAGGCGAAGGAAGAGGCAAAGTTTGTTATTGATATGATAAAGCACTATGATATATCCCTTCCCATAGTAATTGATTTTGAGTATCCCGATGATGAGACGGGGATGAGAGTCGGCAGGCTTTGTGATGCCAATCTGAACAGTGAGGAAAAAACGGATATTATTAATGCTTTTTGCAGTTATGTTGAAAATAAGGGTTATGCGGGCGGAGTTTATGCATCATCAAGTGTTTTAAATCTTGATATCAACACAAAAAAATTAAGCAAAGATACACTTGTATGGGTTGCTGATTACAATAAAAAAGTTACATATAATGTTGATTATACAATATGGCAGTATTCAAAAACCGGCAGTGTTGACGGTGTTGAAAGCGAGTTTGTTGATTTGAATTACTGGTATAAGTAATGGTATTTCAATTCTTTTTTACTGATATTTCACGTTTTTTTTCTCTGAAACTTTTGGAGTAGTATTTTTTTAAAAGTCTCTGGGTCTGCCTTTCGCAAACGCCTATTTTATTTGAAAGTTCACGAAGCGATATATCGGGATTATATAAAAAAGATTGTTCAATAATAACAAAACGGCGGTCGTTCAGATTTTCGGCTGCCGTATTTTTTTCAAAAGCAGGCGGCAGGTATAATCTTGTTATATCAGTAAGAAGTTTTGTGCACAGTGCTGATACAATGGTGGTGTAGTCAATCCTTTTTTCGCGGTATTCCTTGAGAATTTCTTTTGCCGTTTTGTTTTCAAAGTTATCATAGAAACAAAAACATGTGTCAAGAAAAACACCTGAAACGGCATTTGGTTTTCCGGCGTCTTCTGCCTGTATAGTGATAAAAACATCTTTAACGGGATTTTGCTTATCCGCTGTCTGACTGTGATATACATTAGGCCCTGTTACAAAGAAATTTCCGCTTTTTAGATTGTGTACTTCCGTATCTGTAATCAGTTTTCCTTTTCCGCTTATAATGAAATGCAGTTCATAACTGTTTTTTGCGTGGGCATGACGCGGTATATCTTCTCCGAGTGTACCGCCGCCGATATCCGTAATTTTAAATTTAATATTGTTCCATATAAATGCAATCATAATATCACCGAATAGTAGTTAGATATATCTTTTTTATAATTTATTGTTGTTGAGCAGGTCAAACTATTGTATCATAAACACGACATTTTTTCAAATATGATGTCGTGTTTTGCCTGTTTTTATATGTTATACTTCATTTGAGGTGATAATATGAAAAAAAGAATAAAAAAACTATTATGTATAGTTCTCAGTATAATAACGGTTTTAACAGTGACATCCTGTTCAAAAACTGAGAATAAAGAAGTGATAGAAATGTTATTTTCAAATCTTTCAAAAATATCATACAGCAGCGATTACAAGGAATTAAAAAAAGATAAAAAGAACAAAACAAGCGCTTGGCGCCACGGAATGGTGTCGGGCAACGGAATGCAGGGTTTTGTTACAAGCGGTTCGCCCTACAGTGATACATTTATTTTTCAGAATATGCATTTTATTCTGCCAAATGAAAATGTGCGAAACTGCCCTGAAACATATGACGAACTTGAAACGGTAAAACAGTCAATCGTAAAGGGCGAAGATATTGTTGATAACGCAAGTTATGACGATGTTTACCGTTATCATCCCGGTGCACAGATGCGAATAGAAAGTGATAAAAAAAGCGAGTCTGACTATGTTCGCTATACCGATTATGAAACAGGTCAGGTCGGTGTGCATTATAAAGACAGTAACGGTGTTTGGGACAGAAAAATGTTTACCTCGATGGTCGATGGCGCGGTTATAACGCAGATTAATCAGTCAAGTGAAGGCAAAAAAGTAACTCTTACATTATCTGTTGATGATATCTCAACCCTTGCCAATTTCGGTGACAGCAATGAAACAGATCTGAGATATAAAAAGATTGTTTCGGAAAATGCAGATTATATAACCATGGCTGCACATTATCCGAATTATGAAAACAGCGAACTCAAAAATGGCGGATATGCAACTCTTACATATGTCATTGCAGTCGGCGGAACAAAAGAAAAGGTTATTCTTGATACCGTTAACAAAGAAGAACAGTATGTGGGTGACGGAAATCAGGCAATTAAGATTACAGATGCCGATGCAGTTTACTTTATAACGATTTCCGACCGTACCTACGATATGGGCAGTATTGAAGATTTTCCGTCACAGGAAAAATTTGAACTTGTCGACAGCCTTTACAGCAGAACAAAGGCAGTTGCCGATAAATATGCAGACGGCAACGGCTTCAATTATAACAAGGCACTTGAAGAACACCTTGCGGTTTATAAGGCGCAGTTCAATGCTGTTACTTTTACTCTTGGCAACGATGAAAATCTTTCCTCAAATGAAGATTTGCTGAAAGCACAGAGACATAAAAAAGAACTGAACAGTGATTTGATGCAAAGGGCATATTATTCGGGCAGATATGCTTATCTCTGCTGTTCGGGTTATTCTACAAGCAGACTTTACGGTATGTGGACAGGTGAATGGAACGCAGGCTGGGGAAGCAAATATACTATGGATGCAAATGTAAACCTCCAGACTTCTTCAATGAATACCGGCAATATTGCCTCCTCTCCTGTCGGTTATGCTTATTTTATACTTCGTCAACTTCCCGACTGGGAGGAAAATGCATTTGCAACCCACGGTTTTACAAATGCAATTCAGGCGCCTGTTAACACTGACGGTGACTGTGCTGTCATAACCGAAACATGTTATCCTTATCCTTTCAGATACTGGAATGCAGGAACAAGTTGGATGATTCAGCCGCTTTATGAAACACTGCAGTGTTACGGAAATATAAATATACCTTTAAGCGATGAGTTCAGTCTTGAAGAACTGAAAACGGTTTTATCACTTACGGATAAGCCTTTGACCGATAATCAGATATCCGAAATTGAAAAAAGAGGTTATCTTCGTCTTGAAGAAGATATTCTTCTTCCCCTTCTCATCAAGAGTGCAAATTACTGGGAACAGTTAATGAGTGCTGAATATTATACCGATAAAGACGGTGTAATTCATTATGAAGAGGGCAAAACAAATCTGAATGAGGGCGAAACCTACTGTATTCTTCCAAGTTATTCGCCTGAAAATAATCCGCTCAACTACAGCAGCCCTTCAACGGCAAACTGCGCCATTGATATTTCTGCATGCAGAAATAATCTTGAAATGCTTATTGATGTTGCGGGAAATGCTGCCCCCGATATGAATACTTCAAAATGGCAGGAAATGCTTGATAATCTGCCCCCGTACCTGTATGATGAAACAGGTGCCCTGAAAGAATGGGCGACCGTATCTTTTGAAGAAAATAATGAACACAGGCACTTAAGCCATCTTTACGGAGTATGGCCGCTTTATGAAACGCAGGGTAATGAAGATCTGACAAATGCCTGCAAACAGGCTATTGAAAACAGAGAAAGCGAAAACGAGGCAAGCCATGCATTGGTTCACCGTTCTCTTATTGCTGCAAGGCTTAAAGACAGAGAAAGCCTTACCGATGCTCTGACCTCGCTTATGAATCACAAAATTCATTACAACTCACTTATTACAAACCATGATTACGATAGGGGAAGCTGTTACTGCACCGACTTTGCAATCGGCTATCTCGGAATCATAAATGAAAGTTTGCTTTATTCAAATACAGGTGAAATTGAAATTCTTCCTGCATTGCCTGAAAGCGGATTTGACAGCGGTGAAATAACAGGCCTGAGAGCAAGATGTCAGGCAACTGTTACAAGCCTGAAATGGAATGTAAACAGCGGCGCAACTGTAGAGATAAAGTCTGATATCAACCAGAAAATAACGATTTCATGCCCGTTTTCCGATAAAACGGAGGAAGTTGAATTAGAAGCAGGCGAAAGCGTAACAGTTGAATTTACTTTTAACGGATAAGAATATAGATAAAAGCAGGTTATCCCGTTTTTAAGGATAACCTGCTTTTTATAAATGTCTTCGCCTTAAGGTGAAGTACGTTCTATATTCTTTTTCCGTTTTTGAATTTATATGATATTTCTTTATTGCCGTAAGTTTTTATGCCCTTAATATATCCTGACCACTCGCTTGGCAGTGCCTCGTTTTTCAGCATTTCTGCAATGCCTGCGGTAACGCCGAAATTACCGTCAATCTGAAACGGCGGATGTGCGTCAAAAAGATTCGGATATGAACCGCCGCCGCTATTCAAAATATTGATTACAGGGCTGATATATGTAAGTTGCTGTCTGATAAGACGCAGTGCATTTTCTGCATTGCCGAGTCTTGCCCATAGGCAGACTTTCCAGCCAAGCGACCAGCCTGTGCCGCCGAAACCGCGTTTTTCAAGAGATTTTGCGGCTGCCTTCTGAAGTTCTTCGCTCTGAATATACGGAGACGGATAAATGCAGTACAGATGGCTTACGTGTCTGTGGTGTATTTCGGTTTCCTCAAAATCTTCGCTCCATTCCGGAATTCTTCCGTCGGCAGCGGGTTTTACCTGTTCAATTTCAGGGGTACTGAATCCGAGTTCACGGCAGATTTTAAAGAAATCAAAAAGAATTTCTCTGTCCATAGATGACATATATGTCAGTGAAGATGCTGTGCCGTTGTCTTTAAAAGTATTTTCCGGACTGATTGACGGGCAAGTGATAAGTTCGCCGTCTTTTTCAATAAGATAATCTTTAAAAAATTCAAGGCATTTTTCAAACAATGGTGTAATTTCATTTTTGAAATCTTCATCACAGGTATAAAGATAATGTTCATAAAGTTGGTTTAAAAGCCATGCAGAACTCATACACCAAGGTGCATAACCTGTTGCATTTCCGTCACCATCAGGGTAACCTGCCGGATAGGAAGCCCCCCATATATCACTGTTATGGTGAGAGCAGAAGCCTGCACAGTTATAATAATCTTTTGCTGTGACCGTCCCGTTGTCGGCAAGTTTTTTAACCAACTGAGTAAGCGGTTCAAAACATTCCGAAAGATTGACCGTATCGGTGCACCAGTAGTTCATTTCGGTGTTTATGTTTGTTGTATAACTTGATGACCAGGGGGCACGCATATGCGTATTCCATATTCCCTGAAGGGTCATTGCGTTTGTGCCGCTTCTTGAGCCTGAAATGGTAAGATATCTGCCATATTGAAAAAGAAGTGCAATAAGGCCGTTATCGTCATGGCTTCTTTTCATTCTTTTTATTCTTTTGTCGGTGGGCAGGTCGTCACGGCTTTTTTCAAGAGAAAATTCTACTCTGTTGAAAAAAGCGGAAAAATCTGCAATATGTTCATCCAGAAGTTTCTTATAAGTTTTTGCGTTTTCAAAATAAGAAAATGCTTTTTTTGTTTCATCTGCAGTCGGCATAGATTTGTGGTCAACAAAAGATGTTGCAAGTGAAACAAGAATGGTAGTTTCTTTCTGATTTCTGATGCTTATAAAATCTTTTTCAAAAACAGCATTGCCTATCACCTTGACTATACCGCAGAAACGCATGCCTTTATCACCCTGAACAATGCTTTTGCCTTTGTTATAATAAGGCGGCATGCATACTTCGGGTGCTTTGCCGGATAGTATAAGGCTGTCTTCAACTGTTTTAACAGTGTGATTCATCTGACTGTCAAGTCTGATATCAAAACTAACGCCTTTATCGCTTTTGATGTTTATTACCATTAACTGTGCAGGGTGTGATACAAAAACGCTTTCGCAGAAACCGTTTGCCCGAACACTTGCAACACCTGTTTCAAGATTTAAATCACGGCGGTAGTTCTTTTTCGGTGCATTGAGATAATCAATTATAAGGTCGCCGAAAGGCAGATAAGCCTCCGACCAGTGACCGTGCATATCCCTGTTCAGTATTTTAGCAGCGCTGTTATAATCTTTTTTCAGTATTGCATTTCTTGCAGAGTCAAGATATTTGAACGCATCCTTTTTATTTAAATCCTTTGGGTATCCCGACCAGAGGCTGTCTTCATTTAATGCAATTCTCTCCTTTTTAAGATTGCCGAACACAAGACCGCCTATTCTGCCGTTTCCAACAGGAAGAGACTGTTCAAAATATTTTGCTTTTCTTTTATAAAATAATGTATGTTTCATGATTTTATTGTACATGAAAAAATATTAAATTGCAAGCAAATAAAAACTATGATAAAATATAAATAAAGGCAAAAGTTTTAGGACGCAAAAACCTTAATCTTATGATAAAAAGGATGGTTACTATGAAAAAATTTATTATTACAATCGGCAGACAGTACGGTTGCGGTGCTCATGAAATTGTAACTAAATTGTCTGAAAAACTGGGCGTTTCATATTATGATAAAGAAATTATAAAAAGAGCGGCAAAAGAAAGCGGTTTTGATGAAAATCTTTTTAAATTTTATGATGAAAGGCCGACAACAAGTTTTCTCTATAATATTTCGGCAGATGGTTTCAGTGCGGTTGGCAGTCCGTCATTAACTTTAGAAGACAGGGTTGTTCAGTATCAGTTTGATGCAATCAGAAAAGTTGCCGATGAAGAAAGTTGTATTATAGTTGGCAGATGTTCTGATTATATTCTGAAAGATACACCGGGTGTGGTACGTGTGTTCATTCATGGTGATGATGAATATCGTATTAACAGAGTTACCAAACTTTACGGCCTCAGTCAAAAAGACGCTGTTAAGGAAATAAAGAATATTGATAAAAAACGTGCAAAGTTCCATAATTTTTACAGCGATGAAAAATGGGGCGATTCATTTGCATATGATTTGTGCATCAACGTGTCAAAAACAGGATTAGACGGTGCAGTTGATTTGATAGAATATTATATAAGAAAAAATTTTGCATAATTGATTATTTGCCCAAAACCAAAAGCCGAACCCGTAAAGGTTCGGCTTTCAGTTGTGTTTATAGGGAATTATAAGGATTCGCTGGTCAACTGAGTTTCAGTTTTCATAAAACAATCAATAAAAACATACGAATGTTTTATGATTCAATCCCTATTTTATGTGTCGGACCCATAAGTCCGACTGCGATTACTCTAACACATCAAAATTGAAAATAATGTCGAAACCTGCGGTGCAATAAAAACTTTTCTGACTTTTTATTGCACTGTTTTATTTTTACAAAATTTTTACACAGATAGGAATATAATTTCCACAAGGATGTGTAAATATGAAAGTCAAAGAAAGAATAAAACTTACCGGCGCTAAAGATGTTCGCTTTAGTGAAGTGATAAAAAGAGGAGTATGGTTTTTAATTTCTTTCGTTCTCAGTTTTTCATCGGTTGTAAATGGGAGTTGCCCGTTTGCAATTTCTCTGATAAGTGTTTCAAGCAAAAAGAATTTTTTGTTTTCAACATTGGGAGCGGGACTCGGCTACATAATCTTTTGTGATTCAAATTCTGCAATTCGGTATTTCAGTGCGGTACTTATCTGTTCGCTTGGTACTTTTGCGGTAAATATATTCAATTCACGCCGTGAGGCTTATCTGCCGATGCTGGTTTCATTTTTATCGGTTTTTATAACGGGCATTGTTATGAATTTCAAATCCGGTGCAGCACCTGCCGCGTATGCTTTGGTTTTCGGCGAAGCAATACTTGCACTTGGCGGAAGTTTTTTCTTTTACAGGTCGGTTCACTGCAATATGAAACGGCTTAAATTTAAAGCGCTGCCTGTTACAGATATAACATGCCTTATGGTTTCGGGTGCACTGCTTTTGTCAGGATTATCGTTTATTGAAATTAAGGGAATATCTCCTGCAAGAATTTTTGCGGCGGCAGTTGTTCTTGTAACTGTGCGTTTCGGTTCACAGCGCTGGGCGCTGATTATCTCTTTGTGTCTTGGGTTTGCTTTGGGAATAAGCAGAGAAAACAGTCTGTTTCTGCTTGGTGCTTATGCATTTTCTGCCTTGCTTTCAGGGCTTTTTACATCCATATCAAGTCTTGGGGTGGGAATAAGTTATACCCTGTCAATGGTATTTTTTGCTGTTGCTGCCGATATGGGCAGTTTTTCGGTTTGCTGCGTTATTGAAAGCGCGGTGGCCTCGCTTTGCCTTGTGCTGCTGCCCGAGGCAATATGTGGAAAAATAAGCGAATTTTTTGAGAGCGGTGCCGATATTGCACCTGACGGAAGTTTAAGACAAAGCCTTGTTGTAAGGCTGCGTTTTGCATCATCTGCTCTTGCACAGGTCAGCGAAAGTGTCAGAGATGTTCGTGAACGAATTAATGAAATAGGAAAAAGCAGACCGCTTGAAAGTGAAATAAGAATGGTTGCGGCAGATCAGTTTTTTTCTATTTCGGATATGCTTGAAGATTTGGCTTTTGAATTTGACGATGCTGAAATTTTTGATTTTAAATCTGCAGGAAAAATACGCCGAATGCTTGGCGAATACGATATTTATCCTGAAAATATATCGGTGATTATAGATAAGTTTGACCGCATGCGTGTTGAAATTCTTTCTTCTTCAAAAACGGTGGGTCTTGATAATCCGCGGATAAAAAATGAAATTGAAAAAATATGTGCAAGAGATTTTGAAAAAGGAAGAGTAAATATATCGGGCCCTAATATGATGCTCAGTATTATTGAAAGACCGAATTATAAAATAAATTTTGGTTTTTCACAGTACTGTGCAGAAGGAAATCTCTGCGGTGATACGATAAAAACCATCAATGATTCACGCGGTCATATGATTTTTATTATCAGTGACGGAATGGGAAGGGGCAGCAGAGCAGCACTTGATGGGGCAATGGGCGCAGGACTTTTGTCAAAACTTTTGGCAGCGGGCTTCGGTTTTGATTCCTCGCTTAAAGTTGTGAACAGTGCCCTGCTGGTTAAAAGCAGTGAAGAGAGTCTTGCAACGCTTGACTGCGCGTGTGTGGATTTGTTTAACGGCAAATGCGAATTTTTTAAGGCAGGGGCACCAAAATCGTATGTTCTCAAAAACGGTATGGTGAATAAATGCGAACTTTCGTCAATGCCTGCAGGAATATTGAGGGGAATTGAATTTGCAAAACGTACAACAGTGCTTAATGTCGGTGATGAAATAATTATGATGAGCGACGGTATTACCGACGTCGGAGAAGAGTGGCTTGAAAACTTTATAAAATTTGATGACAGTGATAATCCTAATGATAAGGCAAAAGCAATTCTTAATTTTGCTTTAAAAAACAGCAGCGAACGCCACAGAGATGATATGTCGGTAATAGTTGCAAAACTGACAAAGGTGTGATTACAACGGATAAAAAGAAATTTCTGCATAAAAAACAAAAGGAAATTGTTCCTCCTGTGACATATGATTTGGGGGATTTTCCCGATTTTACCAAAAAAGAAATATTTACACAGCATATTCTTTTGCAAAAACTTTTAAATAAGTATATCAAAGGGGAAAAGATAAATTTTGATTTTCTTAAATTAAAAGCAGAAAAAATTAAAAGAATTTATATTGCCGCCTCATATTGCGATTACGGCTGTGCTGTTTCGGGTGCATATAATTTTGAGGTGCTGGTAGATATCTGCACCGTGCCTATTCTGCTGTCTGAATTTAACTGTTCAAATCCTATACTTGATAAAACAACGCTTGTTATACTGCTGGGCAGCGGAAAAGATAATGAAGAAATTTCAAACGCAATAAGAAGAGTTAAGGAAAGCGGTGCAAAAATTCTTTGTGTTTTTGATTATGAGGCTGATGATAAAGAAACAATCAGTCTTGACCATAAAATGCTGGGTGAATTTTCAACTGTTAATTTCACACTGAAATATATTGTTTGCTGTATGCTTTCACTTTATCTTGGAGAAAAAAATCAGGTTGTAACAGAATTGTATGTTAAAATTGCAATAAAAATGCTTCAGGCTTTTCCCGATAAGATTCATAATGTTTTCAGGTCGGAATATTATATAAACTGTTTTAAACAGAATATTGAAAATAATGAACTTGTTTTCACCGGCTGTAATGTGGATTTTGCAGTGTCACTTTACAGTTCATATGTTATGGAAACTGTGTTGAAAAAAAGATTTTCTGCCGTTGCACTCGGCGAACTCAACAAATCTGATTTATCAGGCAATGAAATTGCATTTGCTTCCAATCGCGATTTTTATTCTATGATTAAGAACTGCGATTTTATATTAAAAATTGTTCCCGAGGAAGTTGATGATGCTGTTCAAAATGCTTTAACATACAGTGAAACAATTCCTCTTTTTAATCCGGTGCTGAGTGCAGTTATTATTCAGTTGCTGGCCTATGGCTTCTATACGGAAAATAAATATGATAATAAAGAAACAGGAACTGACTAATGACAGTTCCTGTTTTTGTTTTATTGATTTGTTTCGTTTTCGCCTGAATCTGTTTTGTTTTCGCTAAAATCGGGTTTTTCATAAGGAGAGTAATAATAGTTGGGCTTTTCAGGCTGAGTATACTGTTCGGGTCTATAAGAATAAGGCTGTTGTGTGCTTTGCTGCTGTGATTGCTGATATGGGGGCTGCGTATTGAAATTACCGTTATTCGGGTTATAATTTGGCTGATTATATCCGCTTGGAGGTGCATATTTTGCGGCCCTTTCAGCATCGGAAAGAAAATCGTCTTCTGTAAGAACACCTGTCTCTATCGCTCTTAGTCTGAAATTTTCGTAATATAAAGCATCCGTTGTATATTTGTATGGTTCAACATAAATGCCTATAAAACCTAATGTGACAGGATAAAGCAGATACCAGCCGATGAAACTGAGGTTCATCACAAAAAGTTCTGTGCGGTGACCGGTTATCATCTTTTTTGAAAGTTTAATTGCCTCAACAGGTGAAAGATTTGGAAAATCGCATAAAATCTGATAAGTGAAATAGGTGCTGTAATAGGCAATTACACCCGGAACAATAAAAAGGCACATAAGCAGAGCACAGATGCATTCTCTTAAAAGACCTGTCAGAAGTCTTTTTCCGTAATTTTTACTGAAAGAATTCTTAAAAAGATTTTCAATCATTACGCCAAGGCGGAATTCTTCATTGGGGTTTCGTCTGACAAAAGCCACAAACAGCGCTGTCATTGTAATATAAAGCGGAATAAATACAATGCAAACAATTTCCGATGTAAAATTGATATTGATTTTTGCAGTCTGAAAATAATCGGCAATTTCTGAAATACTGTTTTGGGAATGAAATTCAAAATCTTCAATAGGATTTTCAAAATTGAAATTGCTGAAATAATCTTCATCACTTTCTGCGGAATGATTGTTTTTATCAAAGTTAAAATCCGTGTACTGCGAATCATTACCCAGATTGTAGACAAGATTAATTCCGTTTGCAAGACCGCCTGTTAAAATCGAAACAATAAGAATAATAAGAAACAACTGAAAAACTTTGCCTTTTATAAGGTCTCTTGCCTGTGATTTAACTAATTTTCTGTCAATATTGTTCATAAAATACTCTTTTCATATGATATGAATCAGAATTCAAGTTTCTTTTCAATGAAATCAGTAAGTTCACTGAGCGGAATTCTGACTTGTTCCATTGTGTCACGGTCACGTACTGTTACACAGCCGTCTTCCTGTGATTCAAAATCGTATGTGATGCAGTATGGGGTACCGATTTCGTCCTGACGGCGATATCTTTTGCCGATGGAACCGGCATCATCAAAGTCAACATTAAATTTCTTTGAAAGGGTTTCAAAAACTTCACCGGCCTGCTCGCTGAGTTTTTTGGAAAGCGGAAGAACTGCTGCCTTGAACGGAGCAATAACAGGGCTGAAATGCATAACAACTCTTGTGTCGTTCTTTTCTGCATCAATTACTTCTTCATCATATGCTTCGGTGAGAAGAGCAAGGAAAAGACGTTCAACACCAAGTGACGGTTCAATAACATAAGGAACATATTTTTCGCCTGTTGCCTGGTCAAAATATTCCATATTTTTTCCGCTGGTGTTAATGTGCTGGGTAAGGTCGTAATCGGTTCTGTCTGCAACGCCCCAAAGTTCGCCCCAGCCGAATGGGAAGAGATATTCAAAGTCGGTTGTAGCCTTTGAATAGAAACATAATTCTTCAGGGTCGTGGTCGCGCAGTCTGAGGTTTTCTTCTTTAATTCCGATTGAATAGAGCCAGTCGCGGCAGAAACCTCTCCAGTAATCAAACCATTCAAGATCTGTTCCCGGTTTGCAGAAAAATTCAAGTTCCATCTGTTCAAATTCTCTTACGCGGAAGATGAATTTACCCGGTGTGATTTCGTTTCTGAAGGATTTACCAATCTGAGCAACGCCGAAAGGAATTTTCTTTCTTGTTGTTCTCTGAACGTTTGCAAAGTTTACAAAGATACCCTGTGCGGTTTCCGGACGAAGATAAATTTCATCTTTGGCATCTTCTGTAACACCCTGGAATGTTTTGAACATAAGGTTAAACTGACGGATGTCGGTAAAGTTGTTTGCACCGCAGTTCGGGCAGGGAATATTATGTTCTTTAATATATGCTGCCATTTCCTCATTTGTCCATCCTGCAACATTTGTGCCGTCAAAACTTTCAATCAGATCATCTGCTCTGTGACGTGTTTTGCAGTCGCAGCAGTCCATAAGCGGATCAGAGAAACCGCCAAGATGACCCGAAGCAACCCATGTCTGCGGATTCATAAGAATGGCTGAGTCAAGGCCTACGTTGTATTTGTTTTCCTGAATGAATTTTTTTCTCCATGCTTTTTTTATATTTTCTTTAACTTCAACACCCAGCGGGCCATAATCCCATGTGTTTGCAAGACCTCCGTAAATTTCCGAACCTGCATAAACAAATCCTCTGCCTTTGCTGAGTGCTACGAGTTGTTCAAGTGTTTTTTCTGTGTTTTGCATATACTTAGTCCTCCAATACGTATATTCTTTACTATTCTACTATGTTTTATTTAATAAGTCAATAAGGATAAATAAGCAGATATTAAACAGAAATCCGGATAAAAATACAAAGAGCGCTATGAATGTTTAAAACTCATAACGCTCTTTTAATATTCTCAGTTATTTACCAGCCGAGTCGAACAATTTCTATTGAACAACTTCCGGTACCGTATCTGTAGCATGCCGAGTGACCTTCAGGGGTGAAAATATCTATTCTGCCCACGCTTGAAAGTCCTGAACCGCCGCGGTCAACTACGGTATAGTTTGTTCCGTCAACATTAATGACTGAACCGAGGGGAAGCCAGTTGCAGGCAATATAATAAGGGTCTTCCATTCCGTTGCTTATTCTTCTTCCGCTGGAAGTAATTCCGTTTGAATTGCCGTTGCATGTTGCACAGGCACAGTAGTGTGTGTATCTGCCTGAAATTGTCTGACCTACTGTATATCCGTTTTTAGATGTTACTCCGTTTGATGTAACATCGGCACCGTCTGATTTTTTTGTTCCTATTTTAACTACTTCGTCAACAGGTTTTGAAACTGTTTTACGTGTAAGCTCGGTTTTTGATTCTTCCTTACCGTTGACATATTTAACTTCATAAGTTACTTCGTCTTCGCCTTTAACACCTTTTGATGCAACAACCTGTGTTCCTTTGGTCATTGAATCATCGTTTTCGGCAACGGTTCTGTAATTTGTTTCCTCTTTAACGGTTTGTATTTTTGTTTCAACACGGTAAACCGTTACGCTCATATTTGCCTTAAGATTTTCATTTATCGCCGGAACAGTGTAGTCTGATTCGCCGAGAGTAATCTGGGCAAGAGAAATTAAATCTTTAACTGTTCCCTGATAAATTGCGTACTTTGTTGATTTTCCGTCAACATTGAGTGTTACCGACATTGCAGATTTTATGGTTATTACCATGCCGTCTTTAATCTCATCCGTAAGGGCATAGTTGACTTTGTCATTTGCACTTACGTTAAGACCGATTTCTTTGAACGCATCGTTCACGTTATCGGCATATACGCCATATGAACTTATTACGCCGTCAAACTCAATATTAATGGTGTTCTTTTTGTCAATCTTAATTGAACCGCCTTTTCCTGCAGTGAAACCGCTTATGTCAAGTTTATCACTTTCATTCAAGGTAATGTTCGCTTGTGACAGGATTTCGATAGGTTCCGTCTCATTGGTTGTAATTACTACACTGCTGTTATCCACAATAATTTCAACATTATACTGTGAAACGAGATCGGCAAATGCTGTTGAAGCAAAAATTCCGATTGCGGCAATGAAAGCAATTACTGCTGTAAGAATTGCACGGCTGATGCCTTTTAATCCTCCAGCGGTTGATTGGTTAATCATCTTAATCTCCTTTGTTCTTCGGAAATATTTTTCCGTCTTATGAGCAGCGAAAAAGAGTGAAATAAATTTTTTAAATCGCGGCTCTTCCGTTATTATTTCCCCGAGCGATTGACATTATAGTCACAAGTGCATAAGATGTCAACAAATTGAACTTGAAGTTTTTGTGCAGTTTTCACAAACAAAAAATGAATAATCTGTTTATTGAAGCAAATTGTTACTATATCTTGTGGTTATAAAATTTAACGCTTTAGCGTGTGATTAAAAATTTTTGTTAAAACATTAGAAATGTTAAAAAAAAATCTTACAATTTGTAACATTTTAATTTTTGAATATTTTTAAACACAATATATTGTTGCAAAAATAGGAAAAATGCAAATTGGATACAATATACATTGTTCAGAATCTGTTAACAATTTAAGCAGGTGAATAAACAGTAATTTTTGTGAATATGAAAAAAAGAGAACTTTCATTCAGAATAAAGTTCTCTTTTAATACTTATATTTATATTATTTAAAACTATTATATATTAGGATTACACTTTTTTATCTCTTCTGCGCTTATAAATTCCGATTGAACCCAAAATGGAAATTATGCATAAAAATATACCGATAATAATAGTAATGATAAAGTCACCCTTTATTGCCAGTGAAACGGCATCTGCGTATATCAGGGGTGTTATCATGGGGTTGTTTCCCAAACCGAAAATCAAAGCGGCAATTCCTGTTAATACAAAAAAGAATCCTGTGGCAGTACCGACCGAACAATAAACTTCCATTGCATCAATCTTTTTGCTGAATAAAAAGAAGATAATTACTGCACACATAGTGAAGATAAATAACCCGAATGAAGCAATTTTTGGCGCCAGAAATTCAGTTTTATCAATAAAAGCCTTAATCTCATCTGTATTTTTAAGCCCGAACGAGTCTGAATATATCATTGCTGCTTTTTCGGCAACGTTATGCACATCCTCTTTGTTGTATTCAATTTCATTTCCGTCAAGATATTCAAGGCACAGTTTTTCATAGGTTTCAACACGGTCTTTGCTGTAGAGTGTTGAATCGTGACCGTTAAAAAACTTGCTTACAGCACTTTCATTTTTGCCGAGGGCATTTTCATCTGCAGTGAAAAATACTCTTTCGGGAATCATGCTGTCTTTTGCAAGAATGCTTATGCGCTTTTTATAATTTTCTTCGTATTCGCCTTTGATTTTGTCAGACAAAAAAACTTTTTCCATATATGCCTGTGAGCAAAGCGTATGTGATATCAGTTCGACACCGGTAAAAAGACCTGCACCGATTACCATAATAATGGATAAAAGGAAGCATATGATTTTTCTTGACTTACTTAAAGACATAACTTCCTCCTTTTACTGCGTAATATTGTTTCCGCTGATAAATTTGCAGATAACGGTAAAATATTTACTGCTTATTCCCGTTGAACTGCTGTTATCAGTGTAAATCACCAGTGATTTTCCTATTTTGCCGGCTGCTTTTTTTATATCGCTCTCCTGATTTATAACAGCGGTTGCAGTCACTTCATAAACATAGTTGCCGTAAACGGTTTCGATATTAATTTTGTCACCCGTTTTAAGTGATTTTATATCCGATGAATCACTTTTGCAGCATGAAATTACTGCACATCCGGTTTCGCCGATAAGCACACTGTCTTTGTTTAAACTGAAACTGCCTGAAGCGTTAACCTCATTTGCGTTATATATTAAAGGCATTTTTGCTTGTCCTGCCTCAAATGTTCCCAGGGCGGTATTGTCTTTTATCGGTAATATATCGGATTTTTTTACGTTTCCGTTTGAATCAATCGGAACTTTTTCCATTTGAATAACATCTGATTTTTCATATTCTGCAAGCGAAATGTTTCTTTGCGAAAAAGGCATATATGAGGCAAGGGGGAAAATAGCCGCAAAAAAAACAGCGGTTATTATCAGCGCAATAATGAAAGGCACAATAAAGCCATTTTTTAATAATTTTTTCTGATGATGATTCATTGCGTTTTCCTGTAATTATCTGTTGATATTCTGTTGCTGCAATGCGTTCTGCATAACATTGTTTTTCTTTTTCTTTGGCTTGTACGGAGGTGGATTTTTCAGTTTTTTTGTAAGACTGTTGTCTTTTCCTGTTATTTTGTTAATCTCGTGAACAGGGCCCGACATATATTCAGACATATACTTATCGGCAGTTTCCATAAGTTTTGAATCATTTTTTATTTCGCCTAAAATTGTAACGCCTATAATATCCTGAACTTCATTTGTTCCGTCTTCGTAAACTTCATTCAGCATTTTGAAAAGTTTTTTCTGTTCTGTTTCATTGCCGTTTGCAATAACATTCATAACCTTTTCCGTTCCGATTTCGCAGAAAAAGGTTTCAGGAAGAAATTCACCGTATTTTACGATGTTTTCCTTGATTGCGTCTTTCATATCAGGGTAAAGTGTTCCGAAACGGTTTGCAAGTGAATCGGTATCATAACTTACCATGCCGTTTTTTGCCTTGGCACGCGAAACGGCTTTAGGCATTTTTACCTTGTCAAGATCAACTTTTTTTCTTGACTTATACATAGATGAAATTTCATCTGCAATTTCATTTGAAATGGATTTTGCGTCTCTTTCGCCATATGTTTCCAAATCAAAAAGACTGCGCGAAATTGATTTGAATTCGGGTTCGTCTCCCTCAGGAATGTCGGCGCATTCAAAGGAAATTATGCTTGCCTCTTCCTCAAATACAACTCTGTAAAGACCCTTTTCGCTTTCAAAGTTAATAGAGTTTTCTTTTTCACCTGCAATTTCCCTGAAATCTAATTCTTCGTTAATGCTTTTCAGGTTTTTTTCGATAACTTTTAATACTTCGCTGATTTCCATAAAATTTCTCCATTCAAAAATTTTGGTTGTTTTTTATAATGTTTCGTGATATTTCATTTTCCGTATCACATTCAATTAATTTTCTTTTATAATATTTGAAGTTTGAAAAAAATATTGCCAGTGCAGACAGTATGCATATTATGCCTGCCGCAAAAACAATAAGCATCATAATAAATATTGATTTTGACAAGGCAGTGTTATATGCGGCTGCATTTGTAAACTCTGTTGTTTGAAATACTGTTGATAAAAAGAATAATAGCGTAAGTGTAATAAGAATTTCTCCTGCTGCCATAACAGACATTGCCGTGAAATTAAAACTTTTCCGCCTTTTTCCGCTGATCATATATTCTGCGAAATTCAAAACAACAAAACATATTATCAATACAAATCCTGCAATAAAAAGTTTTTCGCCCATATATTTTGTAAGTGGGTAAAACTGTTCGCTGTTTTCTATTGAACAGGTGCTGTTGAATATTTTAACCGCCTCTTCTGCGATAAAATCGGTATCCTCGGAATTTCGATTGATATGATTGGCTTTATCATATTTGTTTAACGCGTCAATGTATCGGTTTTTCAGATTTGTTATATTGCTGAAATCCGTTTTTGATGTATTGTGCATACTTCTGATAACGGAGGGCTGAACAGAAATGATAAAATCATATCCTGCCGCATCTGTAAAAACGGAACAGGGAACACCGGTTTTATCAGATAAATCTTTAAAATTGCTTTCAAGTTCTGAAACAAGAGAGGTTATAACTTCTGCTTTTTTAAACTCTTTTTCAAGAAATTCATCATTGCCCAATGTAACATTAACTGAAAAGGAGATGATTGATAGGGCTAAAAACAGGGTCATAAATGCCGATAAAGCGTAACACAAAAATCGTGATGAATGATAAACAAGTTTGCTCATAAATTATCAGCCTCATTATTTAATTCCTGCTGCGTATATGTCTGAATATTCGGGAGAGCAGATTTGATTTCCGGCAGCAGTGCGATGAACAATATTCCTGAAATGATTGCAGTTATAAGAGGTACAATAAAAATTTTAATGATGACATTGCGTTTGTATTTTTCAAAAATAGTCATACAAACTCAACTCCTTAATAAAATACAGCCCAATAAACAATTTATGATAAAACATTATAACATTCAAAGATGCATTTGTCACTAATTTTTATTTAATTCTTAAAATATAATTATATAAGGTTGATTATTGTAATTCAGTATGATAAAATATTATGAATAATTTTAAGGAGTGGAGTTCCTGAATGAATAAATTAACAGTGGGTATACTTTTTGGCGGAGTTTCGTCGGAACATGATATCAGTTGCGTTTCTGCAAAAAGTATAATTTCAAATATCGATTACAACAAATACAATGTTATTATTATCGGAATAACAAAGCAGGGCAAATGGTTTATCTATAATGATAATGTTAATCTTTTGCCTGATGACCGGTGGGTAACATCAAGAAATATTGTTCCTGCATTTATTTCACCTGATACCGCAGTTCACGGTCTTGTAACATCAAGAGGTGAAATCATTAAACTTGATGTTGTTTTTCCTGTTCTTCACGGCAAAAACGGGGAAGACGGAACTGTTCAGGGTCTTCTTCAACTTGCACAGATTCCTTTTGTCGGATGTGATGCAACATCATCAGGTGTTTGTATGGATAAGGCAGTTGCAAATGCGGTTGCCGATGCTTTTGGTATTGCTCAGGCAAAATGGTGTGCAATTAATCTTTATGACTACAGGAAAGATGCCGATGCCTGTCTTGAAAGTGCAATTCAGAAACTCGACTTCCCGATTTTTGTTAAACCGGCTAATGCGGGCTCATCCGTCGGTATTTCAAAAGCACATAATAAAGATGATCTTTTCCGTGCAATGGAAATTGCTTTTAAAGAAGATAAAAAAGTGGTTCTTGAAGAATTTATCGACGGTTTTGAGGTTGAATGTGCAGTTCTCGGCAATAATGAACCTGTTGCCGGTGAAGTAGGTCAGATTGTTGCAGCGGCTGAATTTTATGATTATGACGCGAAATATAATAACCCGCAGTCTCAGTTACATATCCCTGCAGAAATTTCTGCCGAAAAGCGTGATGAAGTAAAAAATCAGGCACTTCGTGCTTATAAAGCGCTTGGCTGTGAGGGAATGGCAAGAGTGGATTTTTTTGTTACAAAAGATGACGGAAGAGTCCTACTTAATGAAATTAATACGATTCCCGGTCAGACTGATATCAGTATGTATCCTAAACTTTTTGAAGCAGTCGGCATTTCTTATAAAGAACTTATTGACAAATTAATCAGTGCCGCACTTCAAAGAGGGGGCAGAATTTAATGGATAAAAGACCGATCGGCGTTTTTGATTCAGGTCTCGGCGGGCTTTCGGCTGTTAAAGCAATTATTAAATATCTGCCTGAAGAGGATATCATTTATTTCGGCGATACCGGAAGAGTTCCTTATGGTTCGCGAAGTGAAAAGATAATTGAAACATACGCCAGAGAAGATATAAAATTTCTTGAAAAATTCGGATGCAAACTTATAATGGCAGCGTGCGGAACCGTTTCGTCGGTTGCTCATAATGCAATATCTCAAGTGAAAGAACCTTTTGTAGGTGTTGTTTACCCTGCCTGTGCTGCTGCTGTTAAAGCAACAAGAAATAATAAAATCGGTGTTATGGGTACTTCGGCAACAATAAACAGCGGTTCCTATGTTAAAAGAATAGGCGAATTAAAACCTGAAGCAGAAGTGTTTGGCGTTTCTTGTCCGCTGCTTGTTTCTCTTGTGGAAAACGACTGGATAGACAGCGATAACTATATCGCTAAAGAAATCATAAAGCGTTATATTGAGCCGCTTCTTGAACAGGGTGTTGATACCATAATTCTCGGATGTACGCATTTTCCTCATCTTGCACCGATTATAGGTGAAATTGCAGGCGATAATGTTACGCTTATTGATACCGGATACGAGGCTGTTATGAAGGCAAAAGAAATACTTGAAGATAATTCTCTTGCCAATGATGCTTTGCACAAAGGTACGGCAAAATATTATATTTCGGATAAAACTCAGAATTTTTCAGAAATTGCAAATACACTTTTAGGTGTTGATATTTCAGACAGCACCGAATTTGTAGATATTAATTCATAGAAATTCAAAGGATGAGAAATGAAGGAAGTATTGCTTGAAATTATCGGTACGCAGCGTATTGATAATCAAAAAGATAAAGTGGAAATGACCACTGTCGGAACTTTTGAAGAAAGTGACAGTGAATATATAATTAAATATAAAGAAGAGCAGGAACCGCCGTCGGCACCTGTAGATGTCTGCGTTACCGTAAGCAAAAGTGAAAATATGGTTGAACTGACACGTTCGGGAGCAGGCCAGTCCTGCCTCATAATAGAGCGTTCTAAACGCAATCTCTGCAATTATGCAACAGATTACGGGGATATTCTTATGGGAATATCAGGTCATTCTATTGATATTAACAATGAAGAAGAAAAAGGCAGTTTTTATTTTTCGTATGATATAGATTTCAATGGTGCTGTTGCATCGAAAAATGAAGTCAAAATGTCTTACAGAAATAATTAAACAGTGCAGGAGCAGAAACGATGTCAAAAATAGTAAAAGAAACACAGGATATTTTAAAAAATATAATAACCGATGCGGTAAGCAAAGCAATTCAGTGCGGTGATTTACCTGACGGTGAAGTGCCGCAGTTCATTATTGAAGTGCCGGCGAACAAAGCAAACGGGGATTTTTCCTCAAATGTTGCAATGGCAGGTGCAAGAAGTTTTAAAAAGGCGCCGCGTATGATTGCAGAAATTATTGTCAATAATATTGATTTAGCAGGAACTTTTTTTGAAAAAGTGGAAATTGCCGGTCCGGGATTTTTGAATTTCTTTCTTTCTCAGGTCTACTACAGCGAAATTTTAAAAGATTTGTTTGCCTGCGGTGAAGATTACGGCAAGTCAGACTACGGCAACGGCAAAAGAGTTCTTGTTGAGTTTGTTTCGGCAAATCCAACGGGACCTATGCATATAGGCAATGCACGCGGCGGCGCAATAGGTGACTGCCTTGCGTCTGTTCTTGACTGGGCAGGTTATGAAGTAAACCGTGAGTTCTATGTAAATGATGCAGGAAATCAGATAGAAAAATTTGCAACATCTTTAGAGGTTCGCTATCTTCAGCATTTTAAAGATAATGTTGAAATGCCTGAGGATGCTTATCACGGTGCAGATATAACCGAACATGCAGAGAATTTCATAAAAGAATTCGGCGATAAATATGTTGAATGTGAAAGCAGTGAAAGAAGAAAAGCACTTGTTGATTTTGCCCTTCCCAAGAATATTGATGGTCTTGAAAGGGATTTAAAAAGATACAGAATTACTTATGATAACTGGTTCAGAGAATCTTCGCTTCACAATGACGGCTCTGTTGAAAAGGTTATAAATGCTTTTAAAGAAAAAGGTGTTACCTACGAGCAGGACGGTGCGCTTTGGTTTAAAGCATCACAGTTCGGAAATGATAAAGATATCGTTCTCATCCGTGCAAACGGTCTTCCAACTTATATTGTTCCCGATATTGCTTATCATTACAACAAACTGGTTACACGCGGTTATGACACTGCGATTGATGTTCTCGGCGCAGACCACCATGGTTATGTTGCACGTATGAAAGCAGCGCTTACTGCTCTCGGGGTTGATGCTGACAGACTGGATATTGTAATTATGCAGATGGTGCGCCTTGTTCGTGACGGTGAAACAATCAAACTTTCAAAACGTTCGGGCAAAGCAATTACACTTAATACCCTTATTGATGAAGTTCCGCTTGATGCTGCAAGGTTTTTCTTCAATCTGCGTGAGCCAAACTCCCACTTTGATTTTGATCTTGAACTTGCTGCAAAAGAGTCGAGCGAAAACCCTGTATATTATGTTCAGTATGCGCATGCACGCATATGTTCAATTCTTAAAAAAGTTCAGGAACAGGGAACAGAATTGCGCACACCGACAGATGATGAACTTATGCTTCTCAATACAGATGAGGAAAGAGATTTAATTCGTCATCTTTCAAATCTGACAGGTGAAATTATTACTGCCGCAAAAACATACGATCCTGCAAAGATTACGCATTATATTGTTGAACTTGCAACATTGTTTCATAAGTTTTACAATGCGCAGAGGGTAATGGTTGATGATGAGGGGTTAATGCAGGCAAGACTCTACCTTTGCAAAGCAGTTAAAGATACAATAAAGAATATTTTGACCATGCTTAAAATAACAACCCCAGAGGTAATGTAAGAGAGGTTCATTCATGGCTCAGGCTAAAAGCAGAATGCTTCACAGTATCGGAAATGTGCTGTTCAAGTATATCTATAAAAATCCACAAAAAAATATGCTTAAACTTATAAAGATAGGCAAAGCGGTTACGGGTAATATGTATCCTGAAAGTACATTTACAAAGCCGATTGAAATTATCTCGGATAAGAATAATATCTGGAATCAGTTTTTGTTCAGAGGTCTTGAAGAGGTTGACAGTGACTTTTTGCGCCGTGCCATACTGACTTTCGGTATTGATCTCGGTCTTATCGGCACTTCAACATTGAGAAAAAACAGAGACGAAAAACACTGCAATATCCCGTGGGTTGTGCTTCTTGACCCGACTTCTGCCTGCAATCTGAAATGCAAAGGCTGCTGGGCAGCAGAATATGGTCATAAGTCTAATCTTACACTTGATGAAATGCGCAGAATTATTTCTGAAAGCAAGGAACTCGGAACGCATTTCTTTATGTTCACTGGCGGAGAGCCGCTTATAAGGAAAAAAGATATTATAACACTTGCAAAGGAAAACAGCGATTGTCTTTTCCTTGCATATACGAACGGAACTCTTATTGACGATGCTTTTTGCGAAGAATTAAAAGCGTGCGGAAATTTCGGATTGGCGCTTTCAATAGAGGGCAATGAAACAACCAACGATGCAAGACGCGGTGACGGTGCTTATCAGACAACTCTGAACGCAATGAAACTGCTGAAAAAACATAAATGCCTTTTTGGCACTTCAATATGCTACACAAGCCAGAATTATAAGGCTGTTACTTCTGATGAGTTTTATGACCTTATGATAGAAAACGGTGCAAGATATGCGTGGTATTTTCATTATATGCCGGTTGGCAGTGATGCAGATACAAATCTCCTTCTTACACCTGAGCAAAGAGAGCATGTTTACAGGGAAATAAGAGCAAAGCGTAATTCAAAAACAGGCAAACCGATATTTACTGTTGATTTTCAGAATGACGCAGAGTTTGTCGGAGGATGTATTGCCGGCGGACGAAACTATTTTCACGTTAATTCCGAAGGTGATGTTGAACCCTGCGTTTTCATTCATTATTCGGATTCAAATATAAGAGAAAAAAGCATATATGAATGTTTAAAATCTCCGTTATTCCGTGAATATTATAAGGGTCAGCCTTTTAATGATAATATGCTCAGACCATGTCCGATGCTTGAAAATCCCGAGGCACTCAGAAAAATTGTTAAAAAATCAGGGGCAAGGTCAACCAATTTAATTATGGAAGAAAGTGCCGATGCCCTTTGTTCTAAATGTGATAATTACGCAAAACTCTGGGCGCCGAAAGCAAAAGAAATATGGGAGGAGCAAAAGCGTTTTGTTCCGTTTACACAGTATTACCGCGATACTCCCGAGGGAAAAGCAGAGTTTGCACAAAATAAAAACAAAATTTAAAAATTCGTAAATTTTTTCAAGTTTTTTGGAAATAATATTTTTTAATAACAAATTTTCTTCATTTTATTATGTGCGGTTTTGCACATAATACTATTGCACAGGAAGTAAGAAGTGATAATTCAAAGTGCAGAAGGAGAAAATTATGAAATCAAAAAACACACAAAAAATGTTGAAAGCAATGGGCGCTGCACTGGCTGTTTGTTCGGCTGCTGCAATAATGGGCTCAACAAAATCAAGTTATTATAATTCGGCAAAAAAAACAATGAAAAAAACCGCCGATAAAGTTGTGGATTTTGTTGATACGGTATCAGCGCTTATGTAAAAAACACAGTCAAAAAGCCATTAGCATAATTCATTTGCTAATGGCTTTTTATTTTTAATTTTTTCTGCTGAATATTTTCTTTTTGAGTGTTTTGATTTTTGCCATATGACCGCTTGTGTATAAAACACCGACAAGTAAATCACCAAAAACAATTCCGAGCATTAAACCTGAAATAAAATCTGACAAATTTGT
The DNA here is from genome assembly GCA_946555465.1 of uncultured Clostridia bacterium. Classification (GTDB taxonomy): domain Bacteria; phylum Bacillota; class Clostridia; order Oscillospirales; family Acutalibacteraceae; genus Eubacterium_R. The sequence goes on from CAMNST010000003.1 coordinate 159,090, forward strand.
TGTGTTAAGATCGAAAAAAACAATGATTCCATATATTATAAAAGCAATGACGCCTATTATAAATAAGACACATATTCTCTTTGAAAATGTGTTTTTTTCATGATTGTTGTAATCTGCTATTTTCATCATGGTTTCTTCTGTTATTTTATCCATATTTTCTGTTTTCCTTTCGCCTTCAAGAATTTCATCAATCTCAACATTGTAAAATTTTGCAATTTCAATAAGCATATCAAAATCAGGCATTGTTGCACCGTTTTCCCATCGCGAAATGCTTCGGTTTGATGTGTTTAAATATTCTGCTAATTGTTCCTGTGTAATGCTTTTTTCATTTCTGAGAGTTTTTAAAAACATTCCGATTTTCTGCTGATTCATTATTTGCCCTCCTTTCATAAAGAAAATATATCATTTTTTACTTAAGATTAACACGACACAAACTGAGAATCAGGCTGTTTACGCAAAAAAATAAAAACATACCGAAAAATATTTTTCAGTATGTTTTTATTGAATGGTTATTTGGATTATTTAATAACTCTTACTCTGATAACACCATCGATTGCAGTGATATCATCAATAACTTTGTCTGAAACAACAGTATCTGTATCAATGATGGAATAAGCAAATTCACCGCGGTTTTTATCTTCAAATGAAGCGATGTTTACATCGTCTTTGCTGATTGTATCTGTGATTGTTGCAATCATATTCGGTTTGTTAATGTGAATAACGGTTATTCTTGCAACACCTGTTTTTGGCATTGAAACAGCCGGAAGATTTACTGAATTTTTGATGTTTCCGTTTTCAAGGAAATCAATAAGTTCCAAAGCGCCCATTGATGCGCAGTTTTCTTCGCTTTCAGGTGTTGATGCACCAAGATGAGGAAGTGCGATAACACCATCAACACCGATAAGATCTGCTGAAGGGAAGTCTGTAACATATGCTGCCATTCTTCCGTCTTCAAGTGCTGAAACGATATCGGCTGAAACAGCAAGGTCACCTCTTGCAAAGTTGAGGATTCTTACGGTATCCTTCATTTTTGCAATGTTTTCTGTGCTGATAAGACCCTTTGTTTCCGGAGTGAGCGGAACATGAAGTGTAATATAATCAGCAGCAGGATAAATTTCATCAAGATTATTATTTAATGTGATGCCTGCCTTTAACTGTGCGCCTTCAGGTAAGAACGGGTCATAACCGATAACATTCATACCAAGATCAACTGCTGCTTCGGCAACAAGTCTGCCGATAGCACCAAGACCGATAACGCCGAGCGTTTTGCCCTTGATTTCAGGACCTGCAAAAGCACTCTTGCCTTTTTCAACAACTTTGCCTACATTGTCGCCTTCATCTTTAATGGTTTTGCACCAGTCTATTGCCTTTGTAATTTTACGGCTTGAAAGAAGAAGGCCGCAGATTACAAGTTCTTTAACCGCATTTGCATTTGCACCGGGAGTATTGAAAACAACAATGCCTTTTTCAGCACATTCTGCAACAGGAATGTTATTTACACCGGCTCCGGCTCTTGCGATAGCAAGAAGTGATGACGGCATTTCCATATCGTGCATAGAAGCACTTCTTACCATAATTGCATCAGGATTTTCAACATCGCTTGAGCAGGTATATTTGGCAGGGTCAAATTTTGAAGTACCCACTTCGGATATCTTATTAAGCGTTTTAATATTAAACATAGTAATTATCTCCGATTATTTTGTATTTGCTTTTTCAAATTCAGCCATGAACTCAACAAGTTTTTCAACACCTTCAATAGGCATTGCGTTGTAGATTGATGCTCTCATACCGCCAACGCTTCTGTGACCTTTGAGGTTTACAAAGCCTGCTTCTGTTGCTTCGGCAATAAACTTCTTTTCAAGTTCGTCATCACCGATAACAAACGGAACGTTCATAAGTGAACGGTCTTCCTTAACAACAGTGCCTTTGAACATTTTTGAACTGTCGAGGAAGTTGTAAAGAACGGCAGCCTTTTTCTCGTTTCTTTCTTTCATTGCTGCAAGACCGCCGATGTCATTTTTAATCCATTCAAGAACAAGTTTGCAGATGTAAATTGTCCAGCAAGGAGGGGTGTTGTAAAGTGAGTCTGCATCTGCCTGTACCTGATAGTTCATCATAACAGGAGTGATGTCTCTTGCTTTGCCGAGTAAATCCTCACGGATAATGGCAACAACAAGACCTGCAGGGGCAACGTTTTTCTGAGCACCGAAATAAACAACGCCGAATTTGCTGATATCAAGAGGTTCTGAAAGAGCACATGATGATACGTCTGCGATAAGAACTTTGTCACCGACAGGAGGAAGTTCTTTATAAACAGTGCCGTAAATTGTGTTGTTCATACAGATATAAACATAGTCTGCATCTTCTCTGAAATCCTCTGCTTTTGTTTTAGGAATATAAGAGAAAGTTTTGTCTGCTGAAGAAGCGGCAGCAACAACGTCACCGTATTTCTGTGCTTCCTGGAATGCTTTTTTAGCCCACTGACCTGTGATAATGTAGTCTGCCTTGCCTGTGCCGTTCATAAAGTTGAGCGGAATTGCTGAGAACTGAGCAGATGCACCGCCCTGTAAGAACAATACCTTGTAATTGTCAGGAATATTGTAAAGTTCTCTCATAAGTGCTTCTGCATCTTTGATGATTTTGTCGAATACCTTTGAACGGTGGCTCATTTCCATTACAGATTGACCACTGCCCTGATAATCCATCATTTCTGCCGCTGCCTGTTCAAGCACCTTTTCAGGTAATGTTGAAGGACCGGCACTGAAGTTAAATACTCTTGCCATAATTTTCTCCTAAATATATATAATTAAATTTTTGCTATAAAAACTATGCTATTACATTATAGTATTGTAAAACATTTTGTCAATGATTTCTTTGAAAGTTTGTTATATTTAACAATAGTTTGATAAATAATTAACAATATCGTATAAAAATAAGTGCATATTTGACAAAAAATGCCAAACACGCACTTATTTTTTATTTGTTTTAAAATCAAAAAGTTCATCATATGAAACATCCAGCGCTGTTTTCAATGCTTTGATTTCGTCAGGATATGCATGACGCTGGGCGGATTCAATTTTTGCAAGGGCACTTCTTGTCATATCTATGCCTATCAACTGCATTTTTGTAACGAGTTCTTCCTGCGTCAGATTCTGCCTTTTTCGTATTTCTCTTATGTTTGCGCCAAACAGTTTTTTATATTCTTTATTCATAATGTCACCTTTTTTATGCAAAACACTTGACATTATTGTAACTCTATGATAAGATAATTTTGCACTGATATAAGTGCAAAAGTAAAATTAGTCTGCAGATTTTACGAAAGGTTTCATCGACCTATACCTCGACTAACATTATGATAAATGTCTTGTTTTTATTCTATTATTGCTTCTTTTTGACCAGCGGATTCAAAAACGGAATGATTTATGAGCGTTTACATAAAAGTTTTTATTTGCAGACCAAAAAGCACGGGAGTTAACCTCCTGTGCTTTTTGCTTTTTATGCAAATGTAAATTCGCTGCCGTTATAATCAACCCTGCAACTTTCGCCTAATCCGTTTTCAAGAATAAGTTCAGACAGTCTGTCTTCAATTTTAGTTTGAATTGCACGCCTGAGCGGTCTTGCACCGTATACCTTATCAAATCCTGCATCTGCTATTGCCTGCACGGCACTGTCTGTAAATTCAACCTCTGTTCCGAGTTCTTTGAGTTGCTTTTTCAGGCTTGAAAGCATTCTTTTTGTTATTTCTTCTATATCGTTTTTCTCAAGTTGTTTAAATACGATAATCTCATCAATACGGTTTAGAAATTCAGGTTTAAAGGTGGATTTTAAATCTGCTGTTACAAGTTCTTCAATGTTTTTGTTTTCATCTTCCGGGTTGTTTGCAAAGCCCAGCGAACCCTTAGGGTCGGTAATTTTTGATGCACCGATATTTGATGTCATAATAATTACCGAATTTTTAAAACTTACTTTTCTGCCCTGTGAATCGGTGAGAACACCGTCTTCAAGGATTTGCAGAAGCATATTGAAAACATCGGAATGAGCCTTTTCAATCTCGTCAAAAAGAACAACCGAATATGGTTTTCTTCTGATTTTTTCGGTGAGTTGACCGCCTTCGTCAAAACCAACATATCCGGGAGGCGAACCAATAAGTTTTGAAACCGTATGCTTTTCCATATATTCCGACATATCGAGTTTTATAATTGACTCTTCATCGCCGAACATTGCTTCTGCAAGGGTTTTGCAGAGTTCTGTTTTGCCAACGCCTGTAGGACCGAGGAATATAAATGAGCCGATAGGGCGTTTTGGATTTTTCAGTCCCGCTCTTCCTCGTCTTATGGCTCTTGCCACACCAGATACGGCCTTATCCTGGCCGACAATTCTTCTGTGCAGAATGTTTTCAAGATTCAACAGCTTTTCGGATTCTTCTTTTGTAATCTGTGTTGTTGGTATTCCTGTCCATGAAGAAACAACTGCGGCAATATCTTCTGTTGAAATTTCTTTAATTTGGTGTGATGAAAGATTTTTCCACTTTTCTTTTTCTTCTTCGAGGAGTGTTTTTAGGCTTTTTTCTTTGTCGCGTATTTCGGCTGCACGTTCAAAATTCTGAGATCTTACTGCCGAAGATTTTTCTTCATCAAGAATTTTGATTTCTTTTTCCATCTCTTTAAGGTTATCGGGAACGGTGAGTGATTTCAGTCTGACGCGTGATGCCGCCTCATCTATAAGGTCAATCGCCTTGTCGGGCAGAAATCTGTCGTTAATGTAACGTGCAGACATTTTTACCGCGTTTTCTATTGCTTCATCGGTAATTTTAACTTTATGGTGTGCTTCGTATTTGTCGCGGAGCCCTTTGAGTATCTGTATTGCTTCTTCTTCGGTTGGTTCTCCGATGGTGACAGGCTGAAAACGTCTTTCAAGAGCAGCGTCTTTTTCGATGTTTTTTCTGTATTCATCAATGGTGGTTGCACCTATAACCTGTATTTCGCCTCGTGCAAGAGAAGGTTTAAGGATATTAGCCGCATCTGTTGCACCCTCTGCTGCACCTGCACCCATTATTGTATGAACCTCATCAATAAACAGGATAACATCTTTTGATGCTGCAACTTCATCCATTGCCTTTTTTATTCTTTCTTCAAAGTCACCGCGGTATTTTGTTCCGGCAACCATTGATGTCAGATCAAGAGCAACTATTTTTTTACCGTCAAGAAGTTCAGGCACTTCTTCTTTAACGATTCTGAGGGCAAGTCCCTCGGCTATAGCGGTTTTGCCTACACCGGGTTCACCGATAAGGCAGGGATTATTTTTTGTTCTTCTTGATAAAATCTGTATAACCCTTTCAATTTCGCTTTCTCTGCCTATAACAGGGTCTATTTTGCCGCTTTTTGCAAGGGCGGTAAGATCTTTGCCGAATTCATCAAGCGTCGGAGTTTTTGATTTTGCATTTTTTGTTCGTCTGCCGTTTTCGCCGTTATGCGGCGTGGTTTTGCCCACTGCCGAAACAACCTCTTCAAAAAGTGCATCTTCGTCATAACCTTCCGAATTTATGAACTTTACGGCATAGGAATCACTTTCCTGAAGAAGTGCGAGAAGAAGATGTTCGGTATCCACAAAACTGTGCAGCATGCCTCGTGCTATCTGAAAAGCAGTGTCAAGAACGCGTTTGCTTCTTGGAGTAAAATCATCGGGGGTAAGTTTTGTCGGCGTTCCTGTTCCGATATATTTTTTTATAAAGTTTTCGGCATCTTCAACTGTTATGCCTTTGCTGTCAAGCAGCGAGTAGGCAATGCCCGACTCGGTTTTTAAAAGACCTATAAGTATGTGTTCACTGCCGATATAATTATGGCCTAAGTTTTCGGCGGTTTTGATTGCGTAATTTAAAACTTCGTTTGATTGTTGTGTAAAATAATTGAATCTGTACATAGTTATTCCTCCTTATCAGTTGAATCCGAACAGCAGATACAACTATGCAATATATAAATGTATATAGTTATTGCTGTCCTAATTTTTCTCTGACATATTTTGCACGCAGAAAATCAGATTCTTCAACAGTTATTTTTTCGTCTGCACCGCATAGAACTGTTGCCGTTCCGAGCGAATGCATAAGTGAACCTATGGTTTCATACGGCGTATCAAACTTTCCTGCCGATATGCCGAGACGTGCAAGTGATATTAATTTGTAAAATTCTTTTGCCGATAATTTTCTTGCCATTTTCAGTGTGCCCATTGCACGGAAAATTCTATCTTCAAAATCTGAAAATTCCATTAATTCTTCTCTGAATATTCTTTCCTGCTTAACAATCTGGTCGCATATCGAGTTAAGATTTTCTATTGCAGATGATTCGGTTATGCCAAGGCTGATTTCGTTTGAAAGTTCAAAGAAATCGCTGCCATCTCCGAATAACGGTCTGATTGAAAAACCGAGTTTGCCAATCATATTTGAAAGTGAACTTATCATATTATGGGCATTTACAGCCGGCAGGTGAAGGATAAAAGATGCTTTCATACCTGTTCCGAGATGCATTGGATTTGAAGTCAGAAAACCGAGTCTTTCGCTGAATGCTATTTTCATACTGTTTATAAAAACATCATCAATACGGTTTGCTTTTTCATATGCTTCTTTAAGATTTTGACCGGCCTGCATGGTGCAAAGGCGTATGTGGTCTTCTTCACAGAGCATAATACTGGTGCTTTCATCTTTTGAAACAAGCACGGCACTGTATTGATTTTGTTTTGCCATTTCAGGACTGATAAGCCTTTTTTCCGCGAGCGAAATTTTTTGCAGATTGCTGAGTGTATTTAATTCGGTAAGGTCAAATTCACCGGCGAATTCAGAATTCTGAACAGCGGCAAATATTTTTTTGCAGAGCGATTTTCTTGCATCATTGCTGAGTTTGCAGGGGAAGGGTATTTTGTCTGCATTTCTTGCAAGCCTTATTTTCGATGATAAAACAACATCACTGTTGTTTCCCTGTCCGCTGTACCACTTATTCATTTTTACCCTCCGTCATGTCCTTTATTTTGTCTCTCAGAACTGCGGCATCTTCAAAACGCTGTTCTTTTATTGCATCTTTCAACTGCTCTTTTAGAAAATCAAGTTCGTTTGTTTTTGTTTCTTCTTTTATTTTTTCTTTATTTTCAGTGTAGGAAATAAACTTTCCTATGTGCTTTGTTTTGCCGTGAATTTTGTTTATTGATGGTTCAAGTTTGTCTTCAAATTTGCTGTAGCATTCGCTGCATCCGGTGTGACCGCCTTTTACTATATCGCTGAATGATGAACCGCATACGCCGCACCTTTCAACACCGGCAAGGGAGTTCATTGCCGCAGCACCTGCACCAAGGAAGTTGCCGAGAAAACTGTCGCCGAAAAAGTCACTCATTGACGGAATTCTGAAATCTTCCATAACGCCGAGTTCTTTTGCACATTGCTGGCAAAGGTGCATTTCTTCCCGCTGGCCGTTGATGTTTTTTTTGATATGTGTTGTTGCTTCGTTTTGATTACAGTGTTGACATTGCATAATGAATACCTCCTAATCAATATATGCAATAAGCATTTGTTTTAACTGGTTTGCTCTTATTATGTTTTTTGTTTCAGAGCCGAGACCTTTAAAATTATTATCTGATATTACGGCAATCATCATTTTTGCCGCTTTGTCATTAAGAAGTCCCTGGTAATTTAAATTGTAAATGTGTGATTTTGCATTTTTTTCGTCGATGGAAACACCTATTGAATTGATGAGCGAAACCAAAGCGTTTTCTTTGCTTGCTGCACGTGTTATAAGTATATATCCGCCGCCGCCGCGCCTTGATTCAATTCTGTAGCCCTGCTCAGGGGTGAAACGTGATGTGATAACATAGTTTATCTGACTTGGTACGCAGCCGAGTTTGGCTGCCAGATCATTTCGCTGAATCTGAACTGTCGGCGTATCTTCGTCAAACATATCAAGTATCATATCGGCAATTACATCGCTTATTTTCATTTGATAATCACTTCCTTAAAAGTATGCTCAGAAAGGATTTTGGAAAGTCATTTTTTATTTTGACCTTGACTTTCTTTGACCTTCTGTTGTTATAATAGCACAAAGGTCAGAAAAAGTCAAGAAAAAAATTGACCTTTTTTGACTTTTCTGTTCAAATAAAAAAGTGTACCCGATTTCTCAGGTACACCTTTTTATCGTATTCAGTTGATTAGCAACCGCATCCGCAATCATTGTTACCACAATTACCGCCGCAACCGCCGCAGAGTAAAAGGATGATGATAAGGATGATGATCCAAGAAGAACCGCCACAACCAAAGTTATTGCATCCGCAACCCATAATCGCGCAACCCCCTTTCCCTTTTCTAAACTATCCTATGAAAAGAAAAAGAAAGTGTTACAAATAAGCAAAAAATATGAATTAAAATTATTATGTTTTAATGTATACCGAATAAGAAAAAACAAATGGCTGTTTAAACGATTCCGCCGTTTACACCGAGAATCTGCCCTGTTGTATATGGCGACTGTGCAAGAAAAAGAATTGCCTGTGCAATTTCTTCTGCTGTTCCAAGGCGTCCCATCGGCACTTCATTTTCAAGTTCTTTTTTATCAAACTGACTGTTCATACGTGTATCTATTATTCCCGGTGAAACACAGTTTACGGTGATATTGCTTGGCGCAAGTTCCTGTGCAAGTGATTTGGTAAGCCCTATAACTGCCGCCTTGCTCATTGAATAGGCCACTTCGCATGAAGCGCCCACCTGGCCCCACATGGAAGAAACGTTTATTATAGCACCGGAGTGTTTTTTTATCATGGATTTAACTGCATATTTTGAACAGAAAAAATATGATTTTGCATTTACATTATTTATTTCGTCATATTCTTCTTCGCTTGTGTCGTTAATCATTTTAATTAGGCTTACACCCGCGTTGTTTACAAGAATATCAATATCACCGATTTGATTGAAAAGATTTTCAATTTCGCTGATATTTTCAAGATTGCATTTTATTGCGGTTACCCCTTCAATATCTGCAGGGGTTTTATTATATGTTATATAAACATCATAACCGCTGTTTTTAAATACAATGGCAGTTGCTTTTCCTATTCCGCCTGCACCGCCTGTTATAAGAACTTTTTTACCGTTTGTCATACTATCACCGAAAAGATTATATCACCTGATGTTGTATTTTTCAATTATATAGGTTATAATCATTATATATTTATTTTGCTTGTACAACAGAAAGGCTATGGGAATTTATATGGAAAAAGAATTTTATACTATATCGGTTTATGTTGACGATGATGAAAACATGATAGGTATTCCCTGCGGAGAAAGTGCAAAATACGGAATAGCCGATATTGATAAAGTTGTGCTTTTAAAAGCACCTTACAGTGATACACAGATTGAAAATTTTGTTGAAGAGGTTATTTCATATTGTTATACAAAAAAACATAATGATGATTCACCGCTTTCAACTATTGAAAAATATACAAAAAAGAAAGGTTTTGTTAATGCTACGGCAGACCTTACATTGATTTCAATAGTAAAAACAAAAGAATCCTATTCTCTTATGCCTACTTTTAATGATTATGAAAAAGGGCCTCTTGTAATTGATGATGATGAGCATATTCTTATAAATCCTTATAAGAAAGGCGAACTTGCCGAGGTTATAAAAGGATTTATTCAGGTTTATGTAAAAGCCAATATGTTCTATAAAGAGATTCAGGAACTGGAAGAGGAAAAGAAAGCAAAGGGCAGCAAAGAAAATAACTGATGAAGAGTTTTATTATAAGCAGTAAAGATGCCGGTCAGAGAGTTGACAGATTTATTCAGAAAAGTTTTGAGCATCTTCCGAAATCTCTGATGTATAAAGAAATAAGAAAAAAGAATATTAAAGTGAATAAAAAACGCTGTACACCGGAACAGATTCTTCTTGAGAGCGATTTGCTTGAACTTTATCTTAAGGATGATGTTCTGAAGGAAAAAGAAAAGCATTATGATTTTCTTAAAGCATCAACAGATTTGGATATTATATATGAAGATGAAAACATAATTCTGTTTAACAAAAAGGTCGGCATACTGTGTCACCCCGACGGAAAAGATTATGTTGATAATCTTGTTGCAAGGTTTAAAAGATATCTGTTTGAAAAAGGCGACTGGAATCCCGAAAAATCAACCTTTACACCATCGCTTGCAAACAGGATTGACAGAAACACAGGCGGAATTGTTATAGGTGCAAAAAATGCAGAAGCACTTAAAATTATCAATGATAAAATAAAAAACCGTGAAATTGAAAAATATTATCTTACCGTTGTGCATGGCAAAATGCAGAAAAATAAAGAAACCATTACTGCCTATCTGAAAAAAGATGAGAGAAAAAATATGGTAAGCATTACCGATAACAAGTGTGACGGTTCAAAAAAAATCATAACGCAGTACAAAGTGATTGATTATTATGAAGACGCGTCGCTTCTTGAAGTAAAACTTCTTACGGGCAGAACGCATCAGATAAGGGCGCATCTTGCGCACATCGGGCATCCGCTTTTCGGTGACGGAAAGTACGGAAAAGAACAGGGAAGATACAGACAGGCTCTTTACAGTTATAAATTAAAATTCAATTTTTCAGATGATAATATGTTAAGTTATCTTGATAAAAAAGAATTTCAGGCAGAAAATATTAATCTTTTAGATGATTTTAAGGAGAGGAAATTTATATGAAAGACAGATTTATAAGATTGTTATCACCGATTACGCTGGCAGTGGTATTCATTTTTGACATTGCGGTTGCAGGATTTGCCGTTTTTGCCGTAAAAAAACTGATTGATGTTTTTACTTATGTTGTTATGGCATCAAAAATGAGCGTGTTTTTCTTTGCTGCCATTGAAGTTTTTGCAATCGTTCTTGCAATCATTGTAACCAAAGAGGTTTTAACACAGGGCGTAAAATTTTATGATGACGAACTTGAGTTTACGGCTGTTGATGAAGATAATGTTTTTGCATATGCAGATATTGTGAAATTTGAAACGCAGAAAGACGATAAACCGAGTTTTACAAAGAATTTTATTGACAGACATGCAAAAATCATTTTTACTTTAAAAGAAGATAAGGTTATAACCGTTGATATTGGTCTTATATCAAAAGGCACACTGAAAAAGATTTCGGATGAAATTGAGTGCAGAATGAATGACACAGTTTCGGAAAAAGATGAAGAAAAGGAATAAATAATGTTTGTAGATATTGCAAAAATTAAAATAAAAGCGGGTGACGGCGGCGCAGGAGCAGTTGCTTTTCACAGGGAAAAGTATGTTGCAGCGGGCGGACCCGACGGCGGTGACGGCGGAAAAGGCGGAGATGTTGTTTTTGTTGTTGACGATAATCTTGCAACACTTGCCGATTTCAGATATAAAAGAAAATATGCAGCCAGAAACGGTGAAAACGGCAGGGGTTCACGTCAGTACGGGAAAAAGGCACCTGACCTTGAAATAAAAGTTCCCAGAGGAACAATTATCCGCGAGGTGAATTCAGGTGCGGTTATGGCTGATATGAGCAAAAAAGAACGCTTTGTTGCTGCAAAAGGCGGAAAAGGCGGATGGGGCAATATTCATTTTGCAACACCTACCAGACAGGTTCCCCGATTTGCAAAGCCCGGTATGCCGGGTGAGGAGTGGGAAGTTTCTCTTGAACTTAAACTTCTTGCCGATGTGGGCCTTTTGGGGTATCCGTCAGTGGGCAAGTCGAGCCTTATCTCGGTTGTAAGTCAGGCAAAACCTAAAATAGGAGATTACCATTTTACAACTCTTGTGCCTAATTTGGGCGTGGTTTCAATGGGCGAGGGCAGTTCGTTTGTCATTGCCGATATTCCGGGTCTTATTGAAGGTGCGAGCGAGGGAATCGGTCTTGGTCATGAATTTCTGCGCCATGTTGAAAGATGCCGCCTGCTTGTTCATATCGTTGATGTCAGCGGCCACGAGGGCAGAAATCCGATTGAAGATTTTGAAAAAATTAATGAAGAACTTGTAAAATTTAATCCTGAACTTGCAAAGCAGCCCCAGATTGTTGCCGGAAATAAAATTGATATGGCCGAACCTGAACAGATTGAAGAATTCAAAAATTATGTTGAGGCAAAAGGCTATGAATATTATTCAATCTGTGCGCCTATCTGTGAGGGTACAAAAGAACTTATGAATGCAGTGTGGAATAAACTGCAGACACTTCCTCCGATTAAAGAATATGAGGTTGAGGAAATTCCGCTTGAGGCACTTATTAAAGATGACAAAGGGTTTAAAATCACGGTTGAAGACGATAACTATTATATTGTTGAGGCAAGTTGGTTCCCTAAAGTGCTTAAGGGCATAGACGTTGAGGATTACGAGGCTCTTCAGTATATGCAAAGAGTTCTTGAAAAAAGCGGCGTTTTTGCCGCACTTAAAGAAAAAGGAATACAGGAGGGCGACATAGTCTCAATTTACGATATTGAGTTTGAATATGTGCCGTAAATTTTATGCGATTTATTGATAAGGATGTTAATCCGAAACAACTCAGTCCGCTCAATCTTGCTTTTATCGGCGATTGTATTTATGAAATACTTGTTCGTGAAATGCTGGTAACAGATGCAAACAGACCTGTAAATGATTTGCATAAGGAAAGCGTAAAGTATGTTTCGGCAAAGGCGCAGACATCTGCCTTTGAAAAAATAAAAGATGTTCTGACCGAAGAGGAAACCGCGGTCTATAAGCGCGGACGAAATGCAAAAGTCGGTCATATGCCCAAAAGTGCAACCCAAAGCGAGTATCACTGCGCAACGGGTGTCGAAACTTTATTCGGCTATTTATATCTGAAAGAGGATACCGAAAGAATAAAAGAATTATTCAGCAAAATTAATGCTTGACAATTAACTTGTATTATTGTATAATTATTTTCGCTGACGGGAGCATAGCTCAGCTGGGAGAGCATCTGCCTTACAAGCAGAGGGTCACAGGTTCGAGCCCTGTTGTTCCCACCAAGAACAGACGGTAATAAAAGTGCCGTCTGTTTTTTTATTAGTTAGAAAATAAAGCAGGGCGCGAACCTGTGACAAGCCGCTCCAAATCAGCGAGATTTGGAAGAAACAGTCCGGTGGACTGTTTCGCAGCGGGTTAGTTTCTCGGTCCTGTTGTTCCCACCAAGAACAGACGGTAATAAAAGTGCCGTCTGTTTTTTTATTAGTTAGAAAATAGAGCAGGGGTCGAACCTGTGACAAGCCGCTCCAAATTACAATGATTTGGAGCGGCTTGTTTATTTATTGTTTATTTTTCAGCATATGCTGCATATGTAGATAGCATTTATCGGAAAATGCGGTCAGTTCTTCCGTATAATCCAGCGCATCTCCGATTGCCATACAGAGCAGGTCGTAGTTTTTGTTGTTATACGCCTCCAGTTCAACACAGCACCCCTGCAGAACATCAAGCAGTTCTATTTTGTTTGAAAGTATCCCCAACCTGTCATTCAGTTGATTGTGCATTTTGAAAAATTCATGCAAATCTTTGCCCTCAATATCATACGAATACGTTTTTTCAGTCATTTTTATGACCCCCTTAAAAATAAAAAATGCGCGGCCGAAGCCGCGCATAAAAAACGCATGCTTCCACCGTCGCCAAACGAAATTCAATCAGCCAAGTACATCTACGTATGCTGAAAAAGAGCATGCATTTTTATCAAAGATAAAAAAATACATACGCGGTGTACTAATAACTATATTGAATTTCATTTGGCAAAAATATTATATCATAATTCAAGTATATTAGTCAATATTACCTCCTAAAAATAAAAAAATGCGCAGCCGAGACTGCGCATAAAAAACGCACACTCTCGTTTGCTGCGACACAAAACTAAAATACTATGCTAAAATAAGGCATAATTAACAGAGCGTGCATTTTTATACAGGAAATAAAATTGCAAGCCTTATTTTAAGCCATAATATATAGTTTTATGTCGCAAAATTATTATATCACAATTCGACTATGTTAGTCAATAAAAACAAAAAATTCCCTGACGCTGCAGAGAATTCTTTTATCTATTTTATTATTTTTACCATTTCATTTATATCTTTTGCCGAAAGGGTTTTGCCGCTGTTAAAGGCTGTGATATATTCGGCAAGTTTTTTTAGCCCGCCGCGGTTTGCGGTTATAATCGGTATGTCTTCCGGCATATTTTCAACAGATACCTGTGCCGTCGGATTTGAAAAATAAACAATTCCCTGAACCCATATGTTAAATCCGCTTTTTCTTAAAATGTTTGCCAATCTGTATATATGGGTGGAAACCTGTTTTATAGGATTATAGAACTGTTTTGAATATTTTCCTCCGCCTCTTCCTGTTTTAAACTGCGTCCAGTTGTGTGACTGTGCATTTCCTGTTATTTCTTGATTGTGGTTTTTTACTTCAATAATGAAAACACCGTTTGTGCCCACAACAATCATATCCGTTTCACTTGTTTTGCCGTTATAAGTTATCCTGGCATTTGTTATGATTCGGTAGTCATCGGAAAGACAGCGGACAAGTTGTTTGGCTGCCTTTTCGCCTGTTATACCTGAATGTATTATCTTTATCTGCCTTTTTGAAATATGCGTTATTACTGCTGCAAAACCTGTTGTTAAAGACGAACATAGGATATATGTAAAATTCAGAATGCCGTTTTTATAAAAATAAACAGCCGTAATGCTCCATATTGCGGCACTCAGCAAAATCATAACTGCCGAAAGTATAATATATTTGTATTTTTTATTTCTGAGTGCGTTTGAGCCTTTGTATAGTTTTGCCATTTATATCAACTCCTGTTTTTATTATAATAAGTATGTGTATAATGTCAAATTGTTCAATGTTCTTGACAATTATTTTTTATTATGTTTTAATGATTTAAAGATGATATTTAGGAGGGTTTTCCTTGAAAAGAATTTTAACATACGGCACATTTGATTTGCTCCATTACGGTCACATCCGTCTTCTTCAAAGGGCAAAGGCAATGGGCGATTATCTTGTTGTTGCTTTGTCAACTGATGAATTTAATGCCGGCAAAGGCAAAAGAGCATATCATACGTATGAAACAAGAAAGAAAATGCTTGAGGCAATAAGATATGTTGACCTTGTAATTCCCGAAAACTGCTGGGAGCAGAAAATTGATGATGTTAAAGAATATCATATAGACACGGTTGTTATGGGCGGCGACTGGGCAGGCAGCGATAAGTTTGATTATCTGAAAGATTACTGCGAACTTGTTTTTCTTGACAGAACACCCGGTGTTTCAACAACAATGATAAAAAAAGACCTTGGTCTTAAAGAAGCAGTCAATGGTGTTGATCAACTTCCCGATGAAAAATAGATATTAAAATGGTTTTGGATAATTGCTCCCGGACGGCAATTATCCTTTTTTATTTATTTTGTTTTGCAAAATAAATGATAATTAAAAAATATCAATAATGTTTCACGCTGTTTTGTAACCGTTTTTATTGTTGAATTGTTGCGGAAAATGAAGATTTTACCCGTGAAACAGACAGATGTCTATTTCTCTATATATACATATTCTTGAGGTAGAATTAAATAAAAAATACAATATATTGTGTTTTTTATTCAATTTCTATTGACAGAACACAATTAATTTGTTATTATTAATCCAGTCGCTTATAAACGTGTAACTATTTTGTAACATTTTCGCGGGGTAAAAGAAATGAAAATTATTAAGAGAAACGGTGCGGAAGTTGATTTTGATATAAACAAGATTATCGTTGCTGTATCAAAGGCAAATGCTGCCTGTAAAAAAGAAGAACTGACACAAAGCCAGATTAACGAAATTGCCGAATATGTTGAGTTTAAAATTTCAAAAGCAAGCAGATCGCTTTCGGTTGAAGAAATTCAGGATATCGTTGAAAACCAGATTATGGCACAGGGTGCATTTGATGTTGCCAGATTATATGTAAAATACCGTTATAACCGTTCTCTTATCAGAAAGGCGAATACTACGGATAATCAGATTCTTTCTCTTATTGAATGCAATAACGAAGAGGTTAAACAGGAAAATTCAAATAAAAATCCAACAGTAAACTCCGTTCAGCGTGATTATATGGCAGGCGAGGTTTCAAAGGATATTACAAAAAGAATTCTTCTTCCGCAGGATATTGTTGATGCACATGAACAGGGTCTTATCCATTTTCATGATGCTGACTATTTTGCCCAGCATATGCACAACTGCGATCTTGTGAATCTTGAAGATATGCTTCAGAACGGAACGGTTATTTCAGAAACAATGATTGAAAAACCGCATTCTTTCTCAACCGCCTGCAACATTGCAACCCAGATTATTGCACAGGTTGCGTCAAGCCAGTACGGCGGCCAGTCCATTTCTCTTGCGCATCTTGCTCCTTTTGTACAGATCAGCAGAGAAAAAATCCGCAGGGAAGTTAAAAATGAATCTGAACAACTTGAAATAAGCATGACAGAAGATCAGATAACAAAACTTACCGAAAAGAGACTTCGTGAAGAAGTTTCCCGCGGTGTTCAGACAATTCAGTATCAGGTTGTAACTCTGTTAACAACGAACGGACAGGCTCCTTTCGTTACTGTGTTTATGTATCTTAATGAGGCAAAGAGCGAACAGGAGAAAAAAGACCTTGCCCTTATTATTGAAGAAACGCTTAAGCAGAGAATTAAAGGCGTAAAAAACGAGAGCGGCGTGTGGATTACACCTGCATTTCCTAAACTTATCTATGTTCTTGAAGAAGATAACATCAGTGACGAGTCACCGTATTTTTATCTTACCGAACTTGCAGCAAGATGCACTGCAAAAAGAATGGTTCCCGATTATATCAGTGAAAAGGTTATGCTTGAACTCAAAGGCGATGTATACACCTGTATGGGCTGCCGCAGTTTTCTTACACCGGACAGATTTACAAAAGAAAACATCGGCAATGTTGCCAATGCCAAAAATTATGAAGAGGGCAAGCGCAAGTATTACGGCAGATTCAATCAGGGCGTGGTTACCATTAACCTTGTTGATGTTGCCTGCTCTTCAGGCGGAGATATGACCAAGTTCTGGAAAATATTTGATGAACGCCTTGACCTTTGCCACAGAGCACTCCAGTGCCGTCACAACAGACTGAAAGGCACAAAGAGCGATGCTGCACCTATTCTTTGGCAGCACGGCGCTCTTGCAAGACTCAAGAAGGGTGAAACAATAGATAAACTTCTTTTTAACGGTTATTCAACCATTTCTCTTGGTTATGCAGGCCTTTATGAATGCACAAAGTATATGACCGGAAAATCGCATACAGATGAAGCGGGCAAACCGTTTGCTCTTTCTGTAATGCAGTATATGAATGATGCCTGCTCAAAGTGGAAGGCTGAAGAGAATATTGATTACAGTATTTACGGTACTCCGCTTGAGTCAACTACATATAAATTTGCAAAATGTCTTCAGAACCGTTTCGGCAAAATTGAAGGCGTTACAGATAAAAACTATATCACAAACTCTTATCATGTTCATGTTGCGGAAGAAATTGACGCATTTACAAAACTTAAATTTGAGTCGGAATTTCAGGCTCTGTCACCGGGCGGTGCTATTTCTTATGTAGAAGTTCCGAATATGCAGAACAATATCCCTGCCGTTATTCAGATTATGCGTTATATTTATGATAATATTATGTATGCAGAACTCAATACAAAGAGTGATTTCTGCCAGTGCTGTGAATATGACGGTGAAATTCAGATTGTTGAAAATGAGCATGGCAAACTTGTCTGGAGATGCCCTAAATGCGGCAATGAAGATCAGGATAAGATGAACGTTGCACGCAGAACCTGCGGTTATATCGGAACCCAGTTCTGGAATCAGGGTAGAACCCAGGAAATTAAAGAAAGAGTATTGCACTTATAATTATAAAATAGGCTGTCTCTCGGGGCAGCCTTTTGCCATATGAATAAATTACGGAGAAAATTTATGAATTACGGAGAAATTAAAATCAACGATATTGCAAACGGAGAGGGTGTAAGAACATCACTTTTTGTTTCCGGCTGCAGACACTGCTGTAAAAACTGCTTCAATGCGCAGACATGGGATTTTGCTTACGGCAAACCTTTTACCGAAGAGACGATGACACAGATTTTTAAAGACTGTTCGCCGGAGTGGATAAACGGGCTTTCCATTTTGGGCGGAGAACCCTTTGAACCTGAAAATCAGAAAGTTCTTCTTCCGTTTCTCATTATGTTCAGAGACCGTTTTCCTCAAAAAACAGTGTGGTGTTATTCGGGATTCACAATAGAAGAAATTGTCGGAACAAAAAAGTCAAGGGCAGATACCGAAATAAGCAAAGAAATGCTTTCTTTGATTGATGTTCTTGTTGACGGAAGATTTGTTGAGGAAGAGAAAGATATTTCTCTTGTTTTCCGCGGTTCGGCTAATCAGAGAGTGATTGACGTAAAAAAAACAATACAGCAAAAAGAGATTGTTTTGTATCTTGAATAGCAGATTGTTAAAATTTTGACTATATCAAATTGCCATATTATGTATGTTTTTGTATAAAGTGTAAAATTTACAATTTTTTCTTGATTATCGGGGACAAACAGTATAAAATAATACTGCATAAAAGCAAATTATTAAATATTTTTCGGAGGTAAATTCCAATGGTAAAAGTTGCTATTAATGGTTTCGGCCGTATCGGTCGTCTTGCTTTCCGCCAGATGTTCGGTGCAGAAGGCTACGAAGTAGTTGCTATCAACGATCTTACAAGCCCTAAGATGCTTGCTCATCTTCTTAAGTATGATTCATCACAGGGCAAGTATGCTCTTGCTGATACAGTTTCTGCTACTGATGATTCAATCATCGTAGACGGTAAAGAAATCAAAATCTACGCTAAGGCTGATGCTTCTGAACTTCCTTGGGGCGAACTTGGTGTTGACGTTGTTCTTGAATGCACAGGTTTCTATTGTTCAAAAGAAAAGGCTTCTGCTCACGTAAAGGCCGGTGCTCGTAAAGTTGTTATTTCTGCTCCTGCAGGAAACGATCTTCCAACAATCGTTTACAATGTAAACCACGAAGAATTAAAGCCAGAAGATACTGTTATTTCTGCTGCTTCCTGCACAACTAACTGTCTTGCTCCTATGGCTAAGGCCCTTAACGATTATGCAGAAATCCAGAGCGGTATTATGTGCACAATCCACGCTTACACAGGCGATCAGATGACTCTTGACGGACCTCAGAGAAAAGGTGACCTTCGCCGTTCACGTGCTGCTGCAGTTAATATTGTTCCTAACTCAACAGGTGCTGCAAAGGCAATCGGTCTTGTAATTCCTGAACTCAACGGCAAACTTATCGGTTCTGCACAGAGAGTTCCAACCCCAACAGGTTCAACAACAATCCTTACTGCTGTAGTTAAGGGCGAAGATGTTACTGTTGAAAAAATCAACGCTGCTATGAAGGCTGCTGCAACTGAATCATTCGGTTACAACACTGATGAAATCGTTTCTTCAGATATCGTTGGTATGAGATTCGGCTCACTCTTTGATGCTACTCAGACAATGGTTCTTCCTATCGGCGAAGGCCTCTATGAAGTTCAGGTTGTTTCATGGTATGATAACGAAAATTCATACACATCACAGATGGTTAGAACAATCAAGTATTTCTCAGAACTTGGCTAATATATCATTAAAAAGGAAAATCCCGACCGTTAAGGCCGGGATTTTTTATTTATTGCTCAGCAGTTCAAAAAATTTCTGCTTAAATTCCGCTCTTTTTGAATAGGCAATAGGAATATCGTATTTCTCATCAAGTATGATTCGACCGCGGTCGTAATATGTAATATAGTTGGTATTTATAATAAAACTTTTATGCGGAAATTCAAAATAGGATTTATTGAGTTTATCATGCCAGAATTTTATGCTTTCTTTTGAAGTATATTTATTCTTTTTGGTAACAACCATTGTTTTTCTTCCGCAAATTTCAATGTAAATAATATCCGTGCAGTTAACAGTGGCAAGCCCTTTGGCTTCATCGTACAGATAAAATTTGATTTCGGCATTATCTATTTTTTCTATTGCAAAATCAAGGCCTCTGAAAAATCTGTCACTTTCAATCGGTTTGGTAAAAAAGCGTATAACGCCCAAGTCAAGCGCATCATCAAGATAACGGTCGTATTCGGTTACATATATTAATGCGGTGCCGGGCTTTGTTTTCTGAAGTTCCTTGCCTATTTCAATGCCGTTTATTTCGTCAACTTCAATACCGAGAATAGCAATATCAAAACTTTTGCTGCTGCTTAAAATATCGGTGCTGTTGCTGAACTTGAATAATTCCAGGTATAAATTATGCTGCGAAAAATATTGATTTAAGTGCCTTTCAATATCTTCAATACATTCCTCTTCTTTATCGCATATTGCTATTTTCAAAATGATATCTCCCCAACACATAATTGTTAATACGCAAATATGTATAAATTCTAACTGTGATTATTATCATATAGTATTTTAGTTGAAAAAAAACGCGGAAAATGTCAAAAATACCCATATTATGTGAAATTGTGATATAGTAATTCACTTTAATGATTTCTTGCCGAAAAATAAAAAAATCATGGTCAATTTGGTTTGTTGACCATGATTTTTTATATCTGCTTTTTATTTAACTGTTTAAATATTCTTCAAGGCATATTTTTTTATCATAAATTTTTTTGGCCGCCTCTTTGCCCACATAACGGTAATGCCACGGTTCGTAACTTATTCCTGTTATTTCACTTTTATCATTGGGATATCGCAGAACAAAGCCATATTTCCAACTGTTACTTAAAAGCCATTTCTGAACAGGTGTATCTTCCTGTTTTTCATCAAGAAGTTGATATGAAACATCAACGATATCAAGCGCCAATCCCAACTGATGCTCGCTTGTTCCCGGTATTGCCACAAGTTCTCCGGCCGCCTTTTTTGCATCCTCCTGTGAATAACCGTATGAAAGATACCGGTCAACTTTGTTCTTGAAAAGTTCTTCCTGCTTTTCTCTTGTGCGGTATGAAGAACATATAAGCGGGTTGAGCCCTTCTGCTCTGCAGTCATCCATCATATCTTGTAAATCGGTATATGCTCTTTCGTCAATTCCGTGCCCGTTATCAAGATATTTTATAGTCGGATTATAGTTTTCAGGCAGCGAATGCCACGGATTAACCAGCATCAGATTCCACTGCGTTTTGTCGATTTCGGGTTTTTCTGTTGTGGTATTCTGTGTGGTTTGCAAATCGGCAGATGTGTGCTCCTGTTGTTTTTCCGAATCATCTTTCAGAATGCCGGTAAGTACGCATATTACAACAAGAATAAACACAACCCATGCGAGAGTGCACAGTTTTATTATTTTATTTTTTTGGTTTATTCCGTGGTCATTCATAAACTGAAAAATCCTCTTTAATATTTTTTTGAACAGATTTAACCGAACATACAAAAATACTATTTGCTTAAGATTTTGAATTATACAGTTTTTATGTTGACTAATATTTCTTATTGTAATATAATAATTTTGCTACACAAATTTCATATTACTAAGTGCTGGTATGTAATTTTTTATCTTTTGATAAAAATGCATGCTCTTTTAATCATACTAACATTTAGTAGTTAATTTGTGTAGCAGCAAACGGAGCATGCGTTTTTTATGCGCGGCTTCGGCTGCGCATTTTTTATTTTCGGGAGGTGAAAATTTGCACGGTATTATTACACCGCATTGTTTCAACTGTTGCCAAATCGGATAATAAACAAAAAACTGTCTCGGCAAAAACCGGGACAGTTTTGTTTTATTGTGATATTTTATGCACTTTTTAAAATTTCAAGATTTCCGCTGACGGCATCAAAATCTATAGAGTTTGAACCGTCTTTATAGGTGTGTGTTGTATCACTGAAACTTTTGGTGCTTCTGAAACCGTCAAATTCATATGTTGAAACATTGCCGGATACTGCCTCAAAATTACAGGAAAAGCCGGGAATATTCTCGGGCAGATACAGTTTGCAGTTACCGCTTACCGTTTCCATACTGCAGGTGAAAGAATTGCTGCTATTATGAATATCCAGCATACCGCTTACACCTTGAGCGTCAATCGTGTTATAATTTCCCGTTGCAGTAACGTTACCGCTGACATAATCTATATTGAATTTTTCTGCGTCTATATTCTGCATAACAACATCGGCAGAAACCGTTTCAATATCAATTTCGCTGAAATCCATATCCTGCGGAACCAGAACCGTCAGGTGTTTATTCATGCTGCCTGCACCGTTTTTATACGGTTTTAATCCCGGTTTGCAGAATTTTATATAAAGTGTATCGCTGTCAACTTTATACCGCATTGTATAGTCGTCACTGCCGGAATACGCTTCCTTGAATGAAACAGAATCTCCGTCATAATGCTCAAGAGTTATTTCACCCGATACCCATTCAATGTTTATATCCGACACCGTATCGCACTTTCCCTCACCGAGCGAATAGGATTTGTCATCATAATCCAGTGAACTGATATATGACGGTGTAAAATTGTCTATAATATTATCAATCGGCAGATTTTTTACAAATGAAAATGCCCCTACAATCGCAACAACGCATACAACCGTGATGGCACATATAATGGTGAGCAGAATAATTACAAACGGACTGGTCGATTTTTTTGTTTTTGTTTCGTCAACAACATTTGTTCCCTGCGGTGTGTAATATGTTGCTGATTCGTTTGTATAATTATAGTTTGTTTCTGTTTGGTTTGAAGTCGTTTTTTTTAGTGCGGAACAAATGGCATAAAAAGCAGGAATGGTTATGAAAACGACCCATGTCGGATGCCATATTCCTAAAAAGAATCCGAAGAATAAATATAAAAAGGTTGCAAAAACAGGATAACAGAAAGATGACGGTGTTTTTTTCTGAACAGCGGTAATTGTTGATTCAATAATCGGAATAAGAAGAAAAACGATCCATCCTTTTCCCCAGCCGCTGCCGCCGCAGGCAAAGCCCACGATAAGATAAAATGCAACAGCAAAAATCGGCAGCAGTGTGTGAAGCCATATCAGATTGTTTTTGTTATTGACAGATTCTTCAAATTTTTTATGAATATGGTTGTGAAGTTCATCTTTGTTCATATGAACAGACTCGCCGTTTTTGGTTTCTACGTGAATGCCGTCCCATCCGATATCTACGTGTTCGTTTTCATTATGAACGTGAACACCGTCTTTAAAACTTATGTGTGCCGTACTTTTCGCGTCACTGTATTCACCATATTTATCAGAAGTTGAAGTGTTGGTATCTGTTTCGGTTTCTTCAACTTTGCTTTTTTCAGGTTTGCTTTTGCCTTGAAGAAGTTCGTCAATCGTTACATTATATAACTGTGCCAAAGCAATCAGGTTGTCTGTATCGGGACTGCTTTCGTTTCTTTCCCAGTTTGATATTGCCTGTCGGGAAACACCGAGTTTTTCTGCAAGATCTTCCTGTGAATAGCCATTTGCTTTTCTGAATTCAAGCAATCTTTTTGCTATGTCTGCGTTCATATATCAATCTCCTCAAAATTGGATTTTTGTAAATGCATTTTCAGGGCACAAAGTATTTGTTTTCCCTGCGTTTAAACTTATTGTAATTATAGCAGTTTGATGGTATGCAGACAATAAAATCTGCTTTGAAATTACGCAAGTATTGCTTGCATTTTGCCTTTTTATGCGGTTTTTTACGGTTTATATTTAATTGACTTGTTCTTAGTTGATAAATTAATAAGAGACGGCAGAAAGACGGTTTGCCCGATATCTGTCGTCTCATCTGTTATATTAGAATTTTATTACATCACCGAAAATCTGAATTCCGTTACGGTTTTGAATTCCTTGTTCGCTTCAACATAAACAAAAGGAAAGTTTGCGTTGTTTACCGAATCGGGATAAAACTGGGTTTCAAGTGCAACACCTCTTCTGAATGTTACAAATGCGTTTCCTTTTCCGGGATTATTTTCTTTACTCAGCCATCCGCCGCAGTAGAGTTGAATTCCGGGCAAATCGGTCCACACTTCCATTTTTCTTCCGCTTTCTTCGTCTGCAAGAACAGCAGCCTGTGCCATTTTGCCGATTTCGCTGTTATAAAGGCAGTAGTTATTATCGTAACCAATTCCGTCAATAATTGCTCTGAAGGGTTCATCAATTCTGTCGCCGATTTTGTGCATTTCGGTAAAGTCCATCATCGTGCCTTTAACTTCGCCGAGTTCACCTGTAGGCAACTGAGAGTCATCTGTTTCGGTAAATTTGTCGGCATTAATCTGGAGAAGATGATTTTCAATAGTGCTGCCGTCATTTCCAGAAAGATTGAAATATGCGTGGTTTGTTGGATTTGCAACTGTCTTTTTGTCGGAAAGTACGGAATATTCAAGTCTGAGGGTGTTGTCATCTGTAAGGGTGTATTTAACGGTTAATGTGAAGTTGCCGGGAAAACCATCCTGCATATCAGGGGAAAAGAAAGAGAATGCAACGCTGTTATCTGTTGTTTCTTTAACATCCCAGTTGCTGAAACTGAAACGTCCTCCGCCGTGAAGGGTCCATGTTCCCTGATTTTTCGGTGTGTTGTAAGTAATGCCGTCCATAGTGAATTTTGCATCTCTTATTCTGTTTGCATATCTGCCGACCAGAAGGCCCTGAAATCCGAGATCGGGATTTATATAATGTTTCGGTTCGTCAAAACCAAGAACAACATCGCTGAAGTTTCCGTTTTTGTCAGGAACATTCAGTGATTGTATGCCGCCGCCCAGAGTCATAAGCGAAACAGACGCACCGTTTTTGTTTGTAATTGTATAAAGTTCTACAATTTCACCATTTTCAAGTTTTCCGAAAATTGATTTTTGGCAACTCATAGTATTCCTCCAAATGTTAATATTCTAATAATTAGTATAAGATAAAATGTCAACAAATTCAATAGTTTCTTGACTTTTAAAGAGATTGCAAGTATTTTATTATTATATAATGTTGATATAAATATATGAGGGAGTGGACAAGTTGGAAACATTAAATTTAGTTATAGCAGGTTTGTTGAGATATGTGCTGCCTGTTCTGGCAATTTTTATTTTATTCACTTGTATTATATCGCTGTTCAGAAACAGACCGAGGCTTCACAAAATGGCTCAACTTGTTGACCAGAAAAGCGGTTCAATAATAGATATTGACAGATGGGAAATTTCTATAGGAAAAAGCAAATCAAATGACATTGTGTTTCCTATGGATGATATTTCGAGATTTCACGCTGTTATTGCAAAAAAAAGTAAAGAATGGGTAATAACCGATACTTTTTCAAAAACGGGTGTTGAAGTAAACGGCGAAAAAATTGAAGACCGGGCAGTGATTGAAGACGGCGATATTATAAAAATCGGCGGCGTTACGCTTAAATTTCTTTGTTCCGATGCGCTTTCGGCCAAATCAAAAAGCGAAATAAGAACGGCTGCCACGGGGCTTAATCAAAAACAGGGGAATGTTGCATATGCAGTTCTGGTTGATGTTAAAACACATAAACCTGTTTATCTCAGAAAAAAAGATGTTCTTATCGGCAGATGTGATTATGCGGATATCAAGATTAATCTTGATACGGTAAGCAGTGAGCATGCAAGAATACATTATACCTCACGCGGCTGGGCTTTGTCGGATCTGAACAGCCACAACGGAACAAAACTTAACGGCAGATTTATTTCGCAGCCTCAACTCATTTATGATGAGGACACTGTCACTTTCGGCGACAGAGTGTTTGTATTTTATGAAAAGTAGGTGAAAATATGGCAAGTAAAAGTAAAAAACAAAAGAAAATACCCCATATAAAACCTATCAACAATTTTGCAATGCTCTTTGTTTTAACGGTTTTTCAACTGATTACGGGATACAGTGCGGCTTTGGCCGGTGATGCGTTTTCGGGTAAAATGATGTTATGTGCTGCCGTGTTTGCGGCATTTGAATGGTTATATGTCGGCATATTTTATTTCGCAATGCACAGGCGCAATTTTGAACTTGAGTTTATTGCGTTTTTTCTGACAGGGGTGGGGCTTACGGCAATCGGTTCTGTCAATGTTGATGCCTGTTTTAAACAAATGCTCATTGCAATATGCGGTGTAATCGGATTTACAATTCTTGTTTTTATATTGGGAAATGTTGAACTATGCATGAAACTGAGAACACCTGTTGCGGTTGCAGCATTGATATTGCTTGTGCTGAACCTCATTCTTGCAAAGGTAATCAACGGTGCAGGCAACTGGATTGAAATTGCGGGTGTAAGAATTCAGCCGTCTGAATTTGTTAAGGTTGCATTTATTTTTGTAGGTGCTGCAACACTTGAAAAAATCCAGACATCAAAGAACATAATAAAATTTATAATATTTTCCGTTGCATGTGTAGGTACTCTTATTCTTATACGTGATTTCGGAACAGGTTTGGTATTTTTTGTAACTTTTCTTATTATTGCCTTTATGAATTCGGGCGATATTAAAACAGTCGGTCTTGCTGTTTCGGCAGCAGGTATGGGCGGTGCTATCGTAATCAAATATAAATCTTATGTTACAAAAAGATTTTCTGTTTATCGTCATATATGGGATGACCCTTATGATACGGGTTATCAGCAGGCGCATATTCTTACGGGAATGGCGTCGGGCGGATTGCTGGGTCTTGGCATCGGAAATGGTAATATAAGGCATTATTTCAAGGATTATCACCTTACGATAACCGATGACATTTTTGGCTTTATATGCGAGGAATGGGGATTTTTATTCGGTATTGTGCTGGTGCTTTCGTTCGTTGCCATTGCGGTTTCGGCCCTTGTAAATTCAATCGCGGCAAGATCAGCGTTTTATTCCATTGCCGCTGTTGCCGGTGCAGGAATGCTTTTGTTTCAGACCGCTCTTAATATCTTCGGCATAACCGATGTTCTGCCGCTTACCGGTGTAACATTGCCGTTTGTAAGTCAGGGCGGAAGTTCAATGATAAGTTGCTGGGCAGTGCTTGCATTTATCAAAGCATCTGATGTGCGTACCTACAATTATCTGGGAGGTGCTAAGAAAAAATGAAAATGATTACAAGAAGAGGTCTGTTTCTGCTTGTTCTGGTGGTTGCCTTTCTTGGCGGTCTCGGTTTTTTGACATACAGTTTTGTAAGTGACGGAGCAAAATGGGCAATGCAGCCTTATAATTACGATTTGTATTATAATGGTGATTTGATAGCAGCGGGAACCATTACCGATTCAAACGGAACCGTTCTTGCAGAAACCGTTGACGGAAAAAGAGTTTATAATGAAGATAAAACTACACGAAAATCAACTCTTCACACGGTCGGGGATACAAAAGGTTTTATTTCTACAGGAGTGCAGTCAACATACAAATCAAAACTTATCGGATACAATCCGCTTAACGGTATTTACAGTATTGTGAAAAACGGCAGCGGAAATAATATGGAACTTACTATAAATTCCGATGTGTGCGATGTTGCATATGATGCACTGTCTGACTATAAGGCAGGCTGTGTCGGTGTTGTAAATTACAAGACGGGTGAAATAGTCTGTATGGTATCAACTCCGAGTTATGACCCTATGAACAAACCATCGGATATTGATACAAATGATATATATTCAGGTGCATATATAAACCGCCTTCTCAGCGGAATGTATACTCCCGGTTCAACCTTTAAAATTGTTACGGCAATTTGTGCTGTTGAAAATATACCGGATATTCAGTCAAGAACATTTGAATGTAAGGGCGAATATGATGCCGGCGGAACACCTATTGAATGTAACGGCTATCACGGCACCATTTCGTTTAATGACGCACTTGCAAAATCCTGTAACTCGGCATTTGCACAGATTGCTATAGAACTCGGTCCTGAAAAACTTGCAAAAACTGCCGAGCAGTTAGGTCTTACCTCTGCTGTTTCCGTCAGCGGCAATATCACTTCATCAACAGGCAGATTTTTCCTTGAAAAAGGTGATGCAAATGACTATATAGGCTGGACCGGTATCGGTCAGGGCGATACACTTGTGTCTCCCGTTGCAATGCTCAGGCTTGTCAGTGCCATTGCAAACGACGGCAGTGTGCCGAGTTTTAATATTGTAAATTCATTTGCCACAAAAGCGGGCAAAGCACTTGATTTTGATTTTATATCACGTAATACCCAACTTCTCAGCAGTGAAACGGCAGATGTTATGAAAAATATGATGAGATATAATATTGTTGAGCAATACGGAGATTATAATTATGAGGGTTTAAATCTTTGTGCAAAATCCGGTACTGCCCAGATTGATGCTGTTGATTCTCATAATACTGCGTGGTTTGTGGGATTTATGGATGATGAACAAAATCCATATGCATTTGTTGTTCTTGTTGAACACGGAAATTCAGGTTCTCAAACGGCAGGTCCTATTGCAAACAGAGTGCTGCAGGCACTTGTAAATGATTGAATGGTTAAAGAGTGATTGAATGAATTTTGATTTGAAAAATGAAGAAAAGGCGGAAAAAGCGCTTCTTATCTGTGTTGATACAGGCGATACCGATTACGACGTTTCCATGAGAGAACTTGGTGAACTTGCACGCACTGCCGGTGCCGAAGTTGTAGGTGAACTGATTCAAAAAAGACCGACTGTTGAAAATGCAACCTTTGTGGGAAAAGGCAGACTTGAAGAAATATCAGAGTTTTGCAGAAACAATGATGTTGACCTGATTATAGCAGATGCCGAACTTTCTCCGGTTCAGGTGCGTAATATTGAGGATGCAACAGATACCCGTGTTGTTGACAGAACAACACTTATTCTTGATATATTTGCCGGCAGGGCACAGTCAAAAGAAGGCAAACTGCAGGTTGAACTGGCTCAACTTAAATATTCACTGCCCAGACTTACCGGAAAGGGAACAAGCCTTTCGCGTTTAGGGGGTGGAATAGGAACAAGAGGACCCGGTGAAACAAAACTTGAAAGCGACAAACGCCATATAAGAAGAAAAATTCAGTATATAAAAAACGAACTTGAGGATGTTGAACGCCGCAGGAATATGCAGCACACAAGAAGAAAAAAGAACGGGGTAAGGGTTGCTGCTATCGTTGGTTATACAAATGCAGGCAAATCAACGCTTATGAATAAACTGACCGATGCAGGCGTTTTGCAGGAGGACAAACTTTTTGCAACGCTCGACCCTACTGCAAGGAAACTTGTTTTGCCGAGCGGTGAGCAGATTATGATTGTTGATACGGTAGGCTTTATCAGCAGACTGCCGCACCAACTTGTAGAGGCATTTAAATCCACCCTTGAGGAGGCGCTTTATGCAGATGTTATTCTGAATGTCTGCGATGCTTCCGATCCCGAGTGTCATAATCACATAAAAGTTACCAATGAAATACTTTCGGATATTTACGGCGGCGAATGTATAACTGTTCCTGTTATAAATGTTTTTAATAAATGTGATATCGGCAGTGATGTTGATTTTGGATTTATGTATAACAGAGAAAGCAGTGTTAAAATCAGCGCAAAAACAGGTTATGGTTTGGATGATTTGCTTAATGCTATTGAAAAATCACTGCCTCAGACAAGAAAAAGGGTTAAGATGCTTTTGCCGTTTGAAAAAATCGGTGTTGCTTCACAGATCAGAAAAGATGGTGTTGTTCATAGCGAAAAGTATATGGAGGACGGGCTTCTTCTTGATGCAACCGCTCAAATTTCATTTTTAGATTCAGTAAAAGATTATATTATGTAATTTTCTTTCATAAGATTACTTAGAGCGGTTTAAATCCGTTGGATTTTTTTGCGTTACAGGTGATTTTATGAAAATGCTTACTTTTAAACTAAAACCAAAAACAATATTCGGCATCATTCTTGCGGCAACAGGCGTTGTTGTTATTTTGCTTACTTTCGTTTCAAATCATTTGCAGAAGAGCCAGAGTGTTTCTGCTGTAATCAGCGCTTCAACAGACAGGGAAAGACGTGACTATCTTGAGGGCTTTGGCTGGGAACTCGGTGAAGAATGTGAAACGAAAGAACTTACGATTCCGCAGGAATGGAACGAGATTTATACTGATTATAACGAAGTTCAGATTAATCAGGGCTTTGATTTGGCAGAGCATAAAGGTCAGAAAGTTATGCTTTATACTTATACTATAAAAAATTATGAAGGTGCATCTGAAGGCATTGTTGCAGATATGCTTGTGTTTGACGGAACGCTTATAGGCGGCGATGTTTGCAACACATCTGCAGAAAACGGCTTTCTGGTGGGCTTCAGCGGAGAATAATGGAACGGCTTGATAAGATAATATCCGCCGCCGCAAATATTTCAAGAAGCGATGCAAGAACTTTTATAAAAAAAGGTCTTGTCACGGTTGACGGAAATACAGTGCGTGATATCGGCGGTAAATTTGATACGGCAATGTGTTCTTTCACCTGCGGCGGCAGGGTTGTGGAATACAATAAATTTGTATATATAATGATGAATAAGCCCAAGGGTGTGATATCTGCATCCGAGGGCGGCAGTGAGCCGACTGTTGTTGATATACTGCCTGAAAATATGAAAAGAAAAAATCTTTTTCCTGCCGGCAGACTTGATAAAGATACAACGGGTTTTGTTCTTATAACAGACGACGGTGCTTTTGCGCATAGAATTTTAAGCCCAAAAAATCATATTCCCAAAACATATATTGCCTATCTGGACAAGCCGTTTGATGATGCGGTGATAAAGGGATTTGAGCAGGGCGTTAAACTGAAAGATGATGTTTGCATGCCGGCAAAACTTGAACCGGTGAACAGTGATAATACTGTTGCAAAAGTTGAAATAAAACAAGGTATGTATCATCAGATAAAAAGAATGTTTGCCCGATATTCTTTAACGGTTGTTGATCTGAAAAGAATAAAAATGGGCGGACTTTTTCTTGATGAAAAACTTAAAGAAGGAGAATGCCGGTACATAACTCAAAAAGAGTTGCTTTCTGTAGAAAAAGGAAAATAACAATAAGTAGGCATTGTTTTTATCTGGTTAACAATATATTGTGTTTTTTTGATGAATTCTATACTATTTATGCAACTCTAACAAAAAAACAATATTTTTTTGTTAAAATAGTTGCAATATTGTTAAATGTCTTGTATAATATTAACAAGTTGCACAGAAGTTTTTTGTGCATATTTTCTTGATTGCAAAGAGGTGGATAAAATGCCTAACAGATTATTTCAGGGAATTATTAATCAGATGAGGGATGCTGTTGACCGCACTATCGGTGTTGTTGATGAAACGGGAACCGTTATTGCGTGCAGTGATCTCGGAGTTATCGGAGAAGTTCGCAAAGGCGTTATTTCTGCAGGTGTTTTCAATTCGTCGCAAACTTGTGTTGACGATTCAACTTATACAACTTTTGATGTTCTTATCCGTCCGGAGTACGCTGTTTTTGTTGACGGAACCGATGAGGCAAGCCGCCGTTATTCTCAGTTGATTGCAGTTGCACTTGACCAAATAAAACAGAATAATGATGAAAAATTTGACAGATCAAATTTTGTTAAAAATGTTATTCTTGATAACATTCTTCCCGGTGATATTTATATAAAATCACGTGAACTTCATTTTAATAATGATGCTTCAAGAGTTGTGTTTTTAATCAGAACCACTCAGGAAACCGATATTTCGGTATTTGATATTATTCAGAATTTCTTTCCTGATAAAACGAAAGATTTTGTTATAAATATCAATGAAAGCGATATAGCACTTGTTAAAGAAGTAAGACCGAATGTTGACAGCAAGGATCTTGAAAAACTTGCACGCTCAATCAACGATACTCTTTTATCTGAATTTTATTTCAGTGCGGTTATCGGAATAGGAACCTGTGTAACAGGAATTAAAGAACTTGCCCATTCGTTCAAAGAAGCACAGGTTGCACTTGAAGTGGGAAAAGTATTTGATACCGAAAGAACGATTATCAGTTATGAAAATCTTGGTATAGCAAGACTTATTTACCAACTTCCGACAACACTTTGCGATATGTTCTTAAAAGAAGTTTTCAAACGTGGTTCTATTGAATCGCTTGATCAGGAAACGTTGTTTACAATTCAGAAGTTTTTTGAAAATAATCTTAATGTTTCCGAAACTTCAAGAAAACTCTTTGTTCACAGGAATACGCTTGTGTACAGACTTGAGAAAATCAAAAAACTTACCGGTCTTGATTTAAGAGAATTTGACGATGCTATTGTTTTCAAAGTTGCACTTATGGTTAATAAGTATCTTGCTTCAAGCCCTGTTAAGTATTAATCAAATATGTATGTTATTAAAACGGTGAGAAATTTTTATTTCTTGCCGTTTTTGTATATTTGGCTGTTTTTATGCCATTTGTTTACAAAAGAGTAACAAAAAGGGGGTTGATTTATTATACAAGTTGCTATATTATATATATAAATAGAATTTTATGCAAAAATGCATATCTTAATTTAAGAGGTAAAAATTGTGATTGAATTTCGTAATGTGTCAAAGACATATGACAGCAACGGTACACACGCTTTGTCCAATATCAACATAAAGATTGAAGACGGCGAGTTTGTTTTCGTTGTCGGTTCGTCGGGAGCAGGTAAAAGTACCTTCCTGAAACTTATCATGCACGAAGAAAAACCCTCTGAAGGTGAAATCATTTTTAACGAGTATTCTTCTGCTACATTAAAAAAGAGAAAAGTTCCTTACTACCGCAGGGACATGGGTATTGTTTTTCAGGATTTCCGCCTGATTCCTAAAATGACCGTTTATGACAATGTTGCATTTGCAATGAGAGTAATCGGTGCAAAAGAAAAGGAAATCAGAAAAAGAGTTCCTTATATTCTTCAACTTGTCGGTCTTTCACAAAAGGCAAGAGCGCTCCCCAATGAACTTTCCGGCGGTGAGCAGCAGAGAGTTTCGCTTGCAAGAGCGCTTGTTAATAACCCTAAAGTAATTATTGCCGATGAGCCTACCGGTAACGTTGACCCTGAAATGAGCCACGAAATTGTCGGCCTTTTAACAAAAATCAACAATGCAGGCACCACCGTTATCATGGTAACCCATGAACATGATCTGGTTCGTTCTTTCCAGAGACGTGTTATTGTAATCAAAAACGGTGAAGTTGTGTCTGATACACCCGACCCGACACACGCACAGTTTGAAAGTTCAACCCCTAAAGAAGATACCGATATGTTCTTCTTTGAAGAGGATGTTGCTATTGATAAGGTTGAATTAGACGATATTTTTGATAATCTTGAGGATGTTGTTTCACAGCCTGAAAACAATGAAAATGCAGGAGGTGAGGAATAATGACCGGTTCAAGCATTAAGTATCTTACAAAAGAAGGTTTCAGAAATGTCTGGACAAACAGAATGATGTCACTTGCATCAATCTGTGTTCTTATGAGTTGTCTTGTGCTCATCGGAACAGCGGCAATGGTATTCCTCAATATAGACACGCTTCTTTCAAGAATTGAAGAAGAAAATGTTATTATGGTTTATGCCAAAGACGAAACAACAGATGAACAACTTGCCAAGATGGAGGAAGAGATAAATGCTCTTGACAACATCAAGGAAGTTGAACTTGTTAAAAAAGAAGATGCATGGGAAGAACAACTTGCAACAATGGATAAAGCAGATGCCGAGTTTTTCAAAGGAGTAAGTTCTGAAATTCCGCTTCCGGATGCATATAAAGTTACCGTTGAAAGCCTTGATCAGTTTGATGCAACGGTTGAAGATTTAAACGGTCTTGATAATATAGATATTATCCGTGAAAACAAAGACCTTGCCCAAAAACTTGTTTCAATAAGACAGGGCATTTCAATAATTGCAATCGTGGTTGTTGCAGTTCTTTTTGCAATTTCACTTTTCATTATTTCAAACACAATCAGACTTACTGTATACAGCAGACGTCTTGAAATCAGCATTATGAAATCAGTAGGTGCAACAAACAGTTTTGTAAGATTTCCGTTTGTTGTTGAGGGTATGATTTTAGGTGTGCTTTCAGGTTCGGTAAGTCTTGGTATCGTTTGGGGATTTTATGAATTTGCAGTTAATCAGTTCAGCGGATTGCTTAACGAACTCAACCTCAATGCTATTGCATTTGCCGATTACGCATTACCGCTGCTTGGTATATTTATTGCCATCGGTATTGTCTGCGGCGTCGGCGGCTCACTTGTAACAATGAGCAAATATCTCAACAAGGAAGGCAGTGAGATTAGCGGTGTTTAAATCAAAAATTAAACTGACATCTCTGTTTATGAGTATTGTTTTTGTTCTCGCCTCATTTTCTTTCGGGTTAACTGCCGAGGCAAAATCAACTTCACAGTTGAGAGAAGAAAAACAGAAGATACAGGAAGAGATTGATGCGGCACAAAGCCAGATAGATTCTCTTGCATCCGAAAAAGCAGAAACGCAGGAATATTTGGATGCACTTATGTCAAAAATAAACTTGCTTCAGGATAAAATAGATACGCTTGAATCAAGCAAAACCGCTCTTCAGTCTGAGATTGATTCCATTCAGATCAAAATAACCCAGACGGAGAAGGACCTTGAAAAGGCACAGCAGGAGATTGATAAAAAGCAGGCAGAGTTTGATGAAAACTACGAACTCTATTGCCAGCGTTTAAGAGCAATGTATGTTTCGGGTACAGCCTCAAATCTTGAGGTTCTTCTTACCTGTGAAGATATGAGTTCAATGCTTACCCGTTCTCAGATGATTAAATCTGTTTCGGAAAAAGACAGCAAGGCTCTTGATGACCTTATGAAAAAAATGGAAGAGATTGAGGCAAAAAAGCAGGAGTTTGAAATTAAGAGAAACGAACTCAGCGAAGATAAAGATGCTCTTGAAGCATCAAAACAGGAACTTCAGTCTCAGATTAACGAAATTGATAAATCAAAAAGCCAGTTGGACAGCGAAGCCGCAGAGTGTAATGCACTTATGAAAAAACTTTCTTCTCAGGAGTCCGAATATAAGGAAATGATTGAAACAAATCAGGAACAAATCAGGGCTATTGAAAATGAAATCCGTGCAGCGGCATCAAGTGCTTCTCATGGTTCGGGCAGCGGACAATTATCTTATCCGACAGATTCAAGACATGTTACAGCAGGTTTTCCTAACTATAATTCGGGAAGATACCACGGCGGTATCGATTTTGATGTTCCTTACGGTTCAAATGTTTACGCAGCCGGGGACGGAACGGTTATTTTAGTTAAACATCTAAACTACAGTTACGGTTATTACATAATGATTGACCATGGTGACGGGCTTTCAACGCTCTATGCTCATAACAGTCAGATTCTTGTAAGCAGCGGGCAGACCGTTTCAAGAGGACAACTTATTGCATACAGCGGTTCAACCGGCAATTCAACGGGTCCGCATTGCCATTTTGAGGTTCGTGTAAACGGCAGCCAGGTTAATCCGTTTAATTATCTCTAAACTTTATAAAACAAATTTTAAGGAGTGAAGTCAATGAAACAGTCTGGGATCGTATTTAAATTTATGCCTGTTTTGTTGGCTTTCTGCTTTGTTATAAGCGGAATCTTTGGTTCTTCTTTTTCAGTTGATGTTATGGCTGCACAGTCAAATGATAATTATGACAATATGTCAGTTGAAGAAAAGCAGGCATATCTCGAGCAAAAAATAAAAGAAACCAATCAGAAACTTGATAATCTGGGGAATCAATCAAAAGAAACAGAAGAATATATTTCCGTTCTTGATGAAAAAATCAGTTATCTTCAGCGTGAAATGAAACTCTCTTCAGACAGGATTGAGCAGTCACGCAGCAAGATTGCATCCCTTCAGAAGCAGCAGGCAGAAAATGAAAAGGAAATTTCAAATCTGCAGTCTGATATTGAAAAACTGTCTGTTCAGACACAGGAATTACAGAAAGCCTTTGATGAAACCTTTGTTCTTTACGGCAAAAGAGCAAAAGCGATGTATGTAAGCGGAGATATGAATATGCTTTCACTTCTTCTTACCTGTGATGATATTTCTACATTGTTTACAAGAGTTGAAATGATAAAACGCATTTCAAGGTCTGACAAACAACTGCTTGAGCAGTTGCAGAATGAAGGCAATGAACTCAGCAGTGCAAAAGAAGAATTTACAAACAAAAAGACAAAACTTGATGAAAATCAGAAAACACTTGCTGCAACAGAACAAACTTTAAAACAAAGTGTTTCCGATTTGGAAAAACAGCAGATATCGTACAAAGAAAAACAGACTCTTTACGAAAGTCAGAAATCAGAATCCGACAGCCTTCTTGAAAAACTCCATGCCCAGACGCAGACATACAGTGAGTACAGAACTACTGATTTGGCAGATCTTGAAGAGATAAATGCCGAAATCGAGGCTGCAGCCGAAGAGGCACGGAAGGAGTTGGAGGCGGAAGAGGCTAAAAAAACCACTGCCTCAACTTCTCAGCAAACACAGAAGAATCCCGAAAACAGTTCTCAGAAGCCGACAGATAAACCTTCTACGGAGACAACAAAGAAAACTGAGACTGCTTCAAATAAACTTTCTTTAACTTATCCCGTTCCAGCATATAAAAAAATAACAACTGCTTTTGGCAGTGAGGGTTATGCAGGTCACTCCGGAGTTGACTTTGCATGTCCGTCAGGTCAGAGAGTTGTTGCAGCCGAGTCAGGTATTGTTATAACCTCAACAGATATAACAAGCCACAGTAACTGCCACTGCTCAAATACAGGCGGCGGATACCACAGTTACGGCAGATATATTGTAATTATGCATGATAAGAAAGATGCGGCAGGGAACTATGTTTATACCCTTTATGCCCACAATTCAAGCAGAGTTGTTTCAAAAGGCGACAGGGTTTCAAAAGGTCAGTTAATTGCATACAGCGGTACAACCGGAAATTCCACAGGTCCTCACTGCCATTTTGAAGTGAGAACACCAAGCGCAAGTTATGATGATTGCGTTAATCCAAAAAGGTATTTACCTTAATCAATTTAAGTATATTTTATTGAAACTAAAGCGAAAGGGGCTTTAAAATTGAATAAAAGATTTCTTTCGCTCTTATTGGCAATAATCGTTGTTGTTACATCAACAGTATCGTTTGTTGCGTATGCGGCAGATGAAGAAGAGTCATCTGCGCCTGCAACATCATCAGATGAAACAACAACCGATAAAAGCGAAAGCACAAATGATAAAGACAATGAGAAAGCAAAAGCAGAGGCTAAAAAGGCACTTGAAGAGCAGCAGAAAGCCCTTGAACAGAACCTTGCCGATGCTGAAAAAAAACTTGCCGAACTTGAAAAGAGTTCAAAGGTTACAGCAGAATATATTGATACGCTTGATCAGAAAATCGGTTATATAAATGAGCAGTTAACGCTGCTTGAAGAAGAAAATATGTCTATTCAGGCTGATATAGACGAACTTAAACCGCTTATTGAAACAAATGAAGAAGAACTTGAAAAATTATCTGCCGAAGTTGAAAAAAGCAAGGCGGAATTGCAGAAAATGCAGGATAAATTCAAGAGTATTTACGAGGCGTATTGCTATCGTTTAAGAGTTATGTACATAAGCGGTGATTTCAATATTTTATCCGCACTTCTGACCTGTAATGATGTTTCGAGTTTTCTTACAAGATATGAAATGATAAAATCTGTTTCAAAAAGCGATGCTGAACTTCTTCAGGAAGTAAATGAAAAAATGGATGAAATTGTTTCCAAACAAAACGGACTTGATGAAAAAGTTGAAAAATATGAAACTGTCAAGGCCAATCTTGATGCGCAAAAGGCGGAATTTGTTTCAAATCAGCAGGCTATTGAAAGAAACAGCGAATCTATTGCTCAGAAAAAAGCAGGTCTTGCCATAGACAGGGCAGAGAGTGACAGGCTTTTAGCGGAATTCACTTCCCAAAATCAGCAGTATACCGAATTCAGAAATGAAGATGAAGAACTTATTCAGAAAGTTGAAAAAGAAATTCTTGATCTTATAAACGGAATAAAGTCACCCGAAGAGGTTACCACAGCCACTCCGTCTGACAGAACCGAAAGCAGCAGTACGCAGACTTCCGGCGGTAAGAGTGATGTTTATTCAAATTCAGATGCTGTTCTTAATATGACATACCCTGTTCCGGGTAATTACGGCATTTCTGCCGGTTATCCTAACTACTCGTCGGGAAAATATCACGGCGGAATTGATTTTCCGTGTCCTACCGGTTCAAGTGTTGTTGCGGCACAGGACGGTATCGTTATAACAGTAAAACGTCTTGACTACAGTTATGGTTATTATGTAATGATTTATCACGGAACGGATGCAAGAGGACGTTCTGTTGTTACGCTCTATGCCCACAATTCGTCAATTCTGGTGTCTAACGGGCAGAGTGTAAAAAAAGGAGAGCAGATAGCAAGAAGCGGTTCAACCGGCAATTCAACGGGTCCGCATTGCCACTTTGAAATAAGATTTAATGGAAATCGTGCAAATCCAAAGAATTATTTAAGCAGATGATGAAGATTAATTATCAGAAAGAGTTGGATGCAATACTTGCAAAAATAGAAAGAGAGGACATAACGCCCTCTCTTTTACTGCATAGTTGTTGTGCACCATGCTCAAGTTACACAATAAAATATTTGTCAGATTATTTTAATATTACGGTTTTATATTATAACCCTAACATTTCGCCGCGTGAGGAATATGAAAAACGCAAGGCAGAACAATTAAGATTAATCAGGAGTATGCCCGTTAAATATGAGGTTAACTTTTTGGATTGTGAATATGACTGCAGCGAGTTTTTCAATATTTCCAAAGGCTATGAGAACTGCCGTGAGGGCGGAGAACGCTGTTTCAGGTGTTACAGGCTGCGTCTTGAAAAAACCGCGGAAATTGCAAAGCAGAAAGGCTTTGATTATTTCTGCACAACACTTTCAATCAGTCCTCTGAAAAATGCACAGAAGATTAACGAAATCGGTTTTGATATTCAGAATAAAACAGGCATTAAATGGCTGCCGTCCGATTTTAAAAAGAAAGAGGGCTATAAGCAGTCAATAGAACTTTCAAGAGAATATGATTTATACAGACAGAATTTCTGCGGCTGTATATTTTCAATGAATACTAACGGAGAAGAAAAATGAACAAACCGCTTGCAGACAGAATAAGGCCCGAAAGTCTTGATGATGTTGTCGGTCAGAAACATCTGCTGGAAAAAGATAAGGCGCTCTATAATCTTATTGCGTCAGGTGATATTCCGAATTTAATATTTTACGGACCCAGCGGCGTCGGAAAAACTACTGTTGCATCAATCATTGCAAATAAAACAAAGAAGAGCCTGCGCCGTCTTAACGGCACTACGGCTTCAACGCAGGATATAAAGGATATTGTTGCAGAAATAGGAACTTTTACAGCACCTAACGGTATTCTTCTTTACCTTGACGAGATACAGTATTTTAACAAAAGACAGCAGCAAAGTCTGCTTGAATACATAGAAAACGGCAAAATAACACTCATTGCATCTACAACAGAAAATCCGTATTTTTATATTTATCCGGCAATTCTTTCACGTTCAACCGTGTTTGAATTCAAATCGCTGAAATGGGATGAAGTTATTCCTGCCGTTAAGCGTGCATTTTCTGTTTTATCGGCTGAACATAAAATTGAAATTGAAACGGAAGACGGTGTGTGCGAAAAAATTGCACGTGGCTGCGGCGGTGATGTCAGAAAGGCACTTAACAGTGTTGAAAACTGCTTTTTTGCAACAAAAACAGTTGATGAAAAAAAGGTTATTACACTTCAAATTGCCGATGAACTTACACAGAAAAGTTCTGTTAAATATGACAGAGAAGGCGACGAACACTATGATATAATATCGGCGTATCAGAAGAGTATGCGCGGTTCGGATCCTGATGCTGCCGTGCATTATCTTGCCAGACTTCTTGAGGCAGGCGATTTGCCGTCGGCATGCAGGCGGCTTGTTGTATGTGCCTGTGAAGATGTAGGACTTGCCTATCCGCAGATTATTCCCATTGTTAAATCTGCTGTTGATATTGCTATGATGGTAGGTCTTCCCGAAGCACGTCTTCCGCTTGCTGATGCTGTCATACTTGT
Source organism: uncultured Clostridia bacterium (assembly GCA_946555465.1). Classification (GTDB taxonomy): domain Bacteria; phylum Bacillota; class Clostridia; order Oscillospirales; family Acutalibacteraceae; genus Eubacterium_R. The sequence continues at coordinate 199,085 of CAMNST010000003.1, forward strand.
TGCAACCGCACCAAAAAGCAATTCGGCACATGATGCCATAAATGCTGCCTGTGAAGATGTTTCAAAAGGCAATTACGGATCTGTTCCAAGGCAACTTCAAAACAAGCATTTTGACGGTGAGGATGCAGCGGTTAAGGGTCAGTTTTATCTGTATCCCCATGATTATGATAATCACTGGATATATCAGCAGTATTTGCCGGACGTTCTTAAAGATAAAAAATATTATGAGTACGGCAAAAATAAAAATGAACAGGCTTTCAAATCATATTGGGATAAAGTTAAAGGAAATAAGCAATGACGAAAAAAGAAAGAGTTTTAAAAGTAATAGAAATATTAAAAGAAAAATATCCGGATGCAATATGTTCTCTGACGGCATCGAATCCTTTTGAACTTCTTGTTGCAGTAAGACTTTCTGCCCAATGTACCGATGCAAGGGTTAATCTTGTTACGCCTGCGCTTTTTGAAAAATATAAAACGCTTGAAGATTACTGCAATGCCGATATTAAAGATGTTGAACATCTTATTCACAGTTGCGGTTTTTATAAGAGCAAGGCAGAGTCGATAATCGGTATGGCGCAGATGATAAGGGATAAGTTTGACGGCAGGGTTCCCGATAATATTGATGATTTGATTACGCTCCCGGGTGTTGGAAGAAAAACGGCGAATCTTATTGTTGGTGATATTTACGGTAAGGAAAGTATTGTTGTTGACACGCATATGATCAGAATTTCAAATCGTATCGGTTTGGTAAGTGAAAAGGACCCTAAAAAAATTGAATTTTCGCTGAAAAAAATTGTACCTGTTGAGGAAGGGTCTGATTTCTGCCACAGAATAGTCCTTTTCGGCAGGGATGTGTGTTCGGCAAGAAAACCGCTTTGCGGCGAATGCCCCATAAATGAATACTGCAAAAAAGTTGGTGTAAAAAAATGAGATCAAATGTAGTTCTTATCGGTATGCCGGGCAGCGGAAAATCCACCTGTGGTGTTGTTGCTGCAAAAATGCTTTTGAAAAATTTTTTTGATACGGATTTGCTTATTCAGAATTTTGAAGGTATCAGCCTTCAGGATATAATAGATAAAAAAGGCATTGAATATTTTGAAAAGGCAGAAGAAAATGCTGTGCTTTCGCTTAACATTCAGGGCACGGTTATTGCAACCGGCGGTTCGGTTATTTATTCGGAAAAGTCTATGAATCATCTGAAAAATCTCGGAAAAATTATTTATCTTCATCTTGATTATGATAATATGTGCAAAAGAATAAATAACCTTTCAACCCGGGGCGTTGTTATCAAGCAGGGTGAAACGCTTAAAGATATGTTTGAGGAGCGTCTTCCGCTTTATGAAAAGTGGGCGGATGTTACGATAGACTGTAATAACAATACGGTTGAGGAAACGGCATATTTAATAAAAAATGCTGCTGAAAATTAAATAAAATAATACTTGAACACTTATATAAAAAGTGTTATTATAGTAAAAATATATTAATGAAAAATATATGCACATATTTTTTCAAGAATAATGAAAACGGAGGGAATTTTTAATGAGTGAATACGGTGCAAAGTTTGTAAAAGAAGGTCTTACATTTGATGATGTTCTTCTTATTCCTGCTGAATCTGATGTAACACCTGATAAAGTTAAACTCCAGACCAGACTTACTAAGGATATTACCCTGAATATCCCTGTTATGACTGCTGCTATGGATACTGTTACAGAATCACGTATGGCTATTGCCATTGCACGTGAGGGCGGAATCGGTGTTATTCATAAGAATATGACAATAGAAGAGCAAGCAACTGAAGTTGATAAGGTTAAAAGATCGGAAAACGGTGTTATTACCAATCCGTTTTTCCTTTCTCCTGAACATCTTGCTTCCGATGCAGAAGCACTTATGAACAAGTATCATATAAGCGGTGTTCCTATCTGTGAGGCAGACGGCACCCTTGTTGGTATTTTAACAAACCGCGATATGCGTTTTATGTCTGACTACAGTGTTAAAATTTCTACTGTTATGACTCCGAAAAGTCAACTTGTTACAGCAAAAGAAGGCACAACACTTGAGGATGCAAAGAAAATTCTTATGGGTTCCAAAGTTGAAAAATTACCTCTTGTTGATAAAAACGGCAAACTTACAGGTCTTGTAACAATTAAAGATATTGAAAAGAGTGTAAAATATCCAAATACCGCAAGAGATAAAGAGGGCAGACTTATCTGTGCTGCTGCACTCGGTGTAACGGATGATGTTCTTGACAGAGCAGGTGCTCTTGCCGAGGCAGGTGTTGACGCATTTGTTCTTGACTCGGCGCATGGTCATAGTTTTAATATTATGAAGTCTGTTGAACTTGTAAAGAATGCATTCCCCCAGATTTCTCTTATCGCAGGTAATGTTGCAACAGCAGATGCAACCGAAGCACTTATTAAAGCAGGTGCAGACGCTGTTAAAGTAGGTATCGGTCCCGGTTCCATATGTACAACACGTGTTGTTGCAGGTATCGGTGTTCCGCAGATTACTGCTATTTATGATTCTGCAGAAAGAGCAGATAAATACGGTATTCCTGTTATTGCCGACGGCGGTATTAAATACAGCGGTGAAATTGTAAAGGCAATCGCAGCGGGCGGTTCTGCTGTTATGCTTGGTTCTCTTGTTGCAGGTTGTGAAGAGTCTCCCGGAGATACAGAAATTTATCAGGGCCGTCAGTTTAAGGTTTACCGCGGTATGGGTTCTCTTGGTGCTATGAATAAAGGAAGTGCCGATCGTTATTTCCAGAAAGGTTCAAAGAAGTTTGTTCCTGAAGGTGTAGAAGGCCGTGTGCCTTATAAGGGACCTCTCGGTGATACAATTTATCAGATGATGGGCGGTCTTCGTTCAGGTATGGGTTATTGCGGATGCCATACAATCGAAGAATTGCGTACAAATGCCAAGTTTATTAAAATTACAGGTGCAGGACTTGTTGAAAGCCACCCTCACGATGTTTCAATCACTAAAGAAGCACCAAACTATTCCGGCAGTGCTCACCAGGACTAATAAAAAAACGGGCAGAGGGTGCTATTGCCCCTGCCTGTTTTTAATGTTTTTAGGGTTGTGAATTTATGACTGAAAAAGTGTCAAAATGGGTTAAATTTAAACGATTTCTTAAACGGAATATGACGCCCACATGGGCAAAGCATTTTGGGTATCAGGTGTTCGCATTTATCGTCTCCGTTGCAATGGTGATAGGCGTTGCCGATTATGCTGTAACCAAATCTTATGATGGAAGGGAACTTACTTTTGTGGATAATTTTACAATAACGGCACACACCGGTGCTTATGATACAGAAATGAATTCACTTGAATCAGTTAAAGCAGCCGTTGAAAATAATGCCGATATCGTTGAATTCGATATTCGCAAACGGCCTGATGATACGGTTGTTATGAGTCATGATCTTGTTGTAACAAATAATGACGGCGTTTTGCTTGAAGAAGCGCTTGTTATGGTTAAAGATACAGATATTATGGTTAATCTTGATATTAAGGAAACAAGAGCACTCAACGCCATGTATAAACTGCTTGTTAAATATGATATGGTAGATCGCTGTTTTCTCACCGGCATTGAAACTTTAAATGTAAATGCAGTTAAAGAATCCGATTGTGCCGATATGGATTATTACCTTAATTACAAACCATCAAGAACAAAAGTCTTTTTTGAAGAGTATCGCACAAAGTTGATTGAACTTCTTGAAGATACAGGTGCCGTGGGAATAAACTGCAATTATAAATATGCAAGTTCTCAATTATCATCTTTGCTTCATAAAAAGGGTTATAAACTTTCTGTCTGGACAGTTGACAGCGAAAGACAGGCAAAAAAGATGCTTGTTTGCAGTCCTGATAATATTACAACAAGGCATCCGGATATGATTTATGAAGTAATTGATAATTGGGGCAAATAAATTTTAAAAAAAGGCTTGACTATCAAATGAACTTGTGATATATTATTAAAGCGTTGAGGATACGCTGGTGTAGCTCAGTTGGTAGAGCAGCTGATTTGTAATCAGCAGGTCAGGGGTT
>CAMNST010000004.1 GCA_946555465.1 uncultured Clostridia bacterium
GAACAACGTACTTCTTTTTGTACGTTGTTTTTTTATTTCCTTTTGTGTACTTTTTCTTTTTTCTATGATATTATTTTATTTGAAGAGGAGTAATGAAAATTTTTATGTGGGAGTATAAGGGAAAATGAGTAAAACTAAAACAACTGTTGAACATTATGATTTTTTAATATCAGACAATATATCTGATCCGTTTCGTGATCCTGAAATATTGAAAGATTATATGAATAAGTGGGATGGAAAAGTTTTCTTGGATGCACTTCAGTTAGATAAGAAGGAAATTGCTCTTGAGATAGGCGTTGGGACAGGAAGAATTGCTCAATCTACATTCAAGCAATGCAAAAAATTATATGGGATTGATTTGTCAGAATTAACAATCAACAGAGCAAAAGAAAATTTGCGTGCGGATAATGTTACCTTTATCTGTTCTGATTATTTGCTATATGAATTTGATATACAATTTGATATTATTTATTCAACTTTAACATCAATGCATATTGAAAATAAGCAAGATTTTTTCAATAAGGTTGCACACGATTTAAAGGATGGCGGAAGATTTGTTATATCCATTGATGATAATCAGGATGAGTATCTGGATATGGGAATATATAAAGTTAAAATATATCCGGATAATCTAAAGGATACGCAAAATTATATACTTCAATCCGGGCTTCGTATTATTGAAATAATCAAGACTGATAATGCACATGTATTTGTGTGTGATAAGCCATTTTAACTTGATTTATACAGATTTTGTCCGTTTCTCATATGAAAAAAGTTATTATACCAAAAATGAACAGTGCGGCAGCAATTATTACTGCTGAATCAGATTCTTTTATCGTTACCAATTCAGGATTATTTATATTAAAATAAACGCTCACTTCTTTATTTAAGTTTTTATTTGGAACATTTCCGATTGGTGTACTAACGCTTTCTAATGATTTTGCAACATAATCTCTGCCATCATAGCAGAATTTAATTTTATAGTTGTATGCTACTATACCGTGTGTTCCTCTTGTGCACCCGGTGTAGCCAATAATTTTGCCAACTGCCTTTTTTCCGAAAATTTTAAGATAAAGGCGTTTGTAAAGAATGAAAAATGAAATTATGATAAAGATGATGCCGATAATAAACATTTTATACGCTCCTGCTATTTATTGTGTATATTATAGCATACTGCCTGTATAAATTAAATGTCCTGACAGCACAACCATATGTTTAGTTTTATTGCCTTTTTTATGATTATGTGCAATACTGTTTTTGAGAGGAGCAAGATAATGGATTTAAGGTATACTTTCGATAGTGACTCAATGAATTATGATTTAATCCGCCCCGATTATCCTAATCAATTATACGTTGATATTGCTGATTATTCGGGTGTAAATTCTTTATCAGACTGTTTGGAAATAGGATGCGCAACAGGGCAGGCAACAAAGCCGTTGCTTGATAAAGGTATGAACGTAACATCAATCGATATCGGGAAGAATTTATGCAGTTATATTGCAGAAAAATTCAGAGAGTATGATAATTTTAATGTGATTAACGCGGATTTTATGGATTATCAATTTAAAGAAGAGCGTTTTGAACTTGTCTTCAGTGCAACCGCCTTTCATTGGTTACCGGACGAAGCATATAGAAAAGTGAAGACTTTGCTCAAACAAGACGGTACCTTTGTATTGTTCTGGAACAGACCGTATCCGAACAGGTTAGATGATGAAAGCAATTTAATTAACCGCGAAGTTTACAGAAAATACAGACCTGACAGCATATGTCCTGAAGAATTTGAGGAGAAAGACCTTGAAAAAATAATTATTAAATTAGATGAATACGGTTTCGGAAATATAGAGACTAAAATTTATCACAGAGTACGCAGATTGTCATCAACCGATTATATAAAACTTCTTAATACCTACTCTGACCATATTGCTTTACCAAGGGAAATAAAAGAACGTTTTGAAGATGATATGAAAGAAAAACTTGACAGCATAGGCGGATACATAAATATATATGATACAATAGATATGTATCTTGCCAAGAGGTAAAAAATGAAATTTTATGATTATAAAGGCTTGTATGAGGCCAATTATGATGCGTTTCGCAAGTATATTGTAAAAACAAGTGATAATGAGAGCGTCTTCAAACTTGAATTTGACGAATGCCAAAAAGAAGAATTTTTCAAAGATATGCATATAGATTCGTATATGGATTTGGGGCTTCCTGCTGTATATATTGGCGAGGACGGATATTTATATAGTTTTTTTAAAGATGGAACAATTAAAAAAGGTGAAAAATGTTCCTCAAAACTTGAAAAACAGTTGTGGCGGGGAAGAATTAAACTTTCAAAGAAAATCAGAAGAGATAAAAAATATTGGGATAAGGTTATATCAAAAATAAATGGCAAACAGATTGAAAGTATTTCAGAATCATTTGGCGGATATAACAAATATATTTATATAAATTCCGAAAAAAATTATGTAATTCCGTTCAGATTAAAAGAGTCACACAGAAAAAATGCACCGCTTCTTATTTATTATCAGGGGGCAGGTGCGCTTGGTCATGATAATTTTAAACCTCTTTTTGAGTTCAAATCTTTTTTGTTCGGCAAAAAAATTCCGGATTGCAATATTCTTATTCCGCAGGCACCGTACAGTTCCAATTTTGGTGCAAATACGATTGAAGATTATGTTGCCAACTGCATCGGTCTTATAAATACAGTGTCAGAGAACAGCAAAATTGATTTAAACAGGATTTACTGTTTCGGAACATCTTTTGGCGGTGGATGTGTCTGGCAGAGTTTGTATGACTATCCTGGTATGTTTGCTGCGGCAGTACCTGTAATGGGAATGCTGATGGACTGTAAAAATAAATTGCCGCAACTGGTACGTAATTATAAAAATACTCCTCTGTGGATTGCTCATTCGTCTGATGATAATAATGTAAAAATTGATTCAGATGATATAGTTTATAATGAACTGAAAAAAAACAATCCAAGTATAAAATATACACGCTGGAATAAATATGGTCATAATATGGCAAAGTATTTCTACAGACGTGAGCCTTTCATTGCATGGATGTTCAGTCAGACGAAATAATTTTTTATTGAGAAGGTGTTTTTATCCTGTGTTGACAGGGATGTGTATATGTGTTATTATATACATACTAAAAGTATGTAAGGAGCAGAGATATGAGCAGAAATGCACACCCCGAGGAAACGGAGACACTTATTTTAGATGTTGCCCAGAATTTGTTTATTCAAAAGGGGTACGATAATACTACTATTCAGGATATTATTGATAATCTTGGCGGAATGACAAAAGGTGCAGTTTATCATCATTTTAAGTCAAAGGCAAGTATTCTTGAGGCGGTTACAAACCGTTTGTTCAAAAATAACACACTCTCTGCAGAGTGGGAAAAAATAAAAAGCAGAACAGATTTAAATGGTGCTGATAAACTAAAAAGAATGCTTCTTGCCGCAGTTTCAGATGAACAGGAACAGACTTTCAGAAGAATGGGTATACATTTGCAGAATATGCCCCAGATGATGAGCAGTTTGCTTATACGCAGCGTTAATGAAATTGCCCCAAAAGCGTTTGAACCGGTTATTGAAGAGGGAATACAGGACGGCTCAATAGATGTTTTATATGCGGCAGAATTTGCTCAACTGGTTTCAATTTTTGCGAATATATGGATAAATCCTTTGGTTTTTCCTGCCTCAGACGAAGAACTGAAACGAAAGTTTATGACAATCAGCAGCATTATGGAAAAGTGCAAAATAGATATATCCGATTTATATCCTGCGCTTGAAAATATGTGCAGTGAATTCAGATAATGAATTAAAATACCACACAAGTGGTATTTTATTTTAACAATATACATACTGAAAGTATGTAAAGGAGCCGTTATGAATAATAAAACATATTCCAAAAGAGAAAAACAAATGTATCTGGCAGGTCTCAGCGGTCAAAATATCCTGTATGGTATTATCACTTCAACACTTGCGTATTATATGCAGTTTACAATATTAATTCCTGCGTTCTGGGTTGGAATAATTATCAGTACGGCAAGAATTTTTGATGCAGTTAAAGACCCTTTTATCGGAATTTTTATGAATAAAAAACCGGAAAGAATTAAAAAATATCTTCAAATTTTTCCGATACCGACAGCACTATTAACCGTTTTGTGTTTTGTAAACGGAATATATAATGAAAAAAATCCTGATTTTCTGATAATTATATTTGCGTTTGTTACATACATATTATGGGAATTATTATTTACTTTTACGGATATACCGATAAATGCGTATCCGACGCTGATAACAAACAGTGAGAGTGACAGAAACGCTTTGCTGGCACTTCGTCCCGTAGGGGCAATCGTTTGCAGTTTATGCACTCTGATTGTCCAGCCTGTTTCTTTTGCGCTTTCAGGCGTTATGGGAAGTAATTCCAAGTCTGAACAAAAAGCATTTATATGTACGGTTCTCGTTTTAAGTATTTTAGGTGCCTGTTTGTTTCAAATGACAACTGTTAAATCAAAGCAATTCATTGAATTAAAAACAGAAAATGATAAAAATCAGTTTAGATATTTTATTAAAAATCCTATTTTAAAGAAAATATTGCTTTCAGGTATTTTAGGAAGTTTGCGTTCCATGCTCGGTGTTGTTATGACTCCGCTTGTGAATTATTATTTTGCAAGCAAAAATCCGGTGTTATCATTGTTTTACACCGTTGTTTTAGGAGCAGGCAGTTTTATTGGGATGATTGTTTCAATGTGCGCAGCACCGAGGTTAAGTGCATTATATGGGAATAGAAATGTTTATGTATTTGCCAATATTATAAATATTTTTCCTAATGTATTTTTGTTTGTTTTTTATATGTTCAGCAAAGAAAAAATGACGGATATCCCATCTCTTTTGTTTATGTTTGTCTGCCTTGTTATAAGCGGAATATGTTTATCCGTATCGTCAACAGTGCAGACTTTTCTGATTAATGATGCAGTAGATTATGAAGCAAAAAGAAGCGGCAAAAGACCGGTTGCACTGTTCTTTTCGTGCCAGACGTTTTTGGTGAAAATAGCGATGGGTATATCTTCTTTGGCGGCGAGTATGGGTTATTCGTTTATTGGCTTTTCATCTGAACAGGCGAATCATATTAATTTATTTATTTCAGGCGGAGGAATACCGAGACTTAATCATGAGTTTGAGCCGCTTATGACGATGCTGTTTTTTCTTGCAACAATTCCTGCCGCCATTGGGAGCGGTGCGTGTGTTACTCCGTTTATAAAACATAAATCTGTAAGGAAAAAAGAAATTTGACAGCAACGAAAACTTGTGCTACTTTATAATTGCAGGGGTGATAGTATGGAAAAATTCAGATGGGGTTATATCGGTAACGGAAAAATTGCTTATTCAACTGCCGAAAGTATTTTAGAAGGTAATCATCAGATAACAGCAGTTTACGGCAGAAATGCAAAAAAGGCTAAAGCGTTTGCCCGGAAATATGCTGCAGAAGTTTTTGACAGTGCTGATGATTTGCTTGAAAGCGGAAAGATTGATGCCGTGTATATTGCAACACCTCATACCTCGCATATTGAGTACGCTGTTCAATCACTTGAACGCGGAATTCCTGTGTTATGTGAAAAACCTGTTGGCGTAAGCGTAGGGGATGTTGATATTCTGATAAACGCTGCAAAAGAGAATGACGTATATTTTGCTGAGGCTATGTGGACTTGGTTTTCAGATGTTGCGATTAAAGTTAAAGAGTGGATTTCTTCCGGTGCGATAGGAACGGTGCAGTCTGTTGAAATCAATTATGCATTTCCGGGTGTCTTAATGCCGAAAAATTCACGTGTTCTGCTTCCTGAAACAGCAGGCGGAGCACTTCTTGATATCGGAATTTATCCTATAACGTATTGCTATAATCTTTTTGGATATCCCGATAAAATTTTTTGTAAAGGTGAAGTGAAAAACGGTATAGATATCAGTGAAACAGTGATTCTTCAGTATGGTGATTTGGCGTGCAAACTGAAAACCTCGCTCAAAACGCTGAAAGAGAATTGTGTTATTAAAGGTTCAAAGGGCGAAATAAAACTGCCGATGTTTCATATGGCGTCAAGGGCTGTAATGAAAAATGAAGAAGGACGCACTGTTTTTTCGGGTAAAACAGATTATCTTACAGAATTTACACGCGTTTCTGAAGAGATTATAAAAGGAAAAAAAGAATCTGTTTATGTTCCTTTTAAATCGACCAGGGATTGTATGATGATAATGGATGAATGCCGAAAACAGATGAATTTGATTTATCCTTTTGAGGTATAAAAATTTTTAAAAAAATTTTAAAAAATCTATTGACAGAGCAAATATTATCTGCTATTATATTAAAGCACTTGAGAGATATTCCTCAATAGCTCAGTCGGTAGAGCATGCGGCTGTTAACCGCAGGGTCGTTGGTTCGAGTCCAACTTGGGGAGCCAAAAGATAAATCCGAACTTTACGCTAATTGGCGAAGAGTTCGGATTTATTTTTTTGTCTCTTTAACATAAAGTAAAAATAAAATTTGTTTTTTATTTTTATTCATTAATATTTCTGATATTCAAATTTCAATATGGTCGATAGGATCTATGTTTAAATCTTTTAAATATTTTTTTGCATTTGCAAGTAGTTTTTTGTTTTTAAAAGCGTCGGGGCTGTGGGCGTCCAAACCGATTATTACATCATTGCCGACTTTTGAAACAACCTCCCAGAAGCGTTTGTCAGGATAATTTCTGTTTTGAGCAAATCCGAGCATATTAAATTCAACCGGGTAACCGAGTTCTTTTATTTCTTTACAGAAATAGGTCATTTTTTCTTTATAAATCTCGTCACTGCCGATAAATTTTATTAAATCAGGGTGGGCAATATACTTGAATTTGCCTGTTTTTAAACCCTCGAGTGCCTGATTTATATAACCTTCAAGGTACCCATTTGTCGGTGCACCGGAATAGTGGGAACTTTCTTCAAACTCGTTTCCCACAAAATGCTGACCGAGTATTAAATAGTCATAATCAAACTGATTAAGAAAATCCAATGTCTGTTCAAAAAGGTCAGGATAGTATTCAAGTTCAAAGCCTATATAAATTTTTATTTTATCTTCATATTCCTTTTTCAGGCGCTTTATGGAGCAGATGTAGTCTGCCGTATCCGAAGTGAACATACGGAATGTTGAATAATAATCGGTAGGAAAAATCATCGGAGCATGGTCTGAAAATCCGAGTTCTGTTATTCCTGTTTTTATTGCGGCAATAACATAGTCCCTGTCTTTGCCGTAAGCATGTCTGCATCTTGATGTATGTGTGTGATAATTTTTCATACTATTATTATATCACTTATTCTTTGTTCTATCAATAAAATGAAGTTTATTTTATGCTTGTATTTCATTTCTATTATTATATAATAAAAAGTGGTGGTATGATGAAAATTTTACTGATTGCCGATGTTCATAACAGACCGAACGGAAGCAAAAAAACATTAAAATCAATAAAAAACGTAATTGAGAAAACCAAATGTGATTTAATCGTCTTTCTTGGTGATATTGTTCACGGTCCGGCAACGCCGAAAAACTATGAAAAATATCTTCGTCAGGTTCTTGATTTAACAGGAGATATTCCTTTTGCAGCCGTGTTTGGAAATCACGATGATGAATGTGCTACTTCTAAAGAAGAAATTTTAAACATAATGCAGATTTATGATAACTGCCTTACGGAAAACAGAAATTATGTTATAGAAATGATGGGCGAAACTCTGCTTTTTATTGACAGCGGCTCTTATTTTGACGGCGAAGGAAGTTTCTATGATACCGTTAAACAGGAGCAGATTGATTTTGCCATTGAAAAAATCAATCATAAAAAAGCGATTTTATTTCAGCATATTATTGTTCCCGATATTATGGATTTAATAGATGAGTTTGCTGTTAAAGTTAAAGGCTCAGTTCGTGACGGAAAGAAGTTTTACAAGTTTAAGAAAAATGTTGCGTATAAGGGCAAACTTGGTGAAAGACCCTGTCCGCCTGATATAAACACGGGCGAACTTGAGAAATTGTCGCCGTATTTAAAGGCAGCGTGTTTCGGCCACGATCATAAAAATGATTTTGAGGTGGAAATGATGGGTGTAAAACTTATTCAGTGTGCCGGCAGCGGTAAAAATTCATATGATAAGTTTTGCAGATCTTCTGTTAAAATTCTTGATACAAAAACCCTTGAAACCGAAAAGATATTTATATGATTTTTCGGTTATATATGTTATAATAACCGGGATTTAATTTACAAAAAAGAGGTGAGTAAAATGCCGTGGATTCCGAATGAAGAACACGAAAAAGTGCCTGTTATAAAAAATCTTGTGTGGGCATTTAAAATACTTTTCAAGGCAGATAAATGGTTTATTCTCAGCGGAATACTGTCTGAAATTGCTGCGGATCTTTTCAGAATGTTTATTCAAAGCGTGCTTTTTCTGAAAGTGCTTTTGTCGGCAATTACTCAGACAGGAACTTTTGAATATTATGTAAAATGCCTTATGGTATTTTTGGCGGTTGGTGTTATTACCGAAATCATTTCGGTCTGGGGTGATTATGTTACAAATGTGGGGCAGAAAAAAGTTTTCAAATCCCTTAATAATATGATTTTTGAAAAGGCTGCATCCGTTGATGTAAGTTGTTATGAAGACCCTGCGTTTTATGATAAATACCAAAGGGCTACCGATATCCTTACAAAAGGATATTTTGTGATGTTCTCGTGGACTTTGTCAATCGTTGTGGGCCGTTTTATATCTTTTATTTCTATTATCAGTGTTATTATGTCAATAGATCCGTCATATCTGGTTTTTCTTGCACCTGTTATGCTGGTTTTTGCTGTTGAAATATTCAAAAGTAAAATCGTTTTTAAGCGTGATATTGATATGACAACAAATAACCGTGTGAAATCATATATTCAGCGAACGGTATTTCTTAAAGATTTTTCAAAGGATATGCGAACATCAAATATCTTTTTGGTTATGATGAAAAGGTTTAACCGTGCAATAGAGTCAAATATTGAAATCATAAAAAAATACGGCTGGAAATTGTTTTTCTGCAGTATGATAAGTTCGCTCTTCGGCGAATTTATTCCTGTTGCAGGTACATATGCCTATGCCGGTTATCAGTTTGTTGCAACAAATAATCTTGATGTTTCGGGCTTTTCTGTTGTTCTTTCTTCAATAAACTCTGTAAGTATGACAGCAAGTTCTATTGCGCATGGTTTTGCAGATCTCACCCAGGTTGCATTCTATTTTCAGAATATGCGTGAATTTTTTGAATATAATCCTGAAGTTACCGATGGGGACAGGGAGGCAGAACCATTTGAAAGCCTTGAACTGAAAAATGTTTCTTTCAGATATCCTTCGGCAAAAGAGTATTCTTTAAAAAATGTTAATCTGAAGATAGAAAAAGGGCAGACGGTTGCAGTTGTGGGCATAAACGGTGCCGGAAAGTCTACTCTCGTTAAACTTCTTCTTCGTTTTTATGATGTAACCGAGGGCGAAATTCTTTATAACGGAATAAATATTAAAGCATATAATCAGGATTCGCTCAGAAACCGTTTTGCAACTGTTTTTCAGGATTACAAAACCTTTGCCATTTCCGTAAATGAAAATGTTCTTTGCCGTGAATGCAGCAGTGAAGATGAAAAAATTGCCGAGCAGGCGCTAAAACAAAGCGGTGTCTGGGATAAAATAAGCCTGCTTGAACAAAAGGGCAATACCCTTCTGACCCGTGAGTTTGATGATAACGGTGTCGGTCTTTCGGGTGGCGAGGCGCAGAAAACTGCTGTTGCACGAATTTTTGCAAAAGATTTTGATGTTGCAATTCTTGATGAACCGTCGTCGGCACTCGACCCTATTGCAGAATATAAAATGTATGAAAATCTTATTTCTGCTACAGAAAATAAAACTGTAATTTATATTTCCCACCGTCTTTCAAGTGCGGTTTTGTCGCAGAATATTTTTGTGCTTGAAAACGGAACGGTTATTGAAAGCGGCAGCCATAACAGTCTTATGAATGCAAAGGGTAAATACAGTGAGATGTTTGCCCTTCAGGCATCTGCCTATAAAGAAGAGGGGGGGTGCAGAAAATGAAGCATAAACAAAAAAATAAAGATAATCACTCTATGTTTTCAAATATTCTCTTTTTTGTTGTTCTGCTTTTTAAAGTTTCTCCGGGTCTTGTTATCGGTGAAATGTTTTTTGGAATCATGGGCACTCTTCCGACGAGAATTATATCTGTTCTCGGTGTTAAGTATATGGTTGATATCGTGTCACAGGGCGGTTCTGCCGCAGACGTGTTCAGAATAGTCGGTGTTATTGCCGCTGTTCTGGCAGTGACTTATATAACATACTGGCTTTTTATAGAAATATACTGGAACACTGCAAAGGAAAAGGCCTACAGAGGACTTAACAAGAATCTTTACGAAAAGGCAAGGTCACTTGACCTTGAAAATTATGATAACCCTAAATTTTATAATAATTTTATTTTAACCATTGAATCATCGTCTGATAATATACAAAATGTTCTTGGTCTTGTACGTCAATATGTCGGTGAATTTGTATCGCTTTTTACCATTGGTTCAATTATTTTAACTATTGATCCCATTTGTTTGCTTATCATTGCGGTTATCGTTGTTATTTTTACACCTATAAGCACAAAAATAGGCTCTCTTCAGATGCAGAGAAGGGAAGATAATAACCGTCTGCACCGTAAGGCGGATTATTTTGCAAGGGTGTTTTATCTTCAGGATTATGTTAAAGAAGTTCGTATGAACAATGTCATGCCGCTGCTTATGAAAAGATATAATGAGGCGGCGCAGGATGTCTGTGACAATCAGAAAAAATATGTAAGAAAAATAGATATTGCGTATTTTATTCAGGAAACAGGTGTTCAGATAATCGGATTTATGTTTGTTCTGCCGCTTTATCTCGGCTATTGCGTGCTTGAAAAGCATACGCTTTCGGCAGGCGATTTTATTGCCAGTTTTAACGGCGCATTTTCTATTGCCGCATCATTTTCCTTTCTTACCGTTACGGCAGTGCGTAATTTTTCCGAACGTGCAAAAATGATTGAAAAATACAGAGAATTTCTTAAGACAGAAAGCCGGATAAATGACGGTGAAAAAACCGCTGAAATCACCGAACCAAAACCGATTGAAATAAAAAATCTTTCATTTACTTATCCGGGCAATGATACGCCGACACTCAGTAATATAAATTTATCTATAAAACCGTATGAGAAAATTGCACTTGTAGGTTATAACGGTGCCGGCAAAACAACGCTTACGAATCTGCTTTTAAGGCTTTATGACGCCACAGAGGGCCAAATTCTGATTGACGGTGAAAACATAAAAGACTGCACTGTTGAATCTCACAGAAATCGTTTTGCAGCAGTATTTCAGGATTTTCAGTTATTTGCATGCACAGTCGGCGAAAATGTTGCACTTGATATTAATGCCGATGAAGAGCGTGTGTTTGATGCACTTGGCCACAGCGGATTTTCAAAACCGCTTCCCAAAGGTGCCGATACCGAAATGCTCAGAGAATTTGATGACGAAGGAATTATGACTTCGGGCGGTGAGGCACAGAAGATTGCCATTGCAAGAGCGTTTTATAAAAATTGCCCTTATGTTATTCTTGATGAACCGTCCGCAAATCTTGACCCCGTTGCTGAATATCAACTCAATCAGGCAATACTTGATGCTGCAAAAGATAAAACGGTTGTTTTTATTTCTCACAGGCTTTCAACAACAATCAACGCCGATAAAATTTATGTTATGGAAAACGGAAGAATTATTGAGAGCGGCAGCCACAATGAACTGATTGAACTTGGCGGAACATATGCATATATGTTTAACCTGCAAGCGGAAAAATACAGAAAATAGGGAGAAGATTATGGAACTTGTAAAAGGCAGACCCCAAAATAACGAAGGCAGACTTGAAAAGGAAATAAGGGTATATGATTTTCTGGATAAACTTGATATTTCCTTTGAACGAATAGACCACGAAGAAGCCAACAATATGGATGCGTGCAGCAGGATTGACGAAGTCCTCGGCACAATTATCTGCAAAAATCTTTTTCTCTGTAACAGGCAGAAAACAGAATTTTATCTTCTTATGATGCCGGCTGATAAACCTTTTAAAACAAAGGATATTACAGGGCAGATTGGCTGTTCCCGTCTTTCTTTCGCTGATGGTGAATATATGGAAAAATATCTTGATATAAAGCCGGGCGCAGTATCCGTTATGGGGCTTATGAATGATACGGAGAACAATGTAAGGCTTCTTATCGACAAGCCTGTAATTGAAAGCGAAACAATCGGCTGCCATCCATGTGTAAGCACATCAAGCCTTAAAATAAAAACGCAGGACATACTTCATAAATTTCTTCCTGCGGTTAATCATAAAGTTACTATAGTTGATTTGCCCGAATCCTTTTAATTGCAATATAAAAACACCTCTGAATCCATATGGAATACAGAGGTGTTAAATTTTTTATTATTTTAAGAAACCGTTGACAATCTGTTCTTCTGCTTCTTCTGCCGAAAGACCGAGCGTCATAAGTTTAATAATCTGTTCGCCTGCAATTTTTCCGATTGCAGCCTCGTGAATCAATGCTGCATCAAGGTCATTTGCCGTTATTTCGGGGATAGCACTTATTTTTGCATCACCCATAATGATTGCGTCACATTCAGAATGACCGCTGCATTTGTTGTTGCCGTTGATTTTTGAAAGGAAAACCTGTTTTGAATTGTCTTTTGCAACAGAACGTGAAATAACGTTTGCACTTGAGTTTTCGCCGTTCAAATCAACCTCAAAAGCGGTTTCGGCAATCTGATTTCCATGGGTCATCAGTTTTTCCGTAACAACAATTTTGGCATCTTTTTCAAGCGTTGCTTTGGTAAAACGTTTTGTTGAGTCAATGCCCTTTATCTGAACGGTTTCCATTTCCAGATAGCCGCCCTCTTCAATTTCGGCAATGGTCTGCGGATTCATTACACGCTCACCGCTGCCATCACCGCTGCCGTAATGTTTTTCAACATATTTTACCTTAGCGTTTTTGCCGACATGGAAGGTGTGAATGCCGTCATGTTTTGAAAGTTTATCTCCCGCGTTGTGAATTCCGCATCCTGCAACGATAACAACGTCGGCATTTTCGCCTATAAAAAAGTCGTTATAAACATCCTCTTCAAGACCGCTTTCGCTTATGATTACAGGGATATGAACACTTTCATTTTTCGTATTCGGTTTAATGATGATATCAATTCCCGATTTGTCTGTTTTTGTAACAATGTCAATATTTGCCGTGGTGTTTCTTCCTGCTTTGGCTCCGTTTGCACGGATGTTATAAGCCCCGGAGGGAATTTCGTGAAGATCGGCAACCTGCTCAAGTAACATTTTCTGTATATTGTCCATCTTTATAATCCTCTTGTTTTACTGAAAATTACTGCTCGGTATAAAATCTGCAGCCGCCTGTTCCTTTTAAAACTTCTTCAAGCATTTCGTCACGGCTTCCGCTGGCTCTGATTTTTCCGTTTGCAAGAACAACAATTTCATCTGCTGTTTTTAAAATTCGTTCCTGATGAGAAATAATAATGATTGTGTTTTCTTTTTTTGACTGCATTTTTTCAAAAACTTTAATAAGATTGTGAAAACTCCAAAGGTCAATTCCGGCTTCCGGCTCGTCAAAAACAGAAAGGGGCGTTTTTCTTGCAAGAACACTTGCAATTTCAATTCTCTTGAGTTCGCCGCCTGAAAGGCTTGCGTCAACATCACGGTTGATATAATCTCTTGCACAAAGGCCGACCTCTGAAAGACAGTCGCAGACGCCTGAAACTGAAAGTTTTTCTCCTGCCGAGAGTCTTAAAAGGTCAATAACTTTTATTCCCTTGAATCTGACAGGCTGCTGAAAAGCATAACTTATACCGAGGTTTGCTCTGTCGCTTATTGACATATCGGTAATATCCTGCCCGTTATAAATAATTTTGCCCTCAGTTGGTTTTTCAATTCCCGCAATGAGTTTTGCAAGGGTAGATTTACCGCCGCCGTTAGGACCTGTAATTACCGTAAGTTTATTATCGTCAATGCTGTAATTCAAGTGATCAATAATGACTTTTTCTTTTCCGTTTTCTTCAACTTTAAAAGTCAAATCTCTTAATTCAAGCAATATCTTTTCCTCACTTTCGCAAGTAATATTTTAATTAGTATAACACATTATAATAAAAAATCAACAAAAAACAGTAATTTTTCGCTGAAAATTACTGGCATATGCTAATAATTGCTGCTGATAAGTGTTCAGTTTTTTATGATCAGTCAGTTATTGTTGATAAATATGATGTTCTGCAGATTGAAACAAACGAAATAAAGGTGTATAATATTATAAAACAGGGGGACATTAGCGAGTTAAAAACATTAATAGTATAGGTTTTTTCAAGGAAAACAAAGCATATTTCTGAAAATATTCCGACAGATTGGTAATGCGTGAATTTTTCCTATATCCGGAAGACACCGCTGAAATTACCATAAAAATAACAAATTAATTGATTAAACATAAGGAGCAATTACTATGAAAAAACAGACTGCAGGAAGAGACAGTTTGGGTGAATTTGCACCTAAGTTTGCACAACTTAATGATGATGTGCTTTTCGGAGAGGTATGGTCAAGAGAAGATAAACTTTCTCTCAGAGACAGATCTCTTGTGACAATATGCGTGTTTATGGGCAAAGGAATGGTAGACAGTTCACTTAAATATCATTTGATTTCAGCGAAAAATAATGGTATAACCAAAGAAGAAATGGCAGAAATTATTACACATGCTGCTTTTTATGCCGGCTGGCCGAATGCGTGGGCAGTATTTAATCTTGCCAAAGAGGTTTATGCAGACGAGAACAGCGGTGAAAATCACGGCGGAATGTTTGGTATGGGCGAACCCAATACCGCATTTGCAGAATATTTTATCGGAAATTCATATCTTAAACCGCTTAACAATCCGAAAGAATGCAATGTTTTTCTTGCTAACGTAACATTTGAACCCGGCTGCAGAAATAATTGGCATATTCATCATTCCTCATCAGGCGGAGGACAAATCCTTATTTGTGTTGAAGGTGAAGGCTGGTATGCCGAAGAGGGCAAAGAACCAAGAAGTTTAAAGGTTGGGGATGTTGTAACAATTCCCGCTAACGTTAAGCACTGGCATGGTGCTAAGGCAGACTCATGGTTCAGCCATATTGCCGTTGAAGTTCCCGGAAAAGATACCCGAAATGAGTGGTGCGAAGCAGTAACAGACGAAGAATATTCAAAGTTATAAAAAATATTTATAAATAAAAGCCACCTTGCAAAATGAACTGCAAGGTGGTTTGTTCTATCGTTTGAAATGATTTTTATTTCTTCACGGTTTCTGCAATTCCTTCCGTAAGGCCTGCAAGCCCCTGAATTTCCGAAGGAATAATAATCTTTGTAGCCTGACCGTCAGCGGCTTTTGAGAATGCCTCAAGTGCCTTGATTTTGATAACAGCGTCCTTGGCATCTGCCTCGTTAAGAAGTTTGATGGCATTTGCATTTGCATTCTGAACCTTGAGAATGGCTTCGGCCTCACCTTCAGCCTCGCGGATTTTTGCTTCTTTAACTGCTTCCGCGTGAAGGATAGCAGAGCGCTTTTCTGCTTCTGCCTCAAGAATTTTTGATTCTTTGTGACCTTCGGCAACAAGAATTCTTGATTGTTTTTCACCCTCAGCACGAAGAATTGCTTCACGGCGTTCACGTTCGGCTTTCATCTGCTTTTCCATTGCGTCCTGAATCTCTCTCGGCGGGATGATGTTTTTTAGTTCAACACGGTTAACTTTGATTCCCCACGGGTCGGTTGCTTCATCAAGAATTACTCTGATTTTTGCATTGATTGTGTCACGTGAGGTGAGCGTTGCGTCCAGTTCAAGTTCGCCGATAATGTTACGGAGTGTTGTTGCAGAAAGGTTTTCAATAGCATTTATCGGGCTTTCAACACCGTATGTGTAAAGTTTCGGGTCTGTAATCTGAAAGAATACAACGGTATCAATCTGCATGGTAACATTATCTTTTGTAATAACAGGTTGGGGCTTGAAATCAACAACCTGCTCTTTTAATGAAACGATTTTTGCAATTCTGTCAATAAAAGGAATTTTCAAGTGCAAATCGGTATTCCATGTTTTGTAGTATGAACCGAGTCTTTCAACAACATATGCTTTTGACTGCGGAACAATTCTGATGCTTGAAAGTATCAGTGCGATAATTGCAATAAATATAACTGCAATAGCAATATAAAGTACGGGCATAATTTTTCTCCTTTAAATTTGTTGTATAATTTTATTGTGAAACGATGAGTTTTACTCCCGATATTTCTTTGATTGTTATTTGCGAATCAATCGGGATTATGCTGTTATCCTGAGAACGTGCAGTCCATATTTTTCCGTCGACTTTGACCTGACCGGTTGCATTTAAATTGTTTATTTCTTCAATAACAACTCCTGTCTGACCTAAAACCCTGTCTGCATTTGTTCTTTCTCTTTTGGGACTGACATATTTTTTTACAAGAGGCCTTGTGATAGCAAGAGCCAAAATTGTAACCGCGGTAAAAACAATTACCTGAACAGTCAGATTTGCACCGCAGAATGCCGCGATAAGTGCTGCAATCGCACCGATAACAAACCATATTGAAACAAGTTGGGCGGTAATTGCTTCGAGTACTCCGAATAAAATGATTGCCGCTGCCCAAATTATGAACATTGTGTTTTCAGCCATTGAAATCACCTCCGTTAATACTTTTCCTATATATAGTGTCTATATTATACCATATTTCGACCAAAAATTCAATATATTGTGATTTAAGGCATATTGAATTTACAATCTGTTAAAAATCTATACAAGGAGTTGTATGCTGATTTTTCAGATGTTATTCCTGTAGAAATGAAACAGATGATAAATCTGAAAAGCATTATTTGCTCTTCTTTATTTATGATGTGTTTATTCATATATAAAATCAATTATTTTCGTATCGGAAAAACAGTCAATAAAACAAAAATGCATAAAATATTAATTTTATGTTAAATAAAAGTTAAATTCTATTGTCTTATTAATATAAAGATGATATAATAAAACGAAAAATTTTTCTGAAAAGGGGTTTCTTTATGGCTACTGAAGTTAAAGAACAAAAAAAGTACATGAAGAAGTCTGAGATCCTAACATTCGGTATAGGTCTTTTCGGCGTTGCGTTGTTAACGGGCTGGATGCCGGACTATACTACCACATTCTTCGCAGACTTCGCATTCAAGGGCACAGGTATTGATCCTGCACAACTTGCAAATATTGTTCCGATGGTATTTGGCGTTGCAGGTTTTGTTGGTGCTATTTGTGAACTTGTTATCGGTATTCTTGTTGACCGAACAAAAACAAGACTCGGCAAGGTTAAACCTTGGGTAGGTTTCGGCGCAATTCCTCTTGCAATTATTTCGCTTTTGGTATTTGTTGCTCCAAGCACAAAAAGTTTAACCATTGCATCAGTATGGATGTTTATTATCTATGCTCTTTATACCGCTGTTTCATGTGCGGTTGAATCTCCGTCAAACTGTTTCGGCGCTCTTTGTTCGCCGAATCCTGAAGAACGAGGCGATGCTATTTCAATCGCGTCATTCCTTCGTTCTGTCGGACAGTCAGGCGGTCAGGTGGTTATTATTGTTGTCGGTGCAGTTATGAAGGCTCTCATGGGCAGTCAGCAGTTTAAAAATGCTGAAGGTCAGGGTCTTGACCTTATTGTTTCAACAGCAATATGTGCCCTGGGTATGATTATTTTTGTAATGATTTTCTTTGCAAATAACAAAGAACGTGTTCCTTACACATCTGAAAAGGTTTCTCTTGCAGAGTCAATCAAACTTGTATTTACAAACAAAAACCTTCTTATGGTATCGCTTACAAAAGTAGCCGGTTTCGGCAGAGGCGTATACGGAACGGTTTCTCTTTACATAGCAATTTACCTTCTCGGTTCAAAAGGACTTAAACTTGCACTTATGCTTCCAATGGGTATAGGTACTGCAGTAGGTATGCTTATTGTTAAGAAGGTTCTTAAAAAGTTCTCAACAAAACAGACATTTATTATTTTCTGTATTTACGGTGCATCATCTCTTGCAATTCTGTTTATCGTTTCCAAGGTTGTAGGATTTAACTCAACACTTGTTGTTCCGTTCCTTATCCTCAACTTCTTCTGCGGTTTGCAGCATGGTAACACAAATGTTACGCCTAATATTATGATTGCCGATTGCGTTGATGAAATGGAATATAAGACAGGCAAGAGACAGGAAGGTCTTGCTTATGCCGGTTATGGTCTTTTCTCAAAAATTGCATCTGCATTCACAAAGTACCTTGGACCATTCCTTGTGTATACATGGTCAGGTTATGCAATTTCTAAAGATCCTAACATTGCATATGCAACACAGACAGACGATACACTGTCAAAATTCCTTGCAATTTATACAATTATTCCTGCAATCTTTGTTCTTCTTCAGGCTGTTCCGATTTTCTTCTATGATATGGTCGGCGAAAAGAAAGAAAGAATCACTGCTGCCCTTGCTGAAAAGAGAGCATCTCAAATGCAGGAAACCGAATCCGATGATTCTGCAGATGCAGATGTAGCAGAATAAGGAGGGGTTAGATATGGCTAAAAAAGAATTTAAAGCAGGTCTTTATGCAGTTGTATCAGGCGTAATTGTTGCTGCTTTGTTAGTTGTTATTACGATTTTTGCTTACACAGCAAGATATAACGGTTTTGATGCTGAAAAAGTTGCAGCAGTTTATGTTGACACGATTGTTCAAAACGGTGATGGTTATAATGCTTATAAAAATTCACTTGTTGCTAAAAATCAGAAATACGGTGATTTTATCAGAGCCGCATATATGGCGCCTTATGTAAATGACGGTGATGATGTTGCCAAGGCCGAATTTGTCGGCACAGGTAATGAAGAAGAGGCTGCCGCTATTGATAAGGTTTACGGCACAATGTATGATTATTATGTTGAACTTCTTAAAACTTATGGTTTTGATGATTATGACAATGTGTTTGACAAATATTTTGCAAAACTTGTTGAAGTAAGAAAAGAAGTTTACGGCGATGATTATATGGATACCGAGTATATGTTCGGCGCATTTGAGGCGAATGTTCTTTCTTACGGACAGAGTCTTACAGGAACAGAAGAAGTTCTCGGTGCCGATGATAAAACCGTTGTTCAGGAGGCTTCAACCGGCATTTATCAGGAAATGTTCGGCGAGGATTACACATTTACAACAACAGTTAAGAGTTGTGAAGAACTTACTGATGATGATTTAACGCAGTATATCGCTGCTTATAAGGAGAGAATTACACCTGTTTCACAGATGGGTGAGGCTAAGGCGGATAAGTTTAACCTTCAGGATACAGAAAAGGAAAAGAAAATACTTTTCATTAAAACAACTGAAAAAATCAATACAAGATCAAGTATGATTGATTCTGTTGCAAATCTTGATAATTCTGAAAGTATAACTGCTGTTGCAAAGTGCGTTGTTGATGTTACGACTGCAGATGGAACTGTAGTGGCAACTCAGGAATTATATGTTGTTCAGATTGGTAATACATGGTATGTTGATAACACAAATATTGACACAGATTCCCTTTACCTTGCTCTTGACAAATAAATGAATCATTAATAAAAAGAACTGTTTCGGTGCAGGCTGAAACAGTTCTTTCTATTTTGTCTTATAAAAGAAAACTGCACAGTTTTATAGAACTGTGCAGTTTTTTGTTTTATTATGCAGTTATATTAATACTTGCTTCTTTCTCTGTATGTTGTGTGAAGCAGGTGGTGTGCCTTTTTGCTGTTAGGTTCACCAAGGAATTCGTCGTAGAGTTTCTTTATAACAGGAGAGTCATGAGATTTTCTTAAATCCATATTAGCATCCTGGTCATAAAGTGCTTTTGCACGAAGACCTTTAATATCAACTGTGTTTCTTATTGCATCGTTCTGAACAGGCTGTCCGCCGCCGTTAATACAGCCGCCCGGGCAAGCCATAATTTCTATGAACTGGTATGGTGAAGTGCCGTTTTTGACCATATCACAGAGTTTTGATGCATTCTTAAGTCCGGATGTAACAGCAACTTTAATTTCTGTTCCTGCTACATTATAGGTAGCCTCGCGTATACCATCAATACCGCGCACTTCTTCAAAGTCGGTTTTTTCAAAACTTCCGTCAAGCATTACTGCTGCAGTACGAAGTGCAGCCTCCATAACGCCGCCGGTTGCGCCGAAGATTGCGCCGGCACCTGATGCGGTTTCAAACGGAGAGTCAAATTCTTCATCAGGGAGATTGTTGAAGTTAATGGCTGCTCCGCTTATCATCTGACCGAGTTCGCGTGTGGTAAGAGCAACATCAACATCGCCCATGAGAGCCGGTCTTGTAACTTCAAATTTCTTTGCGGTACAAGGAATAACAGATACAACAAAGAGATTTTCAGGATCAATTCCGTTTCTTTCACAGTAATATGATTTTAACAAGGCACCAAACATACCCTGCGGCGATTTGCAACTTGAAAGATTTGGCAGGAGTTCGGGATAATAATGCTCTGCATATTTAACCCATCCCGGGCAGCATGATGTAAACATCGGCAGTGTTTTGCCTTCTTTAATTCTGTCAACAAGTTCTGCTGCTTCTTCCATAATTGTAAGATCGGCAGTCACATCCATATCAAAGCATGCATCTGCACCGAGTCTTCTGATGGCAGCAGGAAGTTTCTTTTCAACATTTGTTCCGATTGGAAGATCAAATTCTTCGCCGAGAGTTGCACGGATTGCAGGAGCAGTGAAAAATACAACTTTCTTATCGGGATTGGCAATAGCCTCCCAGACATCAGGCACATTTGTTTTTTCATAAAGTGCACCTACGGGGCAGGCAACAACGCACTGGCCGCAGCCAACGCAGGAAACTTCGTTGAGCGGCTTGTCATAAGCACAGCCGATTGTCTTTTTGAATCCTCTCTGACGAGGACCGATAACACCTATATTCTGATTGCTGCAGGCTGCAACGCATCTCATACAGTGGATACACTTGTTGTTATCTCTTACAATATAAGGGGATGTTAAATCAACAGGTACAAGTTCGTCTGTTGATGGGAATCTGTCTTCATCAACACCATAGTCTTTACAGAGTTTCTGAAGTTCACAGCGGTTTGAACGAACGCATGAAAGGCATTTTTTATGGTGCTCTGAAAGGAGCAGTTCAAGAGTGGTTCTTCTTGAGGCACGAACTTTCGGGGTGTTTGTCCAAACTTCAAGACCTTCTGCAACGGGATAAACACAAGAAGCAACAAGGCTTTTTGCACCCTTTACCTCAACAACGCAAACACGGCAGGCACCGATGCAGTTAATATCTTTAAGATAGCAGAGAGAAGGAATATCTATTCCGGCAAGTCTTGCGGCTTCAATAATTGTTGAACCCTCTTCTGCCTGTACGGGAATACCGTTAATTTTTAAGTTTACCATTTTTATTCCCTCCTTATTTCTTCTCTATTGCATTGAAGTGACAGTTGCTCATACACAAACCGCACTTAATACATTTGTCAGCATCAATAACATGAGGCTGTTTAACGTTTCCTGTGATTGCTCCGACAGGACACTGACGCGCACAAAGAGTACAGCCCTTACATTTTTCCGGATCAATGGTGAATGAAAGCAAAGCCTTGCAGACACCGGCAGGACAGTGTTTATTCTTAATATGTGCAATATATTCGTCTCCGAATGCATTCATTGTGGAAAGAATCGGGTTAGCCGCAGTCTGACCCAATGCGCAGAGAGAAGAATTCTTCATGTGATTTGCAAGTTCCTGAATTTTATCAAGATCTTCCATCGTTGCCTTACCTTCGGTAATAAGAGTAAGGTAATCAAGCAATTTCTTTGTTCCGATACGGCACGGTGTGCATTTGCCGCAGGATTCATCAACGGTGAATTCAAGATAGAATTTTGAAATGTCTACCATACAGGTGTCTTCATCAAGAATAATCATACCGCCTGAACCCATCATTGAACCAATCTGAACAAGGTTATCATAGTCGATAGGAACATCAAGATATTCAGCAGAGATACATCCGCCTGAAGGTCCGCCTGTCTGAGCGGCCTTGAATTTTTTGCCGTTTGGAATACCACCGCCGATTTCTTCAACGATTTCACGGATAGTGGTTCCCATAGGAACTTCAACAAGACCTACGTTGTTTATTTTTCCGCCGAGAGCAAATACTTTTGTACCCTTTGAATTTTCGGTGCCTATTGATGAATACCAGTCGGCACCTTTGTTGATAATAGGTGCAATATTTGCATAAGTTTCAACATTGTTTAAAATAGTCGGTTTTCCGAAAAGACCTTTGATAGCAGGGAACGGCGGTCTTGGGCGGGGTTCGCCTCTGTGGCCTTCGATTGAGGTCATAAGAGCAGTTTCCTCACCGCAGACAAATGCTCCTGCACCGAGTCTGATTTCAATGTCAAATTCAAAATCAGTTCCGAGAATGTTTTTGCCTAAAAGGCCGTATTCCTTAGCCTGATTGATTGCAATTTTAAGTCTTTCAACCGCGATAGGATATTCTGCACGAACATAAACATAACCCTGTTTTGAACCGATTGTGTAACCGGCTATTGCCATAGCCTCAATTAATGAGTGAGGGTCACCTTCAAGAACGCTTCGGTCCATAAATGCACCCGGGTCACCTTCGTCGGCATTGCAGCAGACATATTTTGTTTCGTTATCCTGTGCCATTGCAAAGGACCATTTTCTTCCGGTAGGGAAGCCGGCGCCTCCGCGACCTCTGAGACCCGCACGAAGAAGTTCATCAACAACTTTCTGAGGTTTCATAGTTGTAAGAACTTTAGCAAGAGCCTGATATGCATCAACAGCGATTGCCTCTTCAATATCTTCAGGGTCAATTACGCCGCAGTTTCTGAGGGCGATACGCATCTGCTTTTTATAGAAAGCAGTTTCGGAAAGCGGGATTGTAGAACCGTCAGTATGTACCGTTTCGGCATAGAGATATTTCTTAACCGGTTCACCGCCCGGTACAAGGTGAGTTGATACAATTTCAGGTATTTCGTTCGGAGTTACCTGAGAATAGAAAGAACCTTCAGGATAAACAATCATAATCGGGCCCAATGAGCAGAGACCGAAGCAACCTGTTTTTATTACAAGAACATCGTCAAGATTGTTGTTTTTAAGTTCTTCTTCCAGTTTTTCTATAACCTTTTTTGAACCTGAAGAAGTACAGCCTGTACCTCCGCAAACGAGAACCTGTTTTCTGTATCCTGTTGCAGCGGCAAGTTTTTCGCCTTCGCTTGCAACAATTTTTCTAACAGTGACTAAGTCGTGCTTTTTTGCACGCAGGTCATTTAACTGTTCAACTGATGTGATTTTCATTCAGTCTCACCTCCGTCGTTTATATAACTGTCAAGAATTTTGTCAACATCATCCGGTGTAAGTTTACCGTACACCTCGTCACCTATCATAATAACAGGTGCAAGTCCGCATGCGCCTACGCAGCGGCAGGAGTCAATGCTGAATTTTCTGTCCGGAGTGCATTCACCGCTTTTGATACCGAGTTTGTTCTCGATGGCTTCAAGAACTTTGTCGGAACCCTTAACGTAACAGGCAGTTCCGAGACATACGGAAATTTTATTTTCACCTTTTGGTGTAAGGCTGAACTGACTGTAGAAAGTTGCAACGCCGTAAACCTCTGAAAGGGAAACATCAAGAGCATCAGCAATCATACGCAGAACCTCGATGGGTAAGTAGCCGTATATTTCCTGTGCTTCCTGAAGAATAGGCATCATTTTACCGGGAACATCTTTGTTTTTTTCAAAAACTTCTCTGAGCATTTCTTCCTGCTCGGGTGTTCCTTCAAAAGCAAGAATTTCCATATTCATACCTCTCTTTTTTATTTTTAGAATGAGTGAAGAAATTATATCATATAAGATAAAAAAACACAATAAAATTGATAATTTTTTATCAATTTTATTGTGTTTGCACAAAAAACGACCTTGCATATTAGTTATTTATTTAACATATTCGCGGAAGTCCCTCTCCAAAAAGGACATTTATCGTCCTTTTTCCTCCAATTTTGGTTAAAAGTGTAACCCCTGAACCCGATTTAACTTTACCTATAATGGCGGCATTTTCACCGTATCGGCATTTTTTTATTATTTTAACCGCGGTTTCAGCCTGTTCCATCGGCATAACAGCAACAAGTTTACCCTCATTTCCCATATGGAATATGTCAAGACCAAGTATTTTTGAAAATGCTTTTACTTCCTCATCAACAGGTATTTTTTCTTCATCAAGTTCAATATTTACTTTTGAGGCGGCGGCAAGTTCGTTGAGAACAGTGCCGAGTCCGCCTCTTGTAACATCTCGCATACAGTGAATTTCAATTCCTGCCTTCAGCATTTTTGAAACCATTTTACCAAGAGGGGCATTATCTGATTTTATATTGTTTTCAATATTCATTCGTGCCGAAAGAATTGCTGCATGATGATCGCCCAAATTTCCGCTTACAACAACAGCATCTCCGTTTCGCAGATTGGTTGAAACAATATCGGTGCTTTCCTTTACAAAGCCGACGCCGGTTGTGTTTATATAAATTCCTCCGCTGCCCTCAATTACTTTTGTGTCTCCGCAGATGACGGTTACACCGGCTTCTTCTGCCGTCTGTGAAATTGATTTTGCGATAAGTTCAAGTATATCGGTATCCGCACCCTCTTCAATGATAAATGCAGTTGTAATGTATTTAGGCACTGCGCCGCGCATAAGAAGATCATTAACTGTTCCGCAGACACAGAGCCTGCCGATATTTCCGCCTTTAAACACAAGGGGCGTAACAACAAAAGAGTCGGTTGTTACGGCAATTTTTGGATAACCGTCAACAACGGCACTGTCTTCCATCATATTAAGGATAGGATTGGAAAAATATTTTGCAAAAACTTTGTCTATAAGTTCGCTTGTTGATTTTCCGCCGCTTCCGTGAGCAAGTGTAATCTTCATATTCTGTCCTCGCTGATTAATTAAATTTATGATTTACGGTTGTTGATATAATAATGAAAGCAGGAGCCTTCGTTTGACACCATACAGGCTCCCTGGGGATTTTCGGGTGTGCATATTTTTCCGAACAGTCTGCATTCATTCGGAGATTTGAGCCCCGTAATAACTTTGCCGCAGATGCATCCTTTGTTTTTTGCACGGTCTTCTGTAAGATTTCTGCTGCCGGCATCATATTTTTCATATTCTTTTTTGAGAGCCATACCGGAGTTATTTATATATCCCAGTCCGCGCCATGCTGCACCGCAGACTTCAAAATATTTATTTACAGTTTTTTTTGCAGTTTTATTTCCGCTGTCAGTAACGGCAGATTTGTATAAATTCAGAACCTGACCCTTTCCTTTCAGTTTTGTAAGGGCATAAATTGATGCAAGCAGTTCTTCACCCCTGAATCCGC
Source organism: uncultured Clostridia bacterium (assembly GCA_946555465.1). Classification (GTDB taxonomy): domain Bacteria; phylum Bacillota; class Clostridia; order Oscillospirales; family Acutalibacteraceae; genus Eubacterium_R. Next base: position 25,560 of record CAMNST010000004.1, read on the forward strand.
TTACAACAAAGGGGAGGCGGTATTTTTCTGCAAGAGGTTTAAAAATATATGCTCCTGTTATGACGCTGACATGACCGGGTGCAATAAATCCGTCAATTTTTTCTCCGCTTTCACACAGCGTTTCAATAGCGGCGGGCATGGTTTTTAATGCTGTAAGAAATTTTATATTACCGATTTTTTCACTGATGATTTTTTCAAGAAGAACAGCATAAATCGGCGTTGTTGTTTCAAAGCCGACTGCAGCAAAAATAAATGTTTTTTCTTCTTCTTTTTTTGCGATATCAATTATCTCAAACGGTGAGTAAACCATCCTGACATCACCGCCCATTGATTTGGTATCCTGAAGAGCAAGTTCTGTTCCGGGAACTCTTATCATATCGCCAAAGGTTACCACACAGGTATCGGGCTGAAGTGACAGTTCACATAGTTTGTCAATATAACTTGCAACTGTTACACATACAGGGCAGCCCGGACCGCTTATCAGTTTTATCTTGCTGCTGAGGATTGACGGTATACCGTTTTCGCTTATGGCGGCGGTATGCGTTCCGCAGACCTCCATAAAAGTAATGTTATCTCCGTTATATTCGCTTAAATATTTTGTTATATTCTTAATATCCATATTGTCACCTTACAGATTTTCAAGTTCTTCAAAAATATCAAGCATATTTTTTGCCTCATCTTCAGGCAGAACCTGAATAATAAGCCCGGCATGAACAAGAACCCAGTCGCCGATTTTTGTATCAACTATGCCTTTGTCGGCATTTACTTTATTTCCGTTGTAATCAATGACAGCCGTGTTATTCTTTATTTCAATAACTCTGCCGGGTGCTGCAACACACATTTTTATTCCTCCGTAATTGCTGATATATAAGCCTGTCCCAGTGCGATGCCGCCATCGCCGCAGGGAACTTTTTCGTTAATATAAACTCTGAATCCGTTTTCTTCAAGGAGTTTTATTGAATTTGATGTGATAATTCTGTTGTTAAAAACTCCGCCGCTCAACGCAATATCGGTAATGCCAAGTTGTTTTCTATATTTCAGAGATATCTGCAAAATCAGTTTGCAAATCATAATATGAAAACCAAGTGCGAGACTTTCTTTGCTTGTTTTGTTTTTAGCGGAATTAATTTCACTCAGTATATTCTTAGGATTAAGTGAAACGGTAAGGTCATACGCTGTTTCGGCCCTTTCGGCTGCTTCTTCAAGTGAAGCGGCGCATTCACCTTCATAAGTGTTATAATGCTTAATATCAAGTAAGGCACAGACTGCGTCAATAAGCCGCCCCATACTTGAAGAATGAACAGTGTTTATATTGGCGTTAACCGCCTTTTCAATCAGTTCATTGCCGCCCAGATAGCAAGCAAGAGCATAGTCGGCGTTTTTTGCAATTTCGTCTGATGCAGGCATCTTTGTGTATTCAAGATGTTCGCATCTTTCAAAATTTCTGCCGTCAAACAGTATTGTTTCTCCGCCCCAGATTGCTCCGTCGTCGCCGTAACCCGTACCGTCAAATGCAAAGCCCAGAACTTTTTCATTTATTTTGTGTTCCGCAATAACCGATGCAATATGAGCCTTGTGATGCTGAATCGTTAAATCATTACTGAATATATTTGACGAGAAATAATTCGGGTGGGCATCTGAAATAATTTTTTCCGTTTTAAAACTGTGCAGATTTTTAAAACGTTCAATGTTTTTTCTATAGCATTCAAAAACAGATGTGTTTTCCAAATCGCCGAAATACTGGCTGAGAAATACATATTTATCGTGGTGAAAACCAAATACGGCTTTTAAATCTCCGCCAAGGCACAGTGTATCTTTTTTTGCCATTTTGTCTATATCTATGGCAAGAGGTACATATCCTCTTGCTCTGCGGATAAATTGAGTTCTGCCGCAGACAACGCGCACTACACTGTCGTCAAGAGGTGTGAGAATTTTTCTGTTGTGAGATAGTATTTTAACACCGAATTTTTTAACTTCCTCATCGTCGGTAATAATAGGTTCACCGCTCAGGTTTGCACTTGTCATAACAAGCGGCGAAACTCTGTCAAGAATCATTATCTGAATTGGATTGCAAGGAAGAAACGCACCTATGCAACTGCTTCCGGCACATACTGCATTATCAAAATCTTTTATTTTTTTCAGCAGAACAATGGGGCGGGCAGGGGAAAGAAGCAGTTCTTCCTCTTTATCATTTACTTCGCAGTATTCTTTTATTTGTGAAATATCGGAAAACATAACGGCGAAGGGTTTTGTTTCTCTGCCTTTGATTTTTCTTATTTCATTAACAGCGTGTATCTTATCTGTTCTGCAGGCAAGATGATAACCGCCTATATCTTTGATTGCCAGAATTTTTCCGCTTTCAAGAATCTCAACTGCCTCGCGGATATCAATATTTGTCTGCGGTCCGCATTCATTGCAGGCAATAGTCTGAGCGTGGCAGCGTCTGTTGTATGTTTCGGTATATTCTTTTTTGCATTCGCCGCAAAACGGAAAAACCGACATTGTAATGTTCTCCCTGTCATACGGCAGGGAATGAATGATTGAATATCTCGGTCCGCAGTTTACACAACTTATAAAAGGATGGGAATATCTGCGGTTTGCTTTGCTGCGAAGTTCCTTTTCACATTCTTTGCAGGTTGCAAGATCGGGTGTTATAAAGGCAGTTTCGCCATCTCTGTCGGAAGTAACGATTTTAAAATCGCTGAAGTTTATTTCTTCAATGACCTCATCATTATAACTTTTAATATCAAACATGGCAATAAGGCGTCGGACAAATTCGTCCAACGCCCGGGTGTTTCCGCTGATTATTATCATGGCGCTTCCGCCTGAATTTTTAACCTGACCTGTCAGTTTAAGGTCTGTTGCAACGGCGAGGGCAGCGGGTCTGAATCCGATGCCCTGAACAATGCCGTTAAAGGTTAATTTTCTTGTCATACAGGATTACTCCTTATGAATTGTTACAATTCCTTTTTCACCGTCATCATCTGCTGTGCTGAGTGCCTTGAATTTGAGACAGGCATCTATGCATGCGCCGCACTGAACACACTTGTCACGGTCAATAGACCATGTTTTTGCCTCTTTTCTGTCAACCGTAATACATTCCTGCGGGCATTTTCTTGCACAAAGACCGCAAAGTATACATTTTTCTATATCGTTAACAATTTTGCCGGGTTTGGTTTCGGGAATAGGCTGATTGTATGTATCAACAGTTTTTTCTGTTGAAGGTTCGGTGTAGCCGGCTGCCATCGTGAGACATTTTTTAGGGCAGGCATTTACACATGCCGAGCACTGAACACAACCCATTCTTTCAATCGACCATGTTTTATTGTTTCTGTCTACTGTTATAGCGCCTGACATGCATTTGCGCGAACATATGCCGCACATGATGCAGTTGTCAATATCTATTTCAACATGGCCTCTGCTTCTTTCGGGATATTCTCTCGGTTCAAAAGGATATTTTGAGGTTGCTGGTTTTGAAAACAGATTTTTTAGTGCTGTTTTGGAAAAGTCCATAATTCCCATAATCATTACCTCCTATCTTTCTGTGCAGCTGATGCAAGGGTCAATCGTCAGAATCTGAAGCGGAACATCAGCAAGTTCCGACCCCGGAAGAATATGAATAAGAGATTCAATATTTGTAAATGTTGGGGTGCGCACTCTGAATCTTTCAAGGAATTTTGTTCCGTTTGCTTTTGCGTAATATATAGCCTCGCCTCTCGGCTGTTCAACTCTTACAAATGCTTCGCCGTCGGGGTTTCCTTTTATTGCGGTTGCTATAGGACCGTCAGGTATCTTGTCAACAAGTTGGCGAATGATATGAATTGACTGGAAAAGTTCACCGATACGAACGGCGCATCTGCTGTAACCGTCACATTCATCTGATGTTATAATTTCAAAGTCAATTTTGCCGTATGCTTCGTATCCTGTTTTACGTGTATCAATTTCAATTCCCGATGCTCTTGCCATAGGACCTACAGCGCCAAGGCGAACAGCATCTTCTTTGGTAAGAATTCCTACGCCTCTGAGTCTTGTCTGAACCGTGTAGTCGGTAAGAAAAGTTTTTGTAAGTTTTTTTAAATCTTTTTCCATGCCGCCTAATATGTCAACAAACTGTTTGAGCATGGAAGAATCCATATCTCTTAACACACCGCCGACTTTATTGACTGAAAAAATAACTCTTCCGCCGGTGGAGGTTTCAAACATATCAAGAACTTTTTCTCTCATTCTCCAGCACTGCATAAACAGTGCATCAAATCCAAAAGCATCGGCAAGCAGACCGAGCCAGAGGAGATGAGAATGAATACGGCTCATTTCACCCCAGATGGTTCTGAGAAACTGCGCTCTTTCAGGCACTTCTGCATCAAAAATGCTTTCAAGTGCTTCGCAGTAGCACATGCCGTGTTTGAATGAGCAGATTCCGCATATTCTTTCTATAACATATTGATAGTCGTTAAAATCTCTTTTTTCAGCAAGTCCTTCAAGTCCTCTGTGAACAAATCCGATAGACGGAATTGCTTCTATAACCTTTTCATCTTCAAGCACAAGATCAAGGTGAATTGGCTCGGGAAGAACAGGATGCTGAGGACCGAAAGGAACAACAGATCTTTCACCCATATTATTCAGCCTCCTCTTCTTTTTTTACAACTTTAACTGCATCTTTAACTTCCTTTTTAAAAGGCGTTTTAACCGCAATTCTGTAAAGTTTGTCATTATAGTCCGGATTGATTGATTTGATTTTTACACCGAACAGTTCTTTCATTTCGTTTTCATAAAGCATTGCCGAAGGATAGAAGTCTGAAATTGTATTGATTTCAGTATCAATAGGAACAATGATTTTATAGTTTTCAAATTTGTAGCCGTCAACTACAGAGTAAATTACTTCGTTATAGCCCTCAAATGCTGTTGCACAAATCTGTGCAAGGCGGTAGCCCGCTCTCTGTTTTTCAAGAACTATGTTATAAAGGGTAGGCAAATCAACTGTTTCCAATGTGTATTGTTCTCTCATTTTTTACCCTCCTTTAATTTTTTGCTTTTTTCTTTGAGAAGTGCCAGCGATTTTACAACACCGTCAATAATTGCTTCAGGTCTTGCGGCACATCCCGGAACATATATGTCAACAGGAATAACCTTGTCAACGCCGCCGAGTATATTGTAGCAGTCTTTGAACACACCGCCGTTGCAGGCGCATATGCCTACGGCGCAAACAACTTTCGGTTCTGTCATCTGCTCGTAAATCTGTTTAACAACATCCTTATTCTGTTCGTTTACCGAACCTGTAATCAGAAGAATATCTGCATGTTTCGGGTTTCCTGTGTTAATAACTCCGAATCTTTCAACGTCGTAAACCGGAGTTAAACAAGCAAGAACTTCAATATCACAGCCGTTACAACTTGTTCCGTCGTAATGCATAATCCATGGTGATTTTGTAATATCTGCCATTATTTAACCCCCTTTGTGAATACTTCAAGAATAAATACGTTTAATGCACCGATAATTACGGTTGTTATCCATGTGTTTTTAAACATTGTCTGCCATTTAACTCTGGCATTTGTGTTGTCAACAAGAATAAGAATGCTGTAAGTAACTGCAATTCCTACGAAAGCGGCAAGAGCGGTCCATGGGTTTGCGTTTATAAAGAAAAGGCCGATAACACCCATTAAGAAAACATTTTCATACCAGTGTGCAATTTCAACTATTGCAAACATTTCGCCTGAAAATTCTGTTGTAATGCCCTTTACCATCTCCTGGTGAGCATGGTGGCTTGTTGCAAGGTCAAACGGATGTTTTCTGAGTTTGATTGTAAGGATAAAAACAAATCCTACAAAAACGCCGGGCAGTTTAATTATTGCAGGAATATCATTGCTCTGAACAATTTCTCTTACTTTGAAAGTATCCATTGCAAGATAGAAACCTACTGCTGTAAGCAGAACCATAGGCTCATATGCAAGCATCTGCATCATTTCACGGTTTGCACCCATATGGGCATAAGGTGAATGGCTGCTTGTTGCCGCAAGAATAAGGAAAAGGTTTGCGGTTGTAAGAGCAAAGAAAACAAGCAGAAGGTCAAAACCGCCGAAGAACAGGCATCCTGTAAATATTACAAAAACAAGGAAAACCGCAAGATAAAAAATCTGAACATGGTTTACAACAACGGTTTCTTTTTTCAGAAGTTTTATTACATCGTAAAACGGCTGAAAAAGAGGGGGACCCTGTCTGCCCTGCATACGCGCCGAAATTTTACGGTCAACACCCGAAGTAAGGCCGCCGATAATCGGAGCCAAAATTATGTATCCGACTATGCAAAGAATAATCATTACTGTACTGCTCATCAGAATGCACCTCCTACTGCCATAACTATCAGTGAAACAATAAGAAGAATTGAGCCTACAACAGAAACAAGATAAAGTTTTTTCTCGCCGAAGTAATTTTCAAGATACCAGTTGGCAAGGAAAAATCTTTTCTTTTCGCCCATAGAGTCAATATAGTTCATCTGATCGCCTGCGTTTACGCCGTTGATGTAGCGGTCAACTTTTTGATATTTGGTGTGTCTTGCTGTCATCCATGAAATAACAGGAACAACAAATATAAGAACAATCATTATCATCATAATAATGATATTATCCTGTGAAATAACTTCTGTTGCACTTGAATATACCGTGTCGATATACGGAACAATAACTTGTTTTGAAATAAACGGGAATACAAAGCAGAGTGCAATCATAAATACAGAGTGTATTAAAATTGAAATCCACTGATTTGCAGAAGTTGTATTTTTTGCCTTAACATCGTTTGTTTTTGATGCAAGAACGGTTGCAATCCATTTCATCCAGTAGAAAACGGTTGTTGCACTGCCGAAGCATACAAAAAGAACAAGGATAACAGACCCGTTATCAATAAATGCTTTAAGCGCAGCCCATTTTGAAATGAGCATACCGAAAGGTGCAAGGAACATTCCTGCAATACCGATAACAAGTGTCCATGCAAGATAAGGATGACGGCGAACAAGACCGTGCATGGTTTCGATATCTCTTGAACCGGTTGAGTTTTCTATTGCACCGACAGTCTGGAAAAGGAGCGATTTTGAAACTGCGTGGAAAATGAGGAGGAATATGCCCGCCCATACTGTTTCAACCGCACCGATACCGGCACAGGCGGTGATAAGACCAAGGTTTGATATGGTTGAATAAGCAAGAACCTTTTTACCGTCGCTTACTGTGATTGCAAGCATGGACATAATCAGGAATGTGAACCCGCCGACAAGGCTTACCATATATCCGGCATATGTTCCTGTAAGAACAGGTGCAAGACGAAGCAGCAGATATACACCTGCCTTTACCATTGTGGCACTGTGAAGAAGTGCCGATGACGGGGTAGGTGCCACCATTGCACCGAGAAGCCATTTTGAGAATGGCAACTGAGCGCTTTTGGTGAGTGCCGCAAAAGAAAGTAAAATTACGGGCACAACAATTACAAAACCATTCATACTGATGAGTTCGCTCAAATCGCCCACATTGAACTTCATACCTGCCCATACAATTCCGGCTGCAAAACCGCATCCGCCGAGAAGATTCATCCATAATGCTCTGAAACAGTTGTGAATTGCTTCTTCCGTTCTTGTATAGCCGATAAGCAGGAAGGATACAACACTGGTGATTTCCCAGAAGAAATACATCCATATGAGGCTGTTTGAAAGAACAAGGCCGAACATGGCACCAAGAAATACATAGAGAAGAGAAAAGAAATATCTTCTTCTGTCGGTGAATTCGGTATGGTGATTATGGTAATCTTTCATGTAACCGCAGGCGTAAACGGTAATCAGCGTTCCGATTACGGCAATGATGAGAACCATAATTACGGTGAGTTGGTCAATGTACATTTTGCCGGCTGTATGTTCAGGTGCAGTTCCACTGAGTTCATACCAGAACATCAGAACGGTCTGCACAATGGAAAGTGCGGCAGCATAATATTGCTTGTATTTAAAACTAAGCACGGTTACAAGTATCATCAGAAATGCTTCCACTGCAATCATTGCGTAATCAACGTAATGCGTTTGCGTGAAAAAGAACAGTGATGTTGAATCTGCCGTAAAATACTTAACCGCGAAGGTTATGGCGAGACCTATAACGGCAATACTGCTTGCATAGGTCACAATTTGTCTGATTAAGTTGTTTTTTGCAATGCTCAAAAGCAAGGCACTGAAAAACGGCAAACCAATCAGAACGATTATAAGGGTTTCCATTAAACCAACCTCCTTGCAGTGAATTCGTTAAAAATCCACCTAAATTAAATATGATTATAATTTATTAAATTAATACCTATTAATAAACCTGTAATATAATAACACTAAGTTATCAGAGGGTCAACATTTAATTGTGCAAAAAAGGGATAGAAATTTTCGGTAAAAATATAGTTAAAATGACTAATATTTTCTGCTGTAACTCTTTTTTAATTTTTGTTATTGATTTTTAACATTTTAAGTGATATATTTAAACTAAGGTGTAAAAAGAGGTGACTTCTTTGGTAAAAAAAATAAAAGTATTAACCTGTCTCGCAATCGTTTTAATTCTTGTTATCGGCGGCATATCTTTAGGCGTTGTGAATGCAACAGATTTAAAACAGGTTGAAAATCTCAAAATGGCAGATAATACGGATTCAACAATTTCTTTATGTTGGAAAAAAGTTAAAAATGCAGATGGCTACAGGCTTTTTGTTGAGAATAAAGAAACAAATGAATTTGAAGCATATAAGGATGTTGAAGGCAGTGATAACTGCAAATTTGATTTAAACGAAATCGAAGGCGGCTCAATTTACAGAATAAAAATTGCGGCTTTCAGGGAATTCAGAAATAAGGAATATATCAGCGATTTGTCAGAACCTGTAACCGTTTATTCCATGCCGGCAAAACTTGATGTTGTTCCTTCCTCTGAAGAAGAGGGAATTTTGCTTGCAAAATGGACTGTTCAGAAAAATGCAGCGGGTTATGAAATTCTGTATTCAAAAGATCAGGAGTTTAAAGATTATCAGCAGCAGGAACTTGAGGGTGCTGATAAAAATATGATAAGTGTTAAGGATTTAACACCAAAAGATGTTTATTTTACAAAGGGCAGGTCTTATATTGTTTTAGACGGTCAAAAGATTTACGGCGAGTGGAGCGATGTAAATAATGCCGCCATAAAAGAAAAGGTGGTAATGCCCGAGAATCTTGATCCCGACAAGCCGATGGTTGCCCTTACTTTTGATGACGGCCCGTCATATGCCGGCGAGAATAATGCCACGGAGCGGATTTTAAATACGCTTGAAAAACACGGCGCAAGGGCATCTTTCTTTATGGTTGGTTCAAGGGTAAATGACGCAAACGCTTATCTGCTCAAAAAAGAAATTGAAATCGGCTGTGAAATCGGAAACCATACTTTAACACATGAGCGCTACGGTAAAAAGGTTACCGCAAATGATATCTGCAAATCCAGCGAAAGAATAAAGCAGTACTGCGGAAAGGCACCGTCTATTTTCAGATGTCCGGGCGGAATGATGTCTTCAGCCATTCAGGAAGAATGCCGCAAAGAAGGTATGCCGATTGCTTACTGGTCGGTTGATACGGAAGATTGGAAATCAAAAAATCCTAAAGCGATTTATGATGCTGCAATGGACCATGTTTATGACGGCGCAATTATTCTTATGCACGAGATTTATCCCACAACGGCTGATGCGGTTGAAAAACTTGTTCCTGCTCTTATAGAAGACGGCTATCAGGTTGTAACAGTAAGTGAACTTATTGTTGCAAAAACAGGAAAAGAGCCCCAGGCAGGTCAGCAGTATGTGGATTATGAAACGATAAATAATAATACCTGATTTGTTTTACAGAAAAAGCCTTCCGCTTAGCGGAAGGCTTTTTCTATTGACTAATATAGTTAATTTGTGATATAATAATTTCGCCAAGCAAACTTTATAAGAACTCTTTAGGTGAAGTATGTTTTTTTATCTTCTGATAAAAACGCATGCTCTATTTAAGCATACCTTATCTAAGAGTTTGTTTAAGTTTGTTTGGCGACAGTTGGAGTTGTGCGTTTTTTATGCGTGGCTTCGGCTGCGCATTTTTTATTTTAAGGGGGTCATAAAATGGCTGAAAAAACGTATTCGTATGACATTGATGGAAAGGATCTGCATGAATTTTTCAAAATGCACAATCAACTGGATGACAGGCTGGAGATGCTGACCGATAAAGTGGAACTGCTGCATGTCCTGCAGGGGTGCTGTGTTGAACTGGAGGCGTATAACAATAAGAACTACAATCTGCTTTGCACGGCAATCGGCGAGGCACTCGATTATGCAGAAGAGCTGACCGAACTTTCCGGAAAATGCTATAAACATATGCAGAATATGCTGAAAAAATAATTAAATAAATCAAAAACAGTCCTTGTTGATGATACAAGGGCTGTTTTTTGTTTGTATTATTCTCCGTCTTCTATGCCGAGAATATCGTCTGATGCTCCGCTGTCGAGTGTTTCAACTTTTCTGAGATTTTTCTTGATAATGCTGTTTCTGTGGTCAGCCTCGTCAAGGACTTTTCCTGCCTCATCAACTTTTTTTCTTGCTTTTTCAAGCAGAACTGCAAATTTATCATACTGTGCTTTTGCTGCACCGAGAACTTTCCACACTTCGTTTGCTTTCTCGTTAATTGCCATTGTTCTGAATCCCATCGCAAGAGAATTGAGCAGTGCGGTAATGGTTGAGGGGCCTGCAATCATAATGCCGTCTGCCTGCAGTTTTTCATACAGACCTGTGCGTGATGCGGTAATTTCGGCATAAAGCCCTTCTGTTGCAAGATACATAATGGCAAAAGGTGTTGTTTCGGGTTCGCTGATGTATTGTTTAATCAGTTTAGCCTCGTCCTTTATTCTTGTTTCAAGCGCTTTTTTTGCCTTTTCAACCGCTTCGGCATCTGCTATATCGGACGCGGCAGAAAGCCTTGCATAATCTTCCATAGGGAATTTAGAGTCGATTGGCAGATATGTAAATTCGCCGCTCTCCTGATTCGGTATTTTAACGGCAAATTCAACTCTTCCGTTATATTTCGGATTTGTCTGCACATTGGTTTCGTACATATTATGGGGAATCGTCTGGTCAAGAATATTGCCGAGTTGAACCTCTGCCCATGTTCCGCGGCTTTTAACGTTTGTAAGTACGCGGTTAAGACCTGTAACGCTTGTTGTTACCCCGGCAGAAAGTTCTTTCATTTCGCCAAGGCTTTTGTATACATTTGAAAGTTGTTCAGAAACGGTTTTAAATGAAGTATCAAGCCTTTTGCCGAGCGTTTCGGTAAGTTTCTCGTCTACGGTTCTGCGCATCTGCTCAAGTTTTTCTTCATTGCTTTTCTGCATTGCCGTGATTGCGTCACCAACCATTTTGGTTTGCTTGTCGGCATTTTCGTTAAGCGTTTCAATCAGTTTTATCTGCTGCTCGTAGTTTTTGTTTGTCAGAGTATGCATCTGTGCCGATAATTTTTCAATTTTTTCATCGGTTGCCTTTGCATTTATATCCATTTTCTGATTCAGCAAAGCAGCGGAATTGTCGCTTTTCGGCTTTTTTGTAAGCAGTATTATAAGCATTATAATGATTATAACCGAAAGTGCAATAATAAAATAAAGATAAATATTTGGCATTTTTTCACATCCTTTGCTATGATTTTATCATATTTTTTTTGTTTTAACAATATTAAATATTTTGCTGTGTCAAAATATGGACATCAATTTTAGTGTTGCCTGTTGCACTTTATTGTGCTAAAATATCACTTAGGTGATAAGTATGGAAAAATTATGGATGAAAAATTTAAGAAAAATAGATCCTTATGTTCCCGGTGAGCAAAGCAAAAATAAAAATATTGTAAAAATAAATGCAAATGAAAATCCTTATCCTCCGTCTCCCGAAGTTGAGAAGGTTCTGAAAAATTTCAGCAGTAAAAATCTGCGTCTCTATCCCGATGCAAATGCTTTTTCATTAAAAAAAGCGATTGCGGATTATTATGGCGTTGAAGTGAAAAATGTTTTTCTCGGCAATGGTTCCGACGATGTTATTGCAGTGGCTTTTCAGGCGCTTTTTAACAGCGACCTTCCTGTTGTTTATCCCGATTTAACATATAGTTTTTACCCCGTATGGTGTTCTCTTTTTAATATTCCTTATAAAAATTATCCTGTCGGTGACGATTTCAGAATAAATGTTGAAGATTATAAAGAGCCGAACGGCGGTGTAATTATCCCAAACCCCAATGCGCCGACCTCGCTTGGTGAGGGACTTGATTTTGTTGAAAAACTGATGGAATATAACAGCGACAGTGTTGTAATCATAGATGAGGCATATGTTGATTTCGGCGGTGTTTCCTCTGTGCCGCTCATAAAAAAGTATGAAAATCTGCTTATAACAAATACTTTTTCAAAATCGCGTTCTCTTGCCGGAATGCGAATCGGCTTTGCTATCGGCAGTGAAACCTTAATTTCTGTGTTAGAAGCGGTTAAAAATTCATATAATTCTTATACAGTGGATTCTGTTTCGATTGAAGCGGGCAAAGCAAGTATGCTTGATGACCGTTATTTTAAAGAAACCTGCAAAAAAATTATTGCAACAAGAGAAAGAGTTACTGCCGAAATGCGCGAAATGGGTTTTAAAGTGCTTGACTCCTGTGCCAATTTCATTTTTGCAACAAAAGATGATATGTCAATGAAAGATATGTTTGAATATCTGAAAACAAAAGATGTTTATATTCGGTATTTTTCCGTGCCGAGAATTGAAAATTATGTAAGAATTTCAATCGGCAGCGATGACGAAATGGATATTTTCCTTAAAGAACTGAAGGGGTATGTAAAAAAATGAGTACATCAAAAAGACTTTCAATCGTATTTCTGGGTGCAATAAATCTTATGACGCTTGCCGCAGGCATTATTACGCAGTTAAAAATATTGCTTGGCAGGGATGTTACCTCCGTTATTCCGATTACAGCCGATTTAACGGTTAATCAGATTCTTATGCTTAATTTTATTGTTGTTATTTTTATAATGTGCCTGATAAGCATTATAACAGCCTATATTGCAACAGACGTTGCGTATTCCCCAAAAGAAATTATTTCAAACTGCCCGGGAATTACGCTGATCATTCCGTTTGCGGTTCTTGCCGTGGGAATTTTTAATGCAATAAATGCTCCGATAGGGGCAGATAAAATCTGTATTGCTGTTTCGGTGATTCTTTATTTTTTGGTTAATGTTATAAATTTCGGCTGTCTGTTTACCATTAAATATGATTCGGAAGAATAAATATAATATAACAAAAGAGAAGATACTTGATTAAAACCAAGTATCTTCCTTTTTATTTTATCATTGCTGCGTATTCATAAGGTGTTATTCCGAATTCTTTTTTAAATGAGGAAATGAAATAGGACTGCGAGCAAAAACCGAGGGAATAGCATATTTTTCCGTTGTCAAAACCGTCAAAAATCATTGTTTTTGCTGCTTCAAGTTTTTGCCTTCTGATGTATGAACTCATATTTTCACCTGTTTCCTTTTTAAAAAGGTGAGAAATATAATCTGCCGAAACGCCGCAGTGTTTTGCAACCTGAGAAACAGATATTTTTCTGTTAAGATTTTGGTTAATGTATATTACGGCTTTTCTTATATAGGGTGAATGCTTTGCCTTTTGGCTGCAACTTTTAACAAGGTTTGTAAGGCTGATAATTCTGCTTATCATATAACCTATTATTTCATCGGGTGAATTCAGTTTATCAATCTGCTGTATAAATTTATCTGAAAACGTATATGCATCATTTTCATTAAGGCCGCCCTGTATGGCATATCTTGTGGCAAGTGTAATCATGCTTACTGCCATATATCTGTACTGCATTATATTTGTATCAGACATTCGACCGACAAAAATAGAATTATCTTTATAGTTTTTTGTTTCATCAATAAGTTTTTCAAGATTTCCTTCTTTAATGCAGGAAAATATTCTTATTTCGTCACGGTACGGTGTGTGATAAATTCCTTTTTCTCTGATTTCAAATTCAGAACTGCTTATTTCGTCGGGAAGTATTTTTATGCTTAAAAGTTCGTCAAAATTCATATCGGTCACCTCATCTTTAGATTATATTTATTTTTCCCTGTTGTCAATGCATATCAAAATCTCATCAAAGATTTTTAAAAGTTTATAGGAATTTTGATATTTTTATGCATATTTTTCCGTTATTATCATCCTGAGGTGATGCTATGGATAACGGCGAAACGCAGCAAAAAAATATTAAAGAAAATGATATTGATTTTTAAGAATAACAATTATTTTTGTTTCGTATTTTAAGTTGAAATTTTATAGTTAAAGTACACAAAAATAATTGTTGATATGGAAGAATTTTTATTGTATAATAGATATGTTAAATTTTTTGAGAGGAGTTAATTCTTTATGAAACACCCGGAAATTATTAAGAAAATGACTTTGGAACAAAAGGCTGCTTTTGTTTCAGGATTCGACTATTGGCATCTTGAGGAGGCACCCGAACTCGGTCTTCCTAAAATTATGATTACAGACGGACCTCACGGTCTTCGTAAGCAGAATGCCGATAAAAAAAGCAGCGATGGTATTGGTCTTGGCAATTCAGTGCCTGCAACCTGTTTCCCTCCTGCATCAACATCTTCATGCTCATGGGATGAGGATTTGCTTAAAGCAGAGGGCGAGGCTCTCGGTGAGGAATGCTTAAAAGAGCAGGTTTCAACCATTCTCGGACCCGGTACAAACATCAAGCGTTCACCTGTCTGCGGACGTAACTTTGAATATTTCAGTGAGGACCCGTATCTTGCAGGCAAATGTTCTGCAAATCTTGTAAACGGTGTTCAGTCAAAGGGAGTCGGAACTTCTCTCAAACACTTTGCCTGTAACTCTCAGGAAGCATTTCGTATGGTTATAAATGAAGTAATCGACGAAAGAGCAATGCGTGAAATTTATCTTACCGCATTTGAAATTTGTGTAAAAGAGGCTCAGCCTTGGACAATAATGAATTCCTACAACAAAATTAACGGCGTTTATGCTTCTCAGAATGCACATCTGCAGGAAGAAATTCTCCGTGATGAATGGGGCTTTGAGGGCCTTGTTGTAACAGACTGGGGTGCATCTGTTGACCGTATTCCGGGATTAAAAAACGGTACCGATCTTGAAATGCCTTCATCAGGAACACTGAATACAAAGAGAATTATTGCCGCAGTAAACAGCGGTGAACTGGATATGGAGACGCTTGACAAGAGAGTTGATAATGTAGTTGACCTTATTGTAAAATCTAAGCCTGCACTGGAAAAGAAACATACATTTGATGTTGAAAAGCATCATAAACTTGCACAGAAAGTTGCAGAAGGTTCTATGGTTCTTCTTAAGAATGAAGAAAAAATCCTTCCTCTTAAAGCAGGTCAGAAAGTTGCTGTTATCGGAGCAATGGCAAAAGAGCCTCGTTTTCAGGGTGCAGGTTCATCTGTTATCAATCCGACAAAACTTGACAATGCTTATGACGAACTTTCAAAACTCGGCGTTGATATGGTTTATGCTCAGGGTTATGAAAAGGGCAAAGATGAAATCAATGATACTCTTGTTAATGAAGCAGTAAATGCCGCAAAGGGTGCAGATGTTGCTGTACTGTTTGTTGGCCTTACAGAAGAATTTGAAGGCGAGGGCTACGACAGAGAGAATATCGAAATGCCGAACAGCCACAACAATCTTGTTTCAAAGGTTGCTGCTGCAAATGAAAATACGGTTGTTGTTCTTGCAGGCGGTTCTGTAATCAACCTTAAATGGATAAATGAAGTTAAGGCTCTTCTTAACTCAGGCCTCGGCGGTCAGGCAGGCGGTGCTGCTGTTGCAAATATTCTTACCGGTAAAGTAAACCCAAGCGGTAAAACTTCGGAAACATATCCGCTTTCATTTGATGCTAATCCTACTTACGGAAATTATCCCGGCGGCCCTGTAACAAGTGAACACAGAGAATCTGTTTATATCGGTTATCGTTATTATGACAAGGCTAATAAAGAGGTTCTGTTCCCATTTGGTTATGGCCTTTCTTACACAACATTTGAATACAGCGATATTAAACTTTCATCTGATAATATTAAAGACACCGATACAGTAACAGTATCTTTCAAGATTAAGAATACAGGCGATGTTGACGGTGCCGAGATTGCACAGATATATGTTGCAGATAAAGAATCAACCATTTTCCGTCCTGTCAAGGAACTTCGCGGCTTTAAGAAAGTATTCCTTAAAGCAGGTGAAGAAAAAGAAGTTTCAGTTGAACTTTCAAAGAGAGCATTTGCTTTTTATAATGTTGAAATTAACGACTGGATGGTTGAAACAGGTGAATTTGATATCCTTGTTTGTGCATCAAGCCGCGATGTCAGACTTTCACAGACAATGACAGTTACTTCAACAGTTGACGCTGCAATTCCTGATTACAGAGCGGCTGCCCCTGCATATTATACAGCAGATCTTGATGCAATGAAGGGTGATCAGTTTGCCGCTGTTTATGGTGCTGCACTTCCATCTTCCGAACCGGATACAACAAAGAAGATTGATATTTACTGCTGTCTTAATGACGCTCGTCATACAAAATGGGGCGGAAAGATTTGCCGCCTTATCGAAGGTATTATGTCAAAGATGGGCTCTGCAGAAAACGGTGACGGAAAAATGCTTGCAGCAATGGCTACACAGATTCCTGTTCGTAATTTCATTGCAATGAGTATGGGTGTATTTTCACCTGAAATGGCAGACGGACTTCTTATGATGCTTAATGATGACGAATCTTCATTTGTAGGTTTCTCTAAGATTTTCTGGAGACTTGGCGGAGCATTAACAAGACTTCCTGCTCTCCTTAAATCTATCTAACAGATTTTTCATTGAAGATAAAAATAAAAACCGATTCCGATTATTCGGAGTCGGTTTCTTATATATGGGCAATAAAACCATCTGATAAATTAAAATAAGGATTTGTCTTTATTCTTTATTCTTTATCTTCAGCAACAGGATATTTCAAATCTTCCTTTGTCCAGTTTTCAATTACTCTTAAAAATGATTTAGCCTCTTCCTTTGCCTGTGCAAGATTGTGGTCAAGGCAGTTGCCGCATTCTTTTGGTGACGCACCGGGAACAACACCCCAGTAATCTGCAATGAACTGAAATGCTTCGCGGATAAGGTTTATTGTATATCCGTCAGAAAGGCTGCGTGTAAGAAAATAAAAGCCTGTGCGGCATCCCATAGGACCAAAGTAAATTATGTTGTCGCCGAATTCAGTGTTGCGTACATATGTTGCAAAAAGATGCTCAATCGTATGCATAGCGGCGTTTGTCATAACAGGTTCCCTGTTCGGTTCACGCATGCGAATATCGTAGGTGGTTATATCTTCGTCAATTCTGCTGATATAAATACCTTTTGTTAAAATGTTGTGATCAATCTGGAAACTGGGTATTGTTTTCATTCTATTTCAACTCCTGTTAAAAATGATAAATTGTTTGTAAATGTTTTGCAGTTTTCACCGCGTTGGAATGCACGAAGCATTGTTTCGGCATCTTTTTTTGAGAATTCAAAAAGTTCTTCAAAACTTTCATTTCTTTTGCCCTTTTTATAGGGAGATTGCCATATTTTATTGTCTATATTAGCATATTTTTTTGCTTTTTCCAAGTCTCTTGGCCGCATCATAGCGGTAAATTTAAAATTTTTGCTGAAGGGTGCAATCAATGTTTCAATAATTGTAAGAAAAACTCGTTTTACAGCGTACTTGTCCAGTGTAAGTCTTTGAATGTATTTCAAGTCTTTGAGTGCCGTTTGGACCTGACGTGGGGTTATTTTTGTTCCTGTTACATTGCTGACAACGTATGACAGCAACTGCCCGATTTCACAAATAACATCATCACTGCAGCCAAGTGTTTCGGCAGTGTCAAATTTCTCGGGATTTTTAATACCCATTCTTTTATTCAACAGATAAGAGTCCATTGAAAATTCCACAAGATTATGTGCCGTGTGGGGATTCGTTAATCTGTTTATCTCTACCATTTTATTTTCAAGAAAATAAACATATGGATGACAGTTTCTGTCAAGTGCATAGTGCAGTATGAATCCGTAAACATAGGAAAAAGCAATGCTTTTATTGCTTGATTTACTGCAGTATTTTCGCATATTTTCAAAGATATCGGAAGGTTTTGAACGATGCAAAAGAGAGCCTGATTTTCTGAGCGGTTTTCCTATCATCCATGGAAAAACTCTGTGAAAAAAGAAAATATCAGGTCCCTGTGCGCCAAAGAACAATGACTCTTCATTTATCTCAAAATCGGAAATATCTTTGACAGTTGCAATCATTTCTTTTGCAAATATATAGTGGCTTGAAAAAGCGGGCATTATATCAATCCTTTAATATCGGAAGGGAAATCACAGTCAATAACCATGTCTTTTCCCGTAATCGGGTGGGTAAAGTAAATTGTTTTGCAATGCAGTGCCTGACGGTCTATTTTGTCTGTATCACCGTTATAAAGCGTGTCACCAAGAAGCGGAGCGCCGATATGAGAAAAATGCACCCGTATCTGGTGGGTTCTTCCTGTTTCAAGGTTAATTTTAAGCAGGGTATTTTCACCGTCTGTTTTTACCGATTCCCAGTGGGTAACTGCTTTTTCACCGTCTTCAAAAACACCGCGTTTTATTATGCTGTCACCCATTCTTTTAATCGGCAGATCAATAGTACCTTTACCCTCAAATATTCCGCTGCAAACTGCATAGTAATCTTTTTTTATTTTTCCTGCAAGTTTGCTTGCCGCAAGTTCATTTTTGGCAATCAGAACAAGGCCGCTTGTGTCTCTGTCAAGTCTATAAACTGCTCTGAAAGAGTTGTTGCTGTTCATATAGCATGCTGCGGCATTTGCAAGAGTATCACCTCTGTGATTTCTGCTTTCGTGAACAGGCATAAAGGCAGGCTTGTTTAAAACCAGAATATCTTCGTCGCTGTATACCGCCGATACCCTGTCTGTTTCAAGTTTTTCCGGCATCTTGCCTTTGTCATCAATTTTAACAGCAAGAATATCACCTTCACTGATAAGATCAATAGCGCGGGCAAATTCACCGTTTTTAGTTATGCCGTTTTCAGTTCTTTTTAACTTTTTCAGCAGGGAAGAGGATATGCCGAAATTCTGCAGAAAATCACATATTCTTTTTGAATCATCTTCTTTAGTTATTTTAAAATTAATAATTCTCATACAAAAAAAGAAAACAGTCCCTAAACTTCGGGACTGTTTAAATTATAAATTATCAGTCAACTTTTACAGTCCAGCCCATTTCGTCAGGCTTTGTACCAAACTGCATACCGGTAAGAGTGTCATAAAGTCTCTGGGTGAGTTCGCCTGTTTTGAAATCGTTGATTTCAACTGTTTCACCTTCGTATGTAAGACCGCCGACAGGGCTGATAACAGCAGCAGTTCCTGTGCCGAATACTTCTTCAAGTTTTCCGTTTTTAGCGGCATCCATAATGAAGTCGATTGTAAATCTTGTTTCGTTTACTTTGTAACCCCATGATTTAAGGAGTTCAATACAACTCATTCTTGTTATACCGGGAAGAACTGTGCCTACTGTCGGAGCGGTATAAATTTCGCCGTCAACTTTGAACATAATGTTCATTGAGCCAACTTCTTCAACATATTTTCTTTCAACACCGTCGAGCCAGAGAACCTGAGAATAGCCGAGTTTATGACCTTTTTCAGATGCAATGATTGATGCTGCGTAGTTGCCGCCGCATTTGATATAACCTGTTCCGCCGGGAGTTGCACGAACATATTCATCCTCAACGTAAATTTTTACAGGGTTCATACCTTCTTCATAGTATGCGCCCGAAGGAGAGCAGATAATTATAAATTTATATTCATCAGCAGCCTTAACGCCGAGAACGGCTTCGGTTGCAATGGTGAAAGGTCTGATATAAAGGCTTGTATCAGGTTCTGAAGGAACCCAGTCTTTTTCTACACTTACAAGAGCCTTGACAGCCTCAACGAAATCTTCAACCGGAATTTCAGGAATGCAGAGTCTGTTGTGAGTTGACTGCATTCTTTCTGCGTTTTTATCAGGTCTGAAAAGTTGAATATTTCCGTCGGGAGTTCTGTATGCTTTCAGCCCTTCAAAACATTCCTGAGCATAGTGGAATACAAGGGCAGACGGATCAAGAACAAGAGGCTGATAAGGTACGATTCTTGCATCGTGCCAGCCTTCACCTGTTTTATAGTCCATAATAAACATATGGTCGGTAAAGATGTTGCCGAATCCGAGTTTACCCTGTGGCTTTTCTTTTGGAGCCTTTGTAAGTTCATACTTGATTTCCATTTTTTATATTACCTCTTTTTTATGAATTGTTTAATTAATATTCGTATGAAACGATAATTCCTCCGTCGGAGGCGTAAAGCGAATTAAGACCCGATGCCTTAATTATTTCAATACTTTTATAATCTGTTTTTTCCTCAATTTTTTTTGCTAAAAATTCGCCTTTTTCTTTGCAGCAAACATGGGTAACCACCACGCTTTTTCCGTCAAGATTTTTATCTTTAACGTCTGCCGCAATGAAGTTTGCAATTTTGGTAAGTGCTCTGTTTGTCGTAAGGTCCTGACCGGCAAGTGAAATATTGCCTTCGGTTGTTCTTTTGCAAATTATTTTAACTTTGATTTTTTCAAAAACACTTGCAGCGAGAGCAAAAAGTCTGCCGTTCTTTTTTAATGCGTCAAAACTTTCAAGGCAGAAATATAAACCTGTGTTATTAACAATATAATCTTCAACAACACTTACAATTTCGTCAAAATCTTTGCCTTGTTCTGCAAGGTCTTTGATAAGATGCGCAATTATTGTTTCAAGACCCGATGTGGCAAGTGAGTTGAAAACATGAATTTTTTTGCCGTCATTATGTTCTTCTTCATAAAGCATTTTGCCTTGCAAAGCACTGTTGTATGTTCCGCTGAGTTTATCTGTAATTGTTAAAACATATACGCTGTCGAAATCGCCCTCGTAGGCTTCTTTAAACAAATCAGGGGCGGGGCAGGCAGATTTTGCCATTCCTCCGTTTGCTTTCATTCTTGAAATAAAATCATCCTGGTCAAAATTTTCATCATCAGAAATGATATAATCCTCAATTTCAAGGGTAAGCGGCACAACAGAAAAATTGTTCCACTTTTTCATATCATCTGATAAGTCACAGCAACTGTCTACAACTATTTTAAAACTCATTTAAATCTTACCTTTCGGTGAACTGTTTAGCAATATTTTTTATATAATAAAATTATACTCTTTTATTCAATAATAGTCAATAAAAACAAAGATTATCTATTAAAATCTGTAATTGCCGATGTATTCTCTTGCACTTTCAATCTGCATTTCAACACTCTGCACCGCAGGACCGCCTGCAACAAGTCTGTCATTTACGCATTTTTCAAGGTTAATTGCGGTATACACTTTTTCATCAAACAGATCACAAACCGCCTTGTATTCTTCGAGCGGAAGTGTTTCAAGAGTAAGATTTTTATCAATGCAAAGAGCCACAAGTTCGCCGGTTGCCTTGTATGCATCTCGAAAAGCAAGTCCTTTGCCGACAAGATAATCCGCGCAGTCTGTAGCATTAATGAAACCTTTTGCAGCCGCATTTCTCATATTGTCTTTGAGAACGGTCATTGTGTCTATCATTGGAGTGAATGCATTAAGACACATTTTAACAGTATCAACAGCATCAAATATTGCTTCTTTATCCTCCTGCATATCTTTATTATACGCAAGGGCAATGCCTTTCATAACGGTAAGAAGAGTGGTTAAATCACCAAAAACTCTTCCGCTTTTACCGCGTACAAGTTCTGCTATATCAGGATTTTTTTTCTGCGGCATAATGCTTGAACCGGTTGAAAAAGCATCGTCAAGTTCAATGAATTTGAATTCCCACGAACACCACATAATGATTTCTTCGCTGAATCTTGAAAGGTGAACCATAATAAGTGATAATGCTGCTGCAAGTTCAATGCAGAAATCTCTGTCGGAAACACCGTCAAGACTGTTTGCCGAAATGCTGTCAAATCCGAGCAGGTCGGCAACCATTTCTCTGTCGAGCGGATATGTTGTGCCTGCAAGAGCGCCGCTGCCAAGCGGAAGTACATTCATTCTTCTTTTAACATCTTTAAGTCTGTCTAAATCTCTGCACAGCATGGATGCATATGCCATTAAATGATGGGCAAAAGTGATTGGCTGTGCCCTCTGAAGATGCGTGTAACCGGGCATAATTGTGTGTTTGTTTTCTTCTGCTTTGCTGCAGAGAACAGAAATAAGATTTTTAACTTTTTCACTGATTTCATCAACTTCATTTTTAAGTACCATTCTTATATCAAGAGCAACCTGGTCGTTTCTTGATCTTGCGGTATGAAGTCTTTTGCCGGTCTGACCCAATCTTGCAGTAAGTTCACCTTCAACAAAAGTATGAATGTCTTCTGCTTCCATATCAATTTCAAGTCTGCCGCTTTTTATATCACCAAGGATTTCCATAAGTCCTTCTGTGATTTTTTCACTTTCGCTCTGTTCAATGATACCTGCCGCACCAAGCATTGTTGCATGAGCAATGCTGCCTTTTATATCTTCTTCAAACATTCGGCAGTCAAATTTTATTGAAGAGTTAAAATCATTGGTTTCTTTGGCAAGTTCTTTTTTAAATCTGCCTTTCCATAATTGTGCCATAATCGTTAACATAGCCTTTCTGCTGATTTGCTGTATTTCTAAAAAGGGCATTGGAAAAACCAACGCCCGATCAGTGAATTTATAAAAATGAATTAGTCATTGTTTTCACGCTGTGCATCAAGAAGTGCTTTAACCTTGATTGAAAGACCGAAAAGGTTAATAAATCCTGCTGAGTCAGCCTGATTGTATGCACCGCCGTCTTCGCCGAATGATGCAATGTTTTCGTCATAAAGGGTATAAGGAGAGGTAATTCCGGCATTGATGATGTTGCCTTTGTAGAGTTTGAGTTTTACATCACCGGTAACGGTTTCCTGAGTTTTGTCAACGAAAGCGGAAAGTGCTTCGCGAAGAGGAGTGAACCATAAACCATTGTATACAAGTTCGCCGAATTTTTGGGCAACAAGTTTTTTGTAATGAGAAGTTTCGCGGTCGAGTGTAATCATTTCGAGAAGTTCGTGAGCCTTATAAAGAATAGCACCGCCTGGTGTTTCATAAACGCCTCTGCTCTTCATACCTACAAGACGGTTTTCAACTATGTCGAGAAGACCGATACCGTTTGCACCGCCGATTTCGTTGAGTTTTTCGACAATGGCAAGTGCTTTCATTTCTTCACCGTCAATAGCGGTAGGAACACCTTTTTCAAAATGAAGAGTAATATAAGTCGGTTCGTCAGGAGCCTGTTCCGGGCACACGCCGAGTTCAAGAAAACCTTCTTTTGAATACATTGGTTCGTTGGCAGGATCTTCAAGGTCAAGACCTTCATGGCTGAGATGCCAAACATTCTTATCTTTTGAATAGTTTGTTTCACGGTTTATTTTAAGCGGAATATTGTGAGCCTCTGCGTATTCAATTTCTTCTTCACGCGATTTGATATCCCACTCACGCCATGGTGCAATAATTTCCATCTGAGGAGCAAATGCCTTCAGAGTAAGTTCAAAACGAACCTGGTCATTGCCTTTGCCTGTGCAGCCGTGGCATATTGCGTCGGCGCCTTCTTTAATTGCAATGTCGGCAAGTCCTTTTGCGATGCATGGACGTGCATGTGATGTGCCGAGAAGATAGGTTTCGTAATCTGCACCTGCCTTGAGGCAAGGGAAGATGTAGTCTTCAACATATTCATCTTTTAAATCAAGAACGTAAAGTTTTGAAGCACCTGTTTTGATTGCTTTTTCTTCAAGTCCGTCAAGTTCTGTGCCCTGTCCAACGTCACCTGATACTGCAATTACTTCGCAGTTGTTATAATTTTCCTTGAGCCAAGGAATGATGATTGATGTATCAAGTCCGCCTGAATATGCAAGCACAACTTTTTTAATATCTTTTTTTTCCATATTTAAATCTCCTTAAAATAATTAATTATTAATTTATCGAATACCATTATAATAATCCTTTAAAGTAAATGCAACCCCTTTTAACAAGTTTGTATAATTATTCAAAATATACTGCAATATACGCCGATAATTGTATAAAATTACAAATACAAATGCTTTTGCAAGTGCCTGAATCATAAAATTTTTAAAAATTGTGCAAACTTTGTGTAAATCTTATATATAAATATGTATACGAAAATTTAAGAGAGCGGGACTTAAAATGATAATAATTTTCAAAAAACAGCAAAAATCAACAGGGTTTATTGCATTATACAAATTGTAAACAATGTGTAAACTTTTTGATAAAAAACTTTTTTTCTTTTTTGTTGACATAGCCATTTTGCTGCGTTATAATAAATACGTATTATATTAAGTTAAATGGGAGTTTTATACCCATTTATCCGCAAAATCGGTTTGGGGTTCGGTTTCTGCATCTCTCGTATGGTCAGAAACGATGTGCAAAAATCTGCTTGAAATTCGGTTTTGTCAAAATTAAGGAGGAAAAGTTTATGAAAACAAAAGTTTCTAAAAGAATTTTATCCGTTTTCCTTGCTGTATTAATGATGGTTACATCTATACCTATGATGGCATTTTCAGCAAGTGCTGCCGATAATACAGAGGCATCTCTTAGGGCAGCAATGAAATCGTTTGAGACCAAAATGTCTCAGACCGGTACAACTACTTATACGAATACTCTTGCTGCATATGATGCATATGTTGAAGCAAAGGCAACCCTTGATGCTGTTACTTACGGTTCTGCATCTGTTAATTATGCCAATGCTGCAACAAAACTTGAAAATGCAGTAAAAGCAATGCAGCCATGGACCCCTTATAAAGGTACTGCTGTTCCGAGTTTCTATGAAGACAGCACCGGCGGCGATTACGATGCAGTTTATAAAGACGGCGTTCACGCTGCTAACCTGCTTTACTCACCTCAGGTTGTTAACGGAAATAGAACAGTAAGTTCCGGTATTCCGGGCGTTACACTGGAAATCTGGCAGCCAACCTCAACCGTTATGCTTTATGATGGCGAAACAACTCCGGCTATGCCGATACTTTTGCTGGGTCAGAAAAGTACAACAAACGGCAGAAATCTGTTCCAACTTTATCCGAGTAAGCCTGCTTCTGCTGACGCAAATGAAAATTTTGCAATGGTAGACGAGTATTGGAGAACTCATGGTGGAAAGGCAAACAGAACCCATAACTGGACATGGAGTTATGTTGACACATCTTCTGAATATGCTGAGGTTTTGGCTACAGCAGGTACTCCAGGCAATAACAAATTGACTTTCACCAATAACAGCAATATCTTTTCCAGAACTTACTATTGGGCTTCAGGTGCGAACTCAATGAAGTTTATCGGCGGTGAAAATCTTACAGGTTATTCACAGAGTTATGTAGTTGACTGGCGTCACACTACAGGCGATCAGGCAAATGACTTTTATAATACCGCAACAACTTATCCGATTTATGTAATCAATTACAAAGCACTCAGAGATCAGATTTCCACAACTCTTGCTGCTCTTCGTGAAATGGATTTTGCCAATTACGATGAGGGCGGTATAAGAACAGTTGTTGCTGCTATTGATTCAGCTTTGGCACTTGATCCTAACTCTTATTTCACAAATGTAACAGATGCTCAGGCTTCTGTAAAGAATTGTGCTGACGCAATCAAAAATGCAACTGAAGCAATTAAAAATGCGCAGACAACTGCCAATGCAGACGCATATAAGCAGATGAGAACTGCAATCAGCAATTCAAAGGCTGCATTTGACAAAACAAATAACGACAAGATTTATACAGATGCTTCATGGAGCGATTTTGAAACTGCATATGTTGCAGCAAGAAATATTATGGCAAATCTGCCTTCAACTCTCTATACCAATGCGGATGCAGCAGCAACTGCAGCATCAAATCTTTCAACTGCATTTGGAAATCTTGACCCGGTTAAGCAAAAAGTTGATGCTTCTTCTCTTACTGCAGTAATTGAAGAGTTCTTTGCTTATGATAATATTTTCACTCCTGAATCATACGAGGCTGCACTTGCAGTTATAAATGCTGCAAAAATAGCAGTTTGGGGTTCAGTTGAAAATTACCCTGCTCCCGGTAACCTTCCGGATGATTCGGAAGAAGCACAGCAGTTAGTTGCCGAATGGACGCAGAAAGTTAAAGATGCTATCAAATCTCTCAGACTCAGTATGTCTGTAAGAGTATCACTTGCTGACGGTTCAAGAATGTCATTTGAAGATGCAAGAGTATTGGAAGATTTGGTAAAAAATAATAAGAGCGATTATGTTGATTATCCAACATACCAAAAAGCACTCAGTGATGCAGATGCTTACGTAAGAACTGTTGCTGAAACAGACTTTACAAATTTTGATAATCAGTATAATGAATATACTGCACAGGTTCAGAAACTTGTTAATGCATATAATACTCTTCTTGAAGGAAAGTCATTTGTAAAACTTCCGGACGGCACACTTTCAAAAACAGGTGCTATGATAACCATGCAGGATCTTACCAGTTCTGATAATGGCGCCACATCCATAACATTCTCATATAACAACAGCGGTGTTGTTATTAAGACAACGCATGATGCCGCAACAATTAAATACGGTAACGCTCAGGTTAAGTACAGCGTAGGCATAAAAGACCTTGACAACAATATGCTCGACAGTATTTCTATTCATGCTACTGCACCTACAATCGGCGGAAATAATGCAAAGAACCATATTTCAGGCAGCGGTCCTCAGAGTTATTCAACACCAAAGTCTCTTACAACTGACCAGTTGGAAACATATAAAGCCATAATTGATTATAATAATTTCTCACTCTCAAACATCAGATACACAGGTCAGGAGGATAACTGGAATGTTAAGAGAATCCTTACAACGCAGGATGGTACAGCAATTACAGATGCAAGTGTTGCGGAGTCAATGGATTTAACCGGTATTTTAGGAACAACTGACGGAAAGAGTGCAGACCCGGGTCATGGCGGTGTATTCGCAAAATCAGCAGACGGAAGCACACCCGGTATAGTAAACATCAGTGCCGATCTTAATTATCATGTTGAGGCAACAGAAAAACAAACCCTTACAGAGTCTACAGTTCCGGTAAGTACAACTTACAACATTGGCAGCAAAGGTGATACGTATTTCGGTGCAGTTGCAATCTGGAACTGCCAGAATTTCACGAACTGGTCTGCATATGACTATGTAACTTCTGCAACAAATAATGAACCTATCAACACAAGCGTAACCGTTGTTGATATTTCAAATCTTGTTGATCTTTGCGAACTTTGTGACCCGATTCTTGATGAAGTAGAGAGAGACGGACATAAGTACACAGATATAACGTATAATGCATTTACAAAAGCACTCAGAGAAGCAAAGACACCTATGAACTATACACAGTTAAGTGCTTCTCAGATTCTTTCTCAGAGTGTTACCAGATATAATAATCTTTATAAAGCATATAAAGGTCTTGAAGTTAAAGATGTTAATGTTACCTTTAATTATAAGGATGCAGCAGGTAAAGATACTTCAACTGTACTTTCAGCAAAATACGGTACATCTCTGAACAAGGCAGATGTTGATGCTATTCAGGTACCGCAGTATATTGTTGATAACTACACATATACATTTAAGGGATGGACTCCTGAAGTTAGTTATTCACCATTAAATGAAACAAGTGTTGTTTCTTACACCGCAGTTTATGACAGCGTATTGAACAAAGCAGACTGGGATGCATTCAATACAGCAAAGGCTCAACTCCTTGGCAGACTTCAAGACAAAGTATTTGCTTCAAGTCTTCTTACATCAGTAAGCGAGTCTATTGAAACATTAAGTTATTTCTATTATACAGATGCTCAGAAAGAAGCAACCATGGCTGATGCACAGGCTGCTATTGATGCGCAGACAGCAACCATGAATTCTCTTAAAGACAGTCTTGTTGCTGCAGATCTTACAGTTGATGCTGCTAAGGCTCTTGTTGAAATGAATAACGATATCAAATCTCAGGACAGAGACAGATATGACCTTTCAACATTTGACTTCACATATGAAGAAGAAGTTCAGGTTGCAGGTCAGACTGTAATTGGTATTGTTTATGATACCCAGACCAAACTTGACACTGCTATTGCAAACGCTCTTAACGGTTTAACTCCTATGGAGTATACTGTAAAGGTAAACGATGTTGAAGTAGGCAAATTTGCTTTCGGCACAACAATCACAGTTAATGCTGACGGTCAACTTGGTGCAGGCACAAAGAACGTTGCATGGTACTACAGTTACGGTGCTCCTTCAACAAATAATGAAATGACAGCACCCAAGTATTCAAAGACAGATGTTTCATATGAATTTGTTGTAAAAGGTAATACCGAACTTACAACTGTTTCTGCAGAATCAGACGGACAGTGCTTTGCAGTTAAATTTGTAAGCAAGGCCGGCAACGCAAAAGCATTTGACATTAAGTATACAGATGCAGACGGTAATCTTGTAATGCCTGAAGCACCCGGATATGCTTACTTTACATTCAGCGGTTACAGCAATGGCAAGAATGCCGGCGATGTAATCAATGTTACTGCTGATACAACAATCTTCGCAAATTATAAGGCTAAGGAATCAGAAGACAGCAAGTACACAATCTCATTCTTTGAAGGCTATGATAGTTTTGACTTCGTAGAACCTACAAGCGAAAATGTTTATTCTTATAATGAACTTGTTTCTCTTGAAAGTCCGGACGCATATTGCTGGGCAAGTGCAAGTACTATTTATGATGATGACGGAAACTGGACTTATGCTTATAAACTCCTTGCTTATGGTTCATCATACTCATTCTATGCTTGTCAGTCATTTGACTCTGCTGACGGAAATGGCTTAGTTGCTCTCAGCAAAGATGACTATGAGCGCATCTTGGGTACAGAATATAATGAGACTAAGATGGCAACATTCTATGATGGTCAGGGCAATATTATTGCAGGAACCGGCAACCAGTATGACGGATATGTATATCCGGATGCTGTAGCAACTGTTTCAGTTCTTGAAAATGTTGTTCCGATTTATAATTCAAGCAATAAATTTGAAAAATTCTCAATGATTGGTACTTTCACTCTTCCAGAAGGTTACACAATGGTTGAAGCAGGTATGCTCTTCACAACTGAACTCGGTGCTGATCTTCAACTTGAGAATGATAGCATTGTTCGTATGAAGTCTTCTAAGTACACAGTTGGTAACCAGTTTGTAATCAATGTTAAAGCACCTGCAAGCGGTGCAGCAGTAGAATTTGACTATTGTGCATATGCAATCGTTAAGGATGCAAACGGTAAGACTATACCGCTCTATTCAACAACTCAGACAGGAACAACTGCAGGATTTTAAGAAGGGAGGAGTTAATTATGAAGAAATTTTATGAAGAGCCAATAATGGAAGTTCGTAATTACGTACTCCCGGTAAATAGTTCAGTAATGACGTCGGAGCCGGATTTAGGTGACGGTGATGACTTCGACCCATTGAATCCTAAAAGCAATGGTGGCGAAAAAAGCAACTATTTCAATTAATATAACTTACAGAAAAGGGTTATGTGTTTTGCACATAGCCCTTTTAATTTTTACCGGATTTAATAATAAACTAATTCTAAAACATATGAATTGTTGTTTGACTTATTATAATTTATATATTATTATATATATAATTATTATCTGTGGAAGTGTATACTTATGAATATTTTGATTGTCGGACTTGGGCTTATAGGTGCAAGTTTTGCAAAGGCATTAAAGAAAAACACGTCACATCACATTATGGGCTGGAACAGAACCGAAACCGTTTCGCTTCGTGCTGTTGAAGACGGTGTTATAGATGAAACGGGAAATATTGAAGATTTAATTCCAAAAGCGGATGTAAGCATAATAAATTTTTATCCAAAGGCTATAGTTCCTTTTGTTCTTGAACACCGAAATTTGTTTAAGAAAAACAGCATCGTTACGGATTCCTGTGGTATTAAAACAAAAATATGCCGCCGTCTTGAAAAAGAAGATTTCAATTTCTTCTTTATAGGCGCGCATCCTATGGCGGGTCGAGAGGTAAGCGGTTATGACAATTCACTGGCAACATTGTTTGACAATGCTTCATTTATCTGTACACCCTCTGAAGATACTCCGAGATATATTACAGATGCACTTGTTGGTCTTGCCCGGGAAACGGGCTTTGCCAGAACGGTTGTAACAACGCCGGAACATCATGATGAAATGATTGCATTTACTTCGCAGATTGCTCATGTTCTTGCCTGCTCATATGTTTTGTCGCCGCTTGCGCCGTATCATGCGGGCTATTCGGCAGGCAGTTACAGAGATGTAAGCCGTGTTGCAAGAATAAATGCAGATATGTGGACAGAACTTTTTATAGATAACAAAGATGCACTTGTTCGGGAAATTGATGATTTGGTATCAAATCTTATGAAATTTAAATACTGCATTGTTAACGGAGATGAAAAGGATCTTCACGAACTTATGGAAAAAGGCAATAAAATCAAAGAGGAAATCGGATAATGAAAAAACTCAGAGTTAATGTAAACGAAGGTTATGACATTTTAATTGAAAAAGGGCTTTTGAGCCGTGCCGGCGAACTTGTAAAAAATGTTTTAAACGGCAAAAAGATAATGATTATCAGCGATACAAATGTGTATAAGATTTATGGTGAACGCATAAAAGAATCGCTGGAAGAGCAGAATTATCAGGTTTATACATACATTTTTGAAGCGGGCGAGAGTTCAAAAAAGCCGGAAACTGTTATTGATATGGTTAAATTTATGGCAGATATGCAACTTACAAGGGTTGACGGCGTTGTGGCTCTCGGCGGCGGTGTCTGCGGAGATATGGCAGGCTTTGCGGCAGCAATATATTTGAGAGGAATAAAATTTGTTCAGATTCCCACCTCTCTTTTAGCACAGGTTGATTCATCAGTAGGCGGAAAAACAGCAGTTGATTTGCCGCAGGGAAAAAATCTTTGCGGTGCTTTTCATCAGCCGTCTCTTGTTATCATTGACCCTGATACGCTTGATTCGCTCAGTGCGCATTATTTCAATGACGGAATGGGTGAGGTTATAAAATACGGCTGTATAAAATCTTCTTCGCTTTTTGACAGACTTGAAAATGAAAATCCGAAAGATTTCATTGAAGATATGATTTTTGAAAGCCTTGATATAAAACGCGAAATCGTTGAAAATGACGAAAAAGAACATGGTGAGAGAGCACTTCTTAATTTCGGGCATACATGCGGTCATGCCATTGAAAAACTGTGGAATTTTGAAACGGTAAGCCATGGTGAGGCAGTCGGTATAGGGATGGCTATGATAAGCCGCGTTGGCGAAGATATCGGTGTGACCGAAAAAGGCACGCATGACAGAATAATAAAACTTCTTGAAAAATTTGATATGAAAACCGGTGACACCCATTCAATTACGGAAATAATTGAAGCAATGGGCAGTGATAAAAAAAGAGCAGGTGAGCATATTAAATTTATTATGCTGAAAAAAATCGGAGAGAGTTTTATAAATCCGGTTTCAATGCAGGATATATCCAATATTTTCGGAGTATAAATTAATGAGTAAAGTTCAGATTAAACCTTCAGAATTAAATGGAAAAGTAATTATTCCGCCTTCAAAATCTGCGGCACACAGAGCACTGATATGTTCCTTTCTGGCCGGCGGAGGAAATGTTTCACCGATAATTGAGTCAAACGATATGAAAGCAACTGTGGGCGTTTTAGAATCACTTAAAAACGGAGAAAAAATGCTTGATTGCATTGAAAGCGGTTCAACAATGCGTTTTATGATTCCTGTTGCTGCTGCGCTCGGAAGAGATGTAACCTTTATCGGTCGGGGAAGTCTTTTGCCGCGAACAATCGGTGAATACCTTGAACTTCTTCCAAAACATGGTGTTTCGGTTGAAAGCAACGGGTTTTTGCCGCTTAAAATAAGCGGATGTTTAGAAAACGGAAGTTTTGAAGTAAACGGAGATGTAAGCAGCCAGTATATCACAGGTCTGCTGCTTGCACTTGCTACTCTCGAGGGCGATAGTGCAGTTATTTTAAAAACACCCCTGCAGTCAAAACCATATGTTAATATGACGGTTAAGGTTATGGCGGATTACGGTGTAAAAGTTGCCGAAACAGATTTTGGCTATCTCATTCACGGCGGTCAGAAATTTAAGAAACTTGATTATATTGTTGAGGGTGACTGGTCACATGCTGCATTTTTTCTTGTTGCTGGTGCAATCGGCGGGGATGTAACCGTCAGCGGCCTTGATATGAATACAACACAGGGCGATAAAGCAATCATTGATGTTCTTGAAAAGTTTGGTGTAGAAGTTGAAACGGGCGAAAACAGTGTTCATGTAAAAGAAAGCAGACTGCACGGTGCGGATATTGATGCAGGAAATATTCCGGATTTAGTTCCGATTATTGCTGTTCTTGCCGCTTTTTCAGAGGGCAAAACGGTAATCAGCGGTGCTGAAAGACTGCGTTTTAAAGAGTCAGACAGAATAAAAAGTGTGGTTGATAACCTTAAACTTATGGGTGCAGATGTTTCTGAAACTGCTGATGGAATGGTTATTCACGGCGGTAAAGAATTGAAAGCCGCCGAATTAAAGGGTTATAACGACCACAGAATTGTTATGTCATTCTCAGTTGCAGCACTTTTTCTTGACGGTATGACAACTATTGATGATGCTTACAGCATAAATAAGTCATATCCTGAATTTTTTGATGATTATAATAGCATAGGAGGTAATGCGGATGTCTTCTGAAATCGGTAAAAATATAAAACTTTCTGTGTTTGGCGAAAGCCACGGCGAAGCAATAGGCTGCGTTATTGACGGTTTGCCCCACGGAATAAAACTTGATATGAACGAAATTTATGTCGATATGGCGAGACGTGCTCCGGGAAAAGACAAAACTGCCACTCCAAGGCTTGAAAAGGATATTCCGCATATTCTTTCCGGTATTCTTGATAATGTAACAACCGGTGCGCCGCTTGCTGTGATGATTGAAAACACAAATACCAAAAGCGGTGATTACTCAAATCTTATGACTGTTCCGAGACCGTCTCACAGTGATTATCCTGCCTATGTAAAATATGACGGAAATAATGATATCCGCGGCGGCGGTCATTTCAGCGGACGGCTTACAGCACCTGTTGTTTTTGCCGGTGCTGTGGCAAAACAGATTTTAAAGCAAAAAGGAATAACAATCGGTGCCCATATAACGAAAATAGGGGATGCTGTTGACGAAAAATTTGATAAGAACAATATAGATAAAGCACTGCTTGAAAAACTTTCTTTAAAAACATTTTCAACAATTAACGCTTCTGCCGAAGATGCAATGAGAGATGTAATTGAAAAAGCAAGAATGGACTGTGACAGTGTAGGCGGAATTATAGAATGCGCGGCAATCGGTGTTCCTGTGGGAATAGGTGCAAATATGTTTTCAACCGTTGAAGGCAGGCTTTCACAGATTCTTTTCGGTATTCCTGCCGTTAAGGGTGTTGCGTTCGGTGCCGGATTTGACTTCGGCGGTATGACGGGTTCACAGGCAAATGACGGATACTGCATTAGGGATGGAAAGGTTGAATTAATTACAAACAATAACGGCGGAATTGTGGGTGGAATGACAACATCTGCACCGATAGTTCTCAGTGTAGCAATAAAGCCAACACCGTCAATATCAAAGCCGCAAAAAAGCGTTAACCTTCAGACAATGAAGGATGAGGAACTTGTTGTTAAGGGGCGTCATGACCCGTGTATTGTTCCGCGTGCGGTGCCGGTTGTTGAGGCGGCAGTCGCTTTCGGAATACTTGATATAATGATGGATTAATATATAAGGATTATTACAGTAATGGATTTATTAGAACTCAGAAAAGAAATAGATGAAATTGACGAGCAACTGATTCCGCTTTTATTAAAGAGAATGCATGTTGCAGAAAATGTTGCAAAATATAAAATAGAGAACGGTCTGCCTGTTTTAAATGAGGAAAGAGAACAGCAGATTCTTGATAATGTTGCAAAAAAATGCGGTGAACAGGGTGATACAATTAAAACTGTTTTCAGTGCAACAATGGATGCTTCAAGAGCACTGCAGCATAAAATTATAGGCGGCGGAAAAAGAATAAGAGAGACTATTGCTGATGCAAACCGTATGAAAGAACTTACTGCAAACGGCAAAACAGTTGCCTGCCAAGGTGTTGAAGGGGCGTACAGCGGTGTTACGGCAAATGCCCTTTTCCCGGATTCACCTGTTAAGTTTTACAGGCAGTTTGAGGATGTATTTGAGGCGGTAAACAGGGGTGATGCAAAATTTGGTGTTATTCCTGTTGAAAATTCAACAGCAGGTTCTGTTCATGAATCTTACGATTTAATTATGAAGTACAGATTTTATGTTGTTGGTGCATATGATTTAAAGATTGATCATTGTCTTTGCGCCAAAGCAGACACCAAGTATGAGGATATTACAGATATCTACTCTCACCCTCAGGCATTGTCTCAGTGCAACAATTTTCTTAAAAATTTTGATTTTACGGGTATAAACTATTCCAATACTGCTGCTGCTGCAAAATATGTTGCAGAATCAAAAAGAAATGATATCGGGGTAATATGCTCTGAAAAAGCAGCAAAAGAATACGGATTAAAGATAATTAAAAAAAATATTCAGAACAATAATAATAACAGAACAAGGTTTATTGTTATTTCAAAAGAACTTGTTATTACGGATAATGCAGATAAAATTTCTCTTATTTTTTCACTGCCGCATAAAACAGGTTCGCTTTACAGAGTGCTTGGAAGATTTTCAATGTCGGGTCTCAGTTTAACAAAACTTGAATCAAGACCTATTGAGAATGCAGATTTCAGTTATCATTTTTATGTTGATATTTTGGGTAATGTTAAAGATCAGGTAACGCTTGATTTAATTTGCGCCCTTTCTGATGAACTGCC
The DNA here is from genome assembly GCA_946555465.1 of uncultured Clostridia bacterium. Classification (GTDB taxonomy): domain Bacteria; phylum Bacillota; class Clostridia; order Oscillospirales; family Acutalibacteraceae; genus Eubacterium_R. The sequence continues at coordinate 60,649 of CAMNST010000004.1, forward strand.
TGAATTTGAATTTTTAGGCAACTTTTTTGAACGAAAATAATTAGTGCGGAGATGAATTTGTGAAACAGCAAAAACGCCATCGGACAAATTTAATATCAAGTGTAATTCTGATTGTTATGGCTTGCCTGCTTGTGTTTTTGTCGGTAGTTTTATATAATCACACAAGGCTGGAAATTCGGTTTGATACCTTGATTTTGTGGCTGAAAGAACTTGACGATGCAATAGTGGCGCTTGACAGCAATGTTGAAATCGTTTTATGCATTTTTGCTCTTTATATTGCCAAATGCCAACTTCCTATTCCAATGGGATTTTTGTGTGTTATATCCGGTATCGTGTTTCCTATAACGCAGGCGGTCGTAATAAATCTTGTTTTTACTGCCTTTTTCTTTACGGTAAAGTATTATGAGGGCAGATTTATCGGCGGCGGCTGGACCGGTATGATACTTGGAATAAAGCAACTTCATTTTATCAGAGACTGGATTCAGTTTAAGGGAAACGGAAATCCTTATGTGCTTTTTGTTTCAAGAATTGTACCGAGTATTCCGCTGGGTATGGTATCAAAATACTATGGCTCTATGAAATATGATTTTGTTTATTATACCTGTCTGAGCCTTTTGGGATTTGCACCAAGACTGTTTATTTATACCAAAATCGGATCGGCAATTTATAATCCGTTTTCGGTGCAGTTTATTGTTTTGCTTATGATTATTGTTGCATTTACAGGCATTTCAATAATCACCTTTAATGTTTTTTACGGAATTAAATCAAAACAGATGAATCAGACCCTTCTGATTTATTCCGAAAAAGAAAAATATAAAATTGTTCTTTAACAGATTAAATAAGAACAATCAGAACCAACTGAAAAAAAGCAAGGAGAGAGAAATATGAAACCAAGTGAACTTATCAGTCAGATTGAAAACGGAAGTCTTGATGAAAAACTCAAAAGAGTTTATGTCAGCGACAAAGAAGTTGAATTGCAAAAGCCCCGTTACATAAGAATCATTAAAAAATTTATTGAAATGTTTGATGATGACAGGGACGTAATGATTGTTTCTGCACCGGGCAGAACCGAGATATGTGGCAATCATACCGACCATAATAACGGAAAAGTTCTTGCCGCATCTATAAATCTTGATGCAATCGGTGTTGTTGCAAAAAATGATGATAATATTATCCGTGAAAAATCAGAGGGCCATTCAATGAACGAGGTTGATTTAAGTGACCTTAGTCCGAATGTTCAGATGTACGGCAGATCAACTTCAATGGTTAAGGGTGTTGCTTCACGTTTGCATGATTACGGATATGCTATCGGCGGTTTTGATGCCTGCACAACAAGCGATGTCATGGGCGGTTCGGGTTTGTCTTCTTCTGCTGCTTTTGAGGTGCTTTTAGGTTCCATTATTTCATATTTATATAACGACGGCAAAATTGATCCTGTTACCATTGCAAAGGCAGCACAGTACAGCGAAAACGTGTTTTTCGGCAAACCGTCAGGTCTTCTTGACCAGATGGCATCATCTGTAGGTACTTTTGTTACAATAGATTTTGAAAGTACGGAAGAGCCAGTTATCAAAAAAGTTGATTTTGATTTTGCAAAATCAGGCTACAGTCTTTGCATTGTTGATACGCACGGCAATCACAGCGACCTTACCGATGATTATGCAGCGGTAAGAAGTGAGATGGAATCGGTTGCGCAGGCAATGGGCAAAACTGTTTTAAGAGAAATTACATATGAAGAATTTTTCAGCAGCGTTTCAGATCTTACCGACAAGGTGAATGACAGGGCGCTTCTTCGTGCATTTCATTTCTTTAATGAAAATAAGAGAGTTGAAGATGCGGTAAATGCACTTGAAAACAACAATTTTGAAAGTTTTAAGGATGTTATTACAAGTTCGGGTCTTTCTTCTTATCTTTATAACCAGAATGTTTTTACCCCTCATAATCCAACCGAGCAGAAACTTTCGCTTGCACTCTGTCTCAGCCAGCAGTTGCTTGAAGGAAAAGGCGCATGGAGAGTTCACGGCGGCGGTTTTGCGGGAACCATTCAGGCTTTTGTTCCGAATGATATGCTTGATGAATACAAAAATGTGATGGAATCCGTTTTCGGAAAAGGTTCTTGTTATGTCCTTATTATCAGACCTGTTGGCGGAACACGCGTGATTTAATAAGAGTATATAAATTCGTTTGTGAAAAGGGAGAATTAAAGTGAAATATATATTTGTAGTCAATCCTATTGCAGGCAACGACGATAAAAGACAGATTTTTTCAAGAATTAAATCTACCTTCAGATGGATTGACGATGAAATGATTATTGAGAAAACCACTTGTCACGGAGATGCAAAAGCAATCGCAGAAAAATACAGCAAAAAATATGGAAAAGACTGCGTAATTGTTTCCTGCGGAGGTGACGGAACAGTTCACGAAATTGCCAACGGTATTGCAGGTAGTGATACGGCGCTTATGATTTTGCCTCTTGGAACAGGCAATGATTTTGCAAAAAAGATTTACGGCACAAAAAAGATAAATGTTGAAAATGTTATAAAGGCTTTCGGTTTTTATAACAGAAAAATCAAATATGATGTAAAACCTATTGACCTTATTGATTATAACGGCGAAAAATGCATTAATGTTATGAGTTACGGTCTTGATACAAAGGTTGAAACAATCGGAAGAAAGATTGCCGCAAAGGTACCTGCACTGGGCCATCAGGCTTATAATCTTGCCATTTTTCCTGTTTTGCTTCAGTCGCTTAAATATTGTATTAATATTGATCTTGACTGTATTGACAAAGACGGAAAAGCATATAAAATACATAAAGAACCGCTTGAATATTCACTGCTTGCAATCTGCAATGCCAGTTATTACGGCGGCGGTTTTTGCCCGGCACCTGATGCAGTTCTTGACGACGGCCTGCTGGATTTTGCACTCTGCAACCCGATTAAATTTATACAGGCACCCGCCCTTATTCCGAAATATGAAAAGGGGCAGATTGATAAGATAAAACAGATAGATTTCGGTCATATCGTCGGCGGACGTATCTGGTCAACTGACGGCCGTCCTCTTCTCGGAAACTGTGACGGCGAAAATTTTGATTATAGTGATGTTACATTTAAAATAGAGAAAAAGGCTCTTAAACTCTGTTTTATTAAAGAATAGGGTATATAAATTTTGTGCTTTTAACGAATAAATTTTAAAAATTAAAGAACTTTTAACTGACTCCTTCATAGAATGTACTGAAGTTTACTTCAATATTTTACGGAGGAGTTTTGTTATGCCTGATAATTCTGTTTTAGACACAGGTGAAAGACGAATAAATGAAGCGGTTTGCATTGACACAAAACGTATTTTTGACAGTTGTGTAAGCAAAGACTGTTTGGAAGATTTAAGGGTTACATTTTTTTCAAGAAGTCAGCGGCTCATTGACGAAGCGGTTACAATTAAAACACGCGACTGCGTTATTGAGCAGGTGAGCATTGATGTTGAGGAGGTGCCGTTTAACAGAGGATTTTACAGTGTTGATATTACTTTTTACTTTAAAATCTGTTTTGATACTTATTCAGCACCATGCACCACTCCTCAGGTGGCAATAGGCTTTGCTCAGTTCAATAAAAAGTGCATTCTTTACGGCAGCGACGGTAATGTAAAGGTGTTTGTTTCAAACCCGGTCAACGAGGCTATTGACTGTCCTGAAGCACCTCAGTATACAAACCCTGTTGCAAAGGTTCAGGCTGTTGACCCTGTAGTGCTTTCAACCGATATCTGCGATGTGTGCGACTGTAATATATCTGTATGCTCATCGTTTCCGCAGTCTATTCTGAATTCAATAGAGGATTCTATGCCTTCATGCGGTTCATCAAAGGCTATTCTGGTTACTCTCGGTCTTTTCTCAATCGTTCAGATGGAAAGAGATGCCCAGATTCTTATTCCGGCGTATGACTATTGCGTTCCTGAAAGAGAATGTAACTGCAGCACCTCAAATCCGTGTGAAACATTCCAGTCAATAGATTTTCCTGTTAATGAATTCTTCCCGATTGACCGCGATAATACCGGCTGCTGTTCGTGCAACACGGAATGTGAAAATACAAACGATAACGAACAGTAAATAAAAAGGCTATCTCTTATGAGATAGCCTTTTGCTATATATTAACCGTTTGATTTTCTGTTTTCTTCTCTGATTTCTAAAAGCGTGAAGCAAGTATCAATAAAATTTAAATTGATGTTTTCAACCTCTTTGCTTATTTCTGCTTCAATAATTGCACGCAACTGATTGTCAGTTACACTTTTGAATCCGGAAAAAATGATTTCTTCCATTTGTTCAACAGCGCTTTGGGTCAAAATATCGCCTCCTTTTCTGATTTTTTGTAAATAATATTAACCAACAAATTTATTTTATGGGCATTACCCATAAAAGTCAATATGTTTGTCACACATATTTTATAATTTTTATGGTGATTTTATTGAAATTTAAAAGAATTAGAGATTTAAGAGAAGATAAAGACATAAAACAGCGACAGATAGCAGAGTATTTATCCATTAATCAAAGCACATATTCCGATTATGAAACAGGCAGAACAACCATTTCTGTTGAAGCACTGATAAAACTTGCCGATTATTACGGCGTTACTCTTGATTATCTTGTCGGCAGAGAAGACTGATGAACAGGCAATGCATTTGATAATGTATCGGCCTGTTTTTTATCTCTTGATAAAAATGCATGCTTTGTTCAATTATGCGTATTTTGCCAAAAGTAAGTATTTAATTGTGTTTAGCGACAGCAAAGCCGTGCGTTTTTAATGCGTAGTGTATGCTGCGCATTTTTTATTGACTAATTTTTTCCTCTGTGGTAAAATAATTATGCTAAACACATTTTGATATGATACAAAAAAAGTAGGTGACATTTTTATCTTCTGATAAAAATGCCGGCTTTGTTAATCATCTGCTTTTTTTGTTTTATTAAAGTATCTGATTGTGTTTAGCGACAGCAGAGCCGTGCGTTTTTTATGCGTGGCGTATGCTGCGCATTTTTTATTTCAGGGGGTGAATTATGTTCGTAAAATCAAACGCACGCTTCAATGTCGCCGCATAAACACAAATACACACAGGCTGTTCCGATTTTCATCGGAACAGTTTTTATTTATCAAACACCGGATACATCCGCTTGTAAAGAGAATTTATTTTTCTGAAATAATCTTTATCTATTGAACGGATAGTATCGTCCGTTGTGCGAAAACGCCAGTTTTTATCCGGTACGCCGGGAATATTCATTCTGGCATCAGAGCCGAAACCGCACATATCCTGAAGTGCAATAACAGCAACGTTGGATGCACTTTTCCATACCGCCTCAATAACTTTTCGGCAGGAGGGGCTGTAATAACCGCCTTCGCCCCAGTTGTCGCCGCTGAAGCCAACGTAATCAAGGGCAAATCTGCGTTCTTCTTCGCTTGCCTCCCAGAGCCAGCCGAGAATGGTGTTGTTATCGTGGGTGCCAACGTAATTTATGCTGTTTGGTATTGCATTATGCGGCATATGCGATGAATCGGAATTCGGATCAAAACCAAACTGAACCACTTTCATTCCGGGGAATTTTGTGTCTTCCAAAAGTTTAACAACATCTTCGCCGAAAACACCGAGATCTTCGGCAATAATCGGTGCATTCGGATAAACTTCAAACACCTTGTCAAACAGTTTCATTTTTGGCCCGTCAACCCATTCTCCTATTTTAGCAGTTTCGGAATCTGCAGGAACTTCCCAGTAAGAGGCGAATGCCCTGAAATGGTCTATACGAACAATATCGTACGTTTTAAGGGCCTGACCGATACGGGAAATCCACCAGCCGTAGCCGTCTTTTTCCATTGTGTTCCAATCATAAATCGGATTGCCCCATAACTGGCCGTTTTCGCTGAAATAATCGGGCGGAACGCCTGCAACTTTTTCAACTTTAAGTGTTTTTTCATCAATAAGAAACATCGGCAGATTTGACCATACATCAACGCTGTCCATTGCAACGTAAATCGGCATATCGCCTATAACAGCAATGCCTTTTTTATTGGCATATTCTTTCAGATTATTCCATTGTTTAAAGAAAATAAACTGAACAAATTTCCAGAAAGCGGCAGATTTTTCGTATGCATAAATATCTTTTATACATTCAAAATAGTGCGCATGGCTGCTTTCCCATTCCCACCAGGGTTTCATATTTTCAGCCTCTTTGACTGCCATAAATACGCTGTAATCGGTAAGCCACGGATGATTCAGTTCAAATTCTTTAATCTCTTTTGCGAGATTTTCATCAATGGAGAGAAATGCTTTTTTCAAAAGCGCAAGCCGTTTTTCTGCGGCAAATTCATAGTCAGCGGTATAGGGCGAGCCGGTATAAATATTACTTTTGACATCCTCGTCGCTTACCAGTCCCATATCGCGCAGTCCTTCAGGGTCAATAAAAAGATAGTTGCCTGCGAAAGCGGATGGCGAGCAGTAGGGCGAATTGGCACCGTCAAGCGGATTGAACGGAAGCACCTGCCAGTATGTAAAGCCCATATCTGCTATGGTATCTATAAACTCTTTTGCGTTTCTGTTAAATACGCCGACACCGTATTGCGACGGCATTGAACTTATATGGAGCAAAACGCCTGCCCCTCGTCTCTCTAACATATAGTATCACCTTTTTGAAAATAGTGACATTATTTTATCATTAATTTTTTGTTAAATCAATATCTTGTCTATTATTGCTATATTTATCTTATTAAAATTATTAATTTATTAATAATTATATATTGATTATAAATTTCTGTTTTGTTATAATATTTTCCGTATAATAATGTGAGAGGTGAAAATAATGGGCGCTGAGAAAAGGAAAACAGAAACAGTAAGCAGGGAAGAACTTGAAATTCAAAAACAATTTTCTCAAAAAGTAGGCTCTGTTATTTCATCAAAATATGCTGAAAAACCAAAGGCGTGTGTTATTACTTACGGCTGCCAGCAGAATGTTGCCGACAGTGAAAGAATTAAAGGTATGCTTGAAGTTATGGGGTATGATTTTACCGAGGAAAGACTTGAAGCAAAACTGATTATTTTTAATACCTGTGCAGTAAGAGAACACGCAGAGGACAGGGTTTTCGGCAATGTTGGTTCACTGAAAAAATACAAGAGAGAAAATCCGGATGCGGTTATTGCTCTTTGCGGCTGTATGATGCAGCAAAAACATATTGCTGATAAAATAAAGCAGTCGTATCCTTTTGTTGATCTTGTTTTCGGAACACATGTTGTTCACTGCCTGCCCGAACTGCTCTATAAGGCGCTTACGGGCAGAAAAAGAGTTTTTGAAATTCCCGATATGGATGGAGTTATTGCCGAGGGTATTCCCGTAAAACGTGATAATGACGCCAAGGCATGGCTGCCTATTATGTATGGCTGCAATAATTTCTGTTCTTACTGTATTGTTCCTTATGTGAGGGGCAGGGAACGCAGCAGAACAAAAGATGATGTTGTGAATGAGTTTAAGCAACTTGTGGCAGAGGGGTATAAAGAAATTACACTTCTTGGTCAGAATGTAAATTCATATGGTAAAGATTTAATTCCTCGGGTCACTTTTGCCGAACTGCTAAAAGAACTCAGCGAACTTGACGGCGATTTCAGAATCAGATTTATGACAAGCCACCCGAAAGACTGCACCAAAGAACTCATTGAAACGATGGCAAACTGTGACAAAGTTGCCCAGCATCTGCATCTGCCTTTCCAGAGCGGCAGCAACAGAGTTCTTAAGGCGATGAACAGGCATTATACAAGGGAACAGTATCTTGAACTGATTAACTACGCAAAAGAGTTAATGGGTGATGAACTCTCAATAACAAGCGATATTATAGTTGGTTTCCCGGGTGAAACATATGAAGAATTCAAAGAGACCCTTTCGCTTGTTGAAGAGATAAAAGCAACTTCGCTGTTTACATTTATTTATTCACCGCGCAAAGGTACTCCGGCAGCAGAGATGGACGACCCTGTTTCTGCCGAAGAAAAATCAAAATGGTTTAAAGAACTTACTGATTTGCAGGAAAAAATCAGCGGCGAACAAATGGCACTTCACAAGGGAAAAACTTATAAGTGTTATGTTTACGGCAAAGGAAAATTAAGCGATAATTATGTTGCTGCCAGAAACGACGGCAATTTGATTATAGAATTTGAAGGTGACGAAAGCCTTATCGGAACCTTCCAAAACATTAAAGTAATCGAACCTCTTACCTTTGTAATGAGGGGAGAAATTGTAAAGGAGAAATAATATGAGTATTGAATCAGCACTCAGAGAATTAGGCAAAGAAATTCAGAAAGATGAACGTTTTGTTGCTCTTCAGGCAGCAGCAAAAGCAAATGACGGTGATGAAAAACTCCAGCAGCAGATGCAGGAAATGCAACTCATTTCACTCAAATATCAGCAGGAGGCTGAAAAGGGTGAAGAAGCATCTCAGGAAAGAATTGCCGAACTTCAGGAAGATTATCAGAAACTCTACGGCGAAATTATGGAAGGCGAAAATATGCAGAAATATTCTGCTGCCGCTGCCGAAATGGAGCAGATGGCACAGTATATCAGCGGTATGATCGGCCTTTTCTTTGACGGACAGGATGCAGAAACCTGCGAACTTCCTAAAGATGACGGCTGCACACATGACTGCTGCACATGCGGCGGATGCCACTAATTTATACAGACTGAATTGAATTTTTAAAATCACGAAAAGAGAGGGAAGAATAATGGCAAAAAAGGACGGCGGACTTTCGCCGATGATGCTTCAGTATTTTCAGATAAAAAGTCAATATGAGGATACAATTTTGTTCTTCCGTCTCGGTGATTTTTATGAGATGTTTTTTGACGATGCAAAAATTGCTTCGCAGGAACTTGATCTTGTTCTTACAGGCCGTGACTGCGGTCAGGAGGAGAGAGCGCCGATGTGCGGTGTTCCTTTCCATAGTGCCGATAACTATATTGCAAAACTTGTCTCACGCGGTTACAAGGTTGCGATATGCGAACAGACGGAAGACCCTGCAGCAGCAAAAGGAATTGTTAAAAGAGATGTCATAAGAATCATCACCCCGGGAACGGTTATTGAGGGAAATATGCTTGAAGATGGTTCAAACAACTATCTTTGCGCTGTGTTCAGTTGCGAAAAAGATTTGGGCGTTTGTTTTGCCGATGTATCTACAGGTGAATTTCATATTACTGTTTTAAACGGAGAAGATGCAGGCGATAAACTTATAAATCAACTTTCTACATATTCGCCTAAAGAAATTATAATAAATGCCAAAGCACTTGATATAAAGGATCTTGAAAGATTTGCAAAAAGAATAAATGCGGGTGTTGAAGTGCTTGACGATTCCTGCTTTGATTTTGACAATGCAACTTCTCTGATAATTGAAACGCTGAAAAAAGAGGAAATTACTTCTCTCGGCATAGGCCACAGCAAAAGTGCAGTCAGTGCTCTCGGTGCAGTAATCGGTTATCTTCGCGAAACACAAAAGACAAATGAAATTGAAGTTCCGTCTGAAATTGATTTTTATGATGACGAACAGTATATGAATCTGGATATAAGTGCAAGAAGAAATCTTGAACTTACAAAATCAATGATGACGGGCGACAAGAAACATTCGCTTTTATGGGTTATTGATAAAACAAAAACCGCTATGGGCAAGCGAATGATAAAATCATGGATTGAAAGACCGCTGATGTCGATACCGAAAATTGTTAAAAGGCAGAATGCGGTAGGCGAACTTACCGACAATCCGATGCTTCGTGACAGCGTTCGCGATGCTATGACCGGAGTAAACGATATTGAAAGACTGATGACAAGAATCGTTTACGGCACGGCAAATGCAAAAGAATTAAAATCTCTTCAGTGCACTATTGAAAAACTTCCGGAACTTAAAAATAATCTTAAAGACTGTTCTTCGGCACTTCTTAAAGAGATTTATAAGAATATTGATTTACTTGAGGATGTAAAAGATTTAATAGACAAATCCATTGTTGACGAACCTCCGTTTTCCATTCGTGAGGGCGGAATGATTAAAGAGGGTTACAGCGATGAGATTGATTCGCTCAAATCAATAATGAAAGACGGGGCAGGAATCATTGCTTCCATCGAAAATGAGCAGCGGGAAATTACCGGTATTCCAAAACTTAAAGTGGGATACAACAGAGTTTTCGGTTACTATATTGAGGTTACAAACGCGTATAAGGATTTGGTTCCTGAAACGTACATAAGAAAACAGACTCTGACAAACTGCGAAAGATATATTACCCAGGAACTTAAAGAACTTGAGGGCAAAATAATCGGAGCGAAGGACAGAAGCATTGCTCTTGAATATGAAGTTTTCTGCGGTGTAAGGAATACGGTTGCAGCAGAAGTTCAAAGACTTCAGAAAACAGCAAAAAGCATAGCGGTTCTTGATGTTATTGCATCATTTGCCCAGGTTGCATTCAGCAATAATTATGTTTGCCCTGTCATTTCAAATGATGGTGTTATAGATATAAAAGACGGCAGACACCCTGTTGTTGAGGCTTTGCTTGAGGATGCGCCGTTTGTTCCGAACGATACGGCTCTTGATGCCGATATCAACAGGTGTGCAATTATAACAGGTCCGAATATGGCCGGTAAATCAACTTATATGCGCCAGATTGCGCTTATAACTCTGCTTGCACAGGTTGGTTCGTTTGTACCTGCAAAAAGTGCAAAAATAGGTATAGTTGATGCGATATTTACCAGAGTAGGTGCCAGTGATGACCTTGCAACAGGACAGTCGACATTTATGGTTGAAATGAATGAAGTTGCAACCATATTAAAAAATGCAACTTCATCTTCACTGATTATTCTTGATGAAATCGGACGCGGAACTTCAACTTTTGACGGAATGAGTATTGCAAGAGCAGTGCTTGAATTTGTCTGCAAAAAGAAAAGTCTCGGTGCAAAGTCCCTTTTTGCCACTCACTATCACGAACTCACCGCTATGGAGGGTATGATTGACGGTGTTAAGAATTATTCCATTGCAGTAAAAAAACGCGGAGATGATATCACTTTCCTCAGACGAATTGTTCGGGGAGGGGCAGATCAGAGTTTCGGTATTGAAGTTGCCAAACTTGCCGGTGTGCCTGACAGTGTTGTTAAAAGAGCGAAAGTTATTTTAAAAGAACTTGAAAAGAATGCAGTTTCGATTGAGTTTAAAGCAGAAGATTCTGTTATTGAAGACGAGGAAACATCTGATATTCAGTATAACTTTACGGCAAACGGCAAAGAAGAAATTTTAGAAATTCTTAAAACGGTTGATGTTAACACGCTCACTCCGATTGAGGCTATGCAGACACTTTATGATTTAAAGAAAAAAGCGCAGGAGTTATCATAAATCCTGTATATAAAAATATTGAAAGGGGGTTTTTCATATGCCGGAAATAAATATTTTACCTAAAGAAATATACCAGTTAATTGCAGCGGGCGAAGTTGTTGAAAGACCCTCGTCCATAGTTAAAGAAATGATTGAAAATTCTGTTGACGCAGGTGCTGAAAATATAACCGTTGAAATAAAAAACGGCGGTTCAACTTATATCAGAATTACAGATGACGGCTGCGGAATAGAAAGAGATCAGATAAAAAAAGTTTTTATTTCACATGCCACAAGCAAAATTTCACAAAAAGATGATCTTAATGCAATAGCAACCCTTGGTTTCAGAGGCGAAGCAATGGCTTCCATTTCTGCCGTTTCAAAAGTTGAACTTTTAACAAAGGGCGAAAATGAAAGTATAGGCACAAGATATGAAATATGCGGCGGCGAAGAAATTTCGTTTGATGATGCCGGCTGCCCGAAAGGCACAACGATTGTTGTTCGTGATATTTTTTTTAACACGCCCGCAAGGATGAAATTTCTTAAAAAAGATGTTACAGAAGGAAATGCTGTTGCCGGAATTGTTGACAGAATGGCAATTTCACATCCGGAAATATCTTTCAGATTTATTCGTGACGGAAAGCAGACGCTGATTACTTCGGGAAACGGTGATTTGAAATCTGCAATTTATTCCGTGTTCGGACGTGAGTTCAGTGACGGACTTATTGAAGTTGATTATACATATGAAAATATGAAAGTATCGGGATATGTTTCAAGCCCCACAGTTTCAAGAAAAAGCCGTGCAATGCAGTTTTTCTTTATTAACAGCCGTCTTGTTAAATCGACAACGGCTATGGCTGCGCTTGAACAGGCTTATAAAAATTCAATAATGGTCGGCAGATTTCCGATATGCGTGCTGAATATTGAACTTAATCCGTCATTGGTTGATGTTAATGTTCATCCTGCAAAAATAGAGGTGCGTTTTGCGAACGAAAAACCCGTTTTCGATTTGATTTATTATGGCGTTAAATCTGCGGTTGAGGGTGACAGAACAGTAAGAGAAGCAAATTTCAGCCCGACAGTTGAGGAGATTTATCATCTTTCAGATAAGAAAAATAAAAAAGAAGAAACATATTCTTCAAAAATAGAGTTTTTTAAAAAGAAAGAAGAGCCGCCTGCTCAGCAGACGTTTAAAGTTAATCCCAATCATGATTTCTGGCAGGTTAAAACACCTGTTCAAAAATATGATACAAGACGAATTTATAAATCTGATGAAAATGCCGCACAGGAAAAAGATACTGCTGCTGAAAAAAACTTTACAGTTGATGATAAAGCACCTTTAACTGAGGATGTTTTTGTAAAAGAGCCAAAAACCGAATCGGATATGATATGTGACGAAAATGAAAATATTTCTTTCAGACTGGTTGGTGAGGCATTTAAAACATATCTTATTGTAGAAATAGAAAACGAACTTTATTTTATTGATAAACATGCCGCTCATGAAAGAATGAATTATGAGCAGTTTAAAACACAGGCAACAGTAGAGGTTCAGATGCTTTTAACACCCGTTGCCGTAAATTTGTCAAAAGAAGAATTTGAAGTTATAACAGCAAATTCCGATTTGTTAAAACAGTGCGGTTTTGAAGTTGATGAATTCGGCGAGAGTGCTGTTGCGGTAAGGGCTGTTCCCTCACTTATCGGTGATGACGATATAGAAGATTTGATTTTGGAAATTGCCCAGAAACTGATTGAGCATAAAACCGATATTACGCCTGATAAAATTGACTGGATTTATCATTCGGCATCGTGCCGCGGTGCGGTAAAAGCAGGAGATAAAACAACACCTGAGGAGCAGAGGCTTTTTGTTGAAAAACTTCTTTCAATGCCGCAGATAAGATTTTGCCCCCATGGCAGGCCTGTGTTTATTAAAATCTCCAGATACGATATTGAAAAGCAGTTCGGCAGAGTGTAGGTGCCGGATATGACTAAAATTATTGTTGTTGCCGGTCCTACGGCATCGGGAAAAACTTCAGTCGGCATCAAAATTGCAAAGGCTGTCGGAGGCGAGATTATTTCGGCAGATTCAATGCAGGTTTATAAGGATATGCCTGTTGCAACTGCTTGCCCCACAAAAGAAGAACAATCACAGGTGCCGCATCATCTTGTTGAGATAATAGACAGAAATGAAAAATTTTCTGTTGCCGTCTGGTGCAGACTTGCCGAAGAAAAAATAAAAGAAATAACTGCCAGGGGAAATATTCCCGTAATTGTCGGCGGTACAGGGCTTTTTATCGACAGTCTTGTCGATCATATAAAATTTGAAGATGTTGACGTTGACGAGAATTTAAGAAATTCACTTATGGAAAAAGATACAGATACTCTCTACAGTGAACTTTTAAAACTTGATCCTCAGTCAGCAAAAGGTATTCATAAAAATAATAAAAAAAGAGTTGTAAGGGCACTGGAACTTTATTACAGCGGGGTCAGCAAAACCGAGCAGAATATGAATTCGAGAAAAGAAAGTTCGCCTTATGAAGTGCTTTATTTTGTGCTTGGATATAATGACAGGCAAAAACTCTACAACCGTATTAATAAAAGAGTTGATATGATGTTGTCGCTCGGTCTTAAAGAAGAGGCTGCAAGGTGCCTTGAAAGCAGCAGCGGCACATCTGCTCAGGCAATAGGGCATAAAGAACTTATACCTTATTTTAACGGTGAGTGTTCATTGGAAGATGCTCTTGAAAATTTGAAAAAGGAAACGCGCCATTATGCCAAAAGGCAGATAACGTGGTTTAAAAGAAGAGATGATGCTGTTTTTCTTATGCTTGATGAAAACAGAAACCAGGCGGTTGAGACAGCGGTAAATATGTGTGAGGATTTTATAAATGGCAAATTCACGGGAAGAAAAAGTGAATAAAAATCCGGACAGGGTAAGCAAAGATATTGTTGCTATCATTTTTGTTCTGCTGATTATTGCGGGGTATATAATTTATGAGTGTTACAGTGCAACAAATGTTGATGTAGAAACAATTACCGCCGTAACATCAACTGTTTATGAAACGATTGATGCCAAGGCGCTTGTTGTACGTGATGAACAGATTATTGAAAAAAATGACGGCGGCGTAATCGTTCCCTGTGTTTCCAATGGCGAAAAGGTAAAAATGGGTGGAAACATTGCAATGACTTTTTCATCGGAAGATAATGCAAAAAGTTATGCCAACTCCCTTGATTTGCATAGCAGACTTGATTACTATCTTGAACTTGAAAGCAAATCGGCTGGTATGGCAACCGATGTTGAAACCATTGATAAAGATATTCTGAAAGATGTAAATGAATATATTCTTGCGGCTAACAGTGTTTCACTTTCGGATTTATCCGAATGCGGTTATGATTTGAATGATAAACTGACAAGGCGTCAGATGATTATAGGCAAGAAAATTGATTTTTCGGCAGTAAAAGAAAATCTGCAGAATCAAATTAATGATATCAATATTGATGCCTGCAGCCCCACGGGTTATGTTAACATAGATAAATCCGGTATTTTTTCATCTTATGTTGACGGATTTGAAGACAGTTTTGACTATGAAAATGTAACATCTCTTGATGTTAAAACGCTGCAAAGTTACATTGAAAAAGTGCAGAACACGGAAAATGATTCAAATCATTTAGGCAAACTGATAACTACATATAAATGGTATTTCTGCTGTGTTGTTTCGGCAGATGATATCAAAGGTGTTCAAAACGGCGACATGCTTAATGTGGCACTGAAAAACGGTGATAAAGTTCTTTCGTGCCGTGTGGAAAGCGGAGCCGATGTTGATTTGGGGGCTGAAGAAACGGTTCTCGTTCTGTCCTGCTCTGAGATGGATGGCGCAATAACTTCCATGCGCCTTGAAGATATTGAAATACGCTATAATTCATATACCGGATTTAAAGTTCCGACGTCTGCAATTCACGTTGACGATGAGGGCAAAAAGTGCGTTTACGCGCTTGTTGCAAATCAGGTTTCGATAAGATACGGCGAGATTATTTATTCAACAAAGGATTATTCAATATTTGCGTATGATTCGCTGAACAGTGATTCAATTCGCTTTTATGATCAGATTATCACGAAAGGAAAGGATTTGCATGATGGAAAAGTTTATACTTGATGAAGAGAGACTGAAATCTGTTGAAGATAATTATAAAGCAATAAAATCAAGAATTGAAGAATCGGCGGTAAAGGCCGGCAGAAATCCTGACGATGTAAGGCTGATGGCGGTAACCAAAACGGTTGAAAGTGTTTATATCAACCGCGCTCTTGATTTAGGTGCAGATTTGATTGGAGAAAACAGAGTTCAGGAATATCTTTCAAAAAAAGACGAACTTCATCTTCACGGTGTTGAAAAACATCTTATCGGTCATCTGCAGACCAATAAAGTTAAACAGATTGTCGGCGAAGTTGATATGATTGAATCTGTTGATTCGGTTAAACTTGCAAAAGAAATAAGCCGTGTATCTGCGATGAAAGGAATTACAACAGATATTCTTGTTGAAGTGAATGTTGGAAAAGAAGAGTCAAAAAGCGGAATTTACATAGAAAATCTTGAAGAACTGCTTATTGAAATTTCACAGATGAGCAATATAAAAATCAACGGACTTATGACGATTCCGCCGATTTGTGACAATGAAATCGAGGTCGGCAAATATTTCGCTGCAATGTATCAATCTTTCATTGACATTAAAGAGAAAAAATTAGATAATGTAAATATGGATATTTTATCAATGGGAATGAGCGGAGATTTTGAATCTGCTGTTGCCAATGGTTCAAATATAGTCCGTGTTGGCTCTGCCATCTTCGGTGCAAGAAAGTATTTTTAAAACAGTGACAGATATCATAATAACCAGATTTATTATGGTATCTAAAAGGAGAGGCGAATATGGGAATTTTTGACAAAATTAAGGAAATTGTTGCAGATGATGACGATTTTGACGATTTCTACGAGGAAGATAACAGTTCTTTCGGAATAGAACCGCCTAAAGCACGCAGTTCAAGACGTGAAAAAGAAAGCAGAGCGGATAAAGAGGAACGCTTTGCCGAAAGACCGAGAATGCGCCGACACGACAGTGACAAAGTTGTTAATATTCATACAACAACTCAACTTCAGGTTGTTCTGGTTAAGCCGGAAAGATTTGAAGAAGCGGCGGCAATCGGTGATAATCTGAATGAAAAGAGAACAGTTGTGCTTAATCTTGAAAGCACAAACCGCGATATTGCACGCAGACTGCTTGACTTTTTAAGCGGTGTTGCATATGCAAGCAATGGTCAGATAAAAAGAGTTGCAAACAGCACGTATATCATAACACCCTATAATGTTGATGTTATGGGCGATCTGATAGACGAACTTGAAAACAACGGAATGTTTATGTAAAAAGTGATGGGAGAATATGTTATGATTACACCAAATCAAATTCGTGAAAAAAGAATTGCAACCGTAGAAGGCGGCGGATATGACAGAGATGAAGTGAATGAACTTCTTCTTGATGTCATAGAATCTTATGAGGCTCTTTATAATGAAAATAAAGAACTTTACCGTAAAATGGATGTTCTTGCCAATCGTATTGAAGAATACAGGGCGGATGAGGATTCAATAAAAATTGCCCTTATCAGTGCTCAGAAAATGGCATCTCATGTAACAACTGAGGCAAAAGAAAAGGCTGAAAAAACGATTGCGGAAAGTGCTGCTTCTGCCCACCAGACTGTTGTTGATGCGCAGGCAAAAGCCGATAAAATTGTAGGCGAGGCAAGAGAATATGTTGCAGGTCTTACAAAAGAAAAGGCACAGGCTGCCGACCAGATAGTTGCCGAGGCTGAAAAGAAGGCGAATGATGCTATCAGCGGCGCAAAACTTGTTGGTCAGAATGTTTTGTCACAGGCAGCAAAACTTGCAGAAGAAATTGTTTCAAATGCAGAAAATCAAAAAGATTATTATTCACAGATTACGGCAAAACTTAAAGTTGAGTCAAAAGAATTTATCTCGGTTCTTACCGCACTTTATGAGGAACAACTTGATAAACTCAAGGGAATTGAAAGTTCTTCGGTTGATACATCAGAGGCAGAAGGAAATATTGCCAATCTTAAGTCGGAACTTGGTTCACTTATGGACAGTATTGCAGAAGTAGTCGGTGTTCAGGAAGAAGCAGAACAGAACAGCGAAGAAGCGGAAGAAGTTTCTGAAGTATCGGAAAATGAAGCAGTTGAAGAAGACACGGAAGAAAGTGAAGTTGTTGATGATACAGATGTTTCCGAGCCGGATTATGACGAAGTTGACGAAATCATTGAAGAAATAGAATCAATGGAAAGTAATGCAGAGGTTGATAAGGAAGAATATCAGCCTGAAGATGTTGATGATGCTATTGACGCTTTTTCAAGTGACGAAATTACACCGGTTGAAGAAAATTTAAATTCTATTCCGGTAATTGAGGACGAGCCTGAATTTGAAAGTGCAATGCCGTTTGAGAGTTTCTTTAATGTGAACAGAGAGGATACCAGAACCGACGAAACAATTTCTTTGCTTCCGCCTGAGGACGAGGAAGAAGAGGATAACTCAAAGTTCAAAGGATTCTTTAAAAAGAAAAAATAAACCCTGTAAGGAGTAGACATATAATGGATTATAACCAGACACTTAATTTACCAAAAACCGAATTCCCGATGAGAGCAGGACTTCCCACAAGAGAAGGCGAATTTCTTGCCCGTTGGGAAGCAAATGACCAGTACAGAAAACTTATGAAAGTAAATGAGGGCAAACCGCTTTTCGTGCTTCACGACGGACCTCCTTATGCTAACGGTGATATTCATATCGGTCACGCACTCAATAAAACTCTTAAAGATTTTATTGTAAGATATAAAAATATGACCGGTTTTCAGTCACCGTTTGTTCCGGGATGGGATACCCACGGTCTGCCGACCGAACTTGCTGCAAGAAAAAAGGCAGGAATCAGTGCAGAAAGCAATATCTCTGATCTTGAACTCAGAAAAATCTGCCGTGATACAGCACTCGGATATGTTGATCTTCAGAGAGAGTCTTTTAAAAGACTCGGAATTATTGCAGAGTGGGATAAACCTTATATTACTCTTAATAAAGAATTTGAAGAAGAACAGATAAAAGTATTTGCAACTATGGCATCAAAAGGCTATATCTATAAGGGATTAAAGCCGGTATACTGGTGTGCCGATTGTAATACCGCTCTTGCAGAGGCTGAAATCGAGTATGCCGAGGATCCTTGCCATTCCATTTATGTTAAGTTTAATGTAACAGACGATATGGGCAAACTTACCGCTATGGGTGCCGATTTGTCAAAAACATATTTTGTTATCTGGACAACAACAACATGGACTCTTCCTGCAAACGTTGCAATCTGCGTTGGTCCTAATTATGAATATTCTCTTATTAAATCAGGCGATGAATATTATGTTATGGCAACTGATCTTGCACCTGCCGCTATGGAGGCAAAAGGTGTAAGTGATTACGAAACAGTAGGCATTATCAGAGGTTCTGAACTTGAATATATGAAAACGCAGCATCCGTTTATTGACCGTTCATCACTTGTTATTGTGGGCGATCACGTAACTCTTGAAAGCGGTACCGGCTGTGTTCATACTGCACCGGGTCACGGTGTCGACGACTTTATTGTTTGTAAAAAATATCCTGAAATTCCTATTGTTGTTCCTGTTGATGCAAAAGGAAGACTTACTGAAGAGGCAGGTCAGTTTGCAGGTCTTACAACCGAAGAGGCAAACAAACCTATTGCAATGCATCTTGACGAGATTGGTGCATTGTTTGCACTCAAGAAGATTGAACACCAGTATCCTCACTGCTGGAGATGTCATAAGCCTGTTATTTTCCGTGCAACAAGCCAGTGGTTCTGTTCTGTTGACGATTTTAAGGCTGCTGCTGTTGAGGCTGCAGAAGATGTTAAATGGTATCCGGAATGGGGAAAAGACAGACTTCAGTCAATGGTTCAGGAAAGAGCAGACTGGTGTATTTCACGTCAGAGAAAATGGGGCGTTCCTATTCCAGTTGTTTATTGTCAGGATTGCGGTAAAGAAATCATTGATAATGACGTTATGATGAAAATCTCTAAAATATTCGGCGAAGAAGGTTCAGATGCATGGTATGCCCATGACGCTGAATATTTCCTTCCTGACGGGTTCAAATGTCCTCACTGCGGTAGTGATAAGGGCTTTGATAAAGAAAAAGATATTATGGATGTTTGGTTTGATTCAGGCTCGTCACATGCGGCCGTTTGCAAAAACAGACCTTATCTTAAAACACCTGCCGATGTTTATCTCGAGGGTGCCGATCAGTACAGAGGCTGGTTCCAGTCATCTCTTTTAACATCTGTTGCAGGCGGCGGAAAGGCTCCGTACAAGCAAATTATCACCCATGGCTGGACTGTTGACGGCGAGGGAAAGAAGATGTCAAAATCCCTCGGTAACGGTATTGATCCCCAGGAGATTGTAAGCCAGTATGGCGCAGATATTCTTCGTCTTTGGGTTGCAAGTGCAGATTATCATGCAGATATACGTATCAGTAAGGAAATTCTCAAACAGATTTCAGATAACTACCGAAAACTCAGAAATACTGCAAGATACTGCCTTGGAAATCTTTATGATTTTGATCCTGACAAGGATATGGTAGAAAATGATAAACTTGAAGAACTTGATAAATATGCACTCATGAAACTTGATGAAGTTATCAAAACAGCAAGAGCAGCATATGAAGAGTATGATTATCACACTGCGGCTTATGCTATGCATAACTTCTGTGTTGTATCTATGAGTAACTTCTATTTTGATGTTCTTAAAGACAGACTTTATACTTCTGCTCCTGCAAGTGCAACCAGAAGAGCAGCCCAGACTGTTCTTTATAAAGTTCTTGATGCACTTACTCTTCTTCTTACACCTATTCTTGCTTATACTGCTGATGAAATCTGGCTTGCAATGCCTCATGATTCAGGCAGAAATCCTGAATCACCGCTCTTTAATGAAATTCCAAATGCTGATTTTATTGAAGCAGATGATGAATTTATTGCAAAATGGGATAAAATTCAGGCTGTGAGAGTTGATGTTCAAAAAGCACTTGAACTTGCAAGAAATGAAAAAATTATCGGTAAACCGCTTGAAGCAAAGGTTTCTCTCTTTGCAGACGGTGAACTTTATGATTTCTTAAAATCTGTTGAAAATGATTTACCTGAAATTTTCATTACTTCATATGTTTCTGTAGAAAACGGAGAAGGCGATGTAAAGGGTGAAGTTGAGGTCCTTTCAGTTTCTGTTTCAAAGGCAGAAGGCGAAAAATGTGAACGCTGCTGGAAATATTCAAAAACTGTAGGTTCTGATGAAAAACACCCGACTCTTTGTTCCTGCTGTGCAGATGTTATGAAAGAAATCGGAGAATAAAAACAAATTAAAGGCACACTGAAATATTTCAGTGTGCCTTAGGGTGATTATGTGAAGATAATTAAAAACAAAAATCTGTGGTCGGTTGTGATGATGGTTTTGATTATTGCTTTTGACCAGGTTACAAAATATTTGGCAAAACTATATCTTTACGGCAAAGAAGCAAAAACTTTTATTAAAGGAATTGTTGAGTTTGTTTATGCTGAAAATACAGGTGTGGCCTTTTCAATGCTGAGCGGCGGCAGATGGTTTTTTATTGTGCTTACTGCTGCGGTTTCAATAGGTTGTCTTATTTTTATGTATAAAGGCAAACCTCAAAAGGATTTATGGCTGTTCTGGACCCTTGGTGTTATTGTTTCAGGCGGTATAGGCAATCTTATTGACAGGGTTTTTCTTGGCTATGTAATTGATTTTATAAATCCTGTTTTTGTTGATTTTGCCGTGTTCAATATTGCTGACTGTGCGGTAACTCTCGGTACTGCAAGTTTAATCGTTTATCTTATTTCTGATATGTTCAAAAAGGAGAAGAAAAATGAGTGAGCATATTGGAATAGAAATTTCTGATTTAAATGCAAATCAAAGAATTGATAAATTTCTGAGTGATAACCTGAATGGTTTTACACGAAATGCCATAGCAAAACTTATAACCGAGGGAAATGTTACCGTAAACAAAACCGTGATTTCTAAAAATTATAAATGCAAAAAGAATGATTTGATTGAAGTTCATATTCCTGATGCAAAACCGCTCGATGTGGCGGCGGAAAATATTCCTCTTGACATTGTTCATGAGGACGGGGATTTGCTTGTTGTAAACAAACCAAAGGGTATGGTTGTTCACCCGGCAGCAGGAAATTATGACGGAACGCTTGTTAATGCACTTCTTTATCATTGCAAAGATAGTTTGAGCGGAATTAACGGCGTTATCCGGCCCGGTATTGTTCACAGAATTGATAAGGATACTTCGGGACTGCTTATTGTGGCTAAAAATGATGCGGCTCATTTAAGTCTTGCACAGCAGATTAAAGAACATTCCTTTCACCGTGCATATCAGGCGGTATGCTACGGAAATATAAAAAATGACAGCGGTACGGTTCATCAGCCTGTAGGACGTCATCCTAAAGACAGAAAAAAGATGGCTGTTACAGATAAAAATTCAAAAGATGCGATAACGCACTTTGAGGTTCTAAAAAGATACAATGGTTTTACGCATATCAGGTGTATTCTTGAAACCGGAAGAACCCATCAGATAAGAGTTCATATGGCATATACAGGACATCCGCTTGCCGGTGATGCTGTTTATGGACCTAAAAAAGTTATAACTTCCCTTAACGGCCAATGTCTTCATGCCGGTGAAATAGGTTTTGTTCATCCGAAAAGCGGTGAATATCTTGAGTTTAAAAGTGAACTGCCTGATTATTTTACAACTTTTTTAAGAAAACTTGAAAACCAAATTTAATTTTAAATTTATGGAGAAACTATGGAAAAAACTTTTGAAAACTGGCTTGTTGTTTCGGATATAGACGGAACACTGAATAACAAAATCAGAAAACTTCCGAAAAGAAATTATAATGCAATCAAAAAGTTTACGGATTTAGGCGGTAATTTTACTCTTGCCTCGGGCAGACTTCAGTCAAGTCTTGAACGAAATTACAACAGAATAACTCCAAATCAGCCTGCTATTGTTTTAAACGGTGCAGGAATATATGACTATAATGAGAGAAAAATGCTCTGGCGCAATACAATCGGCGAAAAGGGCAGAGAATTTGTAAGATATATATCAAAAGAGTTTGATGATGTTTTTAAGAGTGTTGATATAGGCGTTTATTTTGACGACTATGTTTATATTGTTAAAAGCGGTTTGTTTTCAAAATGCACAATGTATTTTGACAAGGCAAAGCATGAGTATGTAAAATCTATAGATGATATTCCCCAGGATGGATGGATGAAAGTTATTTTCTGGTCAAATCCTGTTACGATAAACAAACTTCACGAACTGATTTCAAATATGGAAAATCCTGATGCAAACTTTATGTCTTCATCCATTTTTTCCCTTGAAATGCTCCAGAAAGATACCCACAAAGGCGTCGGCATAATGAGACTTGCCGATATGCTTGGTATTGAAAAAAGCCATGTTGCTGCAATAGGCGATTATTATAACGACTGGGATATGCTTAAAACAGTAGGTCTTCCTGCCTGTGCGGGTCAGGCCCCGAAATCGATACATAAAATATGTAAATACGAGGCTTGCCACTGCAATGACGGCTGTGTTGCCGATTTGCTCGAATATATTATGAGCGGCAGAGCAGAAGAGGATATGGCAAAAGAAGTTTTACAAAAATAAAGAGGTTTTTTATGCTTACAATCGGTGCACATTTAAGTTCATCAAAAGGTTATACCGCAATGCTCAGACAGGCGGAGGAGATAGGCGCAAACACTTTTCAGTTTTTTACCAGAAATCCGCGCGGCGGCACAGCAAAGGCGATTGACGAAAAAGATATTGAAACTTTTTTGGCTTTAATGGAAGAAAAAAATTTTCCTGTTATACTGGCTCATGCTCCGTATACGCTTAATTGCTGCAGTGCAAAACCCGAAGTAAGAGAATTTGCGCTTAATACTTTCGCAGATGATTTAAGAAGAATGGAGTATACGCCTAACCAACTTTACAATTTTCACCCGGGTTCGCATGTGGGTCAGGGCGAAGAAAAGGGAATTGAACTTATTGCAGAAACACTTAACCGTGTTTTGTTTAAGGATATGACAACTACGGTTCTTCTTGAAACAATGGCAGGCAAGGGCTCCGAAATAGGTAAAACTTTTGAAGAACACAGATCTATAATTGACAGGGTTGAATACAGTGACAAAGTCGGAGTATGCCTTGATACATGCCATATCAGCGATGGCGGTTATGATATTGTTCATAATCTTGATGGTGTTCTTGATGAATTTGACAGAGTTATCGGAATTGACCGTCTTAAAGCAGTGCATCTGAATGATTCAAAGAATCCGATAGGTGCTCACAAAGACAGGCATGAAAAAATCGGAGAAGGTTATCTCGGTAAAGAAACTTTTAAAAAAATTATAAATCATCCGAAATTAAAGCATCTTCCGTTCTTTCTTGAGACACCGAATGAACTTGACGGATACGCAAGGGAAATAGCGCTTTTAAGGTCGCTTTACAAATAATAAAAAGATAATTAAATATATAAAGATAAAAAAAGAGCAGAGTTCATTATCAGAACTCTGCTCTTTTCAGAAAGTACAGAACAATGAAATTATTTAGAAAATTTTTGAAATAAAAAATTATGTTCTTAAAACTGCAAAACCAAGGTCGATTGCTCCACCTAAAATCTTTTTTGTTTTTTTCATACCTAAAGTTTCTGCGAACCAAAGAAGAATAAGTGCAACGAGGATTGCAATGATTAAAGTTTTTTCAGACATAAAACAACCTCCTTCTTGTTAATAATATTATATACTATTTTAAAAATAAATCAAGTAATTTTATACAATTTGACAGAAATGAAAAATTTTTCAAATTTCGTTGAAATCTATTATAATATGTTTTATAATATCAACGAATTATTTATAATGGGGGAATTTGTGGTGAGTCCGATTTTACTGGTTACCGCCAGTGATAGTGGTACATTTACAGCAACAGTTGTTATTGCCGGAATTAGTATTGTTATCGGTGTTTTATTGCTTTTAATTTTAGTATTTAATCTTTTCGGAAAAATTGTTCCGATTATTGAAGTGAAAACAAAAGCAAGAGAAGAAAAAAGGGCTGCAAGAAAAGCCGAAAGAAAAGCAAAGAGAGCAGCAAAAAAAGCAGCAAAGAAGGCGGCTGAAAAGCAGCCTGAACAAACAGAAGAGGTTTTGCCTGCTGTATCATCTGCTGATATAAAAAGCGGATCGGTAACACAAAAACCGTCTGTCCCTGTTGTTGAACCGGGAATAAGCGGCGAAGTGGTTGCTGCTATTACCGCAGCGGTTGTTGCCTGTGAGGGCGGCACAGCGGTTATTAAATCAATAAAAAAGAAAAATGTTGCAGGCCGAAATCCTTGGGCATATGCAGCAACTTATGATAACACGAGACCATTTTAAAAGGAGGAGATATTTATGGAAATACTTCAGGGCGTTTGGGAAGTTATAGTAAGTATCTTCTCAAATTCGGGATATGCCTATTTCTTTACCGCTGACGGCGGTCTGAAGAATCTTGTAATGATTGGGGTTGCCTTTTTCTTCCTTTGGCTTGGAATCAAAAAAGGTTTTGAACCTCTTCTTATGATACCAATAGCATTTGGTATGCTCCTTGCAAATTTGCCGGGTGCAAACCTTGCCGTTCAGTATCACGATTTGCAAGGGTTTATTGAACTTGTTGCCCGTAACCGGGTGTGGGATGAGGCAGCAGAAACGTGGATAACAGGTCTTACACCGGGACTTATGGATTTCCTGTATTTTGGTGTTAAAGCCGGAATTTATCCTCCGCTCATTTTCCTCGGTATTGGTGCTATGACCGATTTTGGTCCGCTTATTGCAAATCCGAAGAGTTTTATTCTCGGTGCGGCAGCACAGTTTGGTATTTTCTTCACATATGTAGGTGCAATTCTTCTTGGATTTGCACCTAATGAAGCTGGCTCTATCGCAATTATAGGCGGTGCAGACGGACCGACGGCAATTTTTGTAACATCAATGCTTGCTCCCGAACTTTTGGGAACTATAGCGGTGGCTGCATATTCATATATGGCACTTGTTCCTGTAATACAGCCGCCGATTATGCGAGCACTTACGACGAAAAAAGAACGTTCTGTAGTTATGGAAAATCTTCGCCCTGTTTCAAAAATGGAAAAGATTTTATTTCCTATCGCTGTAACAGTTGTTGTTTCACTTCTTCTTCCCGATGCAGCATCTCTCGTGGGTATGCTTATGCTTGGTAACCTTCTGAAAGAAAGCGGAAGAACAGAGCGTATAGCAAAGGCTGCTCAGAATGAACTTATGAACATAATTACAATTATGCTTGGTATTTCAGTTGGTGCAACAACTTCTGCAAAAACATTCCTTACATGGGCTACACTTAAAATTGTTGCTCTCGGACTTATTGCTTTTGCACTCGGTACAGCCAGCGGTGTTATCTTTGGTAAACTTATGTATATCTTTACTAAAGGAAAAATCAATCCGCTTATTGGTGCTGCAGGCGTATCTGCCGTTCCTATGGCTGCCCGTGTTGCGCAGAAAGAGGGTCAAAAAGTTAATCCTTCAAACTTCCTTCTTATGCATGCTATGGGACCGAATGTTTCGGGCGTTATCGGTTCAGCAGTTGCAGCAGGTATTCTGCTTACACTTCTCAGATAAAAGCAAAAATTCTTATCGGTCGGGGGAACTCAGTTATGAGTATGCCCTCCGACCGTTTTTTTGCCCTTTATCTTGATTTTATTTTTAATTTATATTAAACTTGATTTAACAATCAAAGGAGGTATATTTATGCCGCTTAATGAAATGCAGCAGCGCTGTGTTCATACAACAGAAGGTCCGCTTCTTATTCTGGCAGGTGCAGGTTCGGGAAAAACAACTGTTCTTGTAAACAGGGTCGGTCATATAATTGAAAGCGGTCTTGCTGCTCCATGGCAGGTTCTTGCCATAACTTTTACAAATAAGGCAGCAGGCGAACTCAGAGAACGTCTGGTTAAAGCAATAGGCGAGGAGGCAGAAAGTATATGGGCATATACTTTTCACAGTTGCTGTTCAAGAATATTGCGCCGATTCGGTGAACTTCTCGGATATACAAACCGTTTTACGATTTATGATACAGATGATTCACGCCGTGTTATGAAACAGTGCCAGAAACATCTCGGTATTGAAGATAAATTTCTTAATCATAAGTCCATTCTTTCAGAAATCAGCAGGGCAAAAGACAGCCTTATTTCACCTGAAGAATACAAAAAAAACACGGTTAATGATTTTCGTAAAAGCAAAATAGCAGAGTGTTATGAACTTTATCAGGCTGAACTGAAAAAATCCGATGCTATGGATTTTGATGACATAATTTATAATACTGTTATGCTTCTTCAGAATGAGCCTGAGGTAAGAGAACTGTATCAGAACCAGTTTAAATATGTAATGGTAGATGAGTATCAGGATACAAACCATGCCCAGTACGTTCTTACATCACTCCTTGCAGATAAATATAAAAATATCTGTGTTGTCGGTGATGACGATCAAAGTATTTACCGATTCCGTGGTGCTACCATCGAAAATATTCTTTCGTTTGAACAGCATTATAAGGGCGCAACTGTTATAAGGCTTGAAGAAAATTACCGCTCAACTCAGAATATTCTTGATGGTGCAAACGCTGTTATTGCCAATAACAAAAACCGAAAGGGAAAAACGCTCTTTACCAGAAGCGGTGAGGGTGAAAAAATCGTGTTCAACACCGCAATGAATGAGTCGGAAGAATCTGCATTTATTGTTGACGAGATACTGAAAAATGTTAAGAACGGAAGAAAGTTCAGCGATCACGCAATTCTTTACAGAATGAATGCCCAGTCAAGAAACCTTGAAGTTATGCTTACGAAAAGCGGAATTTCACACAGAATTATTGGTGGTCACCGTTTCTTTGACAGAAAAGAAATCAAAGATATTATTTCATACTTTGCGGTTATCAATAATACGTCGGATAATGTTCGTTTGCAGCGAATTATAAATGTTCCTAAAAGACAGATAGGCGACACAATGTTTGCAAATGTTATGGAAATTGCAACAGGTCTCGGATTAACGGCTTTTGAAGTGTGCGAAAGGGCAGATGAATTTCAGAAAACCTCACGCAGTGCATCAAAACTTCAGGGATTCGCAAATATGATTAAACATTTTCAGAAATGTTTAGAAGAGAAAATGCCTCTGTCCGATTTGCTCCAGGAGATTATTGAAACAACAAAATATCTTAATTATCTTAACGAAGACCCTGAAACATATGACGACAGGGTGAACAATATCAAAGAACTTTCTTCTATGTTTATCAAGTATCAGGAAGAAAACGAAGAGGTTGAGTTGTCTGATTTTCTTGAAGATGTTGCACTTATAACCGATATTGATTCTTATAATGAAGATGAAGACAGCGTTGTTCTTATGACACTTCATTCTGCAAAAGGGCTTGAATTCCCGGTTGTATTTATTCCAGGAATGGAAGAGGGCATTTTCCCCGGCAATCAGTCCATATACAGTGAAGAGGATCTTGAAGAAGAACGCAGGCTTGCTTATGTCGGTATAACGCGTGCAAAAGAAAAACTTTATCTTGTCACTGCCCAGCAGAGAATGCTTTATGGCACCACCTCAAGAAATATGCCCTCGCGTTTTCTTCGTGAAATACCTATGAGGGTAACAGAGGATGTTTCGGTAAAAACATATAAAGCACCTGTTTCAAAAAGCAGATCAACTTCATCAACTATTAGCCGTACAAGCACAACTGCCCACAGTTTTGGTCAGGCAGGTAATAAAGCAGCAAAATCCGAGTCTGATTACAAGGTCGGCGATACGGTTATACATAAGAGTTTCGGTACGGGAACAATACTTACGCTTCAGCCTATGGGCAATGATATTCTTATGGAAGTTGCCTTTGATAAGGCAGGCACTAAAAAAATGATGGCAAACTTTGCAAGGCTCGAAAAAGTAAACTAATACTATAATCCGCCCAAACTATGATTCGGGCGGATTTTTATTGCGGTAATTTTGTCAGGGTGTTATAATTAAAAAGATTAGAGGGGATGATTATATGAATATTCTTGTTCTTGATGATGAAAAAGAGATTGCAGATTTGGTTGAAGTGTTTTTGAAAAATGAAAACTACAATGTTTTCAAGTTTTATGAATCACGGCATGCCATTGAATTTATGGAAAACAATCATATTGATTTGGCATTGCTTGATGTTATGCTGCCTGACACAGATGGCTTTTCAATACTCAGAAGAATACGTGAAAAAGGTCTTATTTTTCCGGTTATTATGCTTACTGCAAGGGTTGAATCCAATGATAAAATAACCGGTCTCACTCTCGGGGCAGATGATTATATAACAAAGCCTTTTAATCCGCTTGAGATGGTGTCGCGCGTCAAGGCTCAACTGAGAAGATATACTTATTATGACAATAATAAAAGAAACTGTGAAAATATATTTGACAGTTCAGGGTTAATTGTGAATAAAGACACGCATCAGTGCACCATTTATGAAAAGCCGGTAGACCTTACGCCTATTGAATTCAAAATAGTATGGCTTCTCTGCGAAAACGCCAATAAAGTTGTTTCAACCGAAGAGATTTTTGAAAAGGTTTGGGGCGAAAAATATCTTGACAGCAATAATACCGTTATGGTGCATATCAGAAGAATCAGAGAAAAAATGCACGAACCGTCACGAAATCCTAAATTCATAAAAACAGTGTGGGGAGTAGGTTATAAAATTGAAAAAAAATAAAAATAAGAGCATCCGCTCAAAAATTCTCGGAAAATACTTTCGTTCTATTTTAATAGTGACTGTTTTATGGATTATTGCTTCTTTTCTTATTTTCTGGTTGTTTTCGCATTACGATACGAATTTTTTTATCTTTAGTTTATTTTTTTATTTAATTTTTGATGTTATTTTTACTTTGATTTATTTAATAAGAACTGTTCGGTTTTTAGATAAAAGTTATCAGGCTTTTTCTGGAATAATCAGCGATGAATATGAAAAGCCCTCTTTACCGGGAATAATCAAACCGCTGTATGATAAAACCGAAAGCAATATAAAAAATGCACTTAAATACAGAGATTATGTTGCTCAGGAAGCGGAAAAAAGAAAAAATGATCTTGTGGTTTATCTTGCCCACGATTTAAAAACGCCGCTCACTTCTATTATCGGTTATCTTACACTTCTTGAAGAAGCACCCGAACTGCCTGCCGAATACCGTGCCAAATATACAAATATCACGCTGGAAAAGGCATATCGCCTTGAACAGTTGATTAATGAATTTTTTGATATTACAAGGTTTAATCTTCAGTCAGTTGTGCTTGAAAATAACCATATTGATTTAACGATGATGCTCAGTCAGATTGCCGAGGAATTTTATCCTGTTTTAAAGGAAAAAAATCTTATATGTACGGTTGCTGCAGATGAAAAAATCAATATGGTGGGGGATGCAGATAAACTTTCGCGTGTATTTGATAATCTGATGAGAAATGCGGCAAATTACAGTTATCCGCATACGGAGATAACTATATCTGCAGTTAAATCCAATGACAAAGCGGTTATCACTTTTAAAAACAGGGGTGATAAAATTCCTGATGAAAAACTGAATATGATATTTGAAAAATTCTTCAGAGCAGATAATTCGCGAACAAGTTCAACAGGCGGTGCCGGTTTGGGTCTTGCTATTGCAAAGCAGATTGTTGAACAGCATGGAGGTACAATAACGGCAGAAAGTGACAATCTTTTTACCACATTTACCGTAATGCTCAATTTGTAAGAAAATCTTAATATTTCTGACTGCAATATTTAAAAAAAATAAAACCTTCTTTTTGATATAATTCTTATCAAAGAGGAGGTTTTAATTAATAATATGAAGTTTAAAATGGACAGACGCGGAAAAGTTCTTGCTCTTGCAGTTGTTTTTGCGGTGATAATTGCAGGGTTTATATCATATGCAGTTGTAAAATTAAATGATAATAAGGCAGAGGATAACGTAATTTACGGTACAGAGTCACCTATAAAAAATGAAGATGATGCAAGAACCGTAATAAATAACTATGCCGAAAAGCACGGCTTAAGTATGGCTGATTATCCGCAAAGTCTTATTGAACTGCTGGCAAGAAATAACGAAACAAAAGATTTTGTTTTATCTTATCCCGAAGAGAAAGACAAAAAACACAGGATAAATCTTAATGAATATAAAAACTGCAAATCTGTTCCGCTTTTTATGCAGTGGGACAAGCGCTGGGGCTATATTATGTACGGTGATGATGTTGCCGGTTTAACAGGCTGCGGACCGGTGTGCCTTTCAATGGCGGCTGTCTATGTTCTGCAGGATACGAAATATTCACCCGATTATATGCTTGAATGGGCAAAAGATAACGGTTATTGCATAGACGGAGGCGGTTCGCTGTGGACATTAATCAGCGAGGGCGGTGAAAAATTGGGGCTTGATATTACCGAAATACCGCTCGACGAACAGTGTATCATAAATAACCTTGAGGTTGGAAATCCTATTATTTGTATAATGGGACCCGGCGATTTTACAACAAAGGGTCATTTTATTGTAATGACCGGTTATGAAAACGGTAAAATAAAAATTAATGACCCGAACAGTTATGAAAATTCTGAAAAAGAGTGGGAATATGATGATATTTATAATCAGATAAATAATCTTTGGGTTATAAGATAACTGACAAAATGCTAAAATTTTTTCCTTAACAGATATAAACTGTTAAGGAAAAATTTTTTTCATCCAGATATGCGGGCAGCCTTCATCGTCGTCTGTATCTCCGAATTCCGTAAACCCTAATTTTTGGTAGAATTTTGTTACTCTGCATTGTGCATGCAAAGCGATACCTTTTCCGCCTATTTTTTGAATATGCTTTTCTGCTTCTTTCAGCATAACAGAGCCTATATTTTTTCCGCGGTATTCTTTGATAACCGCTAATCTGCCAAGTACATACATATTCATTGCCGTATCCCAAAACACACGGCAGGTTGCAATAGGTATTTTTGCATCATTGAACATTACGAAATGTGTTGCAATTTTGTCTATATCATCAAATTCATTATGAAATCCTTGTTCATTTACAAATACATTTTGCCTGATTTCTTTTGCGCAGTCTGAAATTCCTTTATATAATACTATCTCCATAATGAATTTATTTTTTCATCCTCCGTTTTTTATAATACTGCGTTTAAGAATTGTTTGAGTCTTGCATCTTTCGGATTGGTAAAGAGTTCCTCAGGCGGTGCTTCTTCAACAATATATCCGCCATCCATAAACAGAACCTTGTCTGCCACTTCACGGGCAAATCCCATTTCGTGGGTAACAACAACCATTGTCATACCCTGTTTTGCAAGGTCTTTCATAACCTGAAGAACTTCGCCGACCATTTCGGGGTCAAGTGCCGAAGTGGGTTCGTCAAAAAGCATTACATCAGGTTTCATTGCAAGAGCACGCACGATTGCGGCTCTTTGTTTTTGTCCGCCCGAAAGTTGAGATGGGTAAGCATCTGCTTTGTCTGCAAGACCTACCATTTTTAAAAGGCGTTCTGCCTCTTTATCGGCATCTTCTTTGCTCATCTTTTTGAGTTTAACGGGAGCAAGTGTAATATTTTTCTTTATTGTAAGATTGTTGAACAGATTGAAATGCTGAAAAACCATACCCATATTCTGGCGTACTTTATTTACATCGCATTTTTTGTCTGTTATAAGTTGACCTTCAAAATAAATCTCACCGTCTGTTGGTTCTTCAAGAAGATTAAGACAGCGCAGGAAAGTTGATTTACCGGAGCCTGAAGGACCGATAACAACAATTTTTTCACCCGGGTTAATTTCATAATCAATACCCTTTAAAACGTGATTATTTCCGAAAGATTTTTTTAGATTACATACTTTTATCACTTTTTCTCAGACTCCTTTCCATAATTTTGATGAGCAGTGTAATAACAACAACAATTATAATATAGATAAGAGCCATTACAAGGTATGGAATCATAAATTCATAACTGTTTGAGCCTATGCGGTTGAAAGCAACATAAAGGTCTGTTGCACCTACGAAACTGACAACAGATGTTTCTTTTATCAGTGATATAAACTCATTGCCAAGTGTCGGCAGAATATTTTTTATTGCCTGCGGCATTATTATTCTGAGCATTGTTGTGCCGTAACTGAGACCTACCGAGCGGCCGCCTTCCATCTGGCCGGGGTCAACAGACTGAATACCGCTTCGCATTATTTCCGATATATAAGCGCCGCTGTTTAAGCCGAATACGCATATTGCAACGGTTACAGAGGTCATATGTATATTCATAAGCGGCATGAGTACATAGTAAAATACAAGAAGTTGAACAACAATAGGTGTTCCCCTGAAAAGGCTGACATATAAGCCGGCAACGCCGTTGAGTGCTTTTACCAGTTTGTTTGTTTTCGGCAATACTCTTACTGTTGCTATTATTGTACCTATAACTATACCGATGATAAGACCGATAACCGCTATGAGTGCTGTGTTCTTTAGACCCAGCAGGACAGTTTTATAGCCGTTGTGATGTATAAAGAAGTCAGCAAAAACTTCTATTTTTCTATCAAAATTTCCCATATCAATTCCTATTATGTTTCAAAAACAGCCCTATACCATTGATAGGGCTGTTCTGATTTAAATATTTTACTGAAATTTTTGTTGTTATGCTACAGCGTTGATTGCAGTTGTGATTGCCTGTGCAGGTGCTGCATCAATGATAACATATGTAACACCGCCGTTGATTAAATCCTGAACTGCGAGTGAGCCGTTGTCGTAGCCTACGAAAGTTGCGGTTAAACCTGTAAAGCCTAAATCTTCACTGCCTTCAACATATGCCTGACCTGTTGTTCCGTTCTGACCGCCGATTTTTGCTGAAGCATCAAGAGCGTTGAGGATTTTTTCAACATCTTCTTTTGTCTGGCAGGCATCAAATGTTGTGTCATCACCCTTAACAACAACTTTCTGGGATGCTGAGTAGTATGACTCACTGAAATTTACCATTTCTGCTCTTTCGGAAGAAACGGTTAAACCGGCCATTGCAATATCGCATTTTTCCTGCTGAACAGCAGTTACAACTGCTTCAAATTTCATATCTTTAATAACGAGTTCTTTGCCGAGTTCGTCAGCAATAATTTTTGCAATTTCCATATCAATGCCATAGAACTGGTCGCCTTTTTTGAATTCAAATGGCTCAAATTCTGCATTTGTTGCAACGATTAACTGGTCTTTTGAACTGTCTTCTGCTGCAGAGGTAACGCCTGCTGCTTCGCCGTCGCCGAAATAGTGGTTGCAGATTTCATCAAGTTTGCCGTTTGCTTTGATGTCGGTAACTACTTTGTTTACCTGCTCAAGAAGTTCAGGCTGGTTTTTATCAACACCGAAAGCGTATTCTTCGTCTGTAATTGCAATGTCGATAACTTTAACTTTTTCTGTTGCTTTGTCTTCTTTGCCTGAGCATGCTGCAAAACATGTTGCAATCACAAGCACGGCAAGAACTGCTGCTGTAATTTTCTTTGCGAGTTTCATTTTTTATTTTCTCCTTTTAATTTAATATGCGAAAAACAAAGGACAGGTTGTCACATAACGGACTTCCTTGTCCTTTGTTAATCTAACATAATATTTTTGCAAAGTCAACTGAAACAGTCATAATTTATGTATATTTATTCATAAAATTTATATTATTCAGCGTTTGCAAGCCATTCATATTCGGGAACATAAATTCTTGTTTTATCCCATGGATCGCCTTCAAGATGGCGGATAAGCCAAACATAATACATTTCGTATCCCGGGGCAGTAACCTGCTGATGGGCATTTCCGCCTCTTATGCAAAGGCAGGTGCCGTTTTCGGTTTTATACGGAGTATTGCCCTCAAAACCTGCACCGAATCCTTCGGGATGGTCGAACTGGTAATAATAAAGTTCAGGCTGCGGATGATGATGAGGCGGATAACTTGACCATCTGCCGGGCTGATTGAACACTTCGCCCATAACCATATTTGAATATGGGGCATTATCAAGGTCAAACATGGTTGAAACAATTCTGTGACCTGTTCCGTTCCACTGGCCTTTGCCGAATTCCTGATAAAGGCAGTTATCGGGATTATAGAATGCAGGTTCCCACGTTTTTTCGTTATCTGTTATCTGAACAAGGATTTCACTGTTTTCGAGTGCTGTTATGCAGGCAAAAGTATTTTTTGAAAAGTGAACCGCATAAGGTGTTTTCTGAAACGGATTTTCTCTCTGACAGGTTTCGTCAATTTTACCATCTGCAATATTGAAATTGATTTTTCCCGAAAGCAGCAGAACTGCACATTCATCACAGTTGCTTTCATAATTGAATTTTTCTCCTGACGAAAGTTTAAGAACAAATATGTCCATAAGCATTTCGGGGTTTACACCGTCTCTTTGGCAAAGAATTTTTTTGCCGTTTTCATCATAATCGGGTTTGAATAACATTCTTGATGCTCCTTATCTTGTAATTTTATTAATATCTTTTTTGTTGCCCATAACAATAATATGCTCATAGGGTGAAAAAACATAGTCGGGTGAATTTATTGCTGTGATGGTTTCACCGTTTTTGTACGCAATTACAGATACACCGTGAATTTTTCGTACGTTGATTTTTTCAAGAGATTTGCCTATCCAACTGTCGGGTGGTGATATCTCATAAATGCCTGTATCTTCACTTAACTTGAAATAGTCATAAATTGCGGAACTGCTGTATTCAACTGCCAAACGGTAGGCACTGTCTCTTTCGGGATATATAACCGAGTCGGCACCATTTTGAAGAAGAAATTTTTCATGAATCAGTGACGATGCTTTTCCGATAACATTGCCTGCACCAAGTTCTTTAAGATAGGTTGTAATTATAAGGCTGTCCTGAAAATCGCCTACGCATACAAAGATATAATCATAATCTTCCACGCCAAGTGCGGCAAGATTGCTTTTTACGGTGAAATCACCGATTTCGGCGGTTGTAACTTTGTCGTTATATTCATCAATTAACCGTTCGTTTTTATCAACAAGCATAACATCATTGTTCATTTCACAAAGATATTCTGCAAGGTGGTGGCCGAATTTTCCTGCTCCGATAACAAGAACTGAATTCATATGTTTTCCTCCGGGTAAAATTATCCTATCAGCAGATTGCCTTTAGGTTTTTTAGTATCTTTATTGTTTTTTTCAAAATATAAACTGAATACAAATGTGAGGGATGTTATTCTGCCGATAAACATCATTGCCGCTATAATTATTTTTGAAGCAAGTGCAAGTTTGGAAGTTATTCCGGCTGTCATACCTACTGTTCCTATAGCAGAAAAACATTCAAAAAGTATATCAGTATATGAAAATTCGGGATTAAAAAGACTGATAAGAAGCGATGCAATAAATACTTCCATGCAGTTTATAAGAAAGATTGCCGCTGCGCGTCTGATAATGTCATCGGTTATTCTTTTGCCGAAAACTTCAATTTCCTTTGAATTTCTGAGAGTTGAAGTTATGCAGAGAAACAAAACGGCAACGGTTACGGTCTTTATTCCGCCGGCAGTTGAAGCAGACGACCCGCCGATAAGCATAAGTATATAAGTCAAAACCTTTGAAACACCGCTCATTTCGCTGATTGGAATGCTGTTAAAACCGGCTGTTCTTGCGGTTGTACTCGCAAAAAATGCATTCAGAAGTGCCTGCATCGGCGGCATATTTTCAAGGGTGTTGTTTCTTTCAAATATAAGATAAACGACGGTTGCGCCGATAAGCAGAACGGCAGTTGTTGAAAGGGTAAGTTTGGTATAAAAATTATACCGCTTAAATTTTAGTTTGTTTGCTGCAATATCTTCCCATACAATAAAACCTATACCGCCTATTATAATAAGAAAGGCGATTGTGATAAGAATGACGGGATTGTTATTGACAGTCATCAGCGAAGAACCCGGTGCTATTCTTCCCATAACATCAAAGCCCGCATTACAGAATGCCGAAACCGAAAGAAAAACAGATGTGAAAAGACCGTTTTTAAATCCCATTTCAGGTATATACTGCGTGCATAAAATTACTGCACCGAGGAGTTCAAATATCACTGTGCCGGAAACAACAATTTTTACAAGCCTTTTCGTGTCACCTGTGTAGATTGAACCGATGCTTTCTTTTAAAAGAAGTTTTTCCCTGAGGCTCACTTTCTTTTTTATAAAACGTGACAGCATCGTGATTATTGTTATAAATCCAAGACCTCCAACCTGAATAAGACAGAGTATTACAATCTGACCGAAAAGAGTCCATTTTGTAAATGTGTCAAACACAATAAGTCCGGTAACGCAGCATGCCGATGTTGCTGTGAAAAATGCATCAATAAAACTGACGTTTCCTGTTTTTACGGAGACGGGCAGCATAAGAAAAAATGTTCCTATCATAATAAGCCCGAAAAAACTCAGTGCAACCAGTTTTGGATATGATGAATAATAATTTCTGTTTTGCTTTTTTCTTTTTATTTCAGTGTTTTTGTTTGTTTCCAAGGTTTAGGACTGCTCACTTTCCTGTGGTTGTTCGTTTTTTGGCGTATAGTTCGGAACGATTTCCATAAGTTTTTCGCGAACATTGTTTTCGTTTATATCATTAAGATTCTTAAGCATTTTTTCAAATTGTTGTGCATCAATTACCATTGGCTGATTAACGAAGATTTTTTTGTTTGCAGTTTTCTGGCGTGTCTGCATTTCATAATCCATAGAGAGTTCTTCATATAATTTTTCGCCCGGGCGAAGTCCTGTAATTTCTATTCCTATTTCATCAACAGAAAATCCAGATAAATTTATTAGATTTTTGGCAAGATCCATTATTTTTACGGGCTCGCCCATATCAAGAACAAAAACTTCTCCGCCTTTGGCAAGTCCTCCTGCCTGACATACCAACTGAGCCGCTTCAGGAATTGTCATAAAATATCTTGTTATATCGGGATGGGTAACTTTTACCGGTCCGCCTGCAGCAATCTGCTTTTTAAATATAGGAACAACCGAACCGTGAGAACCCAATACATTGCCGAATCTTACGGCGGCGTACTGCGTATTGTTACTTATTTTGTTCATATACTGAACGATGATTTCGGTAACTCGTTTTGTTGCGCCCATAACATTGGTGGGATTAACTGCTTTATCGGTGGAAAGAATAACCATTTTAGGCACTTTGAATTTGTCTGCGGTTATCGCAACATTATATGTGCCGAAAATATTGTTTTTAACTGCTTCACACGGTGAATCTTCCATAAGCGGAACATGTTTGTGGGCTGCAGCATGAAAAACCACATCGGGATGGAATTCTTCAAATACTTCTTCAAGTCTTTTAACATCCCTTACAGAACCGATTCTTACATAGATATTAATTGTATCACCGTATTTTTCCTTGAGTTCATTGTAAAGTTCAAAAGCGCAGTTTTCATATATATCAAAAATAATAATGTTTTCAGGTTTATATCTTGCACACTGCATGCATATTTCGGAACCGATGGAGCCTCCGCCGCCTGTTACAAGAATTGTAGTTCCGATAAGATAACGGCATACTTTTATATCAAGGGTAATTTCATCTCGGGAAAGAAGGTCGGTAATTTCAACATTTCGTATCTGTCTCATAGCACTGCTGTCCATAAGTATTTCAGACATTGACGGTGTTATTTTTACTGTTTTTCCCGTAGACATTGCAATTTTCATGATTTCATTCTGTCTTTGTCTTGAGGCAGAAGGCAGGCAGATAATAATTTCATCTATATCATAATCTACAACAAATTTGGGTATTTCGCTGCAGTTGCCGACAATTTTTACGCCGTTAAGACGTTTTTTCTTTTTTGCCGGGTTATCATCTATCGCAATTATAGGTTTGCTTTCTTTATAATGGTGGGTTTTCAGGTCGTCAATAATGACATTTCCCATATAACCGGCGCCTATTATCATTATTCTTTTAACATGTTTTTTGCTTGTGAGTCTTATTAAAAGTCTTCTGATTATTCTGTAACCTACACGCGGCAGACAGGTGCAGAATATTACGAATACGAACATAATAATATATGCATAAAAAGGAAGAGCAGTATGGTGATTCGGTAAAATTAACTGGAACAGAATTTTATCGATAACAAAAAGAGCAATCGTGTCAAAAAAAGATGCAATAGTGCAATGTACAAATTCGTCTACTTCAACATATGTCCACACAATTCTGTAAAGTCTGAAAAAGTGATTTATAATAACAATTAAAATGCTTGTGATAAAAAAATGCGAGTAACTAAACAGAATTTGACTGTATTCATTATTAAATACAGTTGCGTTATTTATAAAATAACTTACAAGTGCATTTGACAATGCAAAAAGGGTAACATCAATGATTGCAAGAAACCATTTTTTCAGCATTCCTGCTATTTCTTTTTTATTTTTTTCCATTTTTATCATCTCACTTTTAAATATTATTTTTTAGATTCAGATACTGAGTTATTTAATACTGCTGTTTCCAGCATCTTCAGATGTTTTCTTCTTTCTGTTTTTAATTTTTTTAACTATGAAAATAAAAATTGATAAAATAAATGTAGTTCCTATTATTGTTGCGGGAACAAGGTATAACTGCATATTCTGTTTTAATGAATTTACGTTTACACCCATTCGTGTAAGCACGCTTTCAGCGGTGCGCTGTGTTGTAATAACCTCGGATTTTGCTGTGCCCACAACCTTGCGCGTGGTTTCGTGGGCGATGGTGGTAACCTCTGCCACTGCTTGTTTTACTGTAAATTCGCATTGGCTGTATAAATCGTTATTGGCACATACCACAACGGTGGCCGTTCCTGTTCCTATTGCTTTGATATTTCCGCCGGAGTCTATTTCAATAATACCCTCATCATCACAAAAGTAGCCGACAACAGCCGCCGCTCCGCTTGGTTCAATAGAATAGTTCAGTTTAACGCTATCTCCGACCTGCAGTTCATATGACTGTGCGTGAATTGTCAGTTTTTCAACAGGCACAGATGTTGTGCTTTGGGGTTCGGTTTGTGTTGTCTGTTTTTTTGTTGTGGTTTTATTTGAATTGTTATTTTTTGTTGTGGTATTGCTGCTGCTTGTCCTTTTTGTGGTG
Source organism: uncultured Clostridia bacterium (assembly GCA_946555465.1). Taxonomy (GTDB): domain Bacteria; phylum Bacillota; class Clostridia; order Oscillospirales; family Acutalibacteraceae; genus Eubacterium_R. The sequence continues at coordinate 100,266 of CAMNST010000004.1, forward strand.
TTTTTGTCATTTTCTTTGCTGTCTGAAGAGCCGCCCGAAACCGAATCGTAATCCGGAGAAGCATAACCCATAATGGAACTGATGTTATTATAAGGCTTTGAGCCGCTGCTTGTATAACTTCTTGATTTAACTTTGCCTGAACAGTTGCCTTCAATGGTATAGACCGTACTGCCCGATGTGTAATCAACTATTCCTACATGTTGTGATGAGCCGTTTCCGCTCCAGTCGAAAAAGATTAAATCACCGCCTTTCGGAGCATATCCGCTCCCGGATTTGTGGTATCTGCCCTTGTTTGAAAACCAACTTATCATGCTGTTGCAGTTACCACCGTTTGGAATTATAACGCCATTTAACTTCGTAGAATAGTTATTTCCGGCCTGATTAAAGCACCAGAATACAAAAGTTGTGCACCATGAACCCTGACTTCCGTACCATTCACCGTATTTTGAATAAGTTGAGGAACCTGTGTATCCAACTTCATTATCCGCTACGGCAACAACCTTATTTCTCAACTGACTTTCAGTTGCGGCAAAAGTTAGGGTGGGCGCATATGTGTAAAATGAAATGATTACTGCCAAAAAAAGTGACAAAATTTTTAACGATTTTTTCATTTAATACCTCTTAGGAGCGTATATTATAAATATCCAGTATCATTATACAGATTAATATTTAAAAGTCAATTATTTTAAATAAAGTTTATAATGTTTTTATAAAATCTTATTATATGATTATAAATATTATATCAAATTTTGTCAATTTGTCTATTTTGGCTATTTTTAACGTGATGCATATTGAAATTTTTGTTCATATAATGTAAAATATTTTTATAAAATATTTGTGACAGGAGAAAATTTTTTGTGGAAAAATTAAAAGATTGTCAACTTGAACATTGTACGCCGGAAGAGGTTGGCGTTGACAGCAAGGTCATAACCGCCTTCTTAAATGAGATAAATGAGAAAGGTCTCGGACTTCAGAGTTTTACTGTTGTTCGTCACGATAAAGTGTGTGCCCAGGGCTTTTTTAAGCCGTATGCCGCCGATATACCGCATGTTCTTTACTCAATGAGCAAATCTGTTACATCAACAGCAGTCGGTTTTGCCGTAAGCGAGGGATTAATAAATTTAAACGACAGGGTTGTTAAATATTTTCCGGAATATATTATGTCAAAGCGTCCGTTTAACAGAATGCTTACAATACGTATGCTTTTAACAATGCATTCGGATAAACTTATTACTGTGCTTGAAGAAAAGGGGCAGACTGACTGGATTCAGAATTTTCTTGGTGCCACATTCCTGCTTCCCCCGAATACAAAATTTAATTATATTTCTGAAAATACATTTATGCTCTCCGCCATTGTTTCAAAAGTTACGGGTATGAGTGTTATTGATTATCTGTATCCCAGAATATTTGAACCGCTGGGAATTGAAAAGCCGTTCTGGGAAACTGATGGTGCAGGCAACAACGCCGGCGGCTGGGGTCTTTATATGAAGAGCGAAGATCTTGCCAAGTTCTTTCTGCCTTATATCCACGGCGGAAAGTGGAAAGACGGAACACAGATTATACCCGAAGTTTGGGTTAAGGAGGCCACAAAGAAACAGGTTAATTCTGTTCGTGACGGCTTTATTGATAATATGGAGGGTTACGGTTATCAGTTCTGGAGAAATCCGATTGCCAACAGTTACCGTGCTGACGGACTTTTCGGTCAGCGTTGTTTTATGTTTCCCGATTATGACGCTCTTGTTGTTCTCAACTGCGGTGAGGCGGAAGATTATAAGATTATGAAAGTTTTCTGGAAGTATTTTCCGCAGTGTTTCGGTTATGGTGAACTCCCTGAAAATAAAGAGGCTCATACACAACTTTTAAACACCATTGATTCATGTCATGTTGAAGAACTTGATGCGAAACCCAGAAACAAAGAACTTGAAGAAAAAATTTCAGGCAGACTTTTGAAGTGCAAAACATCTGAATTTGTTTCGGTAATTTCAATTTCCGTTACACAGATGCTTTATAATAAACCCGGTTCAATCAGCGAAATGAAACTTGATTTTACTGATGATGGCCTTGATTTCTACTGGAAAGAAAAAGAGTATGAAAACACAATAAAAGTTGGTATGAACGGTGAATACGGTATTTCTGAAATAACACTGGGCGATTTGCATTATCATACATACTCAAAGGCCGCCTGGCAGGAAGATGGTTCTCTTGAACTCTGGATAAGACCTATTGAAACCGCCCACGTAAGAAAATTTACATTTATTATTAAAGATGATAATACTGTTAAAATAGTAAACGAGAGCAATCCCCGTTTTCAGGATTTGGTTATTTATTATATGACATTTACGGGCTATCCCGTGAAAGGCGATATTACCGAAGATGTTATAAAGGACACGGTTAAAACGCTTGGTCTTCCCATTATTGAGCCGAATTTTACGGGGAAATTTGTCGAATGAAATTCAGACGATAAGTTAAAATCAAAATAAAAAAAGTGCTGTTTATCTGATTGTTCAGTTAAGCAGCACTTTTTATTTTTCAAAGTCTTGCGGCATTAAGCATGATTCCATTGTCTGTAATATCAATAATTCCGTATTTTCCGTCAGCCGCCGAACCGGGATTCATAATGTAAAGACCGTCATCATATCCGGTATATTGATTATGGGTGTGACCGAAAAGGCAAATATCTGCACCTATTTCTTTTGAATGGCGGATAATTTCTTCATAACCGAATTTGACTCGGAAAGGATGACCGTGTGAAAAGAAAACAGTTTTGTTATTTGCTTTTATTGTTTTGTAAAGCGGAAGTGTTGAATACCAGTCACAGTTGCCGGCAACTCTTTCGTTTCTTAGATTCGGATAGAGTGCAAGCACATCATCAAAATCGTCTTCGCCGTCACCGAGAAAGATGAATAAGTCACTTGTATTCATATGTTTTTCAACAATGTCAAAAAGATTGCTTTTTGACTTGTGCGAATCTGAAATAACAACTATTCTCATTCATAAATTACCTCCTTCCGTCATAGATTGTATTAGATATAAATTATACATTAAAGAGGAGATTTTTTCAATGAACAATAATAATTTTGATAAACTTATGAATGATGCAAAAAAGAAAACAGGAATTGATGTTAATAAAATGAAACAGGCTGCCGACAACGGAAAACTTGATGATTTTATAAATAAAAATTTATCATCACAGGCAACGCAGCAGTTAAAGAGTGTTCTGAGTGATAAGGAGGCGGCAGAAAAACTGCTTTCAACTCCTCAGGCAAAGGAGTTGATGAAAAAATTAATGGAAGGAAAATAAAATATGGATAACATTAATGATATTATATCAAGTTTATCAAGCGAAGATATTGATATGCTCAAAGGTGTTGCCTCATCTATTTTAGGTGAGGCAGCGGCTGATAATACACCGAGTCCGAAACCCGCAGAAAAGAAAGAACAAAACGCACTTATGCCCGGGGGTATCGGATTTGATAATATAGATTTTGATATGATTATGAAAGCCAAAACAATATTTGAAAAAATGAACAGTGTGCAAAGCAAAAATGCAGATCTGATACTTGCTTTAAAGCCTCATCTTAATGCCGAAACACAGAATAAAGCAGATCAGGCACTGAGAATATTAAAACTTTTTGAAGTATTGCCGCTGCTGAGGGAGTTGTTTTAATGGCACAGTTTTCCGAGTCGGAGATTGATGCGGCAAAGAGACGTGTATGGGAAATGCAGAATCGGGCATCAAGATACACTTCAAAGAGCGAGCCTGCAAATGTTTCACCGTTTTCTTTCCATACGCAAAGCAAAGCACAAAGAGAAGAAACAGAGAAATCCGAAACACAAAAATCCGAAACTGATAAAACGCAAAACAGCAGCGAGGATAGTGCAGAAAAAGATAAATCTTTCGGCATTATTCTTGCTCTTATACTGCTGCTTTCTAAAGAAGGTGCCGATAATACTTTAATTCTGGCACTGCTTTATCTTTTACTTTAAATAAAATGTGGAAATTTTGTCAATAATATGTTATATTAATCTAAGTGTATTATTTTATATACGGAGGAATTTTAATTGGAATATATTAAAAGTGAAATTTCAAGCGGCGTCACTCTTCTGAGTGTGAGTGCAAACCGCTTTAAAACAAATGAAACGGCTATTACACTGGCATTGCCGCTGAAAAATGAAACTGCATCGGCGAATGCTCTTCTTATAAATCTTCTTTCAAGAAAGTGTGCGGATTATCCGGATATGCTTTCTCTTAACAGAAAACTTGCCCGTCTCTATGGAGCAAATCTTTCAGGGAGTGTTGCAAAATCGGGCGAATGCCAGATCTTGAAACTTTCATTAAGCAGCCTTGATGATAGATTTTCACTTGACGGTGAAAGCATTTCGCTTGCGTGTATCAAACTGCTTTGCTCCATGCTTTTTCATCCGCGTCTCGATAAAAACGGTAATTTTTATCAGGAAGATATAGATGCTGAAAAAAGAATTCTTATTGAAAAAATTGAGGCTGAGGAGAATGAGAAAAGGACATATGTTTTAAGACAGACAGAAAAACTTATGTTTGCAGATGAGCCTTACAGCATCAACCGTTTCGGAAATATTGAACAGATAAAAACACTTACCGCCGGGGATATAAAAACTGCATGGATAAATGCAGTCAGCAGTGCAAAAATTCTTGTAACGGTTGTCGGCGATACGGATATTGATGAAGTTAAAAGTTATCTGACAGACTGTTTTGGTAAAACGGAAAGAAGTTATGAAAAACTTCCCGAGGCAGTATTTATTCCCGAAAGTACAGAAGTTAAAAGAAAGACAGAGCGAATAGATGTTAAACAGGGTAAACTGGTTCTTGGTTTTCGTGTGAATATGAAAGGCAATGACAAACTTGCCCCTGCAATGAGAACTTTCTGTGATGTTTTCGGCGGAGGACCTTATTCAAAACTTTTTGCAAATGTTCGTGAAAAAATGAGCCTTTGCTATTACTGCAGTGCAAGATATACAAGACAGAAAAGTTATATTATGATACAGTGCGGCTGCAATGAAGAAAGCATGGACAAGGCTGTAAATGAAATTCTCAATCAACTTGAGATAATCAAAAACGGCGATTTTGAAGAAGAATTCAGTTCTTCAAAAATGGCTTTGAGAGATGCAATTATGGCTGTAAATGATGCACCCGATATGCTGGAGTTCTGGTATGCGGGTCAGATTACCGATGATGATTTCAAATCACCCGAAATGTCTGTTAAAGAAAATGATTCAGTAACGGCAGAGCAGGTAAAGCATTGTGCATCTCTTTTATCACTTGATACCGTTTATAAACTTGCTGCACCAAAGGAGGTGGAATAATGAGAGAAATAAAATCTTCTGCTTTGGGCGAAAAATATTTTGAAATTGACCATAAATCAGGGCTCAAAATTTTTGTAATGCCAAAGGAAAATTATTCTTCGGCTTATGCTGTTTTCGGAACAAAATATGGTTCCATTGATACCAAATTTAAACGCTCCGACAGCGAAAAATGGACAACCGTTCCGGAGGGTATTGCCCACTTCCTTGAGCATAAACTTTTTGAAAGTGAAGATCTTGATGCATTTTCAAGATATGCAAAAACAGGTGCCTCGGCAAATGCGTATACCTCCTTTGATAAAACATGCTATCTGTTTCAGTGCAGCGATAACTTTGAGGAGTCGCTTGAAATACTGATTGATTTTGTTACACATCCTTATTTTACAAAGGAAACCGTTGAAAAAGAGCAAGGCATTATCGGTCAGGAAATCACGATGTATTATGATGTTGCCGGCTGGATGAGTACTTTCAATCTCTTAAGACTTCTTTATAAAAATCATCCTGTAAGAATTGATATTGCGGGAACGGTCGATTCAATAGCGCAGATAACTGACAAACTGCTTTATGACTGCTACAACACATTTTATAATCTTAACAATATGGCTCTTGTTGTTGTGGGCAATGTAACTGTTGAACAAGTGCTTCGTGTTTGCGACAGAATGCTCGAAACTGCAAAACCGCTCGAAATAGAGCGCTCCTTTGAAGATGAGCCCCGAGAGATTGCAGATGATTTCTGCGAATATAATCTTGCAATGAGTATGCCTGTTTTCTCTTTTGGTTATAAGGAGAAATGCAAAAACCCCGAACAGGATATAAAAACAATCGTTGAAACCGATATTCTCCTTGAAATCCTTGCAGGCGATACATCAGAACTTTATAACAGTCTGTTTGAAAAAGGATTGATTAACAATAATTTTTCAAAAGAATATTTTATTGGTTACGGATATGAGGCAATTCTGTTTGACGGAGAGAGTGAAAATCCGAAACAGGTTGCAGATGAAATAAAAAAAGCAGTTGCAAAACTCAGAGAAAACGGAATAGATGATGAATTGTTTGAATCTGTACGCCGTTCACTTTTCGGAAAAGAAATAATGGCTTATAACGATATTGATACGGTTGCAAATGCAATGATCAGCAGTTATTTCGGCGGATATTCTCCTTTTGAAATTTTTGATATTTATAAGAATGTGAAAAAAGAAGATATTGAAAAACGCCTTGTGCAGGTTATGGATGAGCGATACAGTGCATTGTCTGTTGTTAAATCGAAAGAAGGCGGGGAGACAGTAAATGAGTAATTATACGAGGGTTTATTTTGAGGGACTCGGTATTGATTTTGATTTGCCCTCGGTTGCTTTTACGGTTTTCGGACATGATATTCACTGGTACGGTATAATTATTGCTTTCGGGTTTGCGCTTGCGGTTCTTTACGGCGGCAGAATGGCATATAAGTGGAAAATGAGTCTTGATGGTATGACCGATGTTCTTCTTATCGGAACAATTTTCGGCATAATCTGCGCAAGAGCATATTATGTTATTTTTGAGTGGGATTATTACAGTCAGCATCTTGCCGAGATACCTCAGATATGGAACGGCGGCATTGCCATTTACGGCGGCATTATCGGTGCAATTATAGGTGCAGCGATAGCCTGCCGCAGCGGCAAGGTCAATTTTATGAATGTAATGGATCTTGGTGCCCTGGGTCTTCTGATTGGACAGGGAATAGGCCGATGGGGCAACTTCTTTAATCAGGAGGCATTCGGAACAAATACCGAAACAGCACCTTTCAGAATGTGGAGTTTAAAGATTCAGCAGACTTTGGAGGCAAGCGCCCAGACACTTGCTGATAAAGGTATGGAATGTGACCCGACAAAGCCTGTTCACCCTACATTTTTATATGAAAGCATCTGGTGTATTTTAGGTTTCTTTATACTTAATTATATTGTTCATAAACACAGAAAATTCAAGGGCGAAATCTTTATGCTTTACGGTGTATGGTATGGTCTTGAAAGAATGGTTGTTGAGGGTATGAGAACAGACTCGCTCTATATTGCGAATACAACGCTCAGAGTAAGTCAGGTTCTTTCAATGGTTATTGTTGTTGTGTTTGCAGCAGGTCTTATAGTTAATTTTGTCAGGTTGAAAAAAGGCACGCTTCCAAAAAGACTGGCTGTTGATGTTATTGAAAATAATGAAAAAACCGATGAAAATGCCGATGAAGGAAATCAGGTAACGGCATCGGTGAATAATGAAAAGGTGGAGGAAGAAAATGACACAGATAATTGACGGTAAAGCAGTATCAAAACAGGTAAGAGAAAGAGTTTCTCTCCAGTGCGAGGAACTTAAAAGGCAGGGCGTTACACCGGGACTTGCAGTAATTATTGTCGGTGAAGACCCTGCATCACAGGTTTATGTAAGAAACAAAGAAAAAGCATGCGAAGAAGTAGGCTTTTACAGCGAAAAATATGCTCTTCCCGAAAATACTACGCAGGAGGAACTTAATAATCTTGTTAAAGAACTTAACGGAAGAAAAGAAATAAACGGAATTCTCTGCCAACTTCCTTTGCCGAAACATCTTGATGATAAAGAGGTTATCAATCTTATTGATCCGATTAAAGATGTAGATGCATTTCATCCCGTAAATGTCGGCGCAATTATGATCGGTGACTATAATTTTCTTCCATGCACACCTGCAGGTGTTATGGAACTTATTCATTCAACAGGTGTTGATGTTTCAGGCAAAAAGGCGGTTGTTATTGGCAGAAGCAATATTGTGGGCAAGCCGATGGCTATGCTTCTTCTTCATGAAAATGCAACGGTTGAAATTACACATTCAAAGACGGTTGACCTTGCAGATGTTACAAGCGGTGCTGATATTCTTGTTGCAGCAATCGGAAAAGCAAAATTTGTTAAAGCCGATATGGTAAAAAAAGGCGCTGTTGTTATTGATGTCGGTATGAACAGAGATGAAAACGGCAAACTTTGCGGTGATGTTGATTTTGAAGATGTAAAAGACAAGTGTTCTTATATTACGCCTGTTCCGGGCGGTGTTGGTCCGATGACAATTTCAATGCTTATGCAGAATACGCTTACCGCAGCAAAAATTCAGAATAATATTGATTAATTCCAGGTTTTTTGAGGTTTAATAATGATTGGTTCGGTTGTTTTATTAGTTGTTCTTATATTTTTAAATGCAGTGTTTGCCAGTGCGGAAATCGCTGTAATTTCAATGAATGATGCAAAACTCAGCAAAATGACTGCCGATGGTGATAAAAGAGCAATAAGGCTTACTGCTCTTGTCAGTGAGCCGTCAAGATTTCTTGCAACAATTCAGGTTGCAATTACGCTTGCGGGATTGCTCAGCAGTGCCTTCGCAGCAGATAAATTTGCCCAGCCTATAGTTGAAGCAATTATATCAACAGGCGTTAATGTGTCTGAATCACTGATCAGCAATATTGCTGTTATAGTTATAACTGTAATTCTTGCTTATTTCAATCTTGTTTTTGGTGAACTTGTTCCTAAGCGCATTGCAATGAAAAGAGCAGAACAGATGGCGCTTGGTATGTCAGGTCTGCTTTATACTGTTTCAAAAGTATTTAAGCCGATCGTTTTTATTCTTACATCTTCAACAAATCTCATTCTGCGTTTGTTCAAAATCAATCCGAATGAGACAGATGATCTTGTCAGCGAAGAAGAAATACGTATGCTTCTGGCTCAGGGGATGGAACAGGGAACAATCAAAAACGCACAGAGTGAAATGATTGAGAATGTTTTTGAGTTTGATGATATTATTCTTGGACAAATCTGCACCCACAGAATTGATGTTGTTTCGCTTAATATTGATGATGACCTTAAAAAATGGGATGAAATTATTGATAAAAACAGATATTCATTTTTTCCTGTTTATAATGAAAATCATGAGGATATCATCGGTGTGCTTGATACAAAGGATTATTTCAGACTTGAAAACAGAACAAAAGAAAATGTATTGAAAAATGCGCTCGACAAACCTTATTTTGTTCCGGACAGTATGAAAGCAAATACTCTTTTTAATGAAATGAGGGGCAGCAGAAAATATTTTGCTGTTGTTGTTGACGAATACGGCGGACTTGCAGGTATAATAACGCTTCACGATTTGCTGGAAATGATTGTCGGTGATATGTATGAAGAGGAAGAACCGCAAAAACCGGATGTTATTCAGAAATTATCTGATAACAGTTGGTGTATTTATGGAAGTGCCGAAATTTCAGATGTGATTCAGGCTCTTCAGATTGAAATACCTTCCGGTAATTTTGATACTTTTAACGGATATGTATGTTCTGTTATCGACCGTATACCTGAAGACGGCGAGCATTTTGAATGCGAGAGTGAAAAACTCAGAATAGAAGTACATAGCGTGTCTAATCATATGATTGATAAGACTACTGTTTATGTAAAATAAAATTTTGGTGATGTTATGACTAATGCAGAAAAAGTTGTAGACAAGTTAATTGAATACGGCTATCATATTTCATTTGCCGAATCATGCACGGGCGGGCTTTGCTGCGGCGAGTTGGTCGGCGTGGCAAATGCCTCAAAGGTGCTTGATATGTCGTTTGTAACCTATGCAAACGAGGCAAAAATTAAACTTCTCGGCGTTAAAACAGATACGATTTTGTCAAACGGTGTTGTAAGTGAACAGGTTGCTTTTGAGATGGCACAGGGTGTTTGTGAAAAATCAGGCAGTGAAGTTGGTATAGGAATAACAGGTGTTGCAGGCCCCGGAGGCGGAACGGATAAAAAACCTGTTGGTATGGTGTGTTTTGGTTTTTGTGTCAACGGCGAAACCGAGACTTATACAGAATACTTCGGTGAAATCGGCAGAAATGAAGTAAGGTCAAAAAGTGTTGACTTTGTTTTTAATAAACTTATGGATATTTTATAAAAAACAGTGGATTTTTTCAGAACTTTGTAGTATAATAACAATCGCTGAATAATTGCTGGTATGGCCCAGTAGGTAGGGCAACTGATTCGTAATCAGTAGGCCACCGAAATCAAACCAAAATAAAAAAGTTAATAATTGCTGATATGGCTCAGTAGGTAGAGCAGTTCACTCGTAATGAACAGGTCGTCGGTTCGAATCCGACTATCAGCTCCAAAAAAACCTCACTCGGATTATTCCAAGTGAGGTTTAGTTTTTCGCCCTGACCATCTAAAGACCATTTATGATTTAAGCTGGGAATTTTACAATCTTGCTATCTTTAACGCTTGATTCTAACAATGTTCCCATTGTATCGGCAACTGTCTGTTGCATATTGTCAGTTACATGCATGTAGGTGTTCATTGTAAATCCTGCATCTGTGTGACCTAGCATATGAGATACTGTTTTGATATCAACGCCTTGTTCAAGGGACAGTGTTGCAAAGCTATGCCGTAAATCGTGAAACCTGATTCTCGGCAGTCCAGCTCTGTCCTGCATTCTGTGAAGCTTTCTTGTTACCGCAGATGTGTCTTTCATATCACCTGTCAACGGTGAAGGAAACATATATTTTGTATCACTCGGCTGTTTCTGCCTTAATGCAACAAGTAAGTTTACACATTCGTCACATAGCTTTACTGTTCTGATTGAAGTTTTGGTTTTGGGTGTGTTTATCACGATTTCATTATTTACTCGTTGAACACTTTTATTCACTGTGATTGTTTTGTTTTCTACATCCAAATCATCCCATGATAAAGCACATATTTCACCCAACCTTAAGCCTGTTGTCAGTTCAAGATAATAAAATTCATAGCAATTAGATTTTTTTGTTTCTTCAAGAAATGCTGTTAATTCTTCCTTTTTCAAAGTTTTCATTTCAGGCTTTTCTGTATTTGGAAGTTTAACCTTTGAACAAGGGTTCTTAGCAATGAGTTCCTCATCAACTGCTTTTTGCAGACAGACACTAAGTGTTCGTTGAATACCCTTAACTGTGTAATAGGAAAGTCCGTTGCCTTTTTTACTTCTTCCTCGTTCTCTGCCATTATTGTAAAGATTAATCAGAAACTGTTGGCAGATTACTGTTGATATTTCGCTTAATTTCAGATTTCCCAATTCAGGCAGAATATAGAGCCTGAATCTTTGTGCATACCCTTGAACAGTATAATCCTTGATAACATTTTTGCAGAATGTGTTTATCCAAATTTCATACCATTCATTAAGTGTAGGATCCGAGTTTGTCAGATAGGTATGGGAGTTCAATACTTTCTGCTCATTGAAATAATCCTCTTTAGCTTTGTTGAGTTTTTCTTGACACTCAATTTTGGTTTTGGCAGTAACACTTTTGCGTTTTATTTTGCCGTTCTCATCAGTGCCGATATTAAACCAGCCTTCCCATCTGCCGTCTTTTCGTTTTCGTAAAGTACCATCGCCTTTGGCTCGTCTTGCCATTATACCACCTCCGTTTTTAATTTTTGGCAACCAAGACATTACCACATAATTTGTGCAATATCCAGTTAATTACAAAGATATTTTTGACTCAATCCACTTTTTAAGATGTTCTTTCGGAATAACTTTTCTTCTTCCCATTTCAATAACAGGGAAGGTGTTATCTTTTTTTATCAGTTTATATAAACTTACAGTCGATATTCCGAGTGTTTCTGCTGCTTGTGCAACAGAAAGCATAACCGGTAATTCATCAAAATTTTTATACATCAATACTCCTTTCTGCCTGCCGATTACTCGGCAGGACTTTTTTATTTACATAAATAATTTTGGACTTTGTTCCTCTTCATAATCCTCATTGTAATTACCATCAGAAGACAAATCTTTAAGCCCATGAGCAAGTCGTTTTTCCTGTTCTTTTGATAATTGTTTTTTGTTAATTTGGTTGTTCAGATTAGTAAATCTCTTTCTTGCACTTGTGTTAAACATATCAGCAAGCAAACTCACAACAGAAGATAATATTATTCCGTTGTCAGTATAATTCCATCTCGCATAAGGAATGTTGCAGTTCATATTCAGCACAGCCTGAATTATTTTGTTCTTGATTGATCTGAATTCTTTGTTATCTTCAATCGGGATAGACTTGTTTTTATTGTCATAATACAGTGACAATTTTTCATTGTTAATCTCATTCCATTTGGAATATAACTCAGAAAGATTTTCATCTTTCATCAATTCTTTTAGTATTTCATTGACAATATCTTTTGTTTTCTTAGGCAGATAGCCATAAACTTTTTTGCCTTTGCAGTTATCAAGCTGTTTTCTCAATTCCAAAATCAAATTGAATAGCTGTGGTGACGGCTCAAAAATATAATTACAATCATCTAATACTTCTTCAAGCAATTCGTCAAAACTATCTTTCAACTCCTTACGATATTCGGTTTGCTGTTTGAATAATTTAAACTGTTCATTGCGAAAGATGTCATTGCCGAATGCACTCCGCATTGATTCAATTCCTTTATTAGTCAAATAACCTTGTCCTGATTTCGAATAAACAAGCAGATGAATATGCGGATGATGCTTTGTGTTATGAAACGCTGCATACCATTGCAGGTCACCTGGCTGAATGTTATGAGCACTTGCAATTTCAATCATATTTTTTCTGACTTGCTTTTTCCATTTGTCAGCGTTGTTATATCCAAGTCTTTCTGCATCTTCACGCTTCAGGCTAATCACATGAGTCCACACAGTTCCTTTATGATTTGAGATTTCCTCAGCAACAGAATCAAGATCAATCTTATCATCACTTTGCGAAAACAATCCGTGTTTACCTAACTTTTCTACACTTGGTCGTTCTGCAATATATGATACTAATGATTTCAAATCTTCGGCTTTGTCTGCATTTCGTTCAATGAATGTATCAATAAATTCCGTTGCATTTGACTTTGTAGAGTTATTTTCGTAGTCCTTGTACTCTAAATATTTTTTAGATTCAGGATAGTTTTTAGTAATTGAATTGATTAATGTCTGTTGCTTTTTAGTTGCAGGATTGTTATCAATTCCGTTCGGAAGTTTCTCAACACCTTCACGAGTTCCCATATATTTAACTAATTTACCGACATTAGAACGCTTAGGATTTTTAAAATATCTGCTTGTAAATATAATCTTAGCCATAGCACTCCTTTGCTAAATCATTGTTTGCAATGATTTCATTAAAATCAATTATGCCATTAATAGATGCAACTTTCTCGGCACAAAGATTATCAAGTCTTTCAGATAATTCACTGTCAATTCGATATTGTGTACTCAAAAGAAGATTTTGTTTTGCTGATTCAACTGCTAATTTGAATATCATTTCTGATAAACAATCCTGCAAAGACTCAACCTGATTTTTAATTTCATTGCTTATCATCGGGGTGATATAGTCAACACTTTGTTTGTGCATTAGGTATCCGATATAAAAGTTTACGGCTGATCTGACAAATGAACTTTTGTTATCGTCATACGAAAAAGGTAATACTTTTTCGATTTCTTCAATCATTTCCGGATGCATCCAGAATGAATATTTCTTCATATTTTCCATTTTACCTCCATTTCTCGCATACGCCTATCACGACGCATACGTCATCATTCTCAAATTCCTTGAAATTCGGTCGGCTCTGCCGTCCGATGTGAGTTGTCAGGCGTCACAGCATACGCCTAGCTTTAACCTGCTTGAAATAATAAACTGTAAAACCTCTAAAAATTAGTTAACAATCGCTGTCACAAACGGCTTATATTTGCGTTTTGCCCTCTGTTCTATTCCGTTATCCTACTTGTTTTAGAACTCTGTAATTCCGCCAACAGTTTTGCGACAGGGCTTTCTTTTTTCTCTTGACGAGGTTTTTATTACGAGCTTGCGAGTAACAAGGTTCTGACGAAGTCAGGTTCTTATATTGTTTGTCATCATATTTTAAGGTGGGGGTACATCAAATTCTGTTGACCGTATAGATATTGCTTTGCTGCACATTATCTCGGTATCTCTCAGAAATATCAATGTAGCCTTTTTCTTTGAGTGATGACAAAGCCTTACGACAAGTAGTGTCGCATATTCCACAATAGTGAGCCATGTTTGGCACTGACCAGTAACTCTGATTCTTCTTGTCTTTAGCTTTAGTCAAGAATGAGTAAACAACAAATTCATTTGGCGTCAGACCTTCTTCAAATATTTTATTTGGCAATGTGAAATAGTTTCCGTTAATACTATCAAACCTCCTTTGCTTATTTTTATATTGTTAGAAATTGCTTTCTGTGTTATAGTCTAATAAAAAGATTGATTAAAAACAAAGGACGGATGTAACTTAAAATTTTTCGTAAAGTTACATCCGAGAGGTTTATTATGATTACTGATGCAGTTTTAGTACATTTGAAAAATAGTAAGCAAGGTATTGTTGAATATATGATTGTTAATAATGATAATATTCATCCACCGGTTGAAATCAATATTAATGATGAGCTGATTAAGTTTGCAGATTATGATTTCACAAGTTATATTAGTGCTATTGAAAAGATGCTTGAAAATTTGAAAGGTAACAGTAAAAACATTTATGAAATTACGGATGAAAAAACTTCTCAGTTCGGAGAATATATAAATGGTTTTCTAAATTCAATGTTAAGAATTAATCCTTTATGGATGGTATTGATTTATTCTGATATGAGATTTAATTTTAATTTTTATGATGATACAGATATTGGTATTTTAAGAAGGTGTATAGATGAATACAATGCACTTGCAGAAGTTGTAACAATGCAAATTGTACTTAACAACATTTTCAATACAGTTGGTGATGACAGCAATAATCAATCTGCTCGTTTAGAATATTTTGAAAAAGAGTTTAATAAGAATTTTGATAATTTTAATAAGGTTAGTTTTACTTCAAAGAAATTTGATGAATATATGTTTAATCCGAATTCAAAAACAACAGGTGAAATAACTGAATATTATATTTGCACATCTGTTGCAGAGTTTTATTCTGCTTTGCTGTATTTACATTTTCAAAGTAATAAACGAATTAATGTTTGTAAATTGTGCGGTAAACTTTTTACACCTAAAACTGCAAAAGCTACTGCTTATTGTTATGGCTCTTATGACGGACAGAAATGTCAGGATTTAGGTCCTCATATTGTAAACAGAGAGCAACAGAAAAATGATGAAGTGTTAGCAGAATTTGAAAAAGTTAGAAGAAAATTATATTTGCAATTCTATATTGAGCCTGATGAATATTGGAATGAGGTAGATCCAATTATTCCAAATAAAAAATACACCGAATTTATGGACAAAAAGAAAAAACTCCTTGCTGATTATCGTATGAACAAAATCAACAAGGAGAAGGTTATGAAGTTTTTAGAACAATATAGATGAATTCAACAACGATTCATCACTTTGAAATCAGCCCAAAATTCGGGGGGGGGGGGTACTATTTGCAAGCTTTTTATTATCAAGTAATGTTTCGGCATTCCAAACGCCGTTAAACTGGTTACAGGCGTATTTACCGTTATATTTTGAAACAATGCTTTTTATAATACCTGTTCCGTTTCCGTGTTCATCGGATTTCTTACTGTGTTTTGTTTTGAAATTTCTATATTTGTTTTCTGTTTTTATTGACAATATTTCATCGTTGATTTTGATGAAAATTTTGCAGCATCTATCAACATCCAACTGCGAAACAGCGTTCATTTCATTGTCAATAAGGTTGTGGAGCAATCGGCACAAATCATAATCATCAATAAGAACTGCAGCATTTTCTTCAATTTCAATGTTAAGGTCAATATTGCTTTTTTCAGCTTGTATTTTTTTTATATACAAAACAGTATTAATGGTTTCGTTTGAACAAATGGAAAACCCAGCAAGTCCTATCAGATCTTCATTGGTATTGGACAGTATGTGCAGTGCCTTTTCAGGCTTATTTATTTCAATAAAGCCTTTTGCGGTTGTAATGATATTTGCAAAGTCGTGCTTAATTTTTCTGAATTCTTGTTTTTCCTGTTTCATCATCAGCATCTGATGATAATCCATTGTATTTTTTACAATTTCACGATCTTTTTTAATATTGTTTTCTTCAATTTTTTCAACATAATCAATAAAAAATATAATAAAAATATCTATTACCATACATATTATAGTAAAGACAGTTAAAAGAATTTCCGTAGTTTCTTTTGGATAGTAATCTTTAAGCATCCTACTGCTGTATTGCATATAGGGAATATAGGATATTAGTCCGCTTGCCAGATGCATTGCAGGAAACAATAACAGTAATGAAAATTTTGACCTGTATGAAATATTGTTTTTTGTTTTGGAATTGATGATTTTTATTATAAAAGCCCAAACAAAAGAACCTGCAAAAACAAATAAAGCATCTCCAAATAAATCAGCTAATAATACCTGTTTATTCAAACCGGATAAATTAGAGTTTGAAACAAGAAGGTTTTTTAATATTTCATAAATAAAAGTGAAACTTAAATAAGCGGTAAGACTGAATATTATACTAAACAGTTTTGTGAATAGCTTGCCTGATGTAACTAAACAAACTACGGCAAATAAAATAGCATAATAGCATATCATAATAAGAACTTCATCTTTTACATCTGCATTTTTGATAGTAAAAGTTAAATTTAAATATGAGTATATCATACCTGCAGTCATAATAGATATGAATGTAATAAATGTATTATATTTGTTTTTTAAAACAGTGTGTGAAATATTGAAAACAACAAATGCCCTAACAAAATGAACAATCCATGTAAAAGGAAAAAAATCAGTTAAATCTACTATAGTCATAAAACCCTCTTAAATATTCTGTAAATAATTACTGTATTGCTTTATTATAGTGTTATATTTTTTCGGTGGTATAGGTATTGATTCATTTGAATCAATAATAAATTTGTGTGGCTCATACGATGTAATATGATTCATGTTTACCATATAGCATTTATGACAGCGTAAAAAGTTAGGCGGCAAATTTTTTGCGTATTCTTTGAGCGTTGAGTATATTGAAATATCGTTTGATTCTTTAAAATGAAGAGTGATATTGTTGTTGAATGTTTCTATATATTGTATATCCTGAAAGTTAATAATAAGGTTTTTGTTTCCTGATTTAACAATTGTTAAATTGGGATCTTTTTTTGTTGTGTTCTGTAATGCTCTTTGCAGTGCCTTATATAAGTTTTCTTCTGTTATTTTTGATTTTACAAGATAGTAGCAGCAATTGCTTTCGGAAATATTATAGGCACATTGAGGATATGAGGTCATAAATATAATCTGCATATATTTATTTTGGATATTTTCTATAGACCAGTTCATTGCATTTTCATCATTCAGCATAATGTCAAGAAACAAAATGTCAGCATTATTATTTTCAATATATTCTTTTAATTCATCAATGCTGTTTAGACAGGTGATATTGTATTCCATTTGAATTTTGTTTTTCATACACTGTTCAATCTTGATTGAAATAATTTCAAGATATTCTGCCGAATCATCACAAATCACAATATTTACCAAAATTTCACCTTCTGCCCTATATTAATACAAATATTATAGCATAAATTTTTTAATATTAGAAGTTATTCACCACGCAAATCAAGTCCGATAGCCTGCAAATATTGTTAATAATAGATATATTTAGTAAAATTATTTAGAAATTTAATTGAAAGAGGTAAAACAAAATGGAACAAATTCCAAATAGTGTTGAGGACACTGTAAGTAAATTAAAAACAGTGGGTCAAAACTACAAAAAAATATTTTCGGTAATCGGAATTATTATTTTAATCATAGGTATATTTTATGGATGCGATAGTAAAAGTGATTCTGATTACAACACACCTGACGATTATCAAAACTATAATTTTGAAGATGATGTTACAATAAATGAAAAATCCAACTCAGATATACAGAATTATGAAATTATTGATATTACAGCAGACTGTAACTTTGGTAGTGCATATGATCCGCAATATAGTAAAATTGCAATAAAAGCACCAAAATTAGAAGGATTAGATTATGATTCTAATTTGAATATTAGTGAAAATAATGGATACTGTGTCCTAAGATATCAGAGTAAATCGGACGATAATAGCGATTTTAATACATTTTACAAAGGAATAGAAGAAGATATTCAGGCAAATAACGGCGAATTAATCGGTTTTTTGATATATCAAGAGGGAAAATATCAAATGGTTGACGGAGAGGCGATTGATAATGATGATATATACGCTCTCGTTGATGCTGATGGAAAAACAATAATATATTGGACAAGAAATTCAAATTTGGATGAAAACTATTATGACAGTAATGGTAATTTGATTTATCAGCAGTTGTTCTTAAATGGTTCTGATCATGTTACATGTTTTGATTCAAATGGTTACGAGATAAGTTTAAAAGATTTTTACAATTCAATAATTTCTGATTATGTAAATGAACAGGTAGTTTCGTATTACTTTAATGATAAACTATCTAAGATGGAGTAATATTGAATTGAATAATATGAATTTTCTGATAGGAGATAAAGATTATGAAAAAAATCATGTGTACATTATTATCTATAATTTTAATTATCAGTGTTTTTACGGCTTGCAGCAAAAACACTGATAAAGAAGCACCAACTTCTACTTTAAACGAAATGGAATTAGTTACAGAAATACCTGCTGAACGAGTAACAGATAAAACTGTTAAGCCTGCAACAAGCTTTGCAAATGGTGAAGGAACAAAAGAATCTCCATTCGAAATATCCAATGCAGCTGAGCTTCAATATTTTGCAAATCTGTTTTATGATATTCAACTTGCAGATAATGAGAGTATTTTTGATTATCAAAATAAATATCAATCAGCTTACTATATTTTAACAAATGATATAGTAATTAATTCCGATGATGAAATGAAAACAGCAGACACTAAAGCTCCAACTTATAAGTGGGAAGCAATAGGCAGAAACAGCGGCGATTATGATAATGTAACTTATCTTGATTTTGAAGGAAATTTTGATGGACAAAATCATTACATAAGCGGTTTATATAATTGCGTTTTAGGTGAAGGTACAAATAGTCCTGATGCAACAATTGGATTATTTGCAAATTTAAAGGAAGCAAGTGTTAGTAATTTAACAATTAAGAATTCCTATTTCTATGTTTATAACACTGTTGGTGGTATAGGTGTATTGGCAAGTTCTGCATATAATTCATTTATAGATAACTGTCATTGTGAAAATATAAATATTTATGCGCACTCTTCTATTGGAGGAACAGCAGGATTTATAGGTAGTATTATCTCCACAGCTAATATTACAAATTGTTCTGTATCAGGGAATATTAAAGGTGGTTATTCATCTGATGTTGCAGGAATTACAGCTTTTGCAGCTGACGGAATTATTGAAAATTGCACAAATAATGCAGAAATAATAGGCTTTGAAAATGCAAATGCAGGAGGTATCTGCGGATATGTTTCTGATAGCCAAACCACAGATGATACTGAAACCAATGAGAAAAATGGCGTAGTTACAGATAATACAACTAAAAACCATGGCAAAACACAGATTGTAAATTGTGTAAATAATGGTGTAGTTACAAGTGAAATGGCATCAGGCGGTATTGCTGCAAGAGCTGACTCAGGCAAAGCAAAAGTTGTCATTTCAAACTGCAAAAATACAGGCATTATTACCGGTAAGCAGGAAGTCGGTGGAATATCAGGAACTTTGTTATCTGAAAAAGGCACAACTGCCAATATAAATAAAACTGTTGGTAGCTTTGCGATAGAAAACTGTGAAAACACAGGTAACATTAATGGTGAAACCATGCTTGGCGGTATTGTAGGACACTCAACAGCTGATAGCAGTGCAACAGCAAACATAACAAATTGTAAAAATTCAGGTACTATTAAAGGCAAAACTATAGGCGGTATAGTCGCTACGGCTCAAACTTCTGATGCAGCAGAATTGATTATATCGTATTGTGAAAATAATGGCGAATTAATATGCTCAAAAGGCATAGTTGGTGGTATTACGGGGTTGTTTACAACTGTTGACAATGACTGTGATGGTTATGTTTTTGAAATTTCCAATTGTAAAAACAGCGGTTTGATTTCAAATAATGGTATAGAAGGACAAGGAATATCAAATGTTTCAATCGGCGGAATACTCGGTAAAAAAGAATCATCTGGTTGTAAAAATGATAAATTTATTATATCATCATGCGAAAATACGGCTGATTTTGATTGTGAAACAGATTGCTATGTCGGAGGTATTGCCGGATATCTTCTTTCATCAACTGATGAAGAAAAAACAGTTGCTAATTGTACTAACAGCGGAAATATCAATGTGAAAATTATAGATTATGATTATGAGAATGAAACGGAGGAAGAAACCAAGGTTTACAACTATGCAGGTGGTATCGCAGGTACTGCTCAAGATAGTGTAACATTTGATAATTGCAAATCAACAGGCAAGCTCAATGTTGTTTCAGGTGATGAAAACAAAATCCATTTTGAAGATGTTTGTGGTTTAATTATTACAGAAAACGCTGAATAGGAGATTTAATTAGAAAAATGAAAAAACTCATAATATCAATTGCTGTAGTATGCGTAGTGTCGGTGGTAGGTGCATCTGTCATTTCGTCTGGTATTGGTAATAATGAAAATGATTCATATGTTACAAATGATTACCAGTATACATCGGAAAATATAGAAAACGAATCAGAAACTTATGACTACGCTGTATTTGAGAGTCGTAAAGAGTCCAATCAGCAAATTAATGCGAATATAGTACTAGACAGACAGATATCCGGCACCCAATATTTTTTGTTTAATTATTCTTTTACAAACGGCAATGAATGTATTGATAAAGTATACACATTTAATGTTGATCCGGATACATTACCTGAGAACGATAACTATATTGAAACATATGAAAATAATTATCTTAAGAAATATTCTTATTTATATTTGAACGGTGAAAAGGACTCGGATATTCAGGTGCAGAAGTATATCCGTGATGACATAGCTGATCAGCCGTGGTACTGCGATCAGTATTATTACATTAAGAGTTCTGAGCATAAGGATAAAATTCAGGCATATCATTCATATGAAATTGGGAAAAATGGAACAGTTTTTGATAATGAGTATTTTTATTATACATATGATGATAACGGCAGACTTACTGAAACTATGGATGATGTTGGTTATGAAAACTATTTCTATTATGATGAGCAAGGTGTTTTAGCAGGAAGAACATTTGATGTTGTGGAATCCGATTATGATGAGAAATCTTATTCATATGAAAGTGAAGACGGAAATATAGTTAAGGTGTATGTTCATAACGCAGAAAACGGAAATATAATAAGCCGATATGAGTATGAATATGATTCAAGCAACCGTATTATTAAGGAAATGAATTACAGTTATTACAAAAATGAAGAGAAGCGTTTGAATAGTACGACAGCATATAATTATGATGAAAACGGAAACATTTCAAAAATTATTGATGAGCAGTATGACAGTGATACTGATACCTACAAAACAACTTCAAAATTATATTATTATAATGATAATAACAATATCAGCAGAATAATTACAGATAACGGAAAATCAGTTGAATATATTGTATTTGAGTATTCTGAAAATCCTAATTCTTATATCGAGGAAAATGGTTGATAGAATTATTGATTATATAGAATATATATTACGTGTTTTATGCAAAGCGAAACCAGGGGGAATTCGATATGAAAAAGAAAGTGATAGCTATTGTCGGGGTGGTAGTGGCTGTAATTATTGTCGTTTGTTGTGTTTCAAAATCAAGTAAAATATCTGTTAAAGATTATATCAATGATGAAATAAAATTTTATGGTTGTAATGGCTATGCAACAGTATCAACTAATGATGTGTTTAATTATTCGTTGCTTGAACAAGATTTAGGACCTGCTCAGGTAGTTACATGGGATGATGATCCTGTTTATGATTTTATAGACGTACGATTTGATGTTCAGGATAATTTAAGCAATGGCGATGTAGTAAAGGCAACTATTACAGTGAATTGTGATAGTATTAATAATTTTAAATTCGCTAAAAAGCTGACAGGTAAAAAAGAGTATGTAAAAAAATACAAAGTTAAAGGTCTTGAAGATGCTGTTGAAATTAATCCTTTTGAAATCGTAAAAAATGTGGTTGTTGACAAAACGAGTGGTAGCTGCAGTTTTGAAATGGACAATACATATAACAAAGAGTTTGACGGATTCTATGCACATTATTATGATAATGGCGATTTGCAGATAGTGGATTCTCAAGGCGAAGAAATTGCTGTAATTACTTATAAATATGATTCAGGCACTTTGGAATCCACAAATAAAGTGACAATAACAACCGATTGTAATCAGGATAAGTATTCTGAATATGGAATTATTATTAATCCCATTTCAAAAGAGGTTGAGCCTATCACTTGTGATTATCTGACTAAAGGTGATGCTCTTTCTGTTACGGATTTTAATACTCTTAAAGAAAGAGCAATTGAAGAATTTAACGAAGTGCACCCTGATTCAAAATATATAAAAGCATATTTCGGATATGATAAATCAGGAAATGGAAACGGAAGCTTTTGGAGCTCGGGTTACTATAATCAGGTAAAATATTTATTTTCATATAACGAGAGCGGCAACACGGTATACCAATGTCTGTCATTTTACGATGTGAAACTGTTGTCAAATGGCGCATTGCTGAATCCGGAAACTCTTGAGGCTTCAATAGGTTCTGATTCGGAGAGCATTGAAGAACTGGAAAGTAATCAAAAAGAAAGATGGCAGTTTTTCAGTAATTTATCGGTAAAAGAATAGAATAGTAAATAAAAATAGGCTAATCGAAATCTGATTAGCCTTGATTTATAGGAGAATTAAATGAATTTTATAAAAAAGATGTCAATAATTATATTTCCAATAATTGTTATGATATTGTTATCTGCTTGTTCCTCAAATAATTTACAGGAAGATATTTATAATGCGATTTATGATAATTGGAAAGTTTATAATGAAATTGATGAAAACAGTTATATAAACAATTTAGCTGAAAGAACATCATTTGAAATACAGAGTATTGAAAAGCTAGATGATTTTTATATGGTTACACTTAATGTAACTGCACCGGATATTTCGAATGGAGTAGAAGAATACCAAAACAGTATTACGGATATTCCATCAGACGATGAAATGAATAACAAATTAAAAAGTATTGTTGAAATTGCAGACTTAAAAACAACAGAGCAAACAGTTACTGTTTTTGTAACTGATGATGGCACATATGATGTAGAGTTTTCCAGTGGATTTGCTGATGCAATGTGTGGATATTCATATCAATACTATGTAACTCAAATGCAAAAGTTATATGAAGGAGAATAATGCAAAATGAAAAAATTAATTAAATCAATTAGTATACTTTGTGTTATTTTAGTTGTTATATCATTATTACCGGCTGAAATTTTTGCATCAGAGGATAATTTTGTAAAACTTCAAGTTACAAGTATTGATGATAGCGGAAAGAAGAATATCAATGAAGAACTTTTTTATTGTAAAAATAATGAACTTTATATATCAAATTATACTATTGTAAAATATACTATGTATGATTATGATGAGGAAAATACGGCGTTTGTAAGAATTGGACAAACATACAAAAACTCAACATCAAAGATTAAAATCAATGAGTCTGATAATACCGTTGATGTTTGGTCACTGATTTATCATGAAACTCAGGATTGTGATATTTACAAATTTAATGAATGCTATTTTCTTCCACTTGCCAAAATAGCATCATACCTGAAAGCCAATGTTACATATGTTGATGATAATTGTATTTGTATAACAAGCAGTGGTTATTCTATTGCGGATGCAATGTATAACTTTAATAAAGATGTAAAGTTTATGGATGATATAAAAATAATCGACGATTTGTTTTATGGAAATGAATCAGCATATAAAAGATACTGTGTTTTAGGATATATGGGTGAAACGCTATATTTTAAACTCAGCAACATTGTGGGACTCGGTTCGTATGAAACATATTGTGATATTATGGAAAGCGCTGTAAATAACAATGATGTATACAATGAGCTGATGATTAATGATAATTTATTAATTGATGTATTGAATTTTTCTCAGGATACATATGAAAATATTTATAAAAAAGTAAGCAAGGTTCCAAAATTGTCAAGCAGTGCGATAACTACTATATTTGAAGAATATAAAGAAAATAATTCTTTTGGAGATACAGATACATTATTTGATAACTTTTTTGAAAGCGAAGACTTGGAAATTGCTCCGATAAAAGAGTTTGGTGATACCATCAGTGTAGTTAGCGATTATCTTGAAATGGCAAATTATCTTTGTGATTATTTCAGAATGAATGAAGATAATAGAGCTGCCATAGAGTATGTATCATCTGCTAAATCAAATTCCAACGAAATGTCAGCAATCAGATATATAGGAGGTTTGTATAATGATGATTTTGTAAAAAGTACATCGACTAAATTGGTATCAAAAATAAGTGAAGAGCTTGTCAGTGAAAGTGTTAAAAAAATCGGACTCGGTAAAGTTAAATTGGCAACCGGTATAACCAACGAAGTGTTTAAGCTGCTCGGTTTCGATTTATCCGACAATTCTTCATATGATATAATGCTTGCCAACGATTTAAAACGGGTGATTTTAAACAACTGTAAGGAATATGAAACAGAGAAACTATTAAAACCAAGCAATAGTAAAAACCTACGTTTAACAATGATTATGACTTTATTGGTGGAAATCGAAGCATATGAAATGGCTAATAAGGTTGCAAAGAAAACAGGGTTATCAGGTTATTACGATGATGATATTGAATATCTGAATAAACGATTGGCATTGTTTTACAAAGCAAAAGAAAGTCAGAATTATGATGATTTTGAAAGTATAAAATGCATTTGTGATGAGAATCAACGGCAATTACAAAAGATAGATTTAGAAAAATTAGATATTGTTTCACAGGAGGAAGCTGAAACTATATTACATACTGATAAATCATGCCGAGGTATATTACTATCTTTCATTGAAAGTTATACAGATTTAGTTATCTCTTTTGTTAAAAACTATGAGTTTGAAGGTTATACTGATTATGGTCATATGAGAATAATAGATATCAATATGGATGGTTATCCGGATCTAACATTATCTCAGTTTTCAGCAGGTGGAGGACATGGTGGTATTTCTAATGTATATTTGTATCACAATGGTTCTTTTGAGGAAATTATGCTGGATGATGATTTCGTAAGTACATATTTACAATTAGCTACTGATTCTCACGGGAATCAGTTTATATCAAATGGTAAGCCTGAACCATATAATGTTTGTAATGATTTTTATACACCAAGTGTTTTTGGAAAAGTAATAATTAAAAATGGTAAATTGGATATAGAAGTAATTTATGACGAATACAGCGAGTCAAACACTCCTGAAAAATACATTAAAGTTATCAATGAAAACTATCAGTTTAACGAATTATCGGACTACTCAACGGTTAATTTTCATTTGGATTTAGATGATAATGGAAACGGTACATTTAAATTAACATCATCTGAAGAAGAAATAAAGGATACAGTTATTGATTATTTTGGTTGGGATTATGAACTTTGATAATTATTATGAAACTGTTGTTTTGCATACAAGTGAATCCAGATTACATTTGTGTATTGCAGAGTAATCAAATAAATTAGGAGGTATAATTTTATGTTATCTATAATATCTGAATTTGATAGCATGATTATAGATATGGAATATGATTTATGTATTCCGAGTGTTCACGCAAGATATAAAAGAGAAAATATATTGATTGATTTTAGCGGAGAAATTCGTTCTGTTAGTGAGAATTTTCCTGAAGACAAGGTGAAACGACTCGTTGAGTGGGTGAATATTCATTCCGAAGAAATTATTACAAACCATATTCGCAAAGGATGCAATGAATCGCCAAATAGGATAAAGCCTTTACTGCGATGATGATATTGCAAATTATATAACTAAAAGGAGTTGAATTTATGGAAAGAAAAATTACCGTTAAGGGAATAGGTCATATTACAGCAAAACCAGATTATGTTGTAATTTCTATGACGATTGATGCAACAAATAAAAAATATGAAAAGGCTGTTGAAGATGCAGCTGAAAGAATTAACAAACTTTCAAATGCTCTTGTTAATGCAGGTTTTGAAAGTGATGCACTCAAAACTGTTGATTTTAAAGTTAACATTGCAACAGGATATAAGAAGAATTTAAAAGGTGTGAGTGAAGTTGTCAAAACAGGATTCAACTGCACGTACAGAGTGAAGCTTGCCTTTGATTTCGAAAGTGAGAAATTATCAAAAGCTATCGATGCGATCACAAAATGTGTTTCAGATCCAAGACTAAATATTACATTTACAGTTAAAGATGAAGAAGCAGTTAAGGATGAACTTTTAAAATCAGCAGGTGCTAATGCAAGACGCAGGGCAGAAATTCTTTGCGAAGCAGCAGGCGGTAAGTTAGGCAGTCTTGTTACGGTTAATTATAACTGGAATGAAATCAGTATTTTATCACCAACTCGATTTGATTCGGATTATTTGACCGATACTGCGGAATTATGCAGTGAAATGCCTATACTTGCACCTGAATCAATTCAGCCTGACGATATTGATTTGAGTGACAATGCTGTATTTGTTTGGGAGATTATCTGATATAATAATTGTCAATTAAGTAATGACAATGTATTGACACTGCGAAATTTTAGGGTATAATATTATTAGGAGATGATATTATGCAGACAAATAATGTAACCTCAGCCCAGAAAACTTCTACATTCCAAATGAGGATTAATCCTGAAGTGAAAAAGGAAGTAGAGCAGATTTATGCAAATTGCGGAATGACTTTGACGGATGCTATAAATGCATTCATTCAACAATCAATCAATGTTGGCGGTATGCCGTTTTTAGTTAATCAGAATTCAAAAGAGGCATTGCGTCAGCAGGCAATAGCATATTTAATGGCAGAATTGAAAATGGGCGAAAATTCAGTGAAAAATGAAAGTGATTGGATTTCGGAAGATGATATTCTTGCTGAATTTGGTGCTGAATAATGAAGTTAAGATATACACCACAAGCAAGAAATGATTTAAGAAATTTCAAGCAATATATTTCTATAGAACTTTGCAACCCACAGGCAGCAAAAAGGGTTGCTGAAAAAATTGTAAAAGATTGTTCCAATCTGAAAAACAATCCGTTTTTAGGTCCTGAACTGAAAAGTAAATTAGATGTAGATACAGATTTAAGATATCTTATTTCATCTAATTACATAGTGTTTTATCAAATTAAAGATGATGTTATATCCATTATTCGTATTTGTGATGCAAGAACAAATTATATAAATATCTTGTTTGAAGATTGATTTATTATTAAGTTGGATTTTTATATTGTTCGTCATCAAATTTTGGGGTAGGGGTACTGTAAAATATACAGTGCATCCCTACCTTTTGATTATTATAATGCAAACTTCAACGACCACTTATTGACCATTTATTATCGGAAAATGGTTTATAATGAGAGTGCCGGATGAAAAATAATACTTACAATGGATAAAAGAAAGTATTAAAAATCGTTATAAATCATTAGATTTATCTATCCAGTGCTGTTTCGTAATCAGTAGGTCAGCGGTTCGAATCCGCTTACCAGCTCCAAAAAAAGAGGTTATCGTTTTGATAACCTCTTTAATATTATTATTTTATTGCATCGTCTTTGAGGACATCAGCTATGTTTGCATTCAGTATTTTTTTGCCGCTTATATAGTATGACAGTGCTATTGCTAATAGCATTATTATGGCAAATATAATTGTCGGCAGGATAGGTGCATTTTGTAAAAATTCGCTTAGAGTTATTCCATTATCTGATGTAGTAAGCAGAATAAACAATATATTAAACGGTATGCTGAGCAATATCGGTTTCACGCCAATAACAAGTGCTTCTATTGAAAGAATTTTTGCAGTGCTTTTCGGTGTTACACCTATGGACTGATATTCTGCAAATTCTCTTTTTCTCTGCTGCATATATCCAAGCGTATTCGCAAAAACATTTGATATACCGATACAGGCAAGAATTGCACAAATCATTGTGATGATACTTTTATAGCCGCCGTACATCTGCACGTTCGTATCATATGCATCCACTCTGTTTTCAATCGTGTAATTGAATTTATCACCCAAAATCTGTTTTATTTCATTTTCGGTTTCTGCAAGATTATCATCCGCATTCGTGTTGATATTGATATAAAATGTATCTGCCGACCCCACATCAGTTAATGTATTATACGAACTTTCGGACATTATCTGGAGTAAACTGTATTTATCAAAATCCTTTCTGATTTGCGGTACATTTTGAGAATATCCAATGACATTTACTTTTTCAGAATCTGACTGCATTAATAAATTCAGTGAAAAGTCATCATCAACTTTTATAAATGGTATTGACTCACTATCATCTGAATCATAATAAAGGACTTTGCCTATTTTGTTTACAACAACGGAATTCGGATAATTATCCTTCCTGTTTACAATATTATTTTCAGCACAGTATTGTTCAAAACTGTAATCATCAAGAATAAGCACGGGTGCATTAATGACATAATCGCCATTATCATTCTGCTTAGCATTCGTATTCATAGTTTTGTAACCGCCGTTTTCAATAAGCTCATCACTTAAATCAGTTTCCGTTAATACGGTTTGAAAATTCATCGTTTTATAAAGCTGTGCCGAAGAAATATTTTCTGTTTTTCTTATTTTATTAAGAATTTTGTCGTCAGGGCTTTCACCTTTAACCTCAACCATAATATCCCACACATTTTCATATCTGTTCCAATAGGATTTGCTTGTGCTGATTTCGGATATTGTCATAAAGTTAAGGAAAATGCTTAGTACAAAGAAAGACAGCATAAGACAAATTGTTGCCGTTCGGAATTCCTTTCGCCTTACATAAATTGATTTGCGAGCAAGTTCGCCCTCAACACCGAATAGTTTTGAAAACAATTTATATTTTCTTATTCTCTTAACCTTTTTTATTGTCTGTCCTTTAACAAGTTCAATAGACTCGCTTTTGCTGAGTTTTCTTGCAGGCAGCCATATGGAAACAAGCACTGTAAGCATTGTTACGGCAAAGGTTGCTATAAACAAAACGATATGATAATGAAGTTTTGCTCCCTGCAAGCCTATCTGCGAAGTAAAGGTATTTGCATATTTTATAAAGAGTGCATCTAATCCCACACCTGCTGCAATTCCGGCAACTACTGACGGTATACTCAGCACCAAAGCCTCCTGCACCATAACCGCTCTTAACTGCTTTGGTGTCGCACCAACACTTTGCAGAATTCCGAGCTGTCTTATTCGTGTGTTCATTGAAAAACTGAAAGCGTTTTTGATAATCATTATCAGTGATGCGCACATCATCAATATGATTGCACCGTAAAGCAGTTCAATCGGCATAGGCTGTTCACCGTTTTCCTTTGAATAAATAAACTGCTTTTGCAAAAGTGAACTGTGGTATTCAATATCATCACTATTGATATTCAGCTTTTCGGCAATTAAAGGCATATCTTCATAAATATCAGACGGTTTTATAAAATAAACTTCGATCGATTCCGATTGTATAACCTTATCAACATTTGCAAAATTTTCTATAATTTTTATCTCATCATCAGAGAGTGCGGCAGTAATTCTGACCTGCCAATCGCCCTCATCTGCCTTGATTCTTTCCATATCATCTATCCGCATATTGTAAAAAAGTGTACAAAGAAAAGAGATAAACATTGACGCTACCAGCACTGCAACCATAATTGAAACTGCAGTTGACTTGTTTTTCTTTAAGTAATTCACAGAATAATCCTTCCACATAAAACCACCTCCGAATTAAAGGCTTGTGCTTTTATCGGAAACGATTTTTCCGTCTTCGATTGTTATAATTCTGTCTGCCTGCAAAGCAACATTTTCATCGTGGGTAATCAGAATAATCGTCTGATTATAACTTTTGTTTGATAATTTAAGCAGATCAATAATTTCCTGTGAATTTTTACGGTCAAGATTACCCGTGGGTTCATCTGCAAGAATGATTGCAGGGCGGTACATTAATGCCCTTGCAATCGCAGTTCTTTGCTGCTGACCGCCTGATAACTGGTTAGGATAACTGCTCAATTTTTTTTGCAAACCAAGTATGGATGTTACTTCATAAAAGTAACTTTCGTTAAAGTTCTTTTTATCAAGTTTGAGAGGCAGCAGAATATTCTGTTCTACTGTTAAAGTCGGTATCAGATTATAAAACTGATAAATCAATCCCACTTTTCTGCGTCTGAATATTGCGGATTTTTCTTTGTTCAGATTTGAAATATCCTTGCCGTCAATATAAATTTTGCCCGAAGTTGCCTTATCAACAGTTCCGATTAAATGAAGAAGTGTTGACTTGCCCGATCCCGATGCACCGACGATTGCAACAAATTCACCTTTATTGACAGACAGGTTGATATTATCAAGTGCTTTTTGCTGTGTTTCGCCGCCTCCATAAATCTTTGTTACATTTTCACATTTCAGTATTTCCATTTTGAAACCTCCTTTTATTTTAATGTGATGATAACAAAGAAAAGTGACAACTTAGTGACGGTAAAACCTTATATTAAACCGTGCTCCGCAATTTTCAGCATTTTCGGCAGTAATAAAGCCGTTCTGCATTTCAATAATGGATTTTGCAATAGAAAGACCAATTCCGAGACCGCCTTTTGAATTCCTGCCCTGATAAAACCTTTTGAATATATTTTTCAAATCTTCTCTGTCAAAGCCTGTTCCGTTATCACTTATGGTTATTTCTGTATAAAGCGGATTAACAGAATAATCAAAACTGATTTTTCCGTTTTTAGGCGTATGCTCGGTACAGTTTTTAATTATGTTGATAAACGCCTCCGTACTCCAATCCATATCACCCAAAAATGAAGCATCACTATGATTCGGTAACTCAATTTCAATATTCTTTTGCTTAATATTTTGCTCTAATTCTTCAACAGACAGTTCAAGCAAAGTATAAACATCAACCTCATTTTTCTTTAATTCAAGAACACCTGCATCTATTTTAGACATCAAGAGCAGTGACTCAACAAGCCTGCTCATTCTTTTGATATGTTTGTTTATAGCAGAACTGTTTTCGCTGTTGTCAACCTGTGTGATTAAAGAAATATTTGTTATAGGTGTTTTAATCTGATGGGCAATATTTGCAAGGCTGTCTGCAAACTCAATGCGTTCATTTATTGCCGTATCCTTTGCAATTTTCATTTCGGTAACTGTTTTGCATATTTCGTCCTGCAAAAGACTGAACATATCTTCTTTCTGTGAAATGATTTCAATATCTTTTCCCGCATTAATCTGTTCAAGATAAGCGGTTAATTCCTGAATTCTGTTTTTATTTTTCTTATTGATAAAATAAATTATCCCTGCAATAAGCATAACAAAAATGATTATGCAGGTGATTACCGAGATAACCGATACAACAGTATAAGGCTGTAAAAAGTCTGCTGCACTGAAACCATATGAAGTTAAAGTATCATTTTCAGTATTACCGAGATGATTATTCTTAACGATTTCAATTATTTTCTGTTCGCTGTTCGGATATTCTGTAATTAACTGTTCTGCCAAAGCAGATGTAACCTGATATTGATTATTTGCATAAACAAAAGACAGAATTGATGTTGTTAACAAACTGACACACAAAGTAATCGCAATTATAAATAGTGGCGTTTTAATCTTTTGCTTCACACTAATCCTCCATTCTGTAGCCGAAACTGCGGATAGTTTTAATACAGGAGGGATTTCCTAACTTTTCTCTTAACCTTTTCATGGTAACGGTTAAAGTGTTGTCATTGACAAAATTGTTATTATCATCCCAAAGTGATTTCAAAAGCTGCTGCCTTGTAACGGTGGCGTTTTTATTTTTTATCAAAATCTGTAAAAGTTGATATTCCATAGCACTTAATGTTATCTCTTTATCATTCAAAAACACTTTCAATTTATTATCATCAAGTAAAATATTATTACAAATGTATATTTTATCCGAGTTTTTACTTCGTCTGAGCAATGCACAAATTCTTGAATAAAGAATATCAAGTTCAAACGGCTTTGTAATATAATCATCAGCACCAATGTCAAAGCCTGATACTATATCACCGGTTTCATTTTTAACTGTTATGAAAATCACAGGCAGGTCAGGATAACTTTTTCTAATCCACTTGCATAAATCCGTTCCATTACCGTCACATAAATTTATATCAATAAGGCAAAGTGCAGGTATCTTATTTTTTATACTGTTTTTCGCTGAGTTTATTTCCGAAAACACAGAAACAAAAAATCCCTTGCTTTCCAAATAAGTTTTCACGCTCTTTGCAATATCTATATCATCTTCAATGTAAAATATATTTTTCATATGATTACCTCATTTGCTGTTGTTATTTTCATTTTAACACAGTCAACTCTTCAGTCGCAACAGGCTATTAATGCTGCTAATATGAGATTGGAGGAAATTGAAGAAGAATTGATTCCTTTGAGAGAGCAGTATGAAGCAAAGCAGCAGGAGGCTGATGCAATGAATATGAATGGTCCAAATTGGTTTTCAGAGTAGTCAAGGCTTGAAAGGGAGGCAAGCAATATCTATACCAAATTACAGATTTGGAAAACGAACAATCCGCAATGAAGACCATACGGTTTATTATTCTTTAGTTGAGCCTATAACATATCTTATATTCTATTATATTGCGGCAGGAGTGATTGCAGTTATGTCGCTAATTGTGTTGGTTTATTTTCTTGCCGCAAGAAAAAATAGAATTTATTAATTGAATATTTTTTCTTCGGGTATATTAGTTTCTTATCAGAGAGAGAACCCCTTTTTAATTTATTAGAAGGGTTCTCCTGATTTCTTTATTACTTCCCGATATCACAAACCCCTATTCCGATTTCTCGGGATAGGGGTTTTGTGCTCCTTGCTGTCTCTGTTTTTTTGCTTTTTTGAATGATTTTGTGTCATTATTGAAAACATGATAACTTTGTTATATAATTAATTTGTGTGAAGCAGGTAATAAATGAACCATTAATATATTTTTGCAATTAATTTACAATCATATTTATTCCGTTTTCTAGGGTATCCTTATCAATCATACCGGTTCTTTGAGCGACGATATTACCATTTTTGTCAATAAAATATGTTGCGGGGAGTCCGGTAACATTGTAATTGTTTACCGCTTCCTGATTGGAATCAAAGAAAACATCAAATACAAAGCCCTGTTCGGTGACATAGTTTTTTGCTTTTTCCGGTGTTTCCTGAACCCCGTCTGTTGCATTAACCATTAAAAACTGAACCTCGGGATGATTTTTATAAGCCTCGTTGAAATCGGGCATCTCTTCTTTACAATAATAGCACCAGGTTGCCCAGAAATTCAGCACGACAGGCTTTCCGCGATAATCAGATAGATTAACTTTGTTTCCGTTTATATCAAGAACAGTAAAGTCAGGTGCTGCATTTGTAGTATTGTTTTGCTGCTCTTGATTTGTTGTGTTTTGGCTGATAATATCGTTATTGTAATCCTTACTTAATTTATTATACATAACTGATGCCCCGGCAATAATTCCCACCAAGAGCAATACAATTACAATCCATTTAACAGAATTTTTCATACAACCACCTTATGACAGCAGATTTAAGAATTTACCGAACAAGCCGGTTGCCATTAATACACCGACTGCTACGAGCAAAACACCGCTTACTGTATTTATAATATTATAATGTTTTTTGATAAAATTGAATGTACCTTTTAATTTATCAATAAGTATTGCACTTATGAAAAAAGGTATTCCCAAACCCATGGAGTAAAGCAACAGCATAATTATTCCTTGAACAATGCTTCCTTGATTTGTTGCCATCATCAGTGCAGAGCCTAAAAATGCACCTACGCAAGGCGTCCATCCGATTGAAAAAACAATGCCAAATAAAAATGATGAGAAAAATCCCAATTTATCGGTCTTTGCAGATTTGATGCCTTTGAAAATGTTCAGTTTGAAAACGCCGAGAAAATTCAGTCCGAAAAAGATAACAATAAGTCCTGTTACAATATTTACGATTGTTTTGTATTCGTTAAGAAGGCTTCCAAGCGTTCCTGCAAGTGCACCTAAAAGAACAAACACAACAGTAAAGCCCGATATAAAACCGACAGCATTTTTGACAACCTTTTTTGTGTCCTTTTCTTTTCCGCCTGCAAAATAAGAAATATATATGGGAAGCATAGGCAAAAGGCATGGCGAAACAAATGTTATTATGCCCTCTAAAAATGATATGAAATATTGCATGAAACGATCTCTCCGGTGTATGCATTTATACCGCCGATATCCTTGACATTGTTATAGCCCTGAGATACTAAATAATTTGTTGCATCAGCACTTCTTGCACCGCTTAAACAATGAACGAAAATCGTGGCGTTTTTATTTGTTATTTTTTGATTAACAGCATCTAAACTATCAAGAGGAATATTGATACTTCCCTCAATATGATAATCATTATACTCCTCTTTTGTACGAACATCAAGGAGTATACCATCTGCCGTGTTTTTCCATTCTTTAATGCCTTGATTTATATTTTTGCGGCTGGACAAATTAAAAAACATTTTTTTACTTCCTTATTTTTTTATTTACACTCTGTGCATACATACTCCGGCACGGTTCGTTCATTGATTACCGACTCATAAAGGCGCCAGCCTCCTGCAAGGTTATAGCAATCATATCCGTTGCCCTGCAAAATTCGGCAGGCAATATAACTGCGAAGACCTGAATGACAGTGAACATATACCGGCTTATCCTTTGGTATTTCGCTGATTCTTTCCCGCAGGGTATCAAGTGGAATGTTGGTAAAGCCATCAATTTTTCCGTATTCAACTTCCGTAACCGTTCTTGCGTCAAGCAAGGTTACACTGCCATCACGCGGAAGACAATCAACATCGTGCCAGAAAAATTGCTTTATTTTGCCTGTTACAATGTTTTCAGCCACAAAACCCAACATGTTTACAGGGTCTTTTGCACTTGAAAACGGCGGAGCATAACACAGTTCCAGTTCAGTAAGATCGGTTATTTTTCCTCCAAAGCGTATTGCCGTTGCAAGAACATCCATTCTCTTGTCAACTCCGTCAAAGCCTACAATTTGAGCACCGATAATTTTCAGGCTTTTCTTATCCCATAATGCTTTAATTGACATCATATTCCCATTGGGGTAATATGATGCATGTGAGGACGAATAAATATATGTTTTTTCATAATCTATTTTGTCTAATTGAGCGGTTTTTTCATTAAGTCCGGTTGTTGCAACAGTCATATCAAAGAGTTTAAGAACAGCAGAGCCTTGTGTTCCGGTATATTTGCTATTGATGCCTGAAATATTATCAGCCGCTATTCTTCCTTGTTTGTTTGCCGGTCCTGCAAGAGGAATAAATGCGGGTGATTTTGTAACAAAGTTTTCTGCCTCAACTGCATCTCCAACTGCGTAGATGTTAGGAATATTTGTGCACATATTGTTATCAACGATTATACTGCCTTTTGCATTTGTTTTGATTCCACAGTCCTGTGCAATAGCCGTTTCGGGACGAACTCCCACGGACATAATTACCATATCGGCTTTTATTTCGCCTTTCTGAAGAATAACCTTGCTGCTCTCAATAGCGGTAACACCATTATTCAAATAAAGTTTTATCCCTTTTTGCTTGATGTAGCGGTGAACATCTGCCGCCATATCAAAGTCAAGAGGTGCAATAAGGTGGTCTGCAAGTTCAACTATTGAAACATCAAGACCTGCTTTTGCAAGATTTTCGGCCATTTCAACGCCGATATATCCGCCGCCAACCACAACTGCTGTTTTCGGCTTTTCTTTTTCAATATAACTTTTTATTTTGAATGTGTCGGGGATATTTCGCAGAGTGAATACATGGTTTGCATCTATGCCCTTTATGTTTGGCTTTATTGGTTCGGCACCGGGAGAAAGAATAAGATTATCATATTTTAACGAATATTCTTCTCCTGTAACAATATTTTTAACAATTACGGTTTTTTCATCAGGATTTATTTTTGTTGCCTCGTTAAACACACGAACATCAATATTAAACCTTGACTTGAAACTTTCGGGAGTTTGCAGAGTTAAATTCTCCCGGTCGGTAATTTCTCCGCCGATGTAGTAGGGCAATCCGCAGTTTGCAAAAGAAACAAACTCTCCTCTTTCTAAAATAATAATTTCGGCTTGTTCATCAAGTCGTCTGAGTCTTGCGGCAGCGGATGCACCGCCTGCAACACCACCGATAATAATTGTTTTCATAGTAATTCACATGACCTTCCCGGCTACAAATAATAATTGATAATCACGACATCCTTGTTGTAGCCGGACAAGGCGTGAATGAATTCAGCCATCTCAAAATTATGCCAAAGGCAAATTTTTGAGGGCAATATAACATTTGATTTTCTTTCAGTGTGAGTTATAATCTCCTGCTGAAACGGGATGCGCCCTTAATAAATGTTGACGTTCAGGCGTTTGCATTGATTAAATCAAGTGTTAGTGTGATTTTTTACACGGATACCTCTTTCTGAAAGGAATAGTACGAATGGCAAAAATTGATTTTAATTCCGTTTACAGCGATATGCTTCCGTTTTGGAATAAAATATCCGAAAACGAAAAAGAATTTATCTGCAGCAATTCAGCAGATGTTATTTATAAAAAGGGCTCAGCCGTTCACGACAGCACTGAATGTTCGGGTGTAATCTTTGTTCAAAGCGGCTGTCTCAGAGTATATATTATGTCCGATGAAGGAAAAGCAATTACATTATACCGTTTGTATAAAGGTGATATGTGCATGCTTTCAGCCTCCTGCGTATTGAGTTCGATAACCTTTGATGTTTTTATTGATGCAGAGGAGGACAGCGAATGCTATGTGATTAACGGTCCTGCCTTTATGAAACTCAGCAACAACAATCCGGATGTCAAAATATTTTCTCTTGAAACGGCAGTCAGCCGGTTTTCTGATGTTATGTGGGTTATGCAGCAAATTCTTTTTATGAGTTTTGATAAAAGGCTTGCTATCTTTCTTCTTGATGAAACATCAAGAACAGGCAGTGATTTTATTCCGCTGACTCACGAACAGATTGCAAAATATATCGGCTCTGCCCGTGAGGTGGTTTCAAGAATGATGAAGTATTTTGCAACCGAGGGTATAGTTGAAACATCCCGCAAAGGTGTTAATATAATTGATAAGCAGAAACTCCGCAACTTAACCCTCTAACATTTTAAGAATACTGTCCTTTGGTCTTGCGCCGACTGCTTGATTTACTACTTTGCCGTCCTTCATTACTGCAAGCATCGGGATACTCATAACGCCGAAAGCCTGTGCCAATTCAGGTTCGTTGTCAACATTAATTTTGCCGACAATGTATTGTGGATTTTCATCTGCTATTTCATCAACCAGAGGAGATACGATTCGGCACGGACCGCACCAATCTGCATAGAAATCCAAAAGAACAGGTTTATTACTGCTTTTGATTTCGTTGAAATTGTTTTTATTTACACTTATTACTGACATAACTTTTATATCCTTTCTTTGTTTGTGGCTTCATTATAACCCATATGAATGTACCTTTCAGTGACAAAGTCACAATAAATCACAAAATATATAAGAATCTGATTTTCCGGTTTTTATTTTATACAAAGTTATTTTAACAAATGATATTACAGATGATGGTGTTGTTGGAAATAAGGATCCGGCAAAAGCAGTCTCAGAAAACAAAAAACTTCGCTGTAAAAATAATAACAAAATAGTAAAAGGGGTTATCGTATGGTAACTTTTTTATTCTTGATTATTTAGAATTATAATATTTGACTTTTATATAATTGCCATTATATAATAAAAACCCGGGAGATAGCGGGAATACCTGATAAAAAGCCTGTTATTTTAAAGGAGTTAGTTTATAATGAATTTATGTGACAAGAAATATATTAAGTTTGTTAACCAAAGCGGCATATTTGACAACGCTTATGCAGATGCATATCCTCAGACTGTAGTTGCCGATATGGTCAGAAAACACCTTTATAATAATGATAATGACAAGAAAAAGCGTGTTCTAATATATGGTTTTGACGGGGCCAGAGCCGACGCTTTAACATATTTTATTCCCGATAATAAAGAGTTTTATAAGAACAGGTATAATGCCGTTGCTTATCTTAAAGAGCAGGGCGGTCTTTATCTGAGTTATGCAGGCGGTGACAAAAGAAAGCCTGAGACATTGCAGGAAACAAGCACTGCACAGGGCTGGTGCTCTGTTTTGACAGGTGTATGGGGCATTGAAAATGGTGTTGTAAAACATAAAACAAAAAGAGACGATGTGCCGACTGTTCTTATGGAGTGTGCCGAAAAAGGGTTATCAGCAATTTTTTCTGCAATATGGCAGGATCATTTTACGATTACATACAAGAATGAAATTGCCAAAGCAAAGAATAATAATCTTCCGCTTGAATTTTCGCTTGTAAAAGATGAAAATGAATTGCAGAAAACATTGCTCGGTGCTGTTGACAGCGGTACAGACATTTTATTCGGTATCAGCGAGTTTCCGGATGCCAATGGTCATGGTTCAGGTTTTTCAAATAAGAACTACAGATATGTTTCGGGAATTATCAATGCAGACAGATATGCCTGCGAACTGATTGAGCATATAGAAAACCGCAGTGAATTCAAAAATGAAGACTGGCTGATGATTATAACATCGGATCACGGCGGACATGGAAGAAGACACGGAACACAGTCTGCTGCAGACAGGACAACATTTATAGCAGTAAACAAGAAGATAAAATAATAATCTATGTCAAAATCATTAGGATATAAAAACAACTATTCGCTGAAACTTTTTCTTGCCTGTTGGGTAGCATATTTTTCTACATATATATGCCGGCTTAATTTTTCAATCGTAACTCCCGAACTTGTAAAAAATGATGTATTAACACAACCGCAGATTGCTGTTGTGTCATCGGCATTTTTTATTTTCTATGGTACAGGGCAACTTTTCAGCGGAATTCTCGGTGACAAAGTATCGCCAAGATTATTGGTGTTTGCAGGTACATTTATTTCTGCATTAAGCAATATACTGATATTTTTCTTCTGCAAATCACATATGGCGCTTACTTTTCTGTGGGGTATTAACGGAATTGTTCAGTCGTTGGTGTGGTCACCGATTTTAAGAATTGCAGGTGATTATTTTGATGAAAATGATAAAGAAAAATTTGCAACGGATATATCAACAACCGTAACGCTCGGCACGCTTTCAAGTTATGCGGTGGGGCTTGTTACAATGCTGTTTCTTCCGTGGAATTATGTCTTTTTAACTTGCGGAATATGTACTTTAGCCGCCTCTTTTTTCTGGATAAAGCAAACGGGTAAATTGAATTTGTATAAAGATTCGCTTCAGAATAAAGCAATCAAGCAAAAATCAGATTTGTCATTAAGGCAGTTTATAAAACTGTTTGCAGTATCAGGCTGTGCAATACTGCTGATACCGATTGCAATACACGGCACGCTTAAAGACGGTGTTACACAGTGGATGCCGACATTTTTTTCTGATAAATTTAATCTTGGTACAGATATTTCCATTCTGCTTACGATGATACTTCCCGTAATAAATGTATCGGGTGCGTATATAGCACGTGCAATTAATAAAAAACTGAAGAATATAATGAGAACTTCTTTGGCTTTCTTTTCCGTGACAATACTGTTTTTGGTTTTAATTCGTTTTATAGGAATAAACAGTTCGCTGTTTTCTCTGGTGTGTTTGGCGGTTGTTACTACCTGTATGCATGCGGTTAATGTTATGTTTATAACAATGGTTCCGCTTCAGTTCGGAAAATATGGCTGTGTAAGCACAATGGGCGGTGTGCTTAATTCTTCTGCTTATATCGGCTGCGGAATACTTAATATTGCAGCAGGCAATATATTAGATGGAAATTCATCTTGGAACATGCTGTTTTTATTTTGGATTTTGTTATGCACGGCTGCAATTATTTTTACTGTTATATGTTCAGTAATATGGAAAAAATTTATTAAAAGATAAAAAGAGGCTGTTATTTGAACAGCCTCTCTTTTGTGTTTGCCTATTTTGTTTTTGAAATGATGCTGTCAATTAAACTTGGCAGAATGGCAGCAGCGACAGTTATGGGAATTTCAGAGCCATCAGGGAGAAGGTTCGCTTTTTTTAACAGCAAAGCAACAATAATCGTCAATACAGTAGTTATAAACAGCCATGAGCGATGATTTGCAAGAATTGCAAAAAACTTTTTTATTTTGCTGAATTTCTGATAAAAGTTTACATGAGAATCTATAAGTGTATGTATTTGTTTTACATTTTCGCAAAGAAGAATGTAGTCACACTCTTTTTTCAGAACAGTAATTTTACCATCAATTTCATTAACTTTTTGGCTGTGTATATAATAATTTTCGTCATCAAGATATTTTTTTAAATCATTGATTTTTAATTTCAGTTCTTCATTTTTATCAAAATTGAACCAATCAAGTGAACTGATTAATGATTTTGCTTTTACGACATCATTTTCATATT
Source organism: uncultured Clostridia bacterium (assembly GCA_946555465.1). Taxonomy (GTDB): domain Bacteria; phylum Bacillota; class Clostridia; order Oscillospirales; family Acutalibacteraceae; genus Eubacterium_R. Next base: position 141,194 of record CAMNST010000004.1, read on the forward strand.
TCAAAGCATTTCTTATCTCAATTAAATGTTCTTTTATTTTATTGATATCCTTATATATATCTGTTTCAACATGTGTAAAATTATCCAGTTTTTCAACAAGTTTTTTGAATTTTCTGTATCCGGAATTATGTATAAAGTGATTGGGTTCCCTTGAAAGTTCTTTTAATATATCTATTCTCATTGCGGGATTATCAAGATTAAAGTCATCAAGGGTTGAAGTGTTATCATCATCTTTTTCAGATTTAATACCGGTGAGAACTACTGTTGCAATTCCGATTTTTTCTTCTACGCCCTCAAAAATTGTGCTCAACTGAACATTGATTCGTCTGTTTGTGGTATTGTTGATTGCTATAAGAAACATACCCTGCCAGTTTGGGTCAAGCGTTGTTGAAATATGCCCTAAACCTTCGCTTACCCGTCTTACCCTTGAATAAAAGTTGCCTGCAACATTAGAATCAAGTTTAAAATATTCATTGGACAGCACAAGTGCCGTGTCGTGGGGACCAAGTTTAAAATATCTGCCGTCTTTGTAATCATATATTGTGAGCAGTTTGCGTTTTGCCAGTGAATATACCATATTTGAGGCAGTTAAATTATAACCGACACCTTTAACCTGGCTTTCATTGTATGGGGCAATAATGACCGTGGTTAAATTTTTTCTGAAATTTTTAATATCGGTTGTGGAAAACTGCCTGCAAAGGTTATCTTTTTCAGTCGGCATTTTTATCCTCCTCTTTTTTAGCCGGTTTTATGTAGTCTTTTGTTGAAACTTTATGACCCATCCAAAGTTCAAGTTCATCTTTTTTGGGGAGAAGCGGGGTATATAACTGCGTATATGCACGTCCGATTGCACCTGTAAACAATTCTTTTTCCGGCCTGCCGTCAACGCTTCCTGCGCTTAAAACATGATTATTTGAAATTCCGGGATAGGGCTGAATATAGAAAATTTTTGATATTCCCATATACATTGCTTTTTTTGAGCAAAGTCCACAAGGACTTGATGTTGTAAACAAATATCCGTCTTTTATGCCGTTTATTCCGGTGCTGTTAAGATTTAAAAATGCTGTTTCTTCTGCGTGAAGTGCTCTGGTGTGAACCTGATTTTTGTTGTTTGTTATTTCGTTATATATATCTTTAAAGCAGTAAGAAATACTTCTTCCTTTCTCTTTCAGAATGCAGTCAGTCGTGCCGTAATATTCTTCAACGGCTTTTTTAACATCTATCTGAAATTTATCTTTATCATCATTTTCGTAATCGCTGTACGCTTTGGGATTGTAATGATTGCTTAATTCATTAAGGTCTCTGTAAAGGCAGGGTACCTGATCTTTTGGCTGCTGATTCCAGCCGATTGATTTTAAATTGAATTCATTATCCGTTATGACGGAACCTACCTGACGTGAAATACAGCCGGAACAGGATTTGGCCGTGTTTGCAATCTGCATACAGCGTTCAACATCGGTTGGAAGAACAAGTCCGGGATACATTATCAAAGATACATAGCGAAGCATTTTTTTCTTCAGTTTTAGATAACTGTTGCTGTCATCCTCATTATTGATAAATATATCTGCCGATTCAATACAGTCTTCCACATTCTGCATAATGAAGGGATATGTGGAATCCGCATTCAGTTTTGACATACCGTTAACTAAATAAAGAATTTTTTCGCAGCCTTTTAAAACATCGTCAATCAGTTCTTTTTCAGCATGGTTTTGCTTTTCTTTTTCCTCGTCGGATGTATCTGCCGGGGTTTTCGGTTCGGTTTCAGAATCCGCATTTCCTTTTAATAATTTTGATGTTATATTTTTGGCTGTCTCGCCATAGGCTTTCTGCCATGCTTTATAATCTTTCTGAATTTTTTTAAATGCAGAAAGCTGCTCGGTTATATCTATTGACTGAATATCTTTTAACTCAAGATGATAATTGTGTTCAAGGCGCTCTTTTCTGCATTTTTCATCCGTATAAACAGCAAGAAGATAATAGTTTGAATACCGTTTCTTTAAATACATGGATTCAAAAGGGTTTTTAATGGAGTCAATTACAATAAAAGCACGTCTTTCTTCTGTAAGTACAGACTCTTTAATTTCACTGTTTTGTTTTTTCATCAACTCAGTTTTTTTGGATTTATAATCTCTCAGCAGTTTTATGCTGATGTTAATCAGTTCGGCAATTCCGCAGTAGCCGTCTTTTGTAAATTCGCAATCAGAGAGCGGGTTGTTTTTTGTTATTCTTAATTTGTTTCCCATATCCTGAAGTGCATTTGTTTTTAAATTTAATTTTATTTCATGATTCAGGTCATACCAAAATTTGCTGCAAATTTCAGGCAGAATATGGTATATATATTTATAAAGTATATAATAAATCAAAAAACTTTCAAAACCGCTTTTGCTGAGACGCAATTCTTTATATTTGAAAAATAATGCATTTATATTACTGACTGTTGTTTCAAAATAATATTTATCCCCGTTTTTTTGTATGCTGCTGTTTGTTATATGGTTTTTTATTTCTCTGTTAAAAACTTCTGCTTCATTTTCAATATCAATTTTATCGGATATATCATCAAATTCAATTTTAATCATTTTTTCAGGTTTGTCAGAATAAAATGAATTTTCAATGATATCATGAATTCGTTCTTCTAATTTATCAACAACAATGTTTTCGGATTGTTTTGTAAAACTAAAGAGATAATTTGTAAAACTTTCGGCATCTTTATTTATTGCTGTTGATACAATAAGACTGCTGGTTTTTATTTTGTAAAAATTTTTCCAGTTTCGTTCTGCAAAGTTATGAAGAATGCGGTATTCTGTTTCTTCAATTTTTGCTTCGCTTTCTTCGCCGGGCAGGGGCAGTTGCAGTTCTTCAAAATTCTTTGTCAGAATATTGGAAACGGTCGAAACGCCGGAGCCTGTTTTTCCGCACAGACCCAGAACTACAAATTCTTTTTGTGAATCAAATAAATTTTCCACAATATTTAAACTGTTTTTTCCTTTTTCACATATATCTGCTGCCATAATAATTACCTCCAAAGTGTAAGCGAATATTTTTGCTTATATTATATAGTTGCAAAAAACGTCAAAAAGTGACATTTTATTTTCAATAAAATATAAATGTTTTTATCAGATTTACAATTATTTAATATGTTTTGTTTTGTTTTTTTATTGACAAATCCGGTGGCTTGTGATAGGCTGAATATAAACTGTGATATCTTTGATGTCACAGTTTAGAATTATATTCTTGGAGAAGATAAAGTGAAAAAAAAGGTTGTTAAAATTTTAGTTCCGGTTTTAGTTTTTTTGCTGATTGCCGCAATCGGTGTTGGTGTTTATTTCGGCATGCGGCCCGATAAAACCGATATAAGCAATATGGAGGCTCTTGAAGAAGCATTTTATGTTCAGATGCAGGAAACTGCAGAGGTAACGGGTTATCAGTTGCAGTGGTCACTTTCTGATGATTTTTCCGATGAAAGTACAGATGATGTTCACACTTACAATACTGAAAGCACGATAACCGAACTTGAGCCTGAAAAAGAATATTTTGTAAGGACAAGAACTTTTAAAGATAAAAACAAGATAACATTATATTCGCCTTGGAGCGAAGCCAAAAGCGTTGTTACAAAGAAGAAAATACCGCTTGAGCGTATTGATGTTACACCAACTGAGGTTTCTATTCTTATTGATGAAACCGCTCAACTTGAAATAAAACTTGTTCCTGAAAATACAAGTTACAAGGAATATAAAATCACCTCATCGGACAGCAGTATTGCAACGGTTGATCAGAACGGACTTGTTAAGGGAATTAAAGAAGGACAGGTAAAAATTGTTGTAAAATCGGTTGAGACTGATAAAAGTGCAACGGTTGATATAACAGTTAAAAAGCCTTATGTTCCTACCACGGGAATTAAGTTTACGGATAAGGCAGGGCTTACTCTTGATATGAGCGAACCGCTGCAACTTCACGCAACCGTAGTGCCCGCAGATGCAACAGACAATAAAATTATCTGGAGTGTAAGTGACGACAGTAAGGCAACCGTTGACGATAAAGGTGTTGTAAAGGGAATAAGACCCTCTGAATATGTTGCTGTTACCGCCAAGACTGAGGACGGAAAGTTTTCGGCAAAATACGAATTGAAAATTACAAATGATAATGGTTTTCTTACAAAGTCAGATCTTGACAAACTCAATCTTGACGGATATGACAATCTTATGATTGTTGCGCATCCTGATGATGAAACCCTGTGGGGCGGAGCGCATCTGCTTAATGACAGATGGCTTGTTGTTGTTCTCACAAACGGATTCAATGCAGACCGCAAAGAAGACTTTTACAATGTTATGAGCCGCACAAATGATAAGCATATTATACTTACGTATCCGGATACAAAACTTGACTGGTATGCTGCTGACGGCGGTCACAGATATGAAACAGATGAATGGACCACTGCTGAAAAAGGAATGAAAGCAGATATAACACTGCTCATGAATTATAAAAAATGGGATACGATTGCAACACACAATCCGAATGGTGAGTACAATAAAAACCACCACAAGATGACAAGTGCTTATGTTACCCAGTGCTGGAAAAACAGCAACAGTTCAGGCACACCGCTTTATTATTTCGGTCGTTATTACGGGGCATATAATACCATCCCGGGTGAGCAGATAAGCAGTGAAGATCTTAAAGTTAAGAGAGAACTTATTGATTTGTATCTTCCTATTGCTCAGGGTGCTATAGATTCATTTGGTCATATGATTCCGTACGAAAACTGGATACGTGCCGACGAGTGGGAATAAACTGAATATAGGTACAAAAAGCAAAACAGTGAAGTCATAAAGACTTCACTGTTTTTATGTTTGCATGCTTATTAAATTGTTCCGAGTGCTGAAATAACCTGTTTTTTATATTCAAGAAATTCAGGTGTAAGATTGAAATCTTTATCCCTCGGTTTCGGTTTGTCTATAACAATTTCAGATGTTATTTTACCCGGTGAGCCTGATAAAATAAGTATTCTGTCTGACAGCAACACAGCCTCGTCAATATCGTGTGTTATGAAAATTGTTGAAAGGTCAATTTTTTCCATAACAGAAAGATACCATTTGTGCATTGCACTTTTTGTTATTGTGTCAAGGGCACTGAAAGGTTCGTCGAGCAGGGCAACACCGTCTGCCGCAAGGTAAGTTCTCAGCAAGGCAGCGCGCTGGCGCATACCACCAGAAAGTTCGGCGGGATACAGATTTTCTGTACCTTCAATGCCGAATTCTTCAAAGTGGATTTGTGCTTTTTTACGTGCCTCTGCTTTTTTTTCTCCTGAAAGAACAAGCGGCAGTGAAACATTATCTATAATTTTTTTATAAGGCAAAAGCAAATCTTTCTGCAGCATATAACTGATGTGACCTGCTTTGCCTGTTATATCTGTTTCGTTGAGGACGATTTTGCCTTCGTCAGCCGTATCAATTCCCGATATGCAGTTGAAAAGCGTTGTTTTGCCTGCACCGCTCACTCCTAAAAGCGAAATTAATTCGCCTTTTCTGAGCGACAGGTTTACATCTTCAATAATTGTTTTATTACCGAAACTTTTTTTTATGGATTTAACTGATAAAACTTCCATTTTTTATTCTCTATGATAAATAGTCGTTTGAGAAACCTACATTTTCCGAAATATCTTTTTCAACAAGTTTGTTTTCATAAAGCCATGAATAAAATGCATTCCAGCGAACAGGATCTATGTAACCCCATTTTGCAGCATCGGCAATGTACTGAGATGCAAGCCACTCCTGACTTGCGTAAACAAGGTCTTCAGAGCCGACAAGCGAACCGGTATCGTCACCGTTTATAAGAAGGTCGGCTGCCTCTTTAGGATTTTCTATTGCAAATTCATAGCCTTTTTGAGTTGCTGCAAGAAATGCCTTTGCAGCCTCGGGGTTTGTTTCAAGGAATTCGTTGTTGGCAACAAGAATAGGGGAGTAGTAGTTGAAAACACTGTTGATATCTTTGAAGAAGAAGAAATCTGTTTCAACATGATTTACCTCTGCGTTGATTCCGCCCCATCCGTAATATACCCATATTGCATGGTCGGGATTTTGCTTAACGTCCTGTGCTTCATCTGTAACTGTATTGGGAATTCTTGTTACTTTGCTCCAATCACCGCCGTCTTTATTAACAACATTTTCAAGTGTTGCAAGTTCAATAGGTGAGTCCCATGTAAGATAGGTTTTGCCTGTAAGACCTTTAGGTGAATCCATTCCCTGACCTTTTGCAGACATTACTCCCGATGTGTTATTCTGCACCAAAGCGGCAACAGCGGTAACATCAAGCGGGGTATCAGAGGCGAATGCAGATGCAATTATGTCTTGAAAATCAACGGCGAACTGTGCCTGACCTGCTGCACAAGCCTGGGTTGCACCGTTTTCAGGCGGCTGAATTATTTTTACATCCAGACCTGCCTCATCATAATAGTCGTTTGCAAGAGCAACATACATACCTGTGTGGTTCGTGTTCGGTGTCCAGTCGAGACAAACGGTTATTTCTGTTTTTTCACTGCTTTTTTCACCTGAAGAGCAGGCAGAAAAACAAGCAGCAATCATTAAAACCGATAAAATAACCGCTAAAGTTTTTTTAAACATATTTAATCTTCCTTTCGGGTTTTCTTATCCCACGGCATAGCAACTTTCTGAAGTATGCCCACAAGCAGCATAAGAAGCAGGCTGATAAAGGAAATAAATACAATAACGGCAAACATTTTGTCAAAGGCATAAGCCTTTTTAACTCTTGTCATATAAACGCCGAGACCGTTGAAACCGCCGAGCCATTCAGAAATAACTGCACCCACAATGGCATATGAGGCAGAGATTTTGAGCCCTGAAAAAAACGAGGCAGTGGCGGATGGCAGTTTGATATGCCTGAATATTTGAAAATTGTTTGCACCCATTGAGCGCATCATATTTATTTCATCTCTGTCGGCACTGCGGTATCCGTTTAAAAGACCGATTGAAATCGGAAAAAATGTTGTAATAACAACGAGTGTAATTTTTGGTGCCATGCCAAAACCCATCCATAAAACAAGCAGAGGGGCAATGGCGATTGTGGGAACAGTCTGTGTAATTACAAGTATGGGATAAATTGCTTTATAAAGAAAATGAAATCTATCCATAAGTGCGGATACAATAAATGCTAAAACTATTCCTATACCGAGTCCGTATACTGCCTCCTGAAGAGTTACAGCAGCTTGTTTCATCATAATTGAAAAATTATTGACAAAGGCTTTGGCAACATCTGTTGGGGACGGCAGCATATATGCCGGCACAATTTCAAAATCGCTGCACAGATACCATATTAAAATAATTACTGCCAGTGCAATAATGGGAGCAGTTTTATTTGTGATGTTTTGTAATTTTTTTGTCAATAGTCAAGACCTCTCCTTCAGGAGTGTAAACGATTTTTACGTAAGCACTTACACTATCGCATCCTGCTTTGATGGCAATTTTTTGGCAGTTAGCAACGATTTCCATAAGTTCGTCGTAACTTTCGCCTTCGATTGTTGTTTCAAAAGGACCGACTGAGCAGTTAAGTCCTGTGCTTTTGATGTAGGCAATTACCTCGTCAACGATGCGGATCAGTTCATCCTCACTGTTTGTCTGGGGCAATACCTGAATTGCTACACTTGCTTTCATTTTTTCTGCTTCCTTTCATAATATTTCAAAATAAGCCAAAAAACGCCCTGCAAAAAAGCAGGGCGCAATAAAATGCTGTACATTATCTTCGTCTAACCGTCCATATTAATGCTCGGCTCGAAGGGTATAATCTCAGCGACAGCAGATTTATCTGCCGAAGCACCCCTGACTTATTAAGTTGTTTCAATTATAGGGCAATAAATTTGTTTTGTCAATAGTAACTATGCTTTTTTAACTACAAATACAAGCCAGCCCTTTTCTTCAAAACGCTGCAAAACTTCAAAACCGTTTTGTGAAAAAGAATAAAGAACCTCATCTTCACGTGTGTCAATTATACCGCCGGTGATATAAACACCGCCGTCTTCAAGATACTGACCGACTGATTTGTTGAATTCTATAATTATATCGGCAACAATGTTTGCCACGATAACATTATATTTTCCCGTAACTTTGTCCGAAAGATTACCCTGAACAGCGGTAAATCTGCTATTATCAAGGTTGTTTTCTGCGGCATTTGCCATTGCTGTTTTTACAGCGAGCGAGTCTATATCAACACCGAATGCATTTTTTGCACCGAGAAGAAGAGCGGCTATGGAAAGAATACCGCTGCCGCATCCAATATCAAGCACGGTTGAATTTTCGTCAATATATTTTTCAAGTGTTTCAAGACAGAGTTTTGTTGTGGGGTGGCTGCCTGTGCCGAAAGCAAGACCCGGTTCAATATGAAGAACCTTTCTCCCGCCTGCATCGTATTCATCTTCCCATGTGGGGCGGATTAACAGTTTTTCTCCGATAGGCATAGGATGAAAATACTGTTTCCAGTTGTTTACCCAGTCTTCGGTGGCGCAGTCGGCAATTTTAATATCATGTTTTATATTTTCATTATCAAGTCTTTCTTTGATGAATGAAACTGCTTCAAGGGGATTTTCGTGCGGATTTACATAAACGTGAATAATCCCTTTTGTTCTGTCTGCCTGAAGAAGTTTTTCGTCAATCAAATCAATATGGGCAATTTCCATAACTTCGCCTTCAAGATTTGAGTAATCTTCAATATATATGCCGTAAGGCACTACCATATTGGCAATACTGCCTGCAGTGTCTATATCTTTCGTGTCAATGGTTATTGATATTTCTGTCCAGTTTTCGTTTAACGTGTTTTCCATTTCTGCTCCTTGTAGAAATTTATTCTTGATTTGCTATTCGCCGAGGTTTACTTTATGTTCTGTTGATGAAAGACCGTGATTAAACAGTTTTCTGTTATCAAGTGCCCACTGTCTGTCTGTAAACGAACCGGCATCAACCTTGCTTGTTGCGTTGTTTATTTCAAATATGGTTGCATCAAGGCTGTCAAGTGAAGAAAGAATTTCTGCCTCAAGAAACATCGGTCTTACAGGTGAACCGTATTCCGGAATACCATGATGAGAAAGTATCATATGTTCAAGGAGAATAACTTTTTCGCTGTCGATATTCAGTTTTTTTGCTGTTTCTTCAATATACATTGCGCCTTTTACAAGGTGACCGATCAATTCACCGCCGACCGTGTATGCTTTGCAGAGACCTGTTTTTGAGGTTTCCATTTCAAATGTTTTTGCAACATCGTGAAGAATTGCACCGGAAAGCAGTAATTCTCTGTTGATATTCGGGTAAACAGTGCAGGTTTTTTCTGCCATTTCAACAATAGATGCCGTGTGAAGCATAAGACCGCCCACGATTGCATGGTGAAGTCTGAATGCGGCAGGGAACACTTCCAGTTTTTCTCTGTTTGCAAGCATTATTTCGTTGACAATTCTTTTCAGTTCGCTGTCTTTAAAGTTGTTGACTTTTTCAAGAAGCATTGAAAAAATGATTTTTCCGTCATATTCAGAGGCAGGAACAAAGTTTTTAATCATTTCATCAGGTGCTTTTCTTATTGTGTTTATAGTTAATTGGTCTTTACCCTTGTAGTTATCCAGTGTGTATTCAATTTCAACAACATCACCTGATTCAAACTGACCGTTATTATCAAATCTCCAGATTTTTGCCGGATATTCTTTTTTATCACTTCCTATAACGATTAAATCAAGATATCCATTGCCGTTTTTATCTTTTTTTTCGTTTAACTCTTTTATCATTGCAAAAGATGCCATATTGCTGTTCATCCTCTCGTAATTATCAATGTCTATTATACAATAATTATTGTGTTTATTCAACGGCTAATCTTGACAAAGATTAATTGTGTTGGTATTATTTTAATATAATAATGAATAGTAATATTAGTTTGAATTTAATTTGGAGTGTGATACTCACTTATGGATATAGAAAATTTATGTATGAATTGTTTCGGTGAACTCACCGGGGGAAGCGTCTGCCGAAACTGCGGTTACGATAATGATACAAATGTTGATACAATTTATCTTCAGCCCAAAACTGTTCTGAATGACAGATATGTTATAGGTGCTTTTGTTTCACACGAAAGTGACGCAGCGGTTTATATGGCATATGATAAACAGTTGGGTTTGCCTGTAACGGTAAGAGAGTTTTTACCGAAAGGAATTGCAAACAGGCTTGAAGGAAATACAGATGTTCACATCAGGGAACGCTATAAAACTGCTTTTCAAAAGTATAAAGCGTCTTTTCTTAATTTGTGGACAACGATTGTAAAAATGAGAAATCTCTCTGCAGTTATTCCCACTTATGATGTGTTTGAACTTAACGAAACCGCATATGCTGTTATGGAATATATTGAATCTATTCCGCTGAGAGATTTTCTTCTCAGAAATCCTGACGGCAATATCCTTTGGGATAAGGCAAGGCTTATGTTTATGCCTATTCTTACAACTCTTGAATCTCTTCATGCAAACGGAATCATTCACGGTGCAATTTGCCCTGAAAATCTTCTGCTCTGCCGTGACGGAAAAATAAGACTTAAAGGTTTCTGTATCAGCGAGGCAAACTCAATGAACGGTGAACTTGAGTTTAATATTAATGAAGGTTATACTGCGCTTGAACAGTATGACAATAACCATAAAATGTGTCCGGCAACAGATATTTATGCTTTTTCGGCTTGTATTTTCCGTGCGCTTGTGGGTCAGAATCCTCCTGATGCAAAATCAAGAGAAACAAACGATAAACTAATGATACCAAATACAATCGCCGAAAAAATTCCTACTCATATAATAAAGGCACTTGGCGGCGGTCTTCAGATTTATCCCGAAAAAAGAACGCAGAGTGTTGATGTTTTTCGTGAGCAACTTAATGCGTCACCGTCTGTTGTTGCCGCTGCAGCGGTTAAAAACAGCAATATTGTTCAGGCAGATGAAGATGACGATCCCGTTAAAAAAGAGGAATTTTACAGGGGATATCCTGAATATCCCGAGCCCAAAAGCAAAGGCAAAGGTGCAAAGGCTGTAATTATTGTTCTTGTAATTCTTATTGTTGCCGCTATCGGTGTGGGCGTGTATGTTGCCAAGAGCGGAATGCTTGATAAGCCCGAAGATACAACAGCACCTCAGGTTTCGCTTGCAACGTATGCCGTGCCGAATTTTATATCTGCAGGATATACGCAAAGCGATATAGAAAATAATGCCGCTTGGAATAAACAGTTTACCATAACGTATAAAACCGAATACAGTGAGGATGTTGAAGAGGGCATTATTTTTGAACAGAGCATTGAAGCAGGAAAAGAAGTTGACGAAAAAACGGCAATCGTTCTTACTGTAAGTATGGGTGTTCAGACTGAGGATGTTCCCGATGTGGGCGGAATGACCCTTGAAGAGGCAACAAAAACGCTTACGGATCTTGGCTTTAAAGTGTCTACCGTTGAAATTTATAATGACGGCGGAAACAGACCCGGTACGGTAAAATCAAATCACGGTATGGCACCTAAGGCAAATTCAACAGTTCCTGTCGGCGAAGAAATTATTCTTCAGGTATATGGTGAAGAAGTAACAACCACCCAGCCTGAAACAACAGAACCCGAGGAATAATTATTTGTAAAAATTATATATAAAGTAAAGCAGCAGATGTATTTAATCTGCTGCTGTTTTTTGTTTATTTTATGCCTGTTTCCATAACATTTTGTTTTCTCTGAATTCGTAAGTGAGTTTTTCCTCGTCATAAAGGTAGGACAAAAATGATTTTATTGTGCTGCCCACCAGCATATATTGATTGGCATTCATTGTTAAAGAATATTTATCAAATATGTATTTAAGAATTTCTTCAAAGGCAGTTTCATTTTTGCAGTAATCGCATATTGTGTTTGCAATTTCGTTAATTTTGTTTTCGTTGAGTTTTATAAGATGAGATATATCATCTGTTGCTTTACAGTGGGAGGGAATGAAAATTTTTGCTTTGAGTTCTTTAAGTTTTTGCAGTGTGTTCAGATACGCTTTAACATCGTATATAAAAAATATATGGTATTTTTCAATGGTTTCTTCACTGAATAAAGCATCTGCAAGAAATACGGCGTCATCGGATGTTCTGATACCTATCATATCAAAAAAGTGACCTTTAAGAGGAAAATATTCAAGCCCGCAGGGAAGATTGTTTTCAATCTCCGTTACAACAGATTCTTTGGCAAGCAGAAATTTATGGCGTAAATCTTTAAAAGGATATCCGCCGTAAAGAAAAGAGGGTTCAAGAACGGGATACTGAGTAAAACACTTTTCAATTTTATCAGCATAAATTTTGCAATCTGTTCGGTCCTGAATAAATTTATTTCCGCCGATATGGTCGGCATTTGAATGTGTGCTTATAATGCCCTTAACGTTCCATCCCTCGGCATTTATGATTTTTAAAATCTTTTTGCCCGCCTCTTTGTCATTACCTGAATCTATCAGATAAACGTTATCATCATCCGTTTTATAAATACCTATATTGGTGGCGTTTTCTATATAATAGGTGTTCTTTCCAACCTGTTTTAATTCCATATTTTTCACCTTCAGTATTGTATATCCCTGAACATTTTTGTAATCTGCCGGCATAATACGCGGTTTTCAGGAAGATCAAGATTATTATCTTTTTCAAGAATTTCTCTTGCGCAGTTCTGTGCAAGGTGCAGTGTTTCAATATCCTCAAGCATATCGGCAATTTTAAGGTTCGGAAGTCCGTGCTGTTTTTCTCCGAAAAAGTCACCGGGACCTCGTGCTTTTAAATCTTCATCTGCAATTTTAAATCCGTCACTGTGGTGTTTCATAACTGCCAGACGGTTTCTTGAGTTTTCACTTTTGCTGTCTGAAACCAGAATGCAAAAACTTTTTTTATTTCCTCTGCCGATTCTTCCTCTTAACTGGTGCAGTTGTGAAAGGCCAAACCGTTCGGCATTTTCAATTACCATAATTGTTGCATTGGGCACATCAACGCCAACCTCAACAACCGTTGTTGCCACAAGAATCTGAATATCGCCGTTTGAAAAGGCATTCATTACATTTTCTTTTTCTTTTGGCTTCATTTTGCCGTGAAGAAGACCGATATGATAGCCTTTAAAATCGTTTTCTGCAAGTTCTTCTGCAAATTGTTCGGCCGATTTTAAATCTGTAATATCTTCAGATTCTTCAACCATAGGGCAGATTATATAACATTGCTCATTTCTTGCAACCGCGTCTTTAATGAATTTGTAAATTCTTTTGCTGTATGAAGAGTCAACAACATCTGTTCTTATTGTCTGTCTGCCCGGCGGCAGTTCGTCAAGTATGCTTATATCAAGGTCGCCGTAAAGGATAAGACCGAGCGTTCGCGGAATAGGTGTTGCACTCATAACAAGGGTGTGAATATTGATGCCTTTATTTGCAAGGCTTGCTCTTTGTTTAACGCCGAAACGGTGCTGTTCGTCGGTTATAACAAGGGCAAGATTTTTAAATTCAACATCGTTTTGAATTATTGCGTGGGTTCCGATAAGCAAATCAATTTTTCCGTCAATTAAATCAGATTTGATTTCACGTTTTTCTTTTGCTTTTGTTGAACCTGTTAAAAGTCTTATTCTTATGCCGGTGGCAGAAAGCATTTTAGAAATGCTTTCAAAATGCTGGGCAGCAAGTATTTCTGTAGGCGCCATGAGTGCGCTCTGATAACCGTTTTTAAATATTGTATAAATCAAACCTGCGCCGACAGCGGTTTTTCCTGAACCCACATCACCCTGAAGAAGGCGGTTCATAGGATTCTTTTTACCCATATCAGCGATGCATTCCTCTATTGCCCTGTTTTGTGCATTTGTAAGTTTATACGGCAGGAGAGATTTGAATTCATCATTGAAATTTATCTTGATTTCATATGAATTTTCTTTTTTCTTGCTGCTTTTCAGTTTTAAAAGACCTAACTGCAGGGTTAAAAGTTCTTCAAAAATCAGCCTTTTTCTTGCCTGCACGGTATCTTCGGCACTTTGTGGAAAATGAATATTTCGTATAGCTTTATCAAGCAATATTAAATTGTATTTTTCTCTTATTTCTTTATTGAGGGTTTCTTCAATTTTATCTGTACAATCAAGAGCATTTTCAACAACTTTTGCTATTATGTTAGATGTCAGTTTCCCGCCTGACGGATAAATCGGATGTATTCTTGCAGCGATATCAGCCTTTTCAATCTTCGGGCCTGACATAGAAGCGGATGTGAAAGTTTTTTCAATTTTTCCGAAAAGGATATAGTCTTCATAAATTCTGAGTGACTGCGCAAGATATTTGTTGTTGAAAATGGTAACATTTATGATGTTTTCTCCATCTGAAAAACGGCATTTATAAAGTGTCATTCCACGTCTTACCATATGTTCTTTGACGGGAGTAATCATTGTTGCATGTATTACAGCATTTTCGCCGTTTGGGCTTTCTGACACGGATTTTGTTTGGGTCCAGTCTTCGTATTTTCTTGGATAAAAGTGAAGAAGGGAGTCAACATCAAAAATGCCGAGACGGTTAAACATCTCGGCTCTTTTTTCGCCGACACCCTTTACATATTTTATGCTGCTGTCAAGATTTAACATAATATCTGCTCTTCGGTAATTTATTCAACCGCAATGATGAAGTAATAAATAGGCTGACCTCCGTCAACAACACTGACTTCAACATTGCTGCCGAACTTTTTGCTCAGTGTTTCCTCAACTTTTGCGGCATCTTCTTCGCTGATTCCTTCACCGTAAATTACGGTTACAAGTGAATGTTCGTTTTTCTTAAATAATCTGTCTGCCGATTTTACGGCAATATCAATTATATCTGTTCCGATGAATTTGATTTTGCCGTTGCAAAGGCCCATTATTTCGCCTTCGTTTACTTTCTGACCGTCAACTTCGCTGTCGCGGGCAGCAAATGTAACCTGTGCAGTCTGAACGGCTTCGGCTGCTGACATCATAGTAATCTGATTTTCGTCGGCAGTGCTGCTTTCGTCAAATGCAAGCATTGCAGAAATTCCCTGAGGGATTGTTTTGGTCTGAAGCACTCTTACTTTTCTGTCAGTTGCAAGCGGGATGGTTTGTTCTGCTGCCATAATTATATTTTTGTTGTTAGGAAGAACAAAAACGGTTTTGGCAGGGGTATTCATAATGGCATTTAAAATGTCGTCTGTTGACGGATTCATTGTCTGACCGCCGCTTACAACAACATCTGCACCGATATTTCTGAACAGTTCTTCAAGGCCTTCGCCTGCACATACGGCAACAAAACCGTATTCGTTTTCGGGAGTTAAAATCTGCGGTTCAATAATTTTTTCTCCGTCTTTAACACCCATATCGGCATTGGCATGCTGATATCTCATGTTGTCGATTTTTATATTGATAAGCTGACCGTACTTAAGCGCTGCCTGAATAACATTTCCGGGTTCATTTGAATGAACGTGAACTTTAATTATATCACTGTCGTCCACAACAACAACGCAATCGCCGATTGATTCTAAAAATGCTCTGAGTTTAATCGGGTCTTTTTCTTTTGCCGAAGATGATTTTTCAATAAGAAATTCAGAGCAGTATCCGAATTCAATATCATCAGATGCCTGGGCAACAGTTGATTTTGAAGGAGCAGAAACGGGTGTAACACCTGAACCGTCAAGCGGCTGAACAATTACACCGTTATGCCAAACGCTTTCCATCCCCTCAAAAACAAGAATGAGTCCCTGTCCTCCTGCGTCAACAACGCCTGCTTTTTTAAGTACCGGCAGAAGGTCGGGAGTTTTTGCAAGTGCTTCTTTTGCTGCCTGAAGTGCGGCAAAGGCAACTTCGAGAGGGTCACTCTGGATTTCTGCCATTTTTACCGCTGCGTCTTTTGCTTCTCTTACAACGGTAAGTATGGTTCCTTCTGTTGGTTTCATAACGGCTTTGTATGCGGCATCAACGCCTTCTTTGAAAGCGTTGGCAATGTCTTTTGCTCCTGCCGCTTCAAGACCCTTAAAACCTTTTGAGAATCCGCGGAAAATAAGAGAAAGAATAACGCCTGAATTGCCTCTTGCACCTCTTAAAAGAGCGGATGCACATCTTGCTGAAGCCTCTTCTATTGTGCAGTTATCAGGAAGGGTTGCCATCTCTTTTGCTGCTGCGGTAATTGTCATACTCATATTTGTGCCTGTATCACCGTCGGGAACAGGGAATATATTCAGGGCATCAACTGCTTGTCTGCTGTTAGAAATATTATTAGCCGCTGAAATTATAGAATCACGAAACATTAATCCTGTAATCATTTTTTATCTCCAATCAATTAAGTGCGTCTACATAGACATTAACTTTTGAAACCTTTAAATCAGTTGCTTCTTCTACTGTGTAACGCACCTTATTTACAATACTTTCAACGATTGCACTTATATTTACACCATAGGAAACAGAAATATGAAGGTCTATAACAAGATTACCATTAATGCTTTTAACGGTAATACCCTGATCGGAATTGTCACGGGATGTTTTGCTTTTTATTGCAGATTTTATGCTTTGATATGGGTTTGAATTAACCATTCCCGTAACACCAAAGCAACTCTGTGCTGCTTTGCCTACAAGATTTGCAAAGTAGTTATTTGTAACTTCAATATATCCGTTGGGTCTTTCTAATTTTATCATATGAAAAATTCCTCCGTTTTTATGGTGTGGTTATAAAATTTATAATTCTATCCGATATAATTATATGTTTTATCTGCAGGTAAATCAAGAAATAAAATTCCAACTGTCAATATTTGAAAAGAAATTTCCGTAATATCCCTGCATATCACCGTTCATTGCTTTTGAATAACATATCATTCCTTTTTTATAGAGAAGGGGAATATACGGTGTTTCTTCGTTGAATGCAAGTATAAATTTGCCGAGTTCTTCTTCACCCGACATATATTGCTCATAAAGTTTGATGCATTTTAAATTTTCATCATCAATACCGTATCTTGCGGCTCCGTCTTCGCCGAAAAATGAATAAAGATTCATATCGTCGGGCAGTTTTATTTCACCTATATATATGTCGAAGTTAACGCTTTCTATTCTTTGGGTATATGTGTTGTTGCTGACTTTTTCGATGTTAACTTTAAATCCCGCTGCTTCAAGTTGTGTTTTCAGCAAAGTTGCGGCGGCAATGCGGTTTTCATTTTCGTTAACAAGTATTGAAAGGTTCAGTTCACTGCTGCTGTAGCCGCTCTGGGAAACTGCCTGCTTGGCCGTTGCTGTATCTGCCGCGGGTGAAAACAGACTGATGTTGTTTATTGCTTTGAAATATGGATTGAATACAGATGTTGCGGCGCTTGCATATCCTGAATATGCGCTTTCCGAAAGAATTGTTCTGTCGGCCGCAAGTGATATTGCACGGCGGATTTGTGCATTTGCGGTTATGCGCCCCATTGAATTTACGCCGATAAAAACAAGATTGTTCATATTCACTGCTTTTTTTGCACAAGACATTCTTTTTGAAGTATCGGTGCTCATATCCCTGAATGCATAGGAGATGTTGCCGATATTAACAGCGTTGTCTATTGAGTCTGCCGCCGCGATATTTACAAGGTTTATTGTTGTAATGCTGGGGCTGAATTTGTCATTGACATTTGCTTTTAAAACTGTTTTTCCATCCACATTTTTATAACTGTATCTGCCGTTTCCTATCGGAAAACCTTCGTCATCATCATTTGTTGATGCAATCGGAAATGTCAGCAGATTTACAGCATAAGGGTTGGCATATTTCAGGCTGATTATAACCGAGTTTCCGTTTTGATAAACAGAGTCAAAACAATCGAGAGCCCCCTGATATGCAGGCGATTTCATTGCTGCATTAACGGAATAGACAACATCCTCAATATCAATTTCGCTTCCGTCTGAAAACTTAAGGTTTGGATTGATATCAACTCTCAGTGTTTTGCTGTCGGTAAATGCATATCCGGTTGCTATATTGGTTATGGTTTCATAATTTTCGTCAATATCAAATAACGATTCAAAAACCAGTGACGAAAGCACCTGGTTATTCTGGGTTTCCGCTTTGAACGGATCAAGACTGTCTGACTGAGTGTAACTTAGTTTAAAAGTGGTATTGTCTGTAATTTTAGCGGTAGTCGGCTGAGTTTCGGTCACATTCTCTTCTTTCTTTGCACCGCATCCGCAAAAACAGGAAACAATCATAACGATTGCCAAAAAGAAGGCAATATATTTTTTTTGCATATTTATCTCCTTATCAGCGATGTATTTATTGCTTTTCCGGTTTCATTATCTATTTCAAAAAGACATCCTTCAAGGACGCATGTGCCGTCTTCCGTGATAAAACGAACCGGAAGATTGGTTGTCAGTTTTTCTATAACGCATTCAGGCTTTACACCAAGAATGCTGTAATACGGGCCGGTCATCCCGAGATCGGTGATGTAACCTGTTCCCTGCGGTAAAATCTGATTGTCGTTCGTCTGGGTGTGGGTATGCGTTCCGAAAATTGCAGAAATTTTTCCGTCAAGGAAAAAGCCCATAGCCCTTTTTTCCGACGTGGTTTCAGCGTGAAAATCAATTATAATTATGTTTATTCCCTGTGAATGAATTTCGTCAACAATATCATTTATGATATGAAAAGGATTTTCAACAGGTTCCATAAATACACTGCCCTGAAGGTTGATTACTGCAATGCGGCAGTATCCTTTGTCGATTATTTCATAACCTCTTCCGGGCGCGGTGCGGTGGTAATTTGCAGGTCTTATAACAGGATTGTTTTCATTTAAATAATCATATATTTCCCTGCGTTTCAGGCTGTGGTTGCCGAGCGTTATCAGATCAACTCCGCTGTCTAAAATAAAGTTTGCACTGTAGGGAGTGATTCCGTTTCCTACAGCGGAATTTTCACCGTTGGCAATTACAATATCCGCACCAAGTTCTTTTTTTAGTTTGGGTAATTCTTTTCTGAGATAATCGCATCCCTGCTGAGAGACGATATCTCCTATTGCAAGTATCTTCAAAATGACACCTTTTCTATATATTAAGTGCAAATATTATACTATATATTAAAAATAAAAACAATACTTGCCTGCCTGTTTGACTTAAAATTAACATTGTGTTAAAATTATTTGTACTATTTGCTTTTTAAAAACATATATTAATAATAAAAATATTCGGGTGATAAAATGACAATTTGTGTTTATGGCGCTGCAAGCAGCGAGATAGATGAAAAATATATCAGAAGTATTGAAGATATGGCTTTTGAATTGGCAAAAAAGGGGCATAATCTTGTGTTCGGTGCCGGTGGACAGGGGCTTATGGGTGCTGCAGCGCGCGGGTTTAAAAAAGGCGGTGCAAAAATTACAGGTGTAATTCCCAAGTTTTTTAAAGAGGCAGATGTTGAAGCCATTTTTGAAGAGTGTGATGAACTTGTTTTTACCGAAACAATGCGTGAAAGAAAAGCAGAAATGGAGGCACGCGCCGATGCCTTTGTTATTGCTCCGGGCGGAATAGGCACTTTTGAAGAATTTTTTGAAATACTGACATTGAAGCAGTTAGGCAGGCATAATAAGAAAATAGCGGTATATAATATTTGCGGCTATTATGATTCGATGGAAAACCTTATGGAAAATGCAATCGCACAGTGTTTTGTAAAAGAAAAATGCAAAGAAATATATAAGATAGTTGATAATTATGATGAACTGGTAAACTATCTTAATCAGCAGGATGAAAATATCAATGTGTCCGAACTGAAAAACGGATGATTATATTTCAGTAAGAAAAAAGCCGAAAAGCAACTTAAACTGCTTTTCGGCTTTTTGTTAGGATTTTGCTTTTTTTCCGGATTTCGGAACAGGAGTTATTTTTTCAAGTTCAGATACGACTGTTTTACTGAAATCAACATTGTCAATATCTAAAATATAACATTCCTTTGCTCCTTTATACGGAAACCCTTTTTCGGCATTTTTCATTAAATCATCAATAACTTTATTCTGTTTTACAAAGGCGGTATTGTCACATACTGTGATTACCGGCTTATCGTTTACATAAACCATATATTCGCCGAACATTTTTTTGTATCTTATATCACCGATACCCTGAAGTTGTTCGCAGACATATTCAATATATTCTATTGTTGTTGCCATAAATTCCTCCTTGGTATTTTATGTTTTAAAACAGTTCCTTTTTTAGTTCTATGGCATCGGCATCTGTTATTTTTCTTATTGTTTTGCAGGGATTGCCGACAGCAAGTGAATTCGGCTCTATGTCTTTTGTGACAACGCTTCCTGCACCTATAACACAGCCGTCACCAATCGTAACTCCGCCTGTTATGGTTGCGTTGCTCGCTATCCAGCAATTATTGCCGATTGTGATAGGTTTGCCGTATTCATAGTCGTAAAGCGTGCCGTCTTCACGTTTTCGTATATTTCTGTCCTGCCAGCGAAGCGGGTGGACCGGTGTTACAATAGAAACATTAGGACCGATTAATACATTGTCTCCGATGGTTACAGGACAGGTATCAAGAACAGTTAAATTGAAATTGGCATAAAAATTTTCACCTACCGAAGTGAAAATGCCGTAATCAAAATAAACCGGGCCCTGAATATATACACCTTCCTTTTTGTTCGGCAGCAGTTCTTTTAAAATTTCTTCCCGCTTTTCTTCTTCATCGTCAAAAGTATCGTTGTACAGTTTTGAGAGACGATGTGCCTGTGTTCTGATTTTTTCAAGTTCTTTATCACTGGGGTCATATATTTTGCCTGAAATCATTTTTTCTTTTTCGGTCATAATTCCTCCTGCAGATAGGTTTTTCAACACGTGATTTTTCATAATTGATTATAGCATAGATTTGCTGTTAGTAAACTATTTTTTTACTCATTTTACAATAATTTATTTTGATTGATTATCAGTATTTATTATGATATAATAAAAATATATCTGCAATTATTTTGAAGGGATGTAGGTTTATGAAAAAAGGAACATTCAAAAGGGGTGTTCATCCTTATGAGGGCAAGGAGTTCTCAAAGGATTGCGCCATACGAAGTATTTGTGCTTCCGATGTTATGGTTTATCCGTTAACCCAGCATATCGGAGCGCCTGCAAAACCTGTTGTTTCGGCGGGAGATCGTGTTCTGAAAGGGCAGTTAATTGCTGAGGCAGGCGGATTTGTTTCCGCGCCTGTTCACAGTGCGGTTTCCGGAACAGTAAAATCCATTGAGGACAGACTTCTTGTCGGCGGCAACAAGGGAAAATGCATTGTTATTGAAAATGATAATGCATATGAAACCACTGCTGATTTCGGTAAGAGCAGGGAACTTTCCGATTTTACCGGAAGTGATATTGTTGATATTATCAGCAAAAGCGGTATTGTGGGACTCGGAGGTGCAGGTTTCCCGACAGGGGTAAAACTATCACCTAAAAATCCGCAGAATATTGATACACTTATAATAAACGGCTGCGAATGTGAACCGTACCTTACTTCCGATTATCGTTTGATGATTGAAAAAAGTGATGAAATTGTTCTTGGCATTCTTGCCGTTCTTAAAATTTTCCCCGCTGCAAAGGCTGTAATAGGCATTGAAAATAATAAAAACGATGCAATTAAACTTTTTGAGGAAAAAACAGCGTCACAGGAAAAAATCAGTGTTAAAGCACTGAAAACAAAGTATCCGCAGGGCGGTGAACGCCAGTTGATTTATGCAGTTACAGGCAGAAAAATCAACTCAAAAATGCTTCCTGCCGATAAGGGATGCATTGTTATGAATACGGCAAGTTGCTATGCGGTTTATGAGGCTGTATACAAGAGTATGCCTCTTATTCATAAAGTGATGACAATTACCGGTGAGGCTGCAAATTCTCCCTGCAATCTTGATGTTCCGATAGGAATAAGCCAGAATGATGTTCTTGAGGCAGCGGGCGGTGCCAAAGATGATGTTGTTAAATTCATTTCAGGCGGACCGATGATGGGTATGGCTATCAGCAGTCTTGATGTTCCTGTTGTTAAAACATCTTCTTCCATTCTTGCATTTTCAAAAGATGATGTTGCGGCACTTAAACAGTCTGCCTGCATTCACTGCGGAAAGTGTGTTGGCGTATGCCCCGGATTTCTTGTTCCGCAGATGATGGCAAAGGCAGTTAGATCAAATGATTTTGAACGCTTTGATTCTCTCGGCGGAATGGAATGTATTGAATGCGGATGCTGCACTTATATATGCCCTGCCAAGATTCCGCTTACACAGATGTTTAAAGTGGGCAAGGCAAATGTTCGCGATGTGAAAGCAAAAGGATAGGAGGATTGGTTTATGTTTAATGTTTCTATATCTCCTCATGTGAGGTCACAGAACACAACAAAAGCAATTATGCGCGATGTGGTTATTTCGCTTCTTCCTGTTCTTGCTTTTGGTGTTTATCAGTTTGGTATTGACGCTCTGATTGTTATTGCAATCAGTGTTGCAACTTGTGTAATCAGCGAATTGCTGTTTGAACTTATTGCTAAAAAACCGATAACCGTATTTGATTACAGTGCGGTTGTTACGGGTCTTATTCTTGCAATAAATCTTCCTGCAACAGTGCCGTGGTGGATTCCTGTTATCGGCGGCGTATTTGCGATTATAGCAGTTAAAATGCTTTTCGGCGGTCTCGGTCAGAATTTTATGAACCCGGCACTTGCCGCAAGATGTTTTCTTCTTATTTCATTCACTTCAATAATGAATGATTTTTCTGTTGACGGAGTATCCGGTGCAACGCCGCTTGCTCTTTTAAAGGCCGGCGAAACACCTGATGTTTTAACTCTTTTCTTAGGCTTTCACGGTGGATGCATAGGCGAAGTTTCTGCACTTGCAATTTTAATCGGCGGACTTTATCTGATGATTAAAAAAGTTATTTCACCTCGTATACCAATTACATATATATTGTCAACTCTTGCATTTATAGTTATTATAAATCTTGTTTCGGGCAATGATCTTTCGGTAAATTACCTTGCAGGCGAACTTTTCTCGGGCGGTCTTCTTGTTGGTGCATTCTTTATGGCAACGGATTATGCAACCAGTCCGATAACCGCAAAAGGGCAAATTCTTTATGGTGTGATTTTAGGCTTGCTTACATCGCTGTTCAGAATGCTCGGTTCATCTGCCGAAGGTGTTTCATACGCAATTATAATCGGAAACCTTCTTGTTCCGATTATTGAAAAAATTACAATACCAAAGCCTTTCGGCTGTGAAAAAGCGAAAGGAGAAAAATAATGGCAAAGAAAAAGTCAAGTATTATAGTAAATACTCTGGTTCTTGTAATTGTAACATTTGTTGCAATCGCAGCATTGGCTGTTGTTAATCAGATAACAAAGGAACCTATTGCTCAGGCAGAACTTAACGCAAGAGCGGAAGTTTATAAAACCGTTTATGCCGAAGCAGCAAGTTTTGATGAGGTTGAAAACACGCAGCAGATGCTTGAAAATGCTCCTGAAATGCTGACAAATGCAGGTTATGACGGATGTGTTATTGATGATGTTTTAGCGGTTACCGATACAAACGGAGATACAGCAGGTTATGTTATTGCGGCTTCTTCACCAAGCGGTTACGGCGGAAATATTCAGGTTGCAGTCGGTATTACAAAAGACGGTGTAATAAAGGGTGTAGACATTGTTTCTCATAATGAAACTGCAGGTCTCGGTTCAAAATGTACCGAACCTGAATTCAAATCACAGTTTGCAGGCAAAACGGCAGCAATTCTTGAATATTCAAAAACAGGTGCATCTGCCGAAAATGAAATTGATGCAATCAGCGGTGCAACAATCACAACAAATGCCGTTACTGAAGCAGTTAATGCTGCAATAGTATTTTATCAGGATAGTTTTGCCGGTGGTGTTAAAGAAAAAGCTGAAAATGTAACAGTTGATAATGCAGAGGAAACAGATAACGGATACAGGATTACTGTTACCACCAAAAAAGGTTTTGCTGGTGACATTACATTGGCAGTTGAAATCGGAAAAGATTCAATAATAAATGGGTTTGAAATTTTAAGTTCCAACGAAACTGAGGGCTACGGCGCCAAAGCCAATGAACCGGATTATGCCGAGCAGTTTGTTGGTCTCAAGGCGGATAGAATAACTTATTCGGCAACGGGTGCACTTAAGGAGAATAATGAGGTTGACGCTATTTCGGGTGCAACTTACACAACCAAGGCTATAGATATGGCGGTTAATGAAGCCATTAAATATTATCAGGAAAATTACGGCGGCGGTTTATCGGAAAGTTTTGCTGATGAAAATGTGCAGACATCAGATGCAGCATCAAGTGCAACTCCGCTGAGCAGTTGTATTCGCCTGCGTAAAAGATTTTGTGCACAAAGCAAAGGAACAATTTTATTTGATATTGATATGAATCCTGTAATATCAGCGAAAGGAGAGTGAGACAATGAAAGCAATATTGGAAAGACTTTATAACGGAATTATCAAGGAAAATCCTACTTTTGTGCTTATGCTTGGTATGTGTCCCACTCTTGCAGTTACCACAAGCGCAAAAAACGGTCTCGGTATGGGTGTTGCAACAATGGCAGTTCTTATTATGTCAAATATGCTGATATCCCTTCTTCGCAAGGTGATACCTCAGGGCGTGAGAGTGCCTGTTTATATCATTATTATTGCTTCATTCGTAACAATCGTTGAAATGCTTATGCATGCTTATGTTACCGCTCTTTATGACAGTCTCGGTATTTTTATTCCGCTTATTGTTGTAAACTGCATTATTCTGGGCAGAGCAGAAACCTATGCTTCAAAGAATAATGTTCTTCTTTCAATTTTTGATGGTGTCGGTATAGGACTTGGTTTTACAATCGGTCTTACCGTTATCGGAATTGTACGTGAACTTCTGGGCAGCGGAACAATTTTCGGCAAACAGATTATGCCTGAAAGTTTTGAGCCTGTTTCAATATTTGTTATGGCACCGGGTGCATTTTTTGTGCTTGCAATTCTTTGTGCTTTACAGAATAAGTTCAAACTCAAAGGTGCTAACCGTCATGTTAAAGGAAAAGGCGGATGCAGCGGAAACTGCGCGCAATGCAAAGCAGCCGGGGAGGTAGAAAATAATGGTTAAAACTTTATTTTTAGTTCTTCTTACAACAGCACTTATTAATAATGTTGTATTAAGTCAGTTCCTTGGTATCTGTCCGTTTCTCGGCGTATCAAGAAATATAAAAACAGCAGCAGGTATGGGCGGTGCTGTAGTATTTGTTATTACACTTTCAAGTGCTGTATCAAGTCTGCTTTACACATATGTTCTTGAAAAATTAAATTTAACTTACTTAAAAACGATTGTATTTATTATTGTAATTGCATTTCTTGTTCAACTTGTTGAACTATTCCTGAAAAAATCCGTTCCGTCTCTTTATAAGAGTCTGGGCGTGTATCTTCCTCTTATTACAACAAACTGTGCGGTGCTTGGCACAGCACTTACAAATGTTCAGTCATCAAATGATTTTGTAACAAGTGTTGTAACAGGTTTTGGAACAGCAGTTGGTTTCTGCATTGCAATCGTGATTATGGCGGGTGTTCGTGAAAAGACGGAAACAAATGATTTTCCTGCTTCATTTAGGGGAACCCCTGCAGTGTTGATGACTGCATGTCTGATGTCTATTGCCTTTTATGGTTTTAATGCTTTTGCATAGGAGGGTGCCGTATGAATTTTAATGAAATTATGATTGCTGTCGGTACTGTATGTGTGATAAGCCTTGTAATAGGTCTGGTTCTCGGTATTGCCGAAAAGGTATTTCATGTTGAAACAGATGAAAGAGAATCACTTGTAAGAGATGAACTTCCCGGAAGTAACTGCGGCGGCTGCGGATACGCAGGCTGTGACAGTCTTGCAAAGGCTATCGCCAAAGGTGAAGCGCCTGTTTCGGCATGTCCTGTGGGCGGAATGCCTGTTGCACAGAAAATTGCAGAAATTATGGGCAGCGAAGTTGGAGAGATGGAAAAGAGAGTTGCATATGTAAAGTGCGATGGAACCTGTGAAAAAAGGGAAACCGATTACAATTATTTCGGTATTGACAGTTGTGTTTATGCTGCAAAAATGCCGGGGAGCAGTCCTTATTCCTGCAAATACGGTTGTCTTGGTTTTGGTTCCTGTGCAAAGGTTTGCGACCAGCGTGCAATACGCATTATTGATAATAAGGCAGTTGTTGATGAAGAACTTTGTATTGCCTGCGGAAAATGTCTGAGAATCTGTCCGCACAATCTGATTGAACTTATACCTGCTGCCGCAAGTCATAGGGTTCAGTGTTCTTCACAGTCAAGGGGTAAGGAAGTAAGAAATGCGTGTGAGGCAGGCTGTATAGGCTGTGGTTTATGTGCCAAAAACTGCCCTCATGATGCAATTATTTTTGAAAATAACATTGCAAAAATTGACTACGAAAAATGTAAAAAATGCGGTGCTTGTGTTGAAAAATGCCCGCGTAAAATAATTAAGATATTTTAGGTTAAATTAATTTTGTTAAAATATTGACAATTATTTGCTTTTCGTTTATTATGAAGTTAAATCAGGCGGAAAATTCTGCCAAAAATTAATTTAAGGAGAAAAACTATGACAAAAATGAAAAAAGTTCTTGCATTAGGTCTTGCATCGGTTCTTGCTGTTTCATTTGCTGCTTGCAGCAAAGGCGGAAATGATGATGCAAACAAGGGTGATGCAAACGCTGCTGCAAAAACAGGTTATTCTGTTATCAGTTCTGTTTCAGAAGTAAAAGAAACAACACTTACTGTTGATTCTGTATTTGCGGCTGTACTTGTAGATGCAGACGGCAAAATCATCGATTGCAAGATTGATGAGGCGCAGACAAAACCTGACCTTACTGTTGACGGAGGTACGGTTTCCGATGCAGATTTAAGAACAAAACTCGAGAAAAAAGAAGACTACGGAATGAAAGATACTTCTGCTGCTGCAGGTATCGGTAAAGAGTGGTACGAGCAGATTTCCGCTTTTGAAACTTTTGCAAAGGGCAAAACTGCCGATGAAATCACTGCTGCTGTAGGAGCAGATGGCTATGCTTCTGACGCAGATCTTAAAGCAGGATGCACAATTCACGTTGGCGATATTGCAAAGGCTGTTACAAATGCAGTTGCCAATGCACAGGATTTAGGTGCTTCAGCATCGGATACGCTTAAAATTGACATCACAACAGAAAAGTATTATGAAAGCAATGAAACAAATCTTCAGTATGATTCAAATTATGCTGTTGTAACGCTTGATGCAGACGGAAAGATTACATCTTGCCTTGTTGACGCTTCTCAGGCAAAATGTTCTGTAGCAGACGGCAAATTTACTGTTTCAGAGGGCACATTCGCTTCTAAGAAAGAACTCAAAGAAGATTACGGCATGAAAAACGTATCTGCTGCCGCAGGTATCGGCAAAGAATGGTATGAACAGGCTGATGCATTTGAAAAGTGGGCAGTAGGCAAAACCGCTTCGGAAATTACTGCCGGTGTTGGTTCTGACGGTTATGCTTCAGACGCAGATCTTAAATCAGGATGCACAATTATCGTTAGTTCACTTGCGCAGACAGTTTCTAACGCTGCAACAGTTTAATCAGAATAAAAACAATACAAAAAAAGGCTGTAAAAAACGAAAGTTTTTTACAGCCCTTTTCGTGATTTATTCAATTATTTTTTCAACATATGCTGCATATGGGCATAGCATTTATCTGAAAAAGTGGTCAGTTCTTCAGTGTAATCCAGTGCATCACCGATTGCCATGCAGAGCAGGTCGTAGTTTTTGTTGTTGTACGCCTCCAGTTCAACACAGCACCCCTGCAGAACATTCAGCAGTTCAATTTTGTTGGAGAGAATCTCCAGTCTGTCATTCAGTTGATTGTGCATTTTGAAAAATTCATGCAAATCCTTGCCCTCAATGTCATATGAATACGTTTTTTCAGTCATTTTTATGACCCCCTAAAAATAAAAAATGCGCAGCCGAAGCCACGCATAAAAAACGCACACTCCAACTGTCGCTCAACACAATTTAATATTTACACTTGGAAAAGTGCGCATAATTAAATAGAGCATGCATTTTTATCAGGGAATAAAAATATACGCACTCTTCTCCATTTTCATATTAAATTGTATTGAGCATCATTATCATATCACAATCCGAAATATTTGTCAACACGAAAAGGGCTGTAAAAAACTTTCGTTTTTTACAGCCCTTTTTCTTTAGACGGATTATATTAAGCCTAATAT
Source organism: uncultured Clostridia bacterium (assembly GCA_946555465.1). Classification (GTDB taxonomy): domain Bacteria; phylum Bacillota; class Clostridia; order Oscillospirales; family Acutalibacteraceae; genus Eubacterium_R. Next base: position 169,407 of record CAMNST010000004.1, read on the forward strand.
AAGAATGATTACAACGATAACAGGCAGAACGAATGTCATATATCCGCGCATCCAATTTGCAACTTTGATGCCTTTGCCTTCGTTGGCTTCTGCCATAAAGTTTTTCCATCCCCAGCCGTATCGGCTTACACAGAAGATTACAAATATAAGTGAGCCTATCGGAAGAATAAGATTGCTTACGATAAAATCTTCAAGATCCATAATTGTGGTTCCGTCACCGAGAGGCTGAATTTTGCTTAAAATATTAAAGCCCAATGCACAGGGAAGTGAAAGAACAAACATCAGAATACCGTTTGCAGCGCATGCTTTTTTTCTGCTGCATCCGAAAATATCTATTGTGCAGGAGATAATGTTTTCAAAAACTGCAAGAACTGTTGAAAGTGCAGCAAAAGTCATAAATACAAAAAACAAACTTCCCCATAATCTTCCGAGCGGCATATTGTTAAAAATATTCGGCAGTGTTATAAAAATAAGACTCGGTCCGCTGTCAACTTCAACATTATATGCAAAGCAGGCAGGAAAGATAATCAAACCGGATGAAATAGCAACAAAAGTATCAAGTACGGCTACATTGATGGATTCGCCGAGTAATGTGCGTTTTTTGTCTATATAACTTCCGAAAATGGCCATTGCACCTATTCCGAGACTCAGTGTGAAAAACGCCTGGTTCATTGCTCCGGCAATTACATTTCCTATGCCGATAGATTTCATTCTTTCAAAATCAGGCATAAGATAAAATTTAAGACCTTCCTTGCCGCCGTCCATAAAAGCGCTGTTTACCGCAAGCACAATCATGATGGCAAGCAGCGCCAGCATCATAAATTTGGTAATTCGCTCCAGACCTTTCTGCAGGCTGAACGAACAAACAACAAAACCTGCTATAACAACAACAGCCATAAATATAACCATTGAAACAGGGTTTGAAAGCATATTACTGAAAATTTCGGAAACCTGGGATGGAGTCGTTTTCTCAAACTTTCCTGATGCTGTCAGCACAAAATAATTAAGCATCCAGCCGGCAACAGTTGTGTAAAACATCATCAGCATATAATTTCCTGCCATTGCAACATAACCGTGCAAGTGCCATTTGCTGCCCTTTGGCTCAAGTTGCTGATACAGTCTTGCAGGACTTTTCTGGCTTGCACGACCCATAGCAAATTCCATAGTCATTACAGGAATTCCCAGTATTGCAAGAAAAAACAAATAAATAAGAACAAATGCACCGCCGCCGTATTGACCTGCCATATAGGGGAATTTCCATACATTTCCTATTCCGATAGCACAGCCTGCACTCAGCAGAATGAAACCGAGACGGCTGCCTAAACGCTCTCTCTGCATTTTAACCTCCTGAAAATAATGTTATTTATAAGAAAATAATACCATAATATTTTAAAATGTACAACAATATAAATGTTTAAAAGAAATTAAAATCGCAGTGGGTTAATTCACTGCGATTTGTTATGTTTTAGTGATAAAAGTGAAATAATAATTATTGCAGGGAAAATTATCGAAAAAATAAGACCTTTATTAAGGCTTCCGCCCATGGCATCTGTTATCCATCCGATAAGAGTTGGTCCCGTAGTGCATCCTATATCCCCGGCAACTGCAAGAAACGCAAACATTGCCGTTGATGCATTTGGCATTTTTCTTGTTGTGAGGCTGATTGTTCCCGGCCACATGGCAGATACTGAAAAACCGCAGATTGCACAGCCTATAAGTGCAATTACAGGTGAAGATGAAAGACAGGCAATCAGATATGAAATAATGCACAGTATTGCGGATACAATAAGATATTTCCTGATTTCTATTTTTTCGCTTAACTTGCTGAAAATAATTCTTCCTGTTCCCATAAGCACGGCAAAAGCCATAGGACCTGCAAGGTCACCAACAGTTTTTGAAACGCCCAGCGCGGTTTCTGCAAAGGATGATGCCCATTGGCTCATTGCAAGTTCGGCAGCACCCGAGCAAACCATCAGAATAACTGCAATAATGAAAAACCTGTTTTTAAAAAGATTTTCTTTTTTAGTTTTTTTATTCTCTTCTTCAGGTTCAATAATTGGCACAAGACTGAAAAATATGCCGTTTAAAAGGGCAAAAATGCAAAATGCAAAAGAAAGAAAACGCCAGTTATCTCTGCCGAAAAACGCAAAGAATATACTCGAAACAGCAATTACAATTACCGTTCCCCAGCAGTAAAAAGAATGAAGAAGGCTCATGGCACCGGCCTTGTTATCAGACGGGCAGGATTCAACAACAGGTGATACAAGAACCTCAAGAAGTCCGCTTCCGACTGAGTAAAGGGAAATGGATATTACAATTCCCAGAAAAGAATTTTTCATAACATAAGGCAGAATGCCCAGAAGCAGAAAACCTATTGATGAAAACAGGTGGGCACCGATAAGACATTTTTTGTAACCAATCTTATCTGCAAATCCTGCAGATATAAAATCAATAACAATCTGAGTAAAAAAAGTTAATGTTACGATTGATGTAAGTTGCGGCAGAGAAATATTAAATTCGCTGCTCCAGCCGACAAAAAGAAGCGGAGCAAAGTTGCAGACAATCGCTTGAACCATATAACCTATAAAACAGGCTGTTACGGTATGTTTATAATTCAAAAGTTTCATATCGGTAATATTAGCATATATTATTTTAAATTTCAACAGAAAGTATATTCAAAATTTTTATTTTGAATAAAAGTTATTTTTTACGGTAATAATGCTTGTGAGGTGTTATTTTTATGGCAACAAAAGAAAAACCAAATAATAGAAATTTAAGAGCGCTTTTTTCAGTTATATGTTTATGCATTATTGCTCTTGGGCTGATTGTTTATTTTTCAACGCAGAGCAAGGAATCATCAAAGGTAAATGAACCGACAACCGTAGCGGTTGAATCAACTACCGAAGTTCAGAAACGTGTAACTGTTAAGGATACCACTGCTCAGACCCGGACCACTAAAAAAGATAATAACGATATAAGCACAACCGCTAAGCCGACCAGCACAGAACCTGCAACTATGGAGGCAGGAGATACGAATACCCCTTATAAATCATTTTATAAATACCCTTGCGAAGAATCGGTTATAAACGGTTATTCGGAAGAACTTGTATTGAATGATACAATGGGAGATTACAGATCTCATGCGGCAGTTGATTTTAAGTGTGCGGCGGGCGGAAAAGTTTGTGCAGTAAATGACGGTTTAGTTATCAGTGTTGAAAAAAGCAATCTGTATGGTAAGATAGTTGAAATTGACCATGGCGGAAAACTTGTTGCAAAATACTGCGGACTTGAAACAGTAAATGTTTCTGCAGGTGACTATGTGACAATAGGTCAGAATATCGGAACACTCGGTGTTGTTCCGTTTGAGGCAAAAAGCGAAAGCCATCTTCATTTTGAAACAAAACTTGACGGCAAAACCGTTAATCCGCTTGATGTTATGGGCAAAACTGAATAAAAAAATAATCCCTCAGATTCTGAATCTGAGGGATATTTTTATACGATTAATAGAATTCTGCTAAACCTGCAGCACCGCCGAGTACGACTGTGAAAATAAGAACATAAAAAATAATGACAAGAAGATAAACTGCAAAAGGAATAATAATTCCTGCTAAATTCATATTTTTAACTTTCTTTTTTTCATTTGCATACTGAGGAAAGTCCGGAATATTTTTTAAATTGCTCAGACCGATGCCGCCGCAAATCCAGCCTACAATAGGAACAAAAATGCCGACAATGATTGCAACAAGACCAAGTGTTTTGCAGTTTGAAAGTTGGTTTGTAATATTAGGGTCAACAAATGGTGCATTTTGCTGATAATTTGCATATGGATTATTCTGATATGAATTACCCTGTGGGTTGAAATACTGTTCAGGCTCTGACTGAGGCTGACTGTATGCATTCTGCTGTGGCTGGTTATAATAATTATTATCCTGAACAGGTGCAGAATAAGTACCCTGCTGAGGATTTGGTGTGCTTACAACATTGTTGCAAAATGGACAGAAAGTGGATTCATCCGGAATCTGTTGGCCGCATTTTTCACAAAACATAGTTATTCTCCTTTTAAGGGAGATAGATAAAAATCTATTCACCCTATATAAATTAAAATTTTCATCAATATTATTTTACTAAATATATATGTTTACGTCAAGCAAAAAATATATTTGTTATTCAAAATTTAGAATCGCATATAGAAGATTTATGAATAAATTCGTAAAATTTAATTTATTTTCATAAAATCAGGCAAAAATATAGATAAAATTTACTATAAAAAAACGTTTTATGCCCTATAGGTGTAAGACGTTTTTTCGTTTTACAGATTTTACGGCTTGAAAAGGAGGATAAATGGCTCGAAGAAAAAGAATTACGCAAAAAGATATATGTGATGGGTTGGGGCGTCTTGCTTTCGGCGAAATTCAGGATGCGGTTACATTGCTTTTTGAAAATGAAGAAAATATACTTACCACCCTGAAAGGACTTGATTTATTTAACGTCAGTGAAATAAAAAGGGCCAAAGGCGGCGGAATGGAAATTAAGTTTTTTGACAGATTCAAAGCACTTGAAAAACTTAAAGAAATTGCTGATGAAAGCGGTGGTGCCAAAGGGGATATATCTTTTTTTGAGGCACTTGAAAAAAGTGCAAAATTAAACAGTAAAATTTGCGGAGAATCCTTTTATGAGTAAGTTTGATGTGTTTTCGCAGAAACAACTTGCAGTTTTAACCTGGTGGTGCGGCGAAAGCAGTGTGAGTGACAAAAGCGGAGTTATATGTGACGGTGCTGTAAGAAGCGGAAAAACATTATGTATGAGCATTTCTTTTATATGCTGGGCTTTTTACACTTTTGGCAATACGTCTTTTGCCCTTTGCGGAAAAACGATTGCATCGCTGAGACGAAATGTTATAACGCCGCTGATTCCTATTCTTGAGGAACTGGGTTTTTGCTGCGATTTTAAAATCAGCAGAAATTATCTGAGAATCAGCAGAGGAAATGTTTTTAATTGTTTTTATCTTTTCGGAGGGAGAGATGAATCATCGGCGTCTCTTATTCAGGGAATGACTCTCGGCGGAGTTATGTTTGATGAGGTTGCGCTTATGCCGCGTTCATTTGTTGAACAGGCACTGGCAAGATGTTCGCTTGAAAAGAGCAAATTTTTCTTTAACTGCAATCCCGAGCATCCGTATCACTGGTTTTATGCTGAATGGATAAAAAAACATAAAGAAAAAAATGTTTTATATCTTCATTTCACGATGGAGGATAATCCGTCTCTTTCTCCTGAGATAATCGGCAGATATAAAAGCCTTTATTCAGGAGCATTTTATGAGCGTTTTGTTGAAGGGAAATGGGTAACTGCCGACGGTCTTGTTTACCCTATGTTTGATGCAAACCGCCATATAAAAAAGTGCAGCGGATCTTTCAGTGAATATTATCTGTCCTGTGACTACGGAACTGTAAATCCTTTTTCGCTTGGATTATGGGGCAAATCAGGAAACTACTGGTACAGAGTGGATGAATATTATCATTCAAGCCGTGATGCCGGAGTTCAGCATACAGATGAGGAATACTATGAGGCACTTGAAAAACTTGCAGGCGGAAGAAAGATAACTGCACTTGTTATTGACCCGTCGGCAGCATCTTTTATTCAGACGGTAAAACGGCATGGTAAATATAAAGTTATCAAGGCGGATAATGATGTGCTTTCGGGGATTAACCGGGTTTGTCAGGCACTTAAAAATGACGAGATTTTTATTTCGCCGGCTTGCACCGATATAATCAGAGAGTTCTCTGTTTACCGCTGGGATAACAGTATAAGATGCGATGCTCCGAAAAAAGAAAATGATCACGCAATGGATGATATGCGGTATTTTGTTTCAACAATAATTAATGATAATAAAAATAACAATCCGCTTATTACATTTGCGATAGAAAGGAATTAAATCAATGGGCATTTTTAATTTGAGCAAAAACAGAAAAAATGCAAATATTTCTGCATCTGCGGTTCAGACTTCTTCAAATTCAAGGCATCCGTATTATCAACTTGCATCATATTACCCTATGAGCAATGAAACAAAGATATATGCGGCAATGAGAGAGGCTGTTCCTGTTGTAGATTCGGCGATTAATAAAATAGTGCGTCTTGCAGAAGGGTTTCATTTTGAAACAGGAAATGATTTGCTTGATGAACGGTTAAATGCATATTTTGAAAACATAAATGTGGGCGGAAATCAGCAGGGAATTTCATCTTTTGTTTCAAATTACCTTAATCAACTTTTAACATTCGGTACTGCGGTAGGCGAAATTGTTATGGGCAGGCATGGCATATATGCTCTTTATAACAGTGAGTTAAGTGAACTTGAACTTAAAAGGTCAGGCAATGGGATTGATGTTGAATTTTATAACGGTCAGAGTAAAATTACAAATCCTGAACTAATTGTTTATTCGGTTCTTAATCCTAAGCCCGGAAACCTTGTAGGAACGAGTCTGCTTCAGGGACTTCCGTTTGTTGCAGATATACTTATGAAAATTTATAACACTGTGGGCGAAAACTGGGAACATGCAGGCAATGTTCGGTATGCAGTTGTATGCAAAACGCCTACTGACGAAAACGGTCAGAATTCGCAGGACAGGGCAGAGGCGGTTGCAAAAGCATGGAAAGAGGCTATGGATTCAAATGCAGTAAAAGATTTTGTTGCTGTCGGGGACGTTGATATAAAAGTTATAGGGGCAGACAACAAAATACTTGACAGTGAAATTCCTGTTCGCCAACTTCTTGAGCAGATTGTTTCAAAAACAGGATTGCCGCCGTTTATGCTTGGACTTAACTGGTCGTCAACCGAAAGAATGAGCAAGCAGCAAGCAGATATCCTTACAACGGAACTTGAGGCATACAGAAGAATACTGACGCCTGTAATAAGCAAAATAGGAAATTTGTATCTGGCGCTGTGCGGTGAAAAAATGCAGGCAAATGTTGTGTGGGATGATATTACTCTTCAGGATGAATGCGACGGCGCAAAAGCAGAACTCTACAGGGCACAGGCAGAAAAAATAAAAACGGAGGCTTAAAATTGACAAAAGGATATATTGAAAAAAGTCTGAATATTGAACAGGCAGATATTGAAAAAATTAATAAGTTTACAAGAAGCAATTTTTCGGCAGAAAGTCTTTATGTTTTCAGCGCCTCTCTCTGCAATAATGACATTGACAGGGATTACGAAAAATTTTCGGTTGAGTCGCTTTATCAACTTAAGGAACTTTTTCTCGGAAAAACGGGTATTTGTGACCATTCGATGAAATCTTCCAATCAGAAAGCAAGAATTTTTGAGACATGGGTTGAAAAATGCGAAGGAAGAAAAACATCTGACGGCGAAGATTTTTATGAACTTAAGGCAAAGGCTTATATGGTGAAAAATGAAAAAAATATGCCGCTTATAACAGAAATTGAGGCGGGAATAAAGAAAGAGGTTTCGGTTTCCTGTTCAATGGGAAGAAAAATCTGCTCAATTTGCGGCAGTGAAAAAAGCAGCGGAAAATGCAGCCATCTGAGCGGGCAGGAATATTCGGGCAAACCGGCATATACAATTCTTTTTGATGCAAAGGATGCATATGAATTCAGTTTTGTTGCTGTTCCGGCACAAAGGGAGGCAGGTGTTACCAAAGTATTTGATTTTACAAAGGGTGAAAAAGATATGACAGAAATTCTGGAAACAATGAAAAGCGGAAATAAGGATATTTCTATGACTGCCGCTCAGGCAAGGGAAATTTCAAATTATATTGAAAAAATCAGTGACGAGGCAAAACTCGGAAGAGAGTATAAAAAATGTTTGAGAGACGAGGTTGTAACTTTATGTGCAAAAGCGATGCCCAATATGGATTTAAAGGTTTTTGCAGGTGTTGCACAGGTTATGACAACAAATGAACTGCTTTCATTTAAAAAGGCATTTGCAAAATCTGAAGCAGAAGATGTTTCTCTTCAGTTAAAGCCGCAGCACAGCGGCAATCAGAATAATAATCAATTTAAAATTTAATTATAGGAGGAAATAATAATGGCATACGATAATATTAATCTTGAAAAGGGTCTTTATACAACAGGCAAATCATTTTCGCAGGCGCTTGAGGAACTTGACCCGTCTGAAAATTACAAGGGAACTTCGCTTGAAGGACTGGATGCATATGAAAGGCAACTTAAGAGGTTTGATATAAAAGTGTCAGGAGCTGAGTCTGATACAATTTCAAAATTCTTTTCAACAACATCTTCTGCAGCACTTTTTCCGGAGTACATAACAAGGTCTGTTAATCAGGGGGTTGCAAATAACAATAAGATTGAAAAAATAGTTGCCACAACGACTCAGATTGACGGACTCGATTACAGATCTATTTCAACAGACGAAAAAAGCATTGCAAACAGTATGCTTATGGTGCCTGAGGGTACAATGATGTCTGAATTTACAATTACTGCAAAGGGCAAACTTACCAAACTTTCAAAATTCGGAAGAATGATAACCGCTTCTTATGAGGCTATTAAGTTTCAGAAACTTGATCTTTTTACAATTACGCTTAAAAAAATCGGTGAAAGTATTTCGGGCAGTGAATTTAACAGAGCAATTTCGGTAATTGCCGATAATGAAAATCTTCGTATCTTTAATTCTCAAAATACGGATGTTACATATGAAGAACTTGTTAAACTTTGGAGCGAATTTTCACCGTATCAAATGACCTCACTTATTGTAAGCAGAGAGGATATGGCAAAACTTCTCATTATGCCTGAATTCAGGGATTCAACTGCCGGGCTTGATTTTCATGGTACGGGAAATCTGATTACACCTTTTGGTGCCGAGATTTTCTGCAGCGATAACATTACGGAGGGCACTTTTATAGCACTTGATAAAAATTATGCACTTGAGAGGGTTCAGGCGGGCGGAATTGTTACAGAGTATGATAAACTTATTGACCGTCAGATTGAACGTGCAACAATATCAAATATTGTTGGTTTTTCTCCGATTTATGATGACGCTGCAATTTTATATACGAACAGCAATGTTTAAAAAAGGCAGGGTGATTATAATATGACGGATTACGGCAGCGTTAAAAATGAACTTATGCTGATTATGGAATGCAGTGAAGATGAAGTGCAGAAATATGAAATATATGTTCAGAATGCTTGTTGCTGTGTTTTTGATTTGCTGAAAAATGAAGAATATGAAAACCGCGCAGAGATTGTTCATCTCTGTGCGGCGAAAGCATTCTACAAAATTTCACTTATTAAAGAGGCAGGAAACAGCGGCGTTAAGTCATTTAAAGCGGGCGATATTTCATATACCGTGGATAATTCTTTATCGTCGGCGGCAGAAAAAGTTTTAAAAGATGCTGTCGCTGACTGCAGAAATCTGCTTGCCGATGATGAATTTGTTTTTAAGGCGGTGTGATGATGAATCAGGAGTTTATAATAAAAAAACAGATTGAAATGGCAGGAAAAGAAGTTCGTTTTTCTGAATATGGCTGGGATTCAGCACCTTTTCGTGCCGTTGTTACACATTTGTGGAGAAGAAAAAGTTCGGATTTTGAGCCGAAGTTTACCGAAATAGGTGCCGCATATTCCCAATATTACTTATATATAGGTTCATCTGAGCATGATATTACCTCACTTTCTGATGATGCACTGCTTGTTATGGACGGCGAAAAATATGAATTCAAATGCAAAGATGCTGTTTTTTTCGATAACAGAATTATTTACTATACGGGAATTTTAAGAGCATTAAAGGAGAATTCGGATTATGAAATTTAACGGTATTGTTAATAACTTAATCAGTCTTGTAAAAAAAGATAAATATTTTAAGGAGATAGAAGTAGTTGAGGCATATCCCTGCCGTGAAGTTGCGACAAGGTTAAACAGATGCATTGTTGTGTTTGGTATTGATGAGGTAAAGATGGAGTCTTATCAGGTTGATGATAATGCCAGATCCGGAAGCGTCAGCATTTTTGCTGATATTTTTGTTCCAATCAGGCGTAGCAGTCGGAAAGCAGGAGAAATTTTTTCAAAAATATGCTGCTGTTTAAATATTTATAATGTTATTTCGGTTTCGGCAGAACGTATTACTGTTGATAAAAATACCCAGACATATGTATTAAAATCAAAAATAACTTTTAATGATGAGATAATTTTCAGGAGTGAAGAAGATGAATGATGAAATGGATGCAGCGCAGCAGATAAGTGAAATGATAAGGCTTGACAGCAAAAGATATGATAAAAGCAGAGGTGAAGACTGATTTGTGAAAATGAAATATAAGGATTTTGAATGGAGTGTTAATCCGTTTGATGTGAAAGTGGTTTCATCAACAAATTTAAATATCAGTCCTGTTTTCGGTAAAAAAAGTGTAAGCGAAAATGTTTCGATTAATCCCACTGTTGTTGAAGGCAAAGGCGTTTTTTACGGAGAGAATGGGCGTGAACGCTGTTCATTTTTGCAGCACCTTTTAAAACTTACCGATTCAGGCTGGCTTTTTATTTCGGGGGCACCGCCGATAAAGGCATTTTTTATCAGGTTTTCATTTACAAATAATTCCGAAAAGAACTGCTTTTCATATGAGTTTAAATTTGTTGAGGACTGCAGTGAAAAACGTGAGGAAAGAATATTGTCGTTTATATATGCAGAAGAAGGCGAAAATGCTTTTGATATTGCTTACAGATGCGGTGTGAGCGTGGATGATATTATGAAAAACAATGACATCAAAACGCCTTTTGATATTGCGGAAGGGCAGAAGGTGGCAATCAGATGAGAATTGAAGTTGTTGATGTAAACGGGCTGAGGAATACGATTGAGGATATTACTGAATTCAGTTTTTCGCAGTCTGTTCAGGCACCATGTGATGCTTTAGCGGTGCATTTTAAATCGGAAATTATATTAGATGAGATTGTAAAAGTATATGCTTTTGAAAACGACGAAGCATTTTTTTATGGTTTTTGTGATAATCAGCGTACAAAAAGGAATAAAAACGGCTATGAAATTTATTTTTATGCACGTTCCTCTGCGTGCCTTTTGGTTGATAATGAAGCAAAGCCTTTTACATATAACTGCCCCGGATCAAATCAACTTTTTTATTCTTTTGCAAAACCGTTCGGTTTTAAAAATGCACTGCCTAATATAGCAAGTGCGGAAAAGTATGCAGTTTGGAAAGGTGTTTCATGTTATGGGGCAATAAATCAGTTTGTTTCTCTTTGCACGGGACAAAATGTTTATGTTACACCGGACAATACTTTGAAATTATATGAAATCAGTGATGATATTAAGAGTTTTAATAAATATGAAATTCTTGAAATGGTTCAGGTTATTAACAGGAGTGAGCCGATTTCGGAAATATGCTATAAAAAATCATCAGACACAGATTATAATGTGCATGCCAAAGGAAAAATCAGTGAGGATTTACAGATAAACAGAGTGGGATATTTGAATTTGTCTTCGCTTTCAAGGTGGCAAAGGGAATTTACAATTCTACAGAGACTGAAAAAATCATATGAAGATTATAAACAGGTTGAAATTAAAATATCGGGTTATGTTTCAGAACCTCTTTTGCAGAGATTTTTATTTGAAACAGATGGAATTGTTTTTGAAGATTATGTTATGACCGATAAAAGATATCAATATGACGAAAAAGGTGAGATTACAAAATTGACTCTTAGAAAAATGATTGATGTTAAGGAGGTTGTTTATGTGGATTAGCAGACAAATCGGCAAGGGACAGGCAAATTTTTCTGCCGAAACAGGCAAAGTAACGCTCAGCAGCAAATCAACTATAGAAACGGTTTCAACAGGAGTGGACAGGGATGTTCATATATACACGCCTTATGGTTACAGTTATCTTCCTCCTGCCGGGGCCGATATGCTTCTTACAAAAAGCAGCGGAGAGCAAGCGGGTATAGGCGTTTCCATGCAGAAAACGGATGTTAAAAACGGTGAGATTAAAATTCAGGCGCAGTCGGGAGCGTATATACATTTTAAAGAAAACGGCAGTGTTGTTATAAACGGCATCGAAATAGACAAGGACGGTGTTTTGCATGAATAACAGCGCTTATAGAAATCATGATTATGTTGAATTTGTTCTGAATGATTTTATTATGGCTTTTAAGTGTCCCCGCGGAAAATTTTATCCCGATAAAGATTACGGCAGAGAAATTGATAAAGATGCATCTAATCAAAAAGACCGGCTTTTGGCTTCTGCAAGACAGGCGGCAGAAACTTTAGACGGTGTTTACGTAAAGGAAGTTGTTTTAAAAGACAGCATTACTGCAGAAATCTGCGTTCTGATAAACGACAGTGAAAGGAGAGTGAGTGTTTCTCTGTGAATTTAACCTATAACGAAATATTGGAAGAAATGAAAAATGTATATATGAGAGAAAGCGAAAAGGCGCTTGAAAGAGGCAGTGAAACGGAAAAAAGACTTGAGGCTGTTGCCAGTGAAGTTTATTCGGTTTCCTGTTACGGCGATTTTATTATGAAACAGGCTTTTGTTCAGACGGCAACGGGAATATATCTTGATAAACATGGCGAAATAAGGGATTGCTGCAGGAAAAGGGCAGCATTCGCCGAGGGTTCAATCACTTTTTTTGTTGACGAATCTATAGATGAGGATATTATAGTTGCAGAAGGAACAGTCTGTTCCGTTGCTTATAAACCGCATCTTCAGTATGCAACAACCGCACCGGCAGTTATTCGGGCCGGAGAAACAAGTGTAACAGCACCGGCAAAAGCACTTGAAGCCGGGGAGATATACAATGTTTTGGCAGATGAAATATGTGTTATGGTAAATGCACCTGTTGGGGTATGCGGCGCTGTTAATGACGATGAATTTACCGGTGGATGTGACGAGGAGAGCGATTCTTCTTTCAGAAAAAGAATAATGGATAGTTACAGCGTTATTCCGAATGGGGTAAATGCCGCTTCTCTTGAAAGCCAGATTTTAAAAAATCCGTATGTTTATGACTGCCATATAACTCCGGGAAAGAGTGCGGGAGAAATATTTGTTATTGTGCGCATACATGGTTTTATGGAAAATATTCCTGATATTCTGCAGTATATTCCGATTGTTCAGTTAATCGGTGTCAAAGCAGTTATTAAACAGGCTGTTGAGAAAAAATTTTCACTTTCGGTTGATTTTAATCTTGCTTCGGGTTTTGACAAGAACAAAATCATTGAAAAAATAAAATATATTGTTAAAGATTACTGTGCTGCACTCAAAATAGGCAATGAACTAAATCTCAGTGATGTTGCAAAACAGTTAAATGATATTGAGGCAGTCAGCAATGTCAGTGTAAGTTCACCGCAGTCTTATGCCAACACAGTAAACTGCGGTGCCGAAGAATACCTTCATCTCAGCGAAACGGCGGTGAAATGTTATGAAGAATACAACTTGCTGTGAAAGACTTGTGCAACTTTTTGATTTTCTCGGATTTAAATACCATAGCAATCTCTTTGTCAAAGGGGAGATTGAATCTTATTGCTATGCTGTTAATCTGATAAAAGATAAATTGGATGAGATTTTTTCTGAAGTGTTATATGAAAATATGGGCGGAACAGGTGCGAGAATGATGTGCAGCATGCTTCATCTCAGTTTTGCACCCGATGAAAATGAAAAAAGAGAAAACATAATAAAGCGGCTTTCATATGATTTCGGAAGTTATCAGAGCGGTATGCTTGAGGAATACATTGGCTTTGTAGATGAAAATCTGTCTGCCGAAACAGAGAATTTTGTTATGAAAATTTCAGGCGCTTCTGCAAAAAACAATGATATTCTGTATAAAATAGGCGAATATTTTAAAAATTTTCTTCCGCCCTTTATAAGCGCCGATTTCGGCGGAGACGGTCTGGATTTTGATTACTGGGATTTAGCAGAATATACTTTTGATGAATATGATAATTTTAATTTGTCTTTTAACTTTCTTGAAACATTACAATAAAAAGGAGATAGTATGAGCAGTACAAACAAAACAGAAAACCTTATGCTTAATAACTGGACAGGTTCTGATAAACCGCAGAGGATTGATTTTAACTATGATAACGAGGTTATAGACAGGGAAATAACAAGGCATAATCAGGATACGGATGTTCATGTCAATGAGGGCGAAAGAGAGCGCTGGAATACATATATGTACAGCGAAACCTTTTACGGAAACGGAAATGAAAAACGTGTAATAAAAACGAAATGCCCGTTTTCTGCAAGATTCGGCTTGATTTTTGCGGATGAGTCACCGCTTTCAATAGTTAGATTTGACGGTAAAAACCAGCATAGTTATTTTGGCGTTTTCAGTCCCTTGGTTAATTCCCTTGGACTTTATCTTGAGGAAGACGGTGTAACGCTTAATGTTACACACAGTTCTTTGCCTGTGATTGTAAATGAATATGTCAATTATAATGAAATAGGTTTGCAGTATCGCATAGTTATGTTCAGATAAATTTAATACGGACACCTGCTTATCAAATAATAAGCAGGTGTTTTTTATTATTCTTATCTTTACATTATGAAAAGAATATAATATAATAAACATTGCATTGTATCCGCGGCAAAAATATCATTTGCCGGGCAGGTCTTTGTATTTTGTGTTTTGCAAAGAAGCCCAGGAACAATAGCAGAAAGGAAAATTTAATATGAAAACAAACACAAAAAAAATCGTAGGGCTGGGTGTGCTGACTGCTATCGTGGTAGTATTGCAGTTTTTTGCCAGCCAAATTAAACTGGGTCCATTTTCAATCACCCTCTGTCTTGCACCGATAGTAGTTGGAGCAGCACTATACGGCAAATGGTCAGGCGCATGGCTTGGAGCAGTGTTCGGGGTAACCGTTCTGATTTCGGGCGACGCAGCAGCGTTTCTTACCATCAATCCCGCGGGAACAGTTGTTACCGTTTTGCTCAAAGGATTGCTTGCAGGTCTTGTTACAGGTGTTATTTATGAACTGATTGAAAAGAAAAGCAAAATCGGCGCAGTTATTACGGCAGGTGTTGTTACTCCTGTTGTTAATACGGGAATATTCCTTGTTGGCTGTCTTCTTTTCTTTATGGATACGATTGAAGGCTGGGCAGCAGCGGCAGGAATGGAATCGGTCGGAACTTATATGATTACCGGACTTGTAGGTGTTAACTTTGTTGTTGAACTTGCAGTTAATCTTGTTTTGGCAACTGCTATTGAAAGAATTATCCGCGTAGGTCAGAAAACCATTAAAGCAAAATAATGTGACGGCTTGTGTTAAGTAAGAAGTGAAAAAATCTTTGATTTTTAATGTTTTGTTATAAACGGAGGATAAAATTATGATACTTGCGGTAGATGTCGGAAATACAAATACGGTGTTAGGTATTCTTGACGGTGAAGAACTTGTTTCATCCGGTCGTCTTGCAACAATAATATATGAAACCGAAGATGATTATGCAATGAAACTTCATTCATTTCTTCAGTTGAATAATATAGATAAAATTGACGGTGCAATCATTTCAAGTGTTGTGCCTGCTCTTAACAGAACACTTACAAAAGCAATAAAAAAAGTGGCAAAGGTTGACGCCCTTATCGTAGGACCCGGAATAAAAACAGGTCTTAATATAAAAATTGACAACCCGGCAGAACTTGGTGCTGATTTGGTTGTAGGGGCAGTTGCATCAATTAATAAATACCCATGCCCTCAGGTTATATTTGATTTGGGAACGGCAACTACCGCAACGGTAATTGATAAAAATAAAACTTATCTCGGCGGATTGCTTTTATGCGGCGTTAAAACTGCAATCAATGCAATTTCTTCAGGAACGGCACAACTGCCGCAGGTTGATATAACTGCTCCTGATAAAGTAATTTGCTCAAACACGATTGATTGTATGAGAAGCGGTGCCGTTTACGGCAATGCCGCAATGCTTGACGGGCTTGTTAAAAGAATAGAAAAAGAGTTAGGCGAAAAGGTAACCGTTGTTGTTACAGGCGGTTTGGGAAAAACAATTTCATCTGAATGTGAAACAGATGTTATTTATGATGAAGATTTGCTTATTGACGGTCTTCGTCTGATTTATGAAAAGAACAACTAATCATCTGAGAGAAGAGGACTTATTATTTATGGCAGTTTTTCGTGGTTTTAAGGCATTCAGGCCGGCGCAGTCAAAACAGGCGCTGATTCCGGCTTTGCCGTATGATGTTATGAGCAGTGATGAAGCAAGGGAAATGGTGAAAAACAATCCGCTGTCTTTTCTTCATGTTGATAAGGCAGAAATTGATTTGCCTTTAGGTACTGATATTTATGACGATTCCGTGTATAACAAGGCAAATGAAAATCTTTTAAATCTTGAAAAAACAGGATCTCTTGTTCAGGATGAAAAGCCTTGTTTTTATATCTACAAACAGGTTATGAACGGCAGAAGTCAGGTGGGAATTGCCGGCTGTGCTTCTATTGACGATTATATTAATAATGTTATAAAAAAACACGAACATACCCTTGCCAAAAAAGAGCAGGACAGAATTCGCCATGTTGATACCTGTAATGCAAATACAGGTCCTATATTTCTTACATACAGAAAAAACAATCAGATTAATATGATTTTATCTTTATGGATGAATGAAAATAAGCCTGTTTATAATTTTAACTCAAACGGTGTTCTTCAGACTGTATGGGTAATTGATGACGAGAAAACCGTTGAAAATATCAGCAGCCTTTTTAAAGATGTTTCGGCAATGTATATAGCCGACGGTCATCACCGCTGTGCATCAGCCGTAAGAGTTGGTCAGATGCGAAGAGACGAAAACGGCGATTACACCGGTGAGGAAGAATTCAACTTTTTCCTTGCAGTGGCATTTCCTGATGAAGAACTTGAAATTATGGATTATAACCGTGTTGTAAAAGATTTGAACGGTTATACCGAAGAAGAATTTTTAAAAGCACTTGAAAAAGATTTTATTGTAAGCGAAAAAAGAGAAAAGTATCATCCCAAAAGAAAGCATACATTTGGAATGTTAATCGGAAAACAGTGGTATTCTCTTGAACTTAAAGATGGTATTGCGGATGAATCAAATCCCGTTGCAAGGCTTGATGTTTCAATTCTTCAGAATTATCTGCTTGATCCTATTCTCGGTATAAAAAATCCAAAAACAGATGACAGGATTGATTTTATCGGAGGAATAAGAGGGCTTGCAGAACTTGAAAAAAGAGTTTCCGAAGATATGAAAATTGCTTTTGCAATGTATCCCACAACGGTAGAGGATTTAATGGATATTGCAGATGCTGATATGATTATGCCACCTAAATCCACATGGTTTGAACCAAAACTTTTATCGGGTTTATTTATACATCATCTTTCATAAAACCATCTTGCAATCATTACTTTAGTGTGATAAAATAAATCTGTATTATTTTAAAGGAGAGTATACTATGAAAATTGCCAACGAATATTCCCCTAACATTGATATTCAGAAAAATACGGAATACGCTGTTAAGGGAATTACAAAAATTTGTAAAAAAATCGGTCCGCGTAAGCCGGGTTCGCCTGAGGAACACCGCGCTCAGCAGTGGATGGAAAAGGATATGAAAAATTACTGTAACAAAACAGAAATTGAATCCTTTACTCTTCACCGTCAGGGCTTTATGGGATTTATTCCGTTTACGGTTGCCTGCGGCGTGGCATCAGTATTTGTTAACTGGTTTGCTTCACCGATTGCGGCTCTTGTTCTTTGTGTTCTCGCATTTATTCCGCTTTTATTCGAATTTTTAATGTATAAGCAGTTTGACGATTTCCTTTTCCCGAAACAGACTTCGCACAATATGATTGCAACAAGAAGTCCTAAGGGCGAAGTTAAGCAGAGAATTGTTCTGGTAGGTCACTCTGACAGCCAGTTTGAATGGACTCTTAACTATCTTATGGGCGGTCTTCAGGCCAAACTTTTTGTTGAAATTCCTGCAGTTGTAGGGCTTATTGTTCAGACTGTTTTTGCTGTTATCTGCCTCATTGTCGGCAAAGGCACAACTGCTGCTGTTGATATTGAAAAGGCAAGATGGTTTTTTATTCTTTTCTTTATTGTTTCCTGCGTTTTCATTCCGTTTGAACTTGCATTTCTTTTCTTCCAGAGTTGGACCAAATCTGTTCCGGGTGCATCAGACAACCTTTCAGGATGTTATGCCGGTATGGCAACAATCAAGGCTCTTGATGAGGCAGGAATTGAATTTGAAAACACAGAAGTTGTTATGATTTGTTCAGGTTCTGAAGAAGCAGGACTTCGCGGTGCAAAGGCTTATGCAAAAGCACACGAAGATGAACTTAAAGAAATTCCTACAGCAGTTATTGCTATTGATACTTTCCGTGATTTAGAGGATATGGCGGTTTATGACCGTGACCTTTCAGGTACAGTTCAGCATGACTGGGGTGTAAAACACCTTGTTAAAAATGCTGCTGCAAACTGCGGATTTGACCTTAAATTTGAGTCAATCTATATCGGCGGAAGCGATGCGGCTGCATTTACACAGCGTGGAATTAAAGCAACCGGTTTTGCTGCAATGAATCCTGATCCTCCTCGTTATTATCATACACGTCTTGATACCCCTGAAAATCTCAGACCTGAGGCAATTTCAGCAGGTATTGAAATTCTTTGCGAAACAATCTGCATGTATGATAAAGAAGGATTGCCTGCAAAATAATATTTTTTCAACAGATAACTGATTGGCAGAACCGGTGATTGCCGGTTCTGTTTTTATTTTTTATAATGGATTTTGTTGATTTCTATAAAACTAAATTTATAAAAAATGTTTTACATGTTAAATTGGAAAAGTTTTAAAAATTTGAATAAATCACCTGCTATTGTAAAAAATAGTACAGGTGATTATTATGATATTTCTAAAAGCATTTGTTGTAGGCGGTCTTATATGTGTTGTGGGTCAGTTACTTATCGATTTAACAAAACTAACACCTGCAAGAATTCTTGTTCTTTTTGTTTGTCTCGGAGTTCTTCTCGGCGGTTTGGGAATTTATGAGCATCTGATTGATTTTGCAGGTGCAGGTGCAACCGTTCCGCTTACCGGTTTTGGTGCTGCATTGGCAAAAGGAGTTAAAGAAGCGATTCAGAAAGACGGTTTTCTTGGAATTATCACAGGCGGTTTTCAGGCATGTGCGGCCGGGGTGACTGTTGCTGTTTTAAGCGGTCTTGCCGTTGCACTTATAAGCAGACCGAAAGATAAAGGATAAAAAGCAAAATTCCTGTCGTATGAATTGGCTTGATATATTTTCAGTATTATGCTATAATCTTAACAAATAAATGCAAATTGAATGCGGAGGTATATTTATGGCAATGACATATGAGTCTGTCGTTGAGGCAGCAAGAAAGAAGTTTTTAAGTGTTGATGTTTCATCAGTACCGGGTACACTTGCTTTTCAGATTAATCTTGTCGGTAAAGTAGAAGGAATTTTTTATATTGAAATTAAGGACGGTCAGGTTCATGTTGAACCGTATGAATATTATGACCGAAATGCTATTCTTACTATGAATGCAACAAATTTCACAAAACTTATAAACGGAAAACTTGACCCTGTTATTGCGTTTACAACAGGTAAACTTAAAGTTGACGGTGATATAAACGCTGCTCTTGAAATTGTTAAATTCCTTAAATAAGTAAATGCTGCCGTCGTCAAAAAAATTGATGGCGGCACTGATTTTTTTGTTTTGTGTGAATAGAATTATATAGAGACTAACTATTAAAAGTCAAGTCTAAAAATAAAAAGATGTTGTAAAAAAACA
>CAMNST010000005.1 GCA_946555465.1 uncultured Clostridia bacterium
ATTTGTCCTTGGAGAGGGACTCTAATAACTACTACTTTATTATACGAGGTGAAATTATGTTTAGAGAAATAAAGTTTTCAGATGTTAAAGAAAATGTTGTTGAACTTATTGCAAAGCGCTGGGGTCTTGTTACAGCCGGAAACAGCAATGCCCTCAATACAATGACTGTATCATGGGGTGCAGTCGGCGAACTTTGGGGAAAAGATGTTGCAACCATTTACATACGCCCACAGCGTTATACCGAAGAATTTTTAAATGCAAATGATTATTTTACGCTCAGTTTTTATCCTGAAAATAAGAAAAAGAGTATACACGGCGTATGCGGTTCAAAAAGCGGAAGAGATGTTGACAAGGTAAAAGAATGCGCTCTTACACCTTGTTTTGATGAAAATGCACCGTATTTTGACGAGGCAAATCTTGTTCTTGTCTGCAGAAAAGCCGCCAAGGGTAAATTTGAACCGTCACAGTTTATTGACGAAAATATTGAGAAAGACTGGTATCCTGAAAAGGATTTCCATTATATTTATTACGGAGTAATAGAAAAAGTCTTGATTTCTGAATAATAGTGTAGTATAATACAAGAGCGAAAAGGTAGGGGTTTATCCTTATTTCATAATGTAGCGTATGGGCCCTGTGCGATGGGATGCTACGAACCTTGTCAGGCGGGGAACCGAGCAGCAATAAGTGGATTATTCTGTGCGCTGCAGACAAGTCTGTGCGTTACATTATGAAATAAGCGGCTTCTGCCTTTTGTTTGTATTATTGATTTTTCAGGAGGTAAGCAATGTATCAGGCTCTTTACAGAAAGTACAGACCAAAATGTTTTTCCGATGTCTACGGTCAGGATCATGTTACCTCAACACTGAAAAATGAAATAAAAGAAAACAGAATTTCTCATGCATATCTGTTTACGGGTTCAAGGGGAACAGGCAAAACAACCTGTGCAAAAATATTTGCAAAGGCCGTAAACTGTGAAAACAGTGCAGATGGTGAACCATGCAATGAATGCGAGGTTTGCCAGGGTCTTGACGGCGGAACAATTTACGATGTTGTTGAAATTGATGCTGCATCAAACAATGGCGTTGATAATATCCGTGATTTGCGCGAAGAGGCAAATTATACCCCAAGCCGCGGAAAATACAGAGTGTATATAATCGACGAGGTTCATATGCTTTCAACAGGCGCCTTTAATGCACTTTTAAAAACGCTTGAAGAACCTCCGTCACATGTAATATTTATTCTTGCAACAACTGAAGTTCATAAACTTCCTGCAACAATTCTTTCGCGCTGTCAGCGTTTTGATTTTAAACGCATTCAGCCTGAAACCATGGCTGTCCGCCTCAAACAGGTTGCAGGTTTTGAAAACCTTAATCTGAGTGATGATGCGGCAATTCTTATTGCAAGAATTGCTGACGGTGCCCTTCGTGACGGCCTTTCAATTCTTGACCAGTGCAGCAGCAGAGATAAAAATATCAACAGCGAACTGGTGTCAAAAGTTGCAGGCCTCGCCGGACGAGAAGTTCTTTATAAGTTTACAGACTGTATACATAATAAAAACAGTTCATCTGCACTTGAAATTCTTTCGCAACTTTATCAGAACAGTTATGATATGGAACGTCTTTGTGTTGAGATGATTAACCATTTAAGAAACTTTCTTATTGTTAAAACTGTTAAAAAGAGCCGTGAACTTATTATTTGTACCGATGACGGGTATAACAGTATTATAGAGGGAACAAAAAAGTTTTCTCTTGAAAATATCATTTTCGCTCTTGATTTGTTTCAGGACACGCTTACTAAAATTAAATCAGGTGCAAATTCAAGAATAGAAATGGAAATGTCTTTTATAAAACTGTGTGAGCCGAAACTTGATTCATCGCTCGCTGCAGTGCTTGACAGAATTTCAAGTCTTGAAACAAAAGTTAACAGCACTTCGTATTCTGCACCGGCAAATCATACCGTGCAAAATATCCCTCAAAGCACACCTGAACCTGTTTTGCAAAAACCTGAAATACCCGTTAAACAGGAATTTAAAGAAACACAATCTTATAAGCAGGAGGAAAAATCTTTTGTTCCGGATTCTCCCTGTGCCGAACCTGCTGTGCCTGTTTCTCAGCCTGATGAAGTTCTGCCACCTGTTCAGCCGCCCGCTGAACAAAACAGCAGTGCCGTTCAGCAGGAATTTGACAGATGGGCAGAATTTATGGATGTAATTCACAGAAACGATATTGCGCTTTTCGGTGTTTTAAGCGGGGCAAGCGGTTATACAAGGGGTGATTTTTTCCTCATTGACAGTAACAATCCTGTTATAAGAGAATTTATAAAAATTCCTACTCACTCAAAAGCAATTAAACAGGCACTTCACGAGGTTACCGGAAGGGTTTATAAACTCGGTCTGTTTAAAAGAAAATCGTCAGATGCTGAAAAAAGAGATTTGCTTGAGGATTTAATTGCTCAGGCTCAGGATAATATAAAAATTAATTTTGAATAAACAGTAAAATAAGGGTGATCAAACTATGTTCGCTCTTAATGATCTGAAAAAGGAGAATTAACTATGAAAGCAAGACTTCCACAGGGAATGGGCGGCGGCCCTCAGAATATGCAGAGTATGCTTCGTCAGGCACAGAAGATGCAGGAGAATATTGAAGCCAAAAAAGCAGAACTGGATGAAAAAGAATATGTTGTAACATCAGGTGGCGGAATGGTTGAGATTACCGTTAAGGGTAACCACGAAATAAAGGCAATCGGTCTTAACCCTGAAGTTGTTGATCCTGATGATGTTGAAATGCTTGAAGATATGCTTGTTGCAGCATTCAACGAGGCTATGCGTCAGATAGATGAAGAATCTGAACGCGAACTTGAAAAGGTTACAGGCGGACTGAATATTCCCGGCCTTTAAAATTGTGCCTTTTGCATTTTAATTGTTAACAGAGGTTTAATTATGTCTTTTAATCTTGCACCACTTCAAAATTTAATAGACCAGTTTGAACGTATGCAGGGAATAGGCCATAAAACAGCACAGAGAATGGCTTTTTATGTTCTTGGGTTATCAGACGAGCAGGCCCGTGAGTTTGCTAAAGCAATTACTGACGCACATACCAAAATAAGGCAGTGCAAAGTGTGCTGTGATCTTGCAGATGATGAACTTTGCCCTATATGTAAAAGCACAGTCAGGGATAAAAGTGTGATCTGTGTTGTTGAAGATCCGCGTGATGTTGCCGCTATCGAGCGTACACACGAGTTTAACGGAACGTACCATGTGCTTCACGGGGCAATATCTCCGATGGATAATATAGGCCCGGACCAAATCAGAATAAAGGAACTTGTGTCAAGGCTTGGGGATGATACGGTTGAAGAGGTTATTATGGCAACGAATCCCACTGTTGAAGGTGAGGCAACTGCTATGTACATAAGCCGTCTTCTCAAACCTATGGGCATAACCGTAAGCCGTCTTGCATATGGTGTGCCGGTAGGTGCTGATTTGGAATATGCCGATGAAGTAACCCTTTCAAGAGCGCTGGAGGGCAGAAGTCTGATTTAAGGAGAGATAGATTTGAGTCATGAAAAGCAGATAATTGCAAATAATAAAAAAGCCTATCACGACTATTTTGTTCTTGAAACTTATGAGGCAGGTATTGAACTTTTCGGTACCGAAATTAAGTCGGTAAGAAATGGCAGGGTTAATCTCAAAGATAGTTTCTGCAGTGTTGACGACGGCGAAATGTTTGCAATAGGTATGCATATTTCTCCCTATGAAATGGGTAATCGTTTTAACCGTGACCCTATGCGTAAAAAACGCCTTCTTCTTCACAAAAAAGAGATTATGAAACTTTTTGGTCAGAGCCAGCAGCAGGGTCTTTCAATTATTCCGCTCAGTCTTTATATATTGAACGGCAGGGCAAAAATGGAAATAGGTCTTTGCAAAGGTAAAAAACTTTATGATAAAAGGGCGACCCAGGCAAAGAAAGATTCTGACCGTGCCATTGAAAGAACACTTAAAGAAAATTACAGATAATATGGGGATGAAAGGATTTCGACAGGGTTGTTGAACCTTGGTCAGCGGGTAGCGGAGTTGCACCGCTTAAAAAGTAACAACTTAAAATTAACTGACAATAATAAATCAGTAGCTCTTGCTGCTTAATTAGCGGCTTGCGTTCTGCCTTGGATTGCCACGGCTGAGGTAAGGGCGTCGACTTAGTGGCGAACATGAATGAAAGAATATCTCGGCTTTCATCAGGTATCAGAGGTTACCGTAACTCAGAGGCTGTTTGCCGCCGCTGAGTGAGGGGATAACTTAAAAGACAAACTACACCCGTAGAACCCTTGGCAAGATAATCTTGGACGTGGTTTCGATTACCACCATCTCCACCATTTTGAAAAAGGTGTCTTACGACACCTTTTTTGTAATATAATAGTAATTGAAACAGCCGTTAAGAAAACAGTCCTGCGGACTGTTTTTAGGCGCGGCGTGTCGGTGCGTGTAAAAACGCACCGAGCGATTACCACCATCTCCACCAAAAGGTAAAAATCCGAAACTCACCATTGTTGGTGATACTTTCGGATTTTGTCTTTTTATATAGCGAAAAATTATGGCAGAGAGTTTTGTGCTCTCTGCCATTTTGCCATTTATGCTGTTTTATTATTTGAATTACTTGTTGTTTTGATATCGAATGCGGTATAGGTGTAAAGTAATTTACTTGTTGTAATATCAAATCAGATATGGTAAACTATATTTGTAGAAGGAGTGATTGGATTGTCACCACAACTTGAAACCAAAAGACAAACTGCTGCAAGCATAGCAGATACATTAAACAAAATAGAAGGCGTGCCTGTAACAGAATTTGCCAAAAAACCTCAAGCGAATGGCGAAGGGTGAAATCACAGGCACTCAGATGAAGACAATGTTAATACAAAAGCATAAGAAGGTAAACTGATACCGATTATCCAATGCTAATATGATGCTGCTGTATGAAATGGCTTTGACTTTTCACACGGCAGTTTTTTATTTTATAGAAATGACAGGATGTTTTTATGATACAGAAAATTGACGCAGTAGAATTTAAAATGAAACAAGAATTTGATTTTGGCTTTCTCAGTGAATACGGAAAAGTATTTAAGGTGTTTGATGATCAGGACAGCGGTAATATATGCTTTGGAACTGAAAAGGACGGACAAAAGTATTTCATCAAGTTTGCAGGTGCAAAAACGGCAGAATATGACGGTGAGCCTTGCGATGCAGTCAGTCGACTGAAAGCAACTGTGCCAATTTACGAAAACCTCAGACACAAAAATCTTATTGAATATATGGATTCAAAAGAAACAGGCAATGGTTTTGCAATGATTTTTAAGTGGGCAGACAGCGAGTGCATGGGCAGAATGTATCCTGAATCGCACCGCAAATTTATGTCGTTATCGAATGATATTAAGTTAAAAGTATTTGCCGATATTTTGGATTTTATGAAGTACACTGCCGAGCAGAATTTTGTTGCAGTAGATTTTTATGACGGCAGTATTATGTACGATTTTGAAAATCAAAAAACAATTATTTGCGATATTGATTTTTTCAGAAAATCTCCATTTATAAATGATATGGGCAGGATTTGGGGTAGTTCTATCTTTATGTCGCCCGAAGAATTTGAAAAGGGTGCTGCCCTTGATGAAATCACAAATGTTTATACGCTGGGAGCAATGGCGTTTGCACTGTTCGGCAATTACAAAAGAAATTTTGAAAATTGGTCATTAAGCAGAGATTTATATAATGTTGCGGTGAAAGCAACAAATGATGACAGGGATAAGAGGTATCAATCGATTATTGAATTAAGTGATGACTGGCACAATACATTTTTTAATGAAGGGAACAAATATGAATTTTAAAAGATTTGATAGTATAACTGAAATTGAAAAAGGCTGGAGCGGAGACAAAAAGTATTTTGCTGTCAAAGACGGCGAAAAATATCTTTTGCGTATTTCACCGCGAAAAAAGTATAAAAATAGAAGAAAAATTCATAAAATAATGAAAAAACTATATGCCAAAAATATTTCTATGTGTAAACCGTTAAAGGTCGGTTTATGCAGAGAGGGTGTATATGTACTTCAATCATGGGTGGATGGTGTTGGTGCCGAGGAGCATATCCACGATTATGACGAACAGCCGAAATATGATTTTGGATTTCAGTCAGGTCAGATTTTGCAGAAAATACATACTATTCCTGCACCTAAAACGCAACTTGATTGGGAAACCAGATTTAATAACAAGATGAATAGCAAAATTAAAATGTATTCCGAATGTCCGATAAAATTTGATGGTGCCGAGTATATAATCGATTATCTTAACAATAACCGTGATTTGCTGAAAAAAAGGCCGCAGTGCTTTCAGCATGGTGATTATCATATCGGTAATATGATGATTGAAAACGGAAAAATTGTTGTTATAGATTTTGACAGATATGATTTTGGTGACCCGTGGGAGGAATTCAACAGAATTGTCTGGGCGGCTCAGACCTCGCCTGAATTTGCTTGCGGAATGATTGACGGCTATTTTGATAATCATGTGCCGATGATGTTTTGGAAATTATTAAAATTATATATAGGAAGTAATACCTTATCATCTGTTCCGTGGGCAGTGGATTACAGTCAGGAGCAGATTGATATAATGCTGGGTCAGGCAAAGGATGTTCTTGAATGGTATGATAATTATAAATTAACTGTTCCAAAATGGTATAGTAAACATTAAACAAGGAAAGAGAAATTATGGCAACAAGCAAGGAATATATGGAATTTTTAATGGAGCAATTATCGGAACTTGACGGAGTTTATTATCGCAGAATGATGGGCGAATACTTGATTTACTATAGGGACAAGGTTGCTGCATACATATGTGATGAACGATTTTTAGTAAGACCGGTACCGTCAGCAATTAAATTATTCCCGAGGCTGAATATGATTCAATGACTGACGGAGGAAGAAAGAAGTTGCTGCGGGTTGATGATGTTGACAATCGTGAATTACTAACTGATTTATTTGTTTCTATATATGAGGAATTACCGGAACCAAAGGCAAGAAAGAAGAACAACTGCGGAGGCAAATCATGAAAAGAGAATTAATTAAAAGCATCAGAGCAACGACTGAAATTATGTTTCACAACTTTTATGTAACGCTTGTAACCTGCGATATGGATTACACACTGTGTGATATGCCGATTTGGAAACACTGTTATCACACCTTGCATTCCTGTGATCAATGGTTTATAAATCCAACCCGGTATGACGAACCGGATTTTCATGAGGAGGGATTGAACAGCCTTGATTATATGGGAGAAAAAGTGCTTTCAAGAGAAGAGTTGTTAGAGTATTTTGAGCAGGTTAAAACTAAAATACTTAGATATCTTGATGGACTGAATGACGAGAATTTGTATGAAAAACCCGGAGGTTATGCACATATTAGATTGGAATGTATTATGGGTCAGATGAGACATTTTTACTGCCATTTAGGTAATATTAATGCAACCACGATTATTGAAACCAATAAATGGCCAAGAGTTGTCGGTATGAGCGGATACGAACAAGGATTTGACAAAAGTAATCTTTACGAAGAGTAGGCAGATTATAAGAGAATATGATATGTTTGATAATAATGATAAAAGAATAAAGCATTATGAATTGCTGCTTGCGGGTAGTCTTGATTGTATAAGTGAATACTCTATGCCTGACGGTTATCATTTTGAATCCTTATCAAAAGGTGACGTATATAAGAGAAAAGAATATGAATATTGAAATAAAAGAATACATATGTAAAATTGCGGCCATTGATGAAATGGAACGCAAGTGGGATTATGAAATAAAAAAGCATAAAAGTCCTAATTGGAAAATTTGGAAAGATGAAAGTATCAAACGTGTTAAAATGGGGCAAAGTCTCGCATATTACGGCATATTGAATGATAAAATCATATGTGAAGCAACTGCTATGATTGATAAAAGCATTGTTCAGAACAGTGAGAATTTAGTTGATGATAAAACCGTTTATCTCTGTGCTTTTCGTACAGTTGAAAAGTATCAGGGCAAAGGTTATTTTTCAAAACTTTTCAGATTTATGATTACCGATTTGAAGAGCAGAGGCTATGAAAAAGTAACTTCGGGTGTTGAACCTGCTGAAACAGAGAATTTGAGAATATATCAGCACCTTGGATTTAATGAATTTATAAAATCAGCACAAGAAACTTTTCCGGATGGAACAGTTATTGATGTCGATTATTATGGGATGGAATTATGAACATTAAAATTAGGAAATGCGAGTTGAGTGACAGCAATATAAGAACCGTTATCAGATTCTCTCAAAACTGGGCAAATGAAGATTTATCTTTTGGATATTGTGCCAATGACAAGTCTGATATTGCAGGAAGTGATTTATTTTTAGCATATGAAGGGGACAAAACTATCGGATATTTATTCGGCAGATGCAGAGTTCTTAATAAAGGAATCGCACCATTAGAAGATGGTGCAAAATGTTTTGAGATTGAAGAGATATATGTAAAAAAAGAAAATCGTTCTCAAGGTGTGGGGAAAATACTTTTTGAGTATGCAGAAAGTTTTTATAAGAATACAGTTGATTATATTACTCTTTCTACTGCAACAAAGAATTATAAAAGTATTCTGCACTTTTATATTGAAAAAATGGATATGAGTTTTTGGTCGGCAAAATTGTTTAAGAAAATATAACGATAATGAGGTTATTTATGAAAAAACAATTAGATGTTCTTGAAAAAGAAATACATATTCTTAAAGAAAATGAAAAAGTTGAAGCAGTTTTGCTCACCGGTTCTGTTGCCTATGGTGTTGCGGCTGACAATTCTGACTTGGACTTGATTGTAATAACGAATGAAAATAAATTCATAAGTGAATATGTTGATGGTATACTTGTTGAAAAACATTTTTGTAAATACAGAACATTATTAAAGAAGTTTGAAAATAATCCAATAGATATTTACAAATATTTATATTCTAAAATAATATTTGATTATAATGGTAAATTTGATAAATTGATAATTAAATCAAAAGAGATTTATAAAAACTATATTACTCCCCAAAAAGAAATGGATGATATTTGTTACTGGCTTTCAGCAACAAAAATTAAATTGTTGTCTGCGATTAACAGCAATGACAAAATGAAAATTTCATATTTAATTTCAACAAATACGTGGAAAGTATTAGAGGGAGTATGGGCGAAAAATAATAAACCTATGCCACCGTCGAGCATAGCATTTGCTAAGTATAGTGAATTAACTTTTCCTCCGTTTGATAACTGGTTAAGTGAATTGCTTGTTGGAGATAACTTATTAAGAGTTAATGCTATGATTAGAATAATTGATTGGATTTGCGAGAGGTAAATTAATGATTAACATTTTACTTGAAGGATATGACATAAATGCAGATTGGCTTTATGATGACCTGAAAAAATATATATTGCCGAATGATTCGGTTGCCGTAGTCGCTTTTTCTTTTCGCGACAGAGAGGTTAAAAATTCGGCGGAATGGAATTCGCTTTACAGTAAAGAAAACGGTATTTATTATAATGGCATAGTCGGTGGTTTTACTGCTTACGGAATATCTGAAAATAATATTACATTTCTTAACTATTTTGAGGATACAAAAGAGTCTGCCAAACAAAAAATAGAAAAGGCGGATATTCTTTATTTCACCGGCGGTCGGCCTGACAGAATGATGGATAGAATCAAAGAGTTTAATTTAGTAGATGTGTTAAGAAATTTTAACAGAATTGTTATGGGTTATAGTGCAGGTGCAGTTATTCAACTTTCAGAATACCATTTATCACCTGACAAAGACTATAAAGAATTCAAATACTACAATGGACTGGCATACTTGGATGATTTTTATTTAGAAGTTCACTATAAAAATACTAAAGTACAAAACAAAGCGATTCATCGTGTGTTAGCCGAAAAAGGCAAAACAGTTTATGCAACTGCTTTCATGTCGGGTGCTGTTATCGTAGATAACGGTAATATTAAACTGCTTGGGGATGTAAAAACTTTTAACAAATAAGGGGCTGTAATTATGACAGAAATAAAATATGCAACTACGGCGGATAAAGAGATGCTTTTAAGTAAGGATAGTCATATTAAAGAAAATATCTTGATAGATACAATAAATAATAAGCGGGAAATTATTATGCTTGTTGATGGCTGTTTTGCCGGCTGGTTAAGATACAATTTGTTCTGGGATGAAATTCCGTTTATGAATATGCTTTATTTTCTTGAAGAGTATCGTGGCAAGGGTTACGGTACACAAATAGTCAGGTTTTGGGAAAATGAAATGGAAAAACTTGGTTACGATAAGGTTATGACCTCGTCACAGGCTAATGAATTTGCTCAGCATTTTTACAGAAAACTCGGATATCAGGATGCCGGCAGTTTCTTTCCCTTCTGTAATGATTTAGAGATTATATTTACAAAGGAATTATAATGAATAGATTAGAACAGGCAAATCATATTTTGTATGATTTAGGATTAATGAATGAACTAAATAAATATGGAAAGCCTCATCTTATAGGCAGTGTCAAGATGGAGTTAATGGCATGGAATGATTTGGATATTGATATTGAAAATGAATCTATGTCATTAGACAAACTTTATCAGTTAACAAAATTTATTTTGGATAATTTTAATCCGACTTGGTATGAGGCTAAAGAAGAAATCAATGAGCAAGGCAATAAAGTTTGGTTTCATGGGTTTGAGTTTTATCTGAATAATGAACTTTGGAATGTCGATATATGGTTTTTAGATAAAGATACGATTGAAAAGGCTGAAAAATACTGTGACGATATATCAAAAAAGATGAAAGATAACGAACAATTAAGAAATGCTATTATAGAAATCAAAAAGGAGTTAATTAACAGAAATTTGTATTCTTTTGACAAATATACAAGCATAGATGTTTATGATGCTGTGCTCAATAAAGGCATTATGAATACTGATGAGTTTATGGATTTTTACAGTAAATGAGAAGATAGATATGGATTTTATTATCAAACAAGACATTATAGATGGTTTGCTTGATTTAGGTTTAAAATCAGGTGATGAAATTGAAGTACATAGTTCATTAAGCAGTTTCTGACATGTTGATGGTGGAGCAGAAACGGTTATTTCTGCATTAAAAGATGTTGTCGGCGAAAACGGCAGTATATTTATGCCTGCTTTAAGATAGAGTAAAGAATTGCTAATAACTGAACAGGATAAAACACTTGGTATTAGCGTCAAAATTCAGATACTGACTGAGGATTGTAATCATAGTGCAATGGGGATTATTGCTGATATTTTCAGGCAAAGGTTATTTTTCAAA
This sequence comes from uncultured Clostridia bacterium, assembly GCA_946555465.1. Classification (GTDB taxonomy): domain Bacteria; phylum Bacillota; class Clostridia; order Oscillospirales; family Acutalibacteraceae; genus Eubacterium_R. The sequence continues at coordinate 11,349 of CAMNST010000005.1, forward strand.
ACTTTTCAGATTTATGATTACCGATTTGAAGAGCAGAGGCTATGAAAAAGTAACTTCGGGTGTTGAACCTGCTGAAACAGAGAATTTGAGAATATATCAGCACCTTGGATTTAATGAATTTATTAAATCAGCAAAAGAAACTTTTCTGGATGGAACAGTTATTGATGTCGATTATTATGGGATGGAACTGTAAATAGGAGAAATAAAAATGGTAGACAAATCTAAAATCGAAGAACTTATTAATGAACGAAAAGCAATTCCAGTTTATGATGATATGAGTACAATGTACAAATGGGATGAACTTGTGGCAGCCCTCGGAGATGACGAGGTTGATGTTTTCGATTATTTGTCTTCTATTGAAGATGAGGTATTCTTTTGGATTGAAGAAATTTATGAAGAAATTATTGAAAAATTCCCAAGTGAAAGAATAGAAGAACTTTTTGTAAAACATCATAATAGTGATTAAATACAGTAATTAAACTCAACGTGAAGATAAAATAAGGGATATAATAATGAACTGCAGTGAATATGAAAAAATGAAAATGACAGTGAATAATACTTTTCCTGTGATGCTAAAGGATGCCACTGTTGATTTTCTGACAGATTTAAATAACAATTCCGTAGAATTTGAGAGACTTTTAGGTTATTGGAAAAATCAGTTTTACTGGATGGCAAAGTATAATAATGAATGTGTCTGCTATATTCTGCTTAACGGTACAGGGGATGAATCGCAGTTTTCACCGCTGACAATCTGGATGGATGACAGTTTATCCGATACATATGAAAACGCGTATATCAGTGAGAATTTGAAAAAATCAGCATGGAAGAATGTTGATTACTGTGTGCACTGCGGTTCCTGCAGCGGCGGAAGATACAGAATTATTTTCGGCAAAGGTTTTGATAATGTCTGCCGGTGTCAGATGAGATTTACAAATCCCGGTAAACAGGAATTTGAAACGGTCAGGGAATTAATAAAAATAAGAAAACACGGTATAGAAAACAGGGATTAATAATGAAAAGAGAATTGGGTATTGCAAGGTGCGGACTGGCTTGCTGTCTGTGCTCTGAAAATGACAAATGTTCGGGATGCAATTCAGGAGATTGCCCTGACAAGGACTGGTGTGAAAACAGAAAATGCTCTATGGAAAAGGGAATTGAGCATTGTTATGCGTGTGACGAAGAATGCAGGAAAGGGCTGCTGAGTAAAATTAAGCCATATGCATTTACGATTTTCGTAAAAAGATACGGGAAAAAACGTCTGCTTGACTGTCTTGAGGCAAACGAAAAAAACGGTATCGTTTATCACCGTGACGGAATATTGGGCGACTATGATGATTTTGACGATATCGAAAAACTGATTGACTTTATAGAAAACGGCAGTTAAAAGGGGAATATTATGTTAAATACAGAGTGGAATAATTTGTATAATGTTGCAAAAGCAGTTGTTAATCCTAAGAAAATCAGTGACCGGATATGTTCGGGCGGTGTAGGTGCGGCTGTTTTATCAAAAGGCGGAAATATTTATACAGGTGTTTGTATTGATACCGATTGTTCGCTTGGTATGTGTGCTGAAAGAAATGCAATTTCAACAATGATTACAAATGGTGAATCTGAAATAAAAAAGGTGGTTGCTGTTGATAAAAAGGGCAATGTTCTTCCGCCATGCGGAGCATGCAGAGAATTTATGATGCAACTTAAGAATTCAGATGATATTGAAGTTCTTGTTGATAATAAAGGAATAATTGTTAAATTGAAAGAGTTAATGCCATACTCATATTCGTAAACAAATACAGAGGAAAAATAATGAATACAGATAATTTTTTTGATTTAGTGGCGGAGGATTTACAGTTAGGGCAAGTGATTGAAAGTCCTGTTCGGATAACAGGCGGATTTATGCACCGTATGTTTAAAGTGGTTACCGATAAGGGCAGATACATAATTAAACTGTTAAATCCGAATATTATGAAACGGCCGACTGCTATGGGCAATTACAAAATTGCTGATGATATTGAGGATATATTAAAGCAAAATAATATTCCGGCAGTTTATGCGTTGGAATTTAACGGCAGTAAAATGCAGGAACATGACGGACAGTATTATTATATTTTTGACTGGTATGACGGAAAATCATTGAAGGATGGTGAAATAAAGGCTTTTCACTGTAAAAAAATCGGTGAGGTTCTGGCGAAAATTCATAATATCGACCTGAAAAATGAGCCGTTTGAGAGAAATGAAATACATATTGACTGGCAGAAATATGCCAGACTGGCAAAAGAAGTGAATTCACCGATTTATGATATGATTAAGGATAAGGTTGATTTATTGAATGACAGTATGACAAAAGGCAATATTGCAATAAAGAAAATGCCGCCCGTCAAAGCAATCTGCCACAATGATATGGACAGTAAAAATGTATTGTGGTTTGGTGATGAATTCAGGTTGATTGATTTGGAGTGCCTTGGTTATTCAAATCCATATCTTGAATTGTTTGAACTTGCGCTTTGCTGGTCGGGTTATGAAAATTGCAATATAGATTTTGCATTATGCAGTGCGTTTTTTAAGGCTTATTTTAAAAATACAGACCTTGATACAGGAATTGATTGGGAGGTTATGTATTACAGTAATTACGGTAGATTGGAATGGCTTGAATACAATATAAAGCGCGCCTTGATGATTGAATGTGATACAGAAGAAGAACAGAAACTTGGTATAAGTGAGGTAAAAGAGACGGTAGAACATATTGTTTATTATGATAAGGTGAAAGATGAAATTTTAAATTTATTTGTTTAATTTATTATTCATTGACAAGAGTTTTTATGCGTGTTAAAATGCAAAAGAGATGAACGAATGCCGGTTTGCATGCACTCGCTTGTCATATGGATCGTGAACAGTATAAATTATGTTATATCTGAAAAAACAGGGGAATATATATATGAGAGGTAAGTGAGGTGTATTATGTCAGTTTCGTATAATCCTGATAAAGAGGTTGTCAAACTTATTAAAGAAGGGCTTAAACAGCGAAATGGCTACTGTCCCTGCAAGGTTGAAACTACAAAAGATAATAAGTGTATGTGCAAAGAATTCAGAGATCAGATAAAAGATCCCGATTTTGAGGGCTTTTGCCACTGTATGCTTTATTATAAGTCTAAAAAATAGGAGAAGTTATGGAATTAAATATTACAAAAAGTAATTTTAAAGAGATTGTATTAAAATCCGATATTCCCGTATTGGTGGATTTTTGGGCAACATGGTGCGGTCCATGCCGTATGGTTGCACCGATAATTGAAGAAATTGCTGAAGAGTATTCGGGAAAGATAAAAGTGGGCAAGGTTAATGTTGACGAAGAAGACGAACTTGCCGCATCTTTTCAGATTTCAAGCATACCAACGATTATGCTTTTTAAAGACGGCAGGGTTATTGATATGAAAATGGGGTATCGACCTAAAGAAGAGTTTATCAAAATGTTTGAATAAATAAAAACTGTAACGTATTAGTAAAATAATATGTTACAGTTTTTTTATGGCTGTATTAAATTTTTATTCAGAACAGGTGTTTACCAACTTCCTCCGCCGCCACCGCCGGAGCCGCCTCCTGAGAAACCTCCTCCGCCGCCGGAAAATCCGCTTCCCCCGGATGAAGAGGTTTGCGGTGCGCTTGTCATGGATGATACAGCACTGTTCATGCTGTGGTTAATAAAATGAATCATAGCATAGTGTGAATAAGCCGGGCTGTCATACCATTCTGGCGGACGCATCGTTATGCTTTCAAATTTCTTTGTCCATTTATCTGAAACACCAAGGGCATATGCATATGGAAGTATATCATAGAAATATTGAGGGTTATCCTCAACAAGGGTTTCAAGTTTTTCTTTTTCGGCAGTTTCAAGAAACAGTTTGAAACCTTCTATTTTCTGAAGCATTAAATGACCGTTTTCTGTTCTTCGGCGTATGAAAAATGAAAAAACAAATGCTGCTGCTGAAATTAAAATTCCGGCAGCGAGACAGAGAAATTTTAATTTTCCGCCGATAAAAGTAGTGAAAATCAGGATGGATAAAACGAGCGACAAAATGCTTGAAATCCATCCGACGAGGCGCATTTTTAATGATTTCATATCAAATATCAGTGCCAGTCTGTCTTTCGTCATAAGTTCGCTGACTATACTGTCGGCGTGAACATAGAATTTTTCGTTTAAATCACTTAAACGCACTTTGTCATATTTTTTGAAAAGTCCGTTGTAAAATATTCGTTTGCAGAAATCCGTGCCGTCATAATGTTTTACTTTTTCAATAACAATTTCACCCAAATATTTGGGACGTTCATTTTTACCGAGTTCGTGAATTTTAATATAACCTTCATTTGCCAGTTCAATAAGAAGTGATACGGTATCTTTTGATGTGACCATTCCGTTATGCCAGAGTTTAACCTCAAGGCTGTTCATATTTTCAGGCGGGTAAAATTCAACAATCTCAACAATTTTTTTGTCTCTTCCGTATTTTAACCAAAGAATAAATACTATAAGAAGGACAATAAGGGGTATTGCAACCATTGACACGAGGGAAAGATAATAAACCGTGTAATCAAAAGTGAAATAACCTTCTTCAAGTTCAAGACGAACGGTCAGTGCTTCATTATTTTTAAGACCGTTTTCAAGCCGTCCGCTTATTGTGTTTTCATTTACCGTGTAATGTATCTGATTTGTTCCGGCAGTACCGTATTTTCCCGATGAAAAACCGAGTTTCTGACTGTCAAATTCTTTTGGCATAGTGATTTTGAATGTAACATTCTGGATGTTGGTATCCCAGCCGTCACCGATAATATTGTAATAGAGTTCGTCATAACCGTTTGCGGCATCCTGCCCCATTACGTATGTGTAAGATATGGTGTATGACTGTTCACCTTCAAGTGTTACATCTTCATCGCCTATTTTTATTACGTAGTCAGAGTTTTCAATAGAAACGCTGTTTTTGTTATTTACACTAAGGTTTCTGATTTTTGCACGAACGGTTGACGATGTTCCGTCGGCTCTCTTAACGTTGTTCTTTATCGGAATATAACGGATGATTCCGTGTTTTGGTTTTGTGAAATTTGCTGTTATATTTTCAGTTACCAACAGAGAATTGTTTTCCTGAACATCAATATTAACATCATAGTCTTTAATATAATAGCCGTTTCTGCTGAATGCTGTGCTGTCTTCAAGTGCCATTGCAGAAAATGCCGATATGAAAGATAAAACTGCTATCAGGGCGGCTGTAATGATTGAAATGATTTTCTTCATCAGAATTCCACCTTCACAGCCTGCTTTTCATTATTATCTTCAATAAGAAACATCTGCTTTTTATCAAAGTTGAACATTGAAGCAATGATGGATGAAGGAAACATCTGAATTTTGTTATTATAATTTTTTACAACTGCATTATAATATTTTCTTGCATTTGCAATATCTTCCTCAGTTCTTTTGAGTTGGCTGTTAAGATCAAGGAAGTTCTGGTTTGCCTTCAGATCGGGATACTGTTCGGCAACGGCATAAATGCTTGCAAGACCCTTGCTGATTTCCTGATTGGCGGCAATTTTGTCATTATCTGTCATTCCTGCATAATTTGCATTTCTTGCTGCGATAACTTTTTCAAGCGTTTGTGCCTCGTGTTTTGCATATCCTTTTATGCTTGAAACAATGTTAGGTATTAAATCCCAGCGTTTTTTCAAATAAACATCCATTGTGGCAAATGCCTCTTCAACACTGTTTCTGAGTTTTATCAGAGAATTGTATGTTGAAGCCGCATATAAAACAATCAAAACAACAATTACAGCGATAACAATTAAAGCAATTTTCATAATGATGAGTCCTCCTCAATATAATCTCCTCTGTCTGATGACAGAGTGTAACCTATTTTATTAAATCTTTTTTCAAGCAGAACAAGGTTTTCTGCCGCCTCTTCACCGGTGCATATTTTATTGTCATAAAGTGAATATTTCTTTCTGACCGAAACGGGTGAAAGATTCGGCATAACAACGTTTGCACCGGCAAGAATTCCGAGTTCTCTTCCGTTTTTGCATATTGTTCCAAGTGCTGTTGTTGCAGGCAGAAGCACATTTTTCAGCATCAGTCTTATTATGCTCAGAATCAGAAGTGTAAGTTTTAAATTCCCCTGCGAAAAACCTGCAAAGGGAGTGTCTTTATGCGGTATAAACGGACCGATACCAACCATCTGCGGATTTAATTCTTTTATGAACAATAAATCTTCTGCAATGTTTTCGTTGTTCTGATAAGGTGAACCCACCATAAAACCTGCACCGGTCTGATATCCGAGTTCTTTCAGTTTAAACAGACACTTCTTTCTGTCTGACAGTTTCATTTCTGCCGGGTGAAGTTTTGAATAGTGGGCATCATTTGCTGTTTCGTGCCGCAGAAGATAGCGGTCGGCTCCCGCATTTTTCAGTTTTTTATAACTTTCATAATTTCTTTCACCGAGCGAAAGTGTAACTGCGCAGCCGGGATAAAGGTTTTTAATCTCTTTTATTATATCACACAGAAAATCATCTGTGAAATGACCGTCTTCACCGCCCTGTAAAACAAAGGTTCTGAAACCGAGAGAATAGCCTTCACGGCAACAGAATAAAATATCTTCTTTACTGAGACGGTATCTGCTGAGTGTGCTGTTGCTTTTTCTTATTCCGCAGTAATAACAATCGTTTTTGCAGATGTTGGAAATTTCTATAAGCCCTCTTGTATATATTTTGTCTGAAAAATATTTTTTACTCATTTTAACTGCTTTTTCCCCGATGTAACTTAAAGTTTCATCGTCGTAATTTTCTAAAATGTAAATATATTCTTCTTTTTGCAGTTCATTTTCTTTTTCAAGAGTATCAATAAGGTCTTTTGTTTTTTTATCCATTATTATTTTTTCGCCTTTTTCATATGAAGTTCTTTCATTCCATCAACTTCATCACATATTTCTTTAAGATTGCAACTTGAGCAATCAAATATAACATTGTCAAGAATATGATTCAGGGCAGATGTCGTTTCTTTAATTTTTTCTGCAAGAGAGTTAAATTTATCAAATTTGTCAAAATCAGTTAAAAAATAGATTTCAACACTTTTAACGATAGGGTTTTTTCTGTATTCATCTATCAAAGCGCTGCCGTAATCAGCAAAGGAGATTTTTTCTTTAACTGCTTTTTTACCCACCCTGATTTGTTCGCGCATTGAAAGTGCAGAAACTCTTGGCATAAAGTTCTGAGCAATAAAACTATATCGCACAAATTCAAGTTCCTTAATTTTTTCAAATGCTTTATCTTCATCGCTGATATCTTCAATTTGAATAAAAACGATTTTCCCGAATGGTGTGTCGCTGCGAAGTTGGTGAATATCCTTTCCCGAAAGATAAACGCAGTTTGAAAACGTTATATCACTGCTTACAGCGAGTGTGCTTACACAGGGGAGTTGATTTCCGCCGAGTTCATAAGCGGTGTCTTTGGCGAAAATAATATCATTTTTGCTGCCTTTGGTTATGGCAGTTTTTTTATATTCAAATTTTTTTATATCTGCCGGTAAAAGTTCCTTAATCTGCTTAATAAGAGAATTATAAATTACCATTATAACTTTCGGTCCTTTTTAAGATTGTCATAATAAGGCTGAAGTTTATCATAAATAAATCTTATCAATTTCATATCAAGGTTTGCAAAATAGATTGTAAATGTTGTTGCAAAGAAAATAAGCAGAGCAATAAAGATTTTTATAACAGCCAATACAAATTTATTCATTATGCCATTCCTTTCTGCCTTGCATATTCTGCTGCACCCAGTGCACCCATCAACTGCGGATCAATGCTGAGGTCAACAACTTTGATTTTAAGTACTTTTTCAATAGCCTTTTTAAGTCCGTCATTTTTTGCACAGCCGCCTGTAAGCGTGATGCTGTCGGTTGCACCTGCTTTTTTAGCCATAACAAAACATCTTTTTGCAACAGCAAGTTGAATGCCTGCGGCAATTTCGTCCATCGGTTTGCCTTCGCCTACAAGGGAAATGACTTCACTTTCGGCAAAAACAGTACACTGAGCAGTAATGGGAATTGTGTTTTTTGCTTTGAGCGAAAGTTTGCAGAATTCAGGAAGCGTCATTTCAAAAGCGTTCGCCATAGCCTCAAAAAATCTGCCTGTGCCGGCAGCACATTTGTCATTCATTGCAAAGTTTTTAACTGTTCCGTCTGTATCTATTGCAATTCCCTTAACGTCCTGACCTCCAATATCAATAATTGCTTTTACGTTTGGGTTGGTTACATGAACACCCATTGCGTGGCAACTGATTTCGGAAATGTTTTCGTCCGCAAAAGGCACTTTGTTTCTGCCGTATCCCGTACCGATAAGGTATGACAAATCCTGAGCAGATTTAATACTTTCAATTTTGTTTATAGCCTCGTCAAGTGCAAGTTGTGCACTGGCAACAGGGTTGATTTTACTTCTTACGGTTGAGTCAGAAACAATTTTTCCGTTCTCATCAAGAATAACACATTTTGCGTAGGTTGAACCTACGTCGCATCCGCCAAAATATTTCATATATATTAACCTTTCTGTTGTTACATTATTTCATATTTGTTCGGCATTACCAAGCCATAGTATCATCAAAATCAACAAGTGTCGGGTCTACAGGTTCTTCCTGAAGAACGGTTGTCATATATTTGTTGATATGTTCGCGCATATCGCGGCGCGAAATTGTTCGCGGGTCCATAAGGTCCTGAGGAACCCATATAAAACTAACACCGCGTTCTCTTGCCTGATCATCGAATATACCTACAAGACCGTCCATACCTTTACAGGAAATCTGGTCATACATAATAACCATATCGGCACTGTATTCATCAACTATACGCCAAAGTTCGTCAACAACATTGGCATAACCGCCTTTGGTGTGTTTTCTCATAGTTGTGCGCTGAAGCGTTTTTGCGTATGTTGCAAGGGCTTTTTCCTTATCCGATGTATCGTACTGAATATAAGAAATCATCGTTTCCATATCCATTACAACGTTTACGCCCCAGCAGTTTTCAAGCCAGTTGGCAAGACTTGTGTAATAGTTTGCCGGGCAGGACCATACAATGGCTCTGTGGCGCATTTCTTTTGAACACTTTGTATGCTTTTTGTAAGCATCAAGCATAATTTTATTAACTTTTTTGTCTATTTTAAGAAAACGCTCATCCATACCGCCTGAAATATGAAAATAGAAAAGTCTGTACAGCCAGAAAGTTGCACCTGTCATCTGCGGATAATCAGTTTTATTGATTTCCCATTTCTGAACTTCATATTCAAGTTGTTCGTTGTAATTATTCATTGCATTAAAGAATGCATTCCAGTCGAATTTTTCTCCTGTCTGCTCTTCAATGAAGCGAATCATATCTTTAACTTCATCAACTGCATATTCCTGAACATCCTCACCGTTATATCTGAGCGGAACATTAAGAACGTGTGTGGGAATATTGAATCTTCTGTCTATATATGCAGAATTCATAACAGAACCGTCACAAGGCATATTGCAGGTAATTGCACATTTGCCAACCATAGGGTAGTCGTTGTTGATTGCCACACCGGCTTCTGCACTGGGCAGCGGGCATACATCGGCAGGCACACCGTAACTCTCGGTTATATCAAGATAAGGAGGTGTAATCTGCTGGTCTACCATTGATGTTAAGAAAATAGGAATTGTAGATACATGGTTATCTTTAAGATTCGGAAAGCCTGCCATAATTTCTGAAGAAAAAATTTCATCTACATTTACGGTTTTGTCGCTCCATTTTGGATTTTTATGGAAATGTTTATCATTAGCAAGTAAAAAGTTAATGATATCGGTTGTTGGCTTTACAAGACCATTCATATGTAAATGTGTAATTCTCAGTTGAGGACCTCTGAGACCTTCCGTATGCCTGTCAACCCATGCCGGAGCAGAAAGATAACTTGCCATCCAGCGGTAGTTCATAAGGCCCTTAACAGTTGAAACAGGTGCTTTTCCTGCCATAACGATAATGTCTTTCCATGTTATTAACCATCTGTAGTAGTCATAGGCAGTGTCACTTATTCCGCGCCATTCCCTGTGTTTGAGAATACCGGTTTTGTCTTGATGAAGATTCCCCAGATTTTTTGGCTGATTGCGCCAGAGATTTTTCAGGCTGTCTTTTAAATTTCTCATTATTCACACTCCTTCTGCTTCTGAATTTTCTTGATTTCCAGACTTTCAACAAAAGCCTGAATTCTTGTTCTTAACTGACCGGAGGCATTGGCGGTATACTGTCTGTCTACCGTAACCGACGGAATGCCGTAATCATTTGTAATGATATGAGATGCCAGAGCCCTTTCATATCCCCAGAATTCGCAGAACTTCAACTGTTCGTAAACCACGCCGTCTGCATGATATTCTTCAACAAGTTGTTTAACATATTCTTTTCTGCCTGCAACTTTGTCTTGACTCATATAACGCGGGCATTGGCTGGTTTTCATATAATGAAGAATGATTTCTTCAAGAACATCTCCGCTTTCGGTGAGTTTGATCTCCTCTCTTCCGGGAAGAGAACCGAAACAAAAACGGTCTGCAACGACAAGTGCACCTGATTCTTCAAATAATTTTGTGAAATCAGGGTCGTCCATTTCAGAACCGACAACAACAACTTTTGCCCTGAAATTCTTTTTTTCATCGGGTACTCTTGTTTTAAGTTCTTCTGCCGTTTCTCTGAGTTTGTCAAGAATGAGATATTTGGGGCAGCAGTATGTAACAAGGTTAAGAACATGAAATTCATATCCCGTAATTCTTGGGTTTTCCTCTTTTCTGTATTCGCCGATTTCTGTAATCAGTCTGCAGATTTCATTGTGTTCTTCAACTGCTTTTCGCATGGATTTTTCAGAGATATCCGAACCGTAAACTTCGTGAAGACGGTCAAGGACCTTGGTTTGCATTTGATTTTTGTAATGCTTAATGGTATGCGGAGCAATTTTAAACGGAACATCCGGAATCGAAACAAAAAAATCTTTGTTGTTTACAAGATTAAGCAGTTCAAAATGTTCATAAGCCCTGTTCATTTCAGAACAGGTTTCGGAACCTATTAATGCCGAAAGAAACTGATAGCCGCCTTCTATTCCGCGTTCTACCAGTGCTTTTGAAAAACCGCAGAGATAGGAACTCATATAATACGTTGCAATATCCATAGAGCCTGTTCTCGGTGCCCTTAAACGAACAGAAAAGCAGTCGTCAAGATTAAGCAGAACTTCGGGAATATGGTAACAGGTATAGGCAACTGCCTTTTTCCCTTCGGAGATTGCCTGCTGAACCAATTCGTTGTTTGCCTCCTGAAGAAGATTTTCAAAATATATCAGGTGTTTTAAATCTTTCATTTAAAGTACCTCCATTCGGGTAAGGGCTTCTTTTACGCCTTTAACAACATTTGAATCTTCAGGAAGGTTGAAAATATTTTTTCCCTGAATATCAAACATAGAAAGGTTTTTGTCATCAGCAATGTAACTGAGAACTTCAATTCCGTTTGTGTCTATATATTCTTTAAGAGATTCATCCGCCATACGGTTTATTACGGCACCGATTTTGTCATACATAACAAGTTCGTCGGCAACATTTTTTATTGTGTTTATTACCTGGCAGCCTTTTTTGCTCGGGTCGGTAATAAGCAGCAGGTGTGTAACTTTTTCCATAACTCGTCTGTTAATCTGCTCAATGCCGGCTTCACCGTCGATAACAACATAGTCGAACTCCTGTGAGAGAATAGAGATAACCTCTTTCAGATAAGAGTTGATTTTGCAGTAACAGCCTGCAGTTTCAGGTCTGCCGACAGCAATAAAAGCGTATCCGTCTGTTTCAACAAGTGCGTCAAAAATGCGGTATTTTGCTTCGCCTAAAAGTTCAATGGCACTTCTTGTGTCGCCTTCGTCAACAGATGATATAATTTCTTTTCTGATATCATCGATTGTCATTTTAACATCAATGCCGAGAGCAGTTGAAAGACCTACAGCAGGGTCGGCATCAATAGCAAGAATTTTTTTATCGGGATATTTTTCAACCAGGCATCTGACTATTGTAGCACAAAGCGAAGTTTTTCCGACTCCGCCCTTTCCTGCAACGGCAAGAATTGTTGATTTGTTATTCATTTTAATCACCTCAATTATTATCCATATTATTATACATACTTTATTTAGATAAAGCAATATTATAAAGAAGATTTGTTAAATAAATAACAATCATTTTGAGAAAAATGCAGAAAAGAAAAACAAACGCTCAGAAAATGAGCGTCTGTTTTTTTAGTTAGAGCAAAATTACATAAAAATTGATAATTTATTATCAATAAAAATCTGCTGTTATCAGTCGCAGATGAGAAGACCGTAGCCTTTTCCACGCTGATAAATAATTTTGGTTTCACCGTCAAGACCAAGGTAGATAAAGAAACTGTGACCGAGCATTTCCATCTGAACTATAGCCTCATCATCTGTCATCATCTGAGGTGAAATGGTTTTCTTCCTTTTTATTTCAACCGATGAAGCGTCAAACTGTTCAAAATCCTCCATTGAGATTTCTTCCGGCGGAATAAACGCATCGGCAATTTCATCAATAGCGCCTTTTCTTTTTTTGTCAACAAGAAATGTTTTCAGTTTGCGTATTTTTCTTTTTAAATCATCAACTGCCATATCAACAACGGGTTCAATTCTGTCTGCCTTTGCTTCGCCGCGAATGAATGAACCAACGTTTATAACCGTAATATCACATTTGTAACCGTCTTTAATTCTGGCAAGCGTAACATCAAAAGATGCCGAATCGGGCAGCATTTTTTCAATTCTTTTAAGTTCCTTGTCAATTCCGTCTTTTGTGCCTTGTTTAAGTTCAAAGCCTCTTGCTGTGATGTTAATCATAAAATCAGCCTCCTGCTGTGTAAACATTCAGTCAGATATAAATCCTATATCTTCCTGTAACTATATTATACACCCTGAGTGAAATAATAAACAGTATTTACTTTCCGTGTGTTTTAGTATATAATATTATTCGCAAAATACAGAATATTTTCGGGGTACTGATATGCAAAAGAAAAGAAGAAATGCTTTTGACAAATTTTCTACTCTGCTTTTCGGGAAAGATTTAAGAATAACGGAAGGTGAACCTTATAAAGCGGTGAGGGATTTTGATTTTTCGTCATATTATCCTGAAGATAAATATATAAAAAATCAGGATGCACCGGTTGAAAATGTTTTTGATATACGTGATTTCGGTGCTGATATAAAGAATGAAGATAACGCACCTTTTATCAATTCTGCCATAGATGCCGCGGGCAAAACAGGCGGAACTGTTATGATAAGCGGTGGCGACTTCGTTTGTTCAACCGTTACGCTTAAATCAGGTGTAACGCTTTTTATTTGCAAAGATTCATCAATATCTGCAAATGAAACCGGTGTTGGCTATGAAGATAAAAAAGTGCTTGTTTATGCTGAAAATGCTGAAAATATAACCTTAACCGGTGGCGGAAAACTTAAAGGAAACGGCAATTTTTTCGGAAGAAAACCGCTTTATGATAAAAATGTAACAGAGCCTTATCCATATATTGATGTTATTGATATGAGACGGGAATACCGTGCCCAGTTAAGATTTGCTCATCCGAGTAAATACGGCGGTGTTATTGAATTTAATAAATGCAAAAATATAACGGTTGATAATTTTATTATTGAAAACAGTGCCCACTGGACCTTTAAAATTACAAACAGCAGTGATCTGATAATTAAGAATTTTATAATTCATAACAACCGAAATGTGGCAAATGCGGATGGCATTGATATTTCGGGCACAAGCAATATTGATATATCACATTGTTTTATTTCAACTGCTGATGACGGCATTGTGCTGAAAAATGCAATTTGGCTGAAAAGCAGCGGCGCAATGAAAAATATCAATATAGACGACTGTGAAATAATAAGCCGCACAAATGCTGTTAAAATAGGAACGGAAACAACTTATGATATAAGTGATGTTACCATAAGCAATTCTTCTTTGTTTATGACGGATTTGTATCCCGGGTCCGTTTCCGGAATATCAATCGAGGCGTGCGACGGTTCGGTTGTCAGCCGTATCAATATCCATGATATAAAAATGAATAGATGCACCTGTCCTTTGTTTATCAGGCTCGGAAACCGTAATAGGGCAGCAGAAGTTAATGAACAGAGCGCCAATGCCATTGAATTTGCAGAAAAAGGTAAAGGGAATGCAGCCGCCGGCAGAAAAATGTTTGACGGAAAAAGCGAAGTTAAAGATATTATCGTTAAAAATGTAACTGCTCAAAATGTTGAACTTCCTATAATAATTGCGGGTTATAAGCAAAAAGGGAAAATAAAGAGGGTTCAAAATGTTCTGCTTGAGAATATTGATGTTGAATATGCAGATATTCCCGAAACGGTTGATAAAAGGTTTTTCATACCTGAATATGCCAAGGTTTATCCCGAGTGCTGGAGATTCAGAAATCTGCCTGCATATTTCTTATGGGTCAGACATGCAGAGAATATTAAATTAAAAAACGTAAACTGCAGGCACTCCCGTGAAACATGGAAAAAAGAAAAGATTTTTATTGATGTAAAATAGTGAAACAGCCGTACTGATATTTGATATCAGTACGGCTGTTTTGTTACCATTCATATTTTGTCAGTTTTCCTTTTTGCGAAAGAGCGGGATATCCCCATTGGCGCAGTACTTCGTAAGTTCCCACACAGACCGCGTTTGACAGATTAAGGCTTCTTATAATACCACGCATAGGCAAACGCACGCAAGTATCGTGATTATCCTTAAGCAATTCTTCAGGCAGACCCTTTGTTTCTTTTCCGAAAACGAGATAGGCATTGTTTTCATATTTCATATCCGAATGGGCAATTTCACCTTTTGTTGTGAAATAATAAAATTTTCCGTTTTTGTTTTGTTCAAAAAAATCTTCGGTGCTGTCGTAAAATGTTATATCAAGTTTATCCCAGTAATCAAGTCCTGCTCTTTTAACCTGCTTATCGGTAATCTGAAAACCCATAGGTCCCACAAGATGCAGCCTTGCACCCGTTGCGGCACAGGTTCTGGCAATGTTGCCTGTATTCTGCGGTATTTCAGGCTCGATTAAAACTATATTAAGCGAGTATTCCATTTATGTAAACCTCTTTAATATCAAGATTTTCATCAAGAAAAACAAGATCGGCACATTTGCCCGTTTGTATTGAACCGATGTGTTCATCTTCATTTATCGCTCTGGCAGGGTTGATTGTGCATGATTTGAGTGCTGTTTTAAAATCAATGCCAAAACTTAAAAGGTTTTTAAATTCCTGATGAATATTTGTTATGGACGCGGCAATGGTTTTGTCGGCGAGGATGGCATATTTTCCCCCTTTTTCAACAAATACCTGCTGGCCGCCGAGTTCAAATTCACCTTCACCGAGACCTGCACCGCGCATGGAATCGCTTATAACAACACCTCTGTCTTCACCGAGAATGTCAAAAGCGTTTCGTACAACGGCAGGGCAGATGTGACCGCCGTCACAGATAAGCTCGCACATGACTCTTTCATCATCAAGTGCAGTTCCTGCAACACCGGCCTCACGGTGGGTCATTGCCGTCATGGCGTTAAAAAGATGAGTAACGTGTTTTGCGCCTGCATCAAATGCTTTTTTGCATTCGTTGGCATTTGCTGCCGAGTGACCGACCGAAACGGTGCATTTTTTGCTTGTATATTTTATGAATTCTTCGCTGTCAAATGCTTCGGGTGCAATGGTGATAAGTTTGATTTTTCCGCTGCAGGCACTGTGTAATTCATCAAATTCCCCGATGGTTCCGTTGCGGACAAAATCACCGTTTTGTGCACCTTTTTTGCTCATTGCAATAAACGGCCCTTCAAGATTTATTCCTGCAACTTTTGCACCGCTTCCGCTGAATTTATCAATTATTTTTACGATGTCAATAAGTTTTTCTTTGCTTAAAGTCATTGTTGTAGGGCAGAAAGAGGTTACACCGTGTTTTGCAAGTTCTTCTGTCATTTTTGAAAGACTTTCTTTGCTTGCGTCACTGGCATCTCCGCCGCCGCAGCCGTGAACGTGAATATCAACGAAGCCCGGAATAAGCGTAAGACCGCTCATATCTTTTCCTTCGCCGAGTATGCCGATTTGTTTTATCACACCGTTTTCAATTTCAATGTCGCCGAATTCTTTTTCAAAAAATTCATTGTAGAAAGTACAGTTTTTAAATATCATTATTCATTTTCCTTTGCAATTCTAAAAGCAAGTTCTTCTAATTGCTCATATGTTTCAAGAGAACCCATTTCCCGTCTGAAAGCAGCACCGCCGCGCAGCCCTTTTGTGTAATATGCTGCATGATGGCGTGCTTCTCTCATTGCCGTGTATTCGCCTTTATATTCAATTATTTTTTGAATGTGTTTAAGCATAACAACCATTTTTTCATTTATTGAAACTTCAGGAAGCACACGGCATTCGCTGAGATAAGCGTTAAGCCTTTTGAATATCCAAGGGTTTCCTAATGCCCCTCTGCCTATCATAACGGCATCGCAGTTTGTTTTTTCAAGCATAATGGTTGCCGATTGTTCATCGGTAATATCGCCGTTTCCGATAACAGGGATTGAAACAGCCTTTTTTACCGCTGCAATTATGTTGTAATCCACCTTGCCCGAGTACATCTGAACTCGTGTTCTGCCGTGAACCGTGATTGCGGCTGCGCCGTTTTTTTCGCATATTTCGGCAAGTTCGGCGGCGTTTACCTTTTCCTCGTCCCAGCCTTTTCGGATTTTTACCGTTACGGGAACAGCAACCGCATCTGATACCGCTTTAACAATTTCTCCTGCAAGTTTCGGATTTTTCATAAGGCTTGCACCGCCGCCGTTCATTGCAACTTTCGGGGCAGGACAGCCAAAATTTATATCAATAATCTGCGGATGATATTCAAGGCATTTTACTGCCGCTTCTGCCATTGTTTCGGGATTATCACCAAAAATCTGAGCGCCTGCAGGATTTTCATTATCTGCAAGAGTAAGCAGTTGAGCACTTTTTTTGTCACCCATTGTAAGTCCTTTTGACGATACCATTTCGGTGACGGTGTAACCTGCACCATAGTTTACGCAAAGTTCTCTGAAAGCCTTGTCGGCAATTCCCGCCATGGGTGCTAAAAATATCTGATTTTTAAATTCAACATTCTTTATTTTCATAACGTTTTCCTCGGTCATTACTATAACATATTGCCGCAATTAAATCAATCAGCAGTATTTGTTATAATATTAAAATAATATTGAACCTGTTTTTTTCATATTATTTTCAGGTGGTAGTATGAAAAAGAAAAATATTTTTATTCTTGTTTTTATGCTTCTTGCGGCAGGTATTCTTGTTTCATTTTCGGGCAGGGCAAGAGATGGTGCCGCAATGGGTCTTGCCTTGGCACAGAATACGATTATTCCCAGCCTTTTGCCGCTTCTGATGATTTTTCTTATAATTATGAAAACAGGTGCAAAAGATGTTTTATCAAAATGTTTCGGCTTTATTTCAACATATATTTTTAATTTGCCTATGGTAACATTTCCTGCGATTTTTTTTGGTATGACAGGGGGATATCCGACCGGCGCTCTGCTTACAAATGAACTGCTTTTATCCGGCGAAATTGATGAAAAACAGGCGAGAAGACTGCTTAGGTTTAATTTCTGCGGAGGCGCCGGTTTTATTATCACTGCAGTGGGAACAGCCGTTATGGGAGATACCGGGACGGGAGTGATTCTGTTTTTGTCAAACGTTCTTTCTTCCGTGCTGATAGGCTTTATACTTTCTTTTACGGAAAAAAGAAACCCAAAAAATTTTTACTCTTTTACAGAAGATATAAATTTTGGTGATGCGCTGGCAGATGCAACAGAAAGTGCTGTGAAATCTGTTCTTAATATCACTGCTTTTATTGTTCTTTTTTCTGCACTGAATAATATTGCAACTCTGCCCGAAAGCATTATTCCTGCCGTGGAAATCACAAGCGGTATATGCAAAGGGTTTTCGGGTTCTGCTTTACAGATTGCAGCCTATCTTTCCTTCGGAGGGCTTTGTATTCATTTTCAGATTTACAGTGTTATTATCCGTGCAAAAATGAAATATTATGATTTTTTGTTTTTCAGAATAATAGGCGCTTTTTTGTCTTATGCAATATCAAAATTACTTTTTTTTCTGTTCCCGTCAGATATATCGGTTTTTTCAAACAGCAGTATGCATACTGCAGAAATTTCAAGTGTTAATATTGCACTCTCTTTTCTTATGGTAATCGGCTGCTTTATTCTTGTTTTTGATTTATCGTCACGAAAAAAATATGTGTAGAAAGTTTAGTTTCCACACATATTTTACCTTAGTACTGTTATTTAACGTTTTTTAGTTCTGTGCCGCCGTCCTGAAGGGCAGTGAACTGTGAATAACCATATTCCTTTTCAAAATCAGCAATATTCAGATTTATATCAGTTGTACAGATTTTACCGATAAAATCATTAACATCTGTGCCATAAACAAATTCCATATGCTGAACACCCCATAAAAACCATGTGCTGTCTTTAAATCTGCAGGTTGATGTGTCAATCATACCATCGGCAGAAGTTGCATTTTCAATCGTTTCTCCGGAGTTTGAAACGGTAGCGCCAAAAGATGCATAACAGGTGTCAATCAGCATATCAGACTGGTTTGCATTCGCACTTGTTACAGGAATACCCGGCAGGCCGTAACCGCATACGATTGCAATATCAACGCCTTCTTTTTCAAGATTTTTCAGGTTTTCTTCAAGCCTGCCCTGTATGCCGTGATATTCAGTGATGATTTTTGAAAGTCCGCTGTTTTTATCAAGCCAACCGAGGTCTGACATAAAATTACAGCATTCGTCAAAGTCTTCGTACGGTATGCATTCCCAGAGAGAGGGAATATTGCCGAGTATCGGCAGAATAACTTTTGTGTAAAATCTTCCGATATTTTCTTCGTTTGTTACTTCTGAAAGAAAGGATACAAAGTTGTTTACTGTGCCGTCAAATCTGCCGAAAATGTTTCCAATCATTTCAAAATCGGCGGCATTGCCTTTGTAGTCGCTTGCCATAAGCGACATATATTTTGAAACAATTTCGCTGTCAAGCACCAAATCACCTTTAAAAAGTTTTGCTATGCTTACACCCTGCATTGCACCGTCAAGGAAAATTGCTTTTTCAATATCATTTTCGCTGTTGTATTTATCTATGTAGGCAGAAAGAACGGATGTACCGAGCGAACAGCCGACAAGTGTAACCTTGTCTTTTCCGCTTTGTTCTTTTACTCCGTCAATAAATTCCGATAACTGCTCGGCGTCTTTTATAACGTCTTCTCTGAAATCATAATTATAAATCCAAACATTTTCAGGGCCGATATTATCGCATATTGCTTTGCATACAGCGGGTTCAGCAGTCGGTCTTGAGTCAAGATATTCAAGGTGGTTTGCAAGGGAATCGGTCCAGTAACAGTCAATTCCGACATTCTCAAGAATACTGCTGCCTGATTTATCGAAGTTAAGAACAGTGAAAGGTTCAATGACAGAGGCAAGTTTATTGGTCCATATTTCAGGGCTTACATTTCCGCCTGCCATAATTTTCAGAGTATCCCTTACAATGTGCGTTTTTGCAACATTGCCTATAAAATCAGAATCAACAGAAAGCGGGCTTGTCTGGTCAGAGGTATTCGGATAAAGATAAAGTGCCGATGAGCCGACCCCGGGAATCACAACCACAGGCGTAACATCTTTGTTTTTTTGTTCATCACAATAGGCTGTTGCTGCAACAGAAATTGAGCAGACAAACATAACAACCGACAAAAACAGACAAAATATTTTTTTGGAATTTTTCATATAAAATCTCCTCGTTTTACTGTGTTTTACTAAACTAATAATAGCATAATTATTACTTGTTGACAATCATCAAATTTGTGCTATAATTATGTCACAAGGCAGTTCGTAACCATCCTGCCTGTATGGTACCGATAGGCGGCATACAATCAAAACTAAGGGAGATATGATATAGCATAACTATATCACTGCGTCCTTTGGGACGCTTTTTTGTTTTTATGGAAAGATACAGTATTATTACTGAAAAAAATCCGCGTGAAATTGTTTTGCTGCGCGGTAAGGGCTGCGTTTATAAAAAATGCACCTTTTGCGATTATCACACAGATATGTGTAAAAATGAAGAAGAAAATTATCGTCTTAATCGTCAGGTTCTTGAAAAGGTGACAGGCGTTTATAAAAATCTTGAAGTTATAAACAGCGGTTCTGTTTTTGAACTTGATAAAAAAACTATGGATTTTATCAAAAAAATCTGTGCCGAAAAAGAGATAAAAACCATTCATTTTGAAAGCCACTATCTTTTTGATTCCAAAATTGAAAATCTCAGAAAAGAGTTTTCGGATTTTGATTTGAAAATGAAACTCGGGCTTGAAACTTTTGATTATGATTTTAGGGAAAATGTTCTGAATAAAGGAATAAAAGAAAAGAACCCCGAAATAATCAGCAGGAATTTTGATGAGGCAAATTTTCTTTTCGGCATAAGCGGTCAGACCCTTTCTTCAATGAAAAATGATATTGAAAAGGGACTGAAATATTTTGAGAGAATCTGCGTTAATCTTATGTGTTCTAACACCACAGCGGTAAAACCGGATAAATCTGTTCTGAATGAATTTTTGCGTTATCTTTATCCGAAGTATAAAGATAATAACCGGGTTGATATATTAATCAATAATACTGATTTTGGGGTGGGTGACTGATATGATGAATGAATTGCTTCTGATTGCTTCTGTTGTTTTTATTTTCGGTGCCGTTCTTTTGGCGTATAAATTTTTCGGCAAAACCGGTCTTTTCTGTGTTTCGGCAATGGCAACCGTGCTTGCCAATATCGAGGCTTTGGTTCTTGTTAAGGCTTTCGGAATGGAGCAGACGCTCGGAAATGTGCTTTTTGCTGCAACATTTCTGATAACCGATATATTAAGTGAGTGCGAAGGCAAAAAAGAGGCTGATAAAGCAGTGTGGCTCGGCATATTTTCGTCGGTCTTTTTCCTTGTTTTATCACAAAGTTGGCTTGTATATGTGCCAAGTGACAGCGATTTTGTTACACCGGCAATGAAAACCGTATTCTCAAATACGCCGAGAATGATTATTTCATCTCTTGTTGTTTATGCCATAAGCCAGTTTTTTGACGTGTGGCTTTATCATAAATGGTGGAAGTTTACCGAGAAAAAATTCGGCGATAAAAGAAAATTCCTCTGGCTCAGAAATAACGGTTCAACCCTTATCAGCCAGATTGCAAATACGCTTCTGTTTACGCTCTTTGCATTCTGGGGAACTTATGATGCAAAAACACTTGTTTCCATATTTATATCAAGTTATGTGATATTTGTGTTTACAAGTTTGATTGACACGCCTGCATTATATCTTGCAAGACGTATTCATGATAAAAAAATGAATAAGGTTTAAATTGAACCGCAGTGGATTATTGTGCATTTTAATAATTTACTGCGGTTTTTGCTGTTAATATCTGTACTTTTATAACATTGCATTAAAATATAAAATATGGTAAACTGATAAATAATGAAAAATTTGTGAGGTGTTGACTATGAGTAAACTTTATACTGAAATGACGAAAGAAGAACTTCTTGCAGAAAAGAAAAGCCTTAAAAAAAGATATGATGCGTTTAAAGCAAGAGGGCTTAAACTTGATATGAGCCGCGGAAAGCCCGGTGCAGACCAACTTGATTTATCAACAGGTATTTATGATGTTAAATATTACATTGCCGACGGACTTGATGTTCGTAACTATGGTATGCTTGACGGTATTCCAAGTTGCAAACAACTTTTTGCAGATCTTATGGGTGTTGATTCAAAGAACGTTGTAATCGGTCCGAATGCAAGCCTTACTCTTATGTATGACTATATCGGTCAGTGCTATACTCATGGTGCAGGTGACAAACCATGGTGCAAACTTGATGAAGTTAAATTTATCTGCCCTGTTCCGGGTTATGACAGACATTTCACCATATGCGAATATTTCGGAATTAAGATGATTAATGTTCCGATGAATCTTGATGGTCCTGATATGGATGCAATAGAAGAACTTGTTAAGGACGAAAGTGTTAAAGGTATGTTCTGCGTGCCTAAATATTCAAACCCTCAGGGCATTACTTTTTCAGATGAAATTGTTGAAAAAATTGCTGCTCTCAAACCTGCCGCAAAAGATTTCAGAATTATATGGGATAATGCCTACTGTATTCATGACCTTGTTGATGATGGTGATGAACTCCTTAACATATTTGATATCCTTCCGAAATACGGCAACGAAGATATGGTTGTTGAAGTTTGCTCAACTTCAAAAATCACTTTCCCGGGTGCAGGTGTTTCTGCTATAATTGCAAGCGATAACAATATTGCTCAGATTAAAACCAGACTTAATGCTCAGACAATCAGTTACGATAAAATGAATCAGCACCGCCATGTTCAGTTTTTCGGTAATGCAGACGGTGTAAGAGAGCATATGAAAAAACATGCAAAAATCCTTAAACCTAAGTTTGATATGGTTCTTAAACATCTTAATGATGAACTCGGCGACAAAGGCATTGCTTCATGGTTTAACCCGAAGGGCGGATATTTTATCAGTCTTGATGTAATGGATGGCTGTGCAAAGAGAACAGGCGAACTCTGCAAAGCAGCAGGGGTTACGCTTACAACAGTAGGTGCAACATATCCATACGGAATTGATCCTAAAGACAGCAATATCCGCATTGCTCCGTCATTCCCGCCTGTTGAGGAACTTGATATTGCAGCAGAACTCCTTTGCATTTGTGTTCGTCTTGCCTGCGTTGAGAAGTTGCTTGAAAAATGAGATTAGGCGCATCAACTTCGTGCTTTTATCCGCTTGAAACGGAAAAAGCGCTGAAAAAAGTAACTGAAATCGGATTTGAAAAAGCAGAAGTTTTTATGAATTCCTCTTGCGAACTTGAAGAATCTTTTGCCAGAGAACTTAAAAATATTGCCGATTTCAGCGGTACGGAAATTGTTTCTGTTCATCCCTTTTCAAGTTTTCTTGAATCATCATGTATTTTCGGTGATTATAAAAGAAGATATGACGATTTTATAAATATTTATGAAAAAACCTGCCATGCCGCTGCAGTAACAGGGGCAAAATTTGTTGTGATTCACGGTGCGGTTGCAATGCCGAAAATACCGATTCCGGATGAACGCTATTTTGAAAGATTTGCCAATCTGATTGAAATAGGAAAACGCGAAGGTGTTACCGTTTGTCAGGAAAATGTAAATCGTTTTAAAAGTCAGAGTATTGAATTCTGCAAAAGAATGAGAGATGCCCTGGGCAGCGATTTTCATATGGTGTTTGACGTTAAGCAGACTGTAAGAGCAGGGATAAACACTTTTGAATTTTTGAATGAGTTTAAAAATGAAATTGTTCATATTCATATAAGCGACCACGGCACTTTGGGCGACTGTCTGCCGCCGCGGCTCGGTGATTTTGATTTTAAAAAAATGAAAAAAATCCTTGATGATGTGAATTATCAGGGGGATGCGGTTATAGAGATTTATTCCGGTAATTACAATGTTGAAAAAGAATTAAGGGAAAGTAAGGTTTATCTTGATAATTTATGGGAAGTTTAAGTAACAGAACAAAAGGTGTGATATGCATATTGCTTTCTGCACTCAGTTTCAGTGCAATGAGCAGTTTTATAAATCTTTCCGGTGATGTTCCTGTTTTTCAGAAAGTCTTTTTCAGAAATTTAGTTGCACTTTTTATTGCTTTTATAACCCTTGTTAAGAATAAAGAACCTTTCAGACCGCAGAAAGGCTGCCTGAAATATCATATAATCCGTTCAGGTGTAGGGCTTCTTGGCGTTTTCGGAAATTTTTATGCCACAACCAAAATGGCATCAACTGCCGATGCTGCAATTTTAAATAAGATGAGCCCGTTTTTTACGCTCCTTTTCTCGGCGGTTTTTCTTAAAGAAAAAGTTAAACCGCGCCAGGCTGTGGCAATAGCCATTGCCTTTGCCGGTGCAATGTTCGTTATAAAACCGACAATGGCAAATGTTGAATTGCTTCCGTCACTTTGCGGCTTTGCAGGGGGTGTTGCAGCGGGGGCTGCATACACCTGTGTGCGCCATATGGGGAATAAGGGCGAAAACGGAAGATTTACCGTGTTCTTTTTCTCTCTTTTTTCCTGTATTGTAACTGCACCTTATCTTATATTTAATTTTCATCCTATGAGTATGAAGCAGTGGATATTTCTTCTGCTTGTAGGTGTAAGTGCGGCGGGCGGACAGTTTGCCATAACAGCAGCATATACTTTTGCACCCAGCAGAGAAATTTCTATTTATGATTATTCAAATGTTATTTTTACGGCTATAAGCGGCTATTTCTTTCTTGGCGGTCAGATACCCGATGCGTGGTCATTTGTGGGTTACTTCATTATCTGTGCAATGGCAGTTTGGATGTTCTTATACAATAAAAAGGAACATCGCCCGATAAAGGCAGATTAACGCAATATATTGCTGTAAAGTAAAAATACTTGCATTTTAAAATGTGTTGTGATATAATGCAGAATATAATACTATTTCAGGGAGGATTTTCCTATGAGATGTCCCTTTTGCGGCTTTGAAGAAAGCAAGGTAATAGATTCCCGTCCTACCGACGAAAACGAACGCATCCGCCGTCGTCGTGAATGCCTGCAGTGCAGCAAGCGTTTTACGACTTATGAAACAATAGAGGATGTGCCTATTATTGTTATAAAAAAGGATAAAAGCAGGGAAGTTTTTGACCGGAATAAGATTTTAAAGGGTATGCTTCGTGCGTGTGAAAAAAGATCTGTTACAATATCAGAACTTGAAACAGCAATCAGCGAAATTGAGGCAACTCTTCAGTCTGCCATTGACAGGGAAGTTACATCCGCCAGAATAGGCGAACTTATTATGGAAAAACTTAAACTTATTGACGAGGTGGCTTATGTTCGCTTTGCCTCAGTTTATAAGGAGTTTGATTCCGTAGAGTCTTTCCGTGAAGAAATTGCAAAAATGTAAACTACAGAAATAAGGGAGAAGGTGTCAAATCTTTCTCCCTTTTATTAATATAGGGTGAAAATATGATAAAGAAAAAACTTGCCGATTCTCCGCTCGTTTATTATATAAATAAATGCGAAAGTAATAAATGGGTTCTTTTTATCCATGCGGCTTTTGTTGACCATAATATGTTTAAAAAACAAATTGAATATTTTAAAGATAAGTATAACATTCTTGCTGTTGATATAATCGGTCACGGAGATTCTATTGATACCGGAAGAGGTGACAGTATAGACAAAATGTCGCCTTGGATCAATGAGATACTGAAAAATGAAAACATTGAAAAAATTCATCTTGTAGGAATATCTCTGGGTTCTGTTATTGCACAGGATTTTGCAAACAGGTATCCTGCTAAGGTTCAGTCACTTGCTTGTTTCGGTGGATATAATATAAATGATTTTGACAGTTCAATGATGAAAGAAAATAATGCTTCACAGATGGGAATGATGTTTAAAGCATTTGTTTCCATAAAACTGTTTGCAAAGGAAAATAAGAAAATATCGGCATATACAAAGGCGGCTCAGGAGGAGTTTTATGATATGAACCTGAAATTTCCCAAAAGGTCTTTTATGTATATGTCAACGCTTAACAGTATGGTTAATGTTTATAAAACCAAAAAAAGAACATACCCTTTGATGATCGGATGCGGAGAAAAAGATATTCCTGCCGAAATCAAAGCCGTTGAAATGTGGGCGCAACAGGAGCCGGAATGTGAAGTGAAGATTTTTAAAAACGCGGGTCACTGCGTGAATATGGATGTTCCTGATGAATTCAATTCGGTTATCGAGTTGTTCTGGTCAGGCAATGACGAGTAATGCCTGTATTGAAATATTATAAAACTATGATATAATGATTAATATGTATAAATTTGAAAGATTATCTGACGATATAAAAATCGCTGTAAGTGAAAATCATACTTTTGGCACAGATGCGGTAATTCTGTCTCATTTTGCAAAAATAAAACCGAGAGACAAGGCTCTTGATATGGGAACAGGATGCGGAATTATACCATTTTTGTGGCTGAGAAATGAAAAAATCAATCATGTATCCTGCCTTGATATTCAGAAAAATGCCTATGAACAGGTTTGCTTTTCCATTAAAGAAAACGGAATTGAAAACAGAATTACACCGTATAATTGTGATCTGAGGGAAATAGATAAGGTTTTTAAAGCAGAAGCGTTTTCTCTTGTAACGATGAACCCGCCGTATAAGCCTGTAGGCACCGGAATTGAGTCGCTCGGCGAGAGTGCAAGAATAGCACGCCACGAGATTTGCTGCAATATTGAAGATGCGGTAAAGTCGGCATCATATCTGCTTAAGTACAGCGGAAGATTTTGTATGTGCCACCGACCCGAAAGGTTGGTTGACGCTATTGAAATTATGCGCAAATATAAACTTGAACCCAAAAGACTTCGCTTTGTTCAGGATAAAAACGGCGAACAGCCGTTCCTTTTCCTTATTCAGGGGCAGAAAGGTGCAAAACCTTTTTTAAGGGTTGAACCACAGTTAATAATAAAAAAAGAAAACGGAAAATTTACAGACGAAATGCTGGAAATTTACGGCTCTTATGCCGATGGTATTGATAAATGAGCGGAAAATTATTTGTAGTCGGTACGCCGATAGGAAATCTCGGCGATTTGTCACCAAGAGCGGTGCAGGTTCTTGACAGTGTTGATTTTATTGCTGCCGAAGATACACGTGTTACCGTTAAATTGTTAAATCATTTTGATATAAAAAAAGAAATGGTTTCATATTTTGAACATAATAAAAGAGAACGCGGACAGGTGATTTGCGAAAGAATTATGAACGGCGAAAATTGTGCTGTTGTAACTGATGCGGGAATGCCTGCAATATCAGATCCGGGTGAGGATCTTGTTGCACTCTGCCATGAACTTGCTATTGTTGTTGAATCTGTTCCCGGTCCTACTGCGTTTGCAACTGCCCTTGCAATTTCGGGAATGGAAAGCGGCCGTTTTACGTTTGAAGGCTTTTTATCGGTAAATAAAAAGTCAAGATGTGAGCATCTTGAAGAAATTAAAGAAGAAAAAAGAACACTTATATTTTATGAGGCGCCCCATAAACTTTCAAATACGCTTAGAGACTTAAATAAAACACTTGGCAACAGAAAGATTGCCATTGTCCGTGAGATAACAAAAATTCACGAAGAAGTCATAAAAACAACGCTTGATGAAGCGTGCCGCCTTTATGGCGACGGGGGGCTGAAGGGTGAAATTGTTCTTATTATTGAGGGTAAAAAAAATATACCCGGTAAAGAAATGACAATGGAGGACGCTGTTTCAATGGCAAAATCTCTTGTAGAAAACGGCTTGTCAGTCAACAGTGCCGCAAAAGAAGTTGCCGCTCTTTCATCTTATAAGAAAGGCGATATTTACAAGGCTCTTTTATGATTTGTTCTATCTGCCCGAGACACTGCAGTGCTGACAGAAAAGTCAATATCGGTTATTGCCGCAGCAAAGAAAATTTCAGGGTGGCAAGAGCGGCGCTCCATTATTGGGAAGAACCCTGTATCAGCGGCAAAAACGGCAGCGGCACCGTGTTTTTCAGCGGCTGCAATCTTAGGTGCCTGTTTTGCCAGAATTATGAAATCAGCAGAGAGAACAAGGGCATTGATATAAGCGATGAAGAACTTGTTTCCATATTTGAAAAACTGATAGAACAGGGTGCAAATAATATTAATCTTGTCAATCCCACGCATTATGCCGAACGGCTTGCAAAGGTGCTTTCACAGTGGAAATGTCCTGTTCCGGTGGTTTATAACAGCGGCGGGTACGAGAGTGTTGAAACACTGAAAAAACTTGACGGATTAGTAGATATATATCTGCCTGATTTAAAATACAGCAGAAATGACAGGGCAATGAAATATTCATCTGCACCCGATTATTTTGAAACCGCCTGCAAAGCAATTAAAGAGATGCGCAGACAGGTGAAAGACAGTTTTGACGGCGAAATGATGAAAAGCGGTTTGATTGTCCGTCATCTTATTCTGCCGAAAAATACGAATTCTTCTCTTGAGATAATAGATTGGTTCTGTGAAAATTTCGGGGATACATATTTTTCACTAATGGCGCAGTATATTCCGTGCGGAGATTTGAGTACTGCTCCTGAACTGAACCGTAAAATAACACAGCGTGAATATGATAAGGTACTTGATTATGCGCTTTCAAAGGGAGTTGACAAACTTTTTGTTCAGGAACTTGGTTCTGCTGATGAAAAGTATATTCCGCCGTTTGATTTTACCGGTGTAATATGATATTATGAAAAAGGAAAATTAAAGAAAAGAGGTAAAAATATGAAAAAGTTTATCAAAGAATTTAAGGAGTTTATTTCAAAAGGCAATGTAATGGATCTTGCAGTCGGTGTTATTATCGGCGGTGCTTTTTCCGCTATTGTAACATCTCTTACGGATAACATCATAAATCCGTTGATAAACTGTGTGGGCGGTGCTGAAATTCAGGGCAAAATTGAACTTTTCGGCACAGGTAATTTTATTGATTACGGTGCGTTCCTTTCTGCAGTTATCAATTTTCTGATTATGGCTCTTATTATTTTCTGTATGGTTAAGGTTGTAAACAAGGCAATGTCAATCGGCAGAAAAGAAGAAAAACCTGCTGAGCCCACAACCAAAATCTGCCCGTTCTGCAAAGGTGAGATTCCGCTTGACGCAGTGAAATGCTGTCACTGCACATCGGATATTTGCGAAGATGAAGAATAATTTAATACATATATAATTAAGAGGGGTATTTTTATGAAAACAAAAGCATATTCTTTTCCAAGTATATCAGGGCTTTGCGAAATAAAAGCATGGCAGTGGTCACCTGATAACAGCGATGATATCAAGGCTGTTCTTCAGATTCATCATGGCATGGCGGAACACTGCGGACGATATAAAAACTGTATCAAGGCTTTTACCGATATGGGTTATGCCGTGTTTATGAATGATATGATTAACCACGGAAAATCAAATTCAGACAAAGAAATGCTTGGTTATTTCGGTGATGATAACGGATATAAAAATATTATTGCCGATGCCAAAACGCTTATGGATATTGCCAAAAGAGAATATCCCGAAAAACCTTATATTATATGCGGCCATTCAATGGGCAGTTTGGTTATGCGCTGTTTTATAAACGAATACGGCAACTGTTTTGACGGCGCTGTATTTATCGGAACATCCGGTTCAAATCCACTTGCCAAAGTCAGCATTGCACTTACTGATTTTGTTGGTGCGATTAAAGGGAAAACATATAAATCGGAAATGATTCAGAAAATCGGTTTTGGTGCCTATGACAAACCTTTTGAGCACAGAACCCATTATGACTGGGGCAGCAGAGATCAGAAAACGATTGATGAATATGTTGCTGATGAATACTGCGGATTTACATTTTCTGCAATGGGTTATCAGGATCTTGCCAAACTTGTTATGGACTGCAACAGCGAAAAATGGTATTCAAATGTTCATAATCAGATGCCTGTTCTTTTAATCAGCGGTTCAATGGATCCTGTCGGCAACTATTCAAAAGGTGTTCAGGAAATATATGACCGTCTTGTTGCCACAGGTCACAGCAAAGTTGAGATCAAACTTTATGAAGATGCAAGGCACGAAATTCTTAATGAACTGAATAAAGAAGAGGTTTATGATTATATAAATCATTTTATTGAAGAAAATGTTCTTGCAAAGTAATAACTGTTTATTTTGCACAAAAAATATAGTGTCAGTTGATACAGCACAATAAAAATAAACAAAATTGATTGTTTTTGTTGACAAATGTTTGCGCATAGGTATATAATGACAATGTAGTAAGAACAAGGGCGTTCCGTTAAAGGCGGAGTGCCCTGTTTTTTATTATACAAATATTGTTTGAATTTTTATCAGAGAGGAGTATTTACATTATGAGTAAGTACACAAAAGAAGACATACTTAAAAGTGCAGACGAAAACAACGTTGAATTTATCAGACTTCAGTTTACGGATGTATTCGGAATTATGAAAAACGTTGCAATTACAAGATCTCAACTCGAAAAGGCACTCGATAATGAGTGTATGTTTGACGGTTCATCAATCGATGGATTTGTTCGTATAGATGAGTCTGATATGTACCTTCATCCCGATTATGATTCATGGACCATTCTTCCGTGGAGAAAACATCAGAATGCTCAGACAGCGCGTCTTATCTGTTCTGTATACTGTGCAGATAATAAAACTCCGTTTCTTGGTGATCCGAGAAATGTGCTGCAGAAAGTTATGGACGATGCCGCTGATCTCGGCTATACATTTAACGTAGGTCCTGAATGTGAATTCTTCCTCTTTAAACTTGATGAAGACGGTAAGCCAACCACCACAACAGGTGACGAGGGCGGATATTTTGATCTTAATGCTGACCTTGGTGAAAACTGCCGCCGTGATATCTGCCTTGCGCTTGAGGAAATGGGTTACACCATTGAGGCTTCTCACCACGAGGTTGCAGAAGGACAGCACGAAATTGACTTTAAGTTCGGTGAAGTTATGACATCTGCCGACCGTGTAATGACATTCAAATATGTTGTAAAAACATATGCAAGAAAACACGGCTTGCATGCAACATTTATGCCGAAGCCAATTTACGGAATAAACGGTTCGGGTATGCATACCAATATGTCACTTATGAAGAAAACCGAAGACGGAAAAGTTGTTAATGCTTTCTATGATCCTGAAAGTGAAGACGGTTTAAGTAAAATTGCCCACAACTTTATTGCCGGTATTATGGCTCACGTTAAGGGCCTTACAGTTTATGCAAACCCGACAGTTAACTCCTATAAGAGACTTGTTCCGGGTTATGAAGCACCAACTTATATTGCATGGTCTGCATCAAACCGTTCTTCTCTTGTTCGTATTCCTGCCTCAAGAGGTATGGGTACCCGTGTAGAACTTCGTTCACCTGACCCGAGTTGTAACCCTTATCTTGAAATGGCTCTTTGTCTTGCTGCCGGTCTTGATGGTATCAAGAAAGATATGCAGCCTGTTCCTGCTGTTGATTACAATGTGTTTGATCTTTCTGTAAGCGAACTTAAAAAGCAAGGTATTGAATGTCTTCCCGGTTCACTTGAAGAGGCTGTAAAAGCATCTGAAGAAGATCCGTTTATTAAGGAAACAGTAGGGGATCACGTATTCAATGCATATACCGAAGGCAAAAAAGCAGAGTGGGACAGATACAGAACAAAAATTTCTCAGTGGGAAATTGATGAATATATCACCAGATATTAATCAGCCCTCTCTTTGTGGCTTTATGCCATTAAAACCGGCGTTTGCGAAAACGCAGGCGTCGGTTCATTTTTCGGCACAATGGGGTGCCCGTACTTATGTACGGGTGCCCTTTTTGTTTTTTACATACTTAAAAGGAGGATAAAATAATGAGTATGGAAACAATTATTTCAGCCGTTAACGGCGAACTGTTCAGAGTCTGGTTTTTGATTGGTGCGGTTTTGGTGTTCTTTATGCAGTGCGGTTTTGCAATGGTGGAAAGTGGTTTTACCAGGGCAAAAAATGCAGGTAACATCATAATGAAAAACCTGATGGATTTTTGTATCGGAGCAGTTGTTTTTATACTGCTCGGTTTCGGTCTGATGATGGGCGAAGAATGTTTAGGCGGTCTTGTGGGAATGCCTACGCTCGGTCTTCTTACCGATTATGCGGGCAATGCCGAAAACTGGTCAAGTTTTCTGTTTAATCTTGTGTTCTGTGCAACTGCGGCAACGATTGTTTCGGGTGCCATGGCAGAACGCACAAAATTTTTGTCATACTGCGTTTACTCTGCGGTGATTTCTGCTGTTGTGTATCCGATTGAAGCCGGATGGGTATGGAATCCCGAAGGCTGGCTTGTTGTTCGTGGTTTTCACGATTTTGCAGGTTCATGTGCAATTCATATGGTTGGCGGTATAGCCGCTCTTATCGGTGCAATTTTTCTTGGCCCGCGTATCGGCAAGTATAAGGTTGATAAAAAAACAGGCAAAAAGAAAGCAAAGGCTATTCCGGGTCACAGTCTGACTCTCGGTGCTTTGGGCGTATTTATTCTTTGGTTCGGCTGGTATGGTTTTAATGGTGCGGCAGCAACATCTGTTGATTCTCTTGCATCTATTTTTGTTACAACAACCTTATCTCCTGCAATAGCAACTGTTGTTACAATGTGCTTTACATGGATTAAAGACGGCAAACCGGATGTTTCAATGTCACTTAATGCCTCTCTTGCGGGACTTGTTGCTATTACTGCTTCGTGTGACTGCACAGATGCGTTGGGTTCAATGATTATCGGCGCCTTCTCAGGTATTCTTGTTGTGGTTGTTGTTGAACTTCTTGATAAAAAACTTCATATTGATGACCCTGTCGGTGCGGTTGCGGTTCATATGGCAAACGGCATGTGGGGAACTATTGCTGTAGGTCTTTTTTCAACGGGACAGGATGGTGTCGGAAAAGGTCTTTTCTATGGCGGAGGTTTCAGCCAGTTGGGTGTACAGTTGCTTGGCTTGGTCAGCGTTGCTGCATGGACTGCCGTTACAATGATGATTGTATTCTTCCTGATTAAAAAGACAATCGGGCTCAGAGTTACTGAAGAAGAGGAAATAAAAGGTCTTGATGCAACAGAACATAATCTTCCCTCAGCGTATGCTGATTT
The DNA here is from genome assembly GCA_946555465.1 of uncultured Clostridia bacterium. GTDB lineage: Bacteria > Bacillota > Clostridia > Oscillospirales > Acutalibacteraceae > Eubacterium_R. Next base: position 44,151 of record CAMNST010000005.1, read on the forward strand.
CATGCCTGTTGCAGGATATGCTCCGTCAAACAGCGGCAGTGCAGTTAAGCCTGCAGCATCTGTTGAAAAGGCTGTTCCCGTTGAAACATACACAACAAATGAAAATGCTGTTCTGACAAAAATTGTTATGGTGTTTAATCCTGCTAAATTTGAGGAAATCAAAACGGCAATGAATTCTATCGGTGTTACGGGAATGACTGTTACGAATGTTATGGGCTGCGGAACGCAGAAAGGTCATGTGAGAAAATACCGTGGCGTAGAGATTGAGGAACTCAACCTTATGCCTAAGATGAAACTTGAAATGGTTGTGTCTGCTGTTCCTGTAAGTTCTGTTGTTGAAACAGCGCGAAAGGTGCTTTATACGGGCAATATCGGTGACGGTAAAATCTTTATTTATGACGTTGATGATGTTGTTAAAGTTCGTACCGGGGAGCATGGATATGATGCCTTGCAAGGCGAAGACGATGTTTGAATAAAATGAGTTGAGAGGCGGTTCTGTCTGTAAAACGGCAGAATCGCTATTTTTATAAATATACTAAAAATACAATAAATATGTTATAAATATACAAAAATATGAAAAATATATGTGATATTATACATAAACAACTTCTGATTTTGAAATATTTTCTATATCCTGAATAATTGACGTAAAATGCTTTTTAGGTGTAAAATTTAATTGTTGATAAATTATTTAAGGAGATGTGATTATGCTCAGAGAGGGAGAAATAAGAATTCCTTCCGGCTGTGCCATTGCCGCTATAATCGACAGAAAAGGCAAACGCATAAACGGTTCGGAAATTATTAAATCCATTGCACTTATGCATGACCGTTCAAACGGCCTCGGAGGCGGTTTTGCCGCTTACGGCATATATCCCGAGCATAAGGATGAATATGCCATCCATGTGTTTTTTGAAAGTTCGCAGGCAAGAAAAGAATGTGAAGATTATCTTTTCAGGCATTTTAATATTGACGTTGCCGAGAGAATACCCACAAAGCAGGTTGAAAGCATAGAAAAGGGACCTGATATATGGCGCTATTTCGGCAAGGCAAACAGGGTTCGTATGAAAAATGCCCGTCTTGATGAACAGGAATATGTTGCCCAGTGTGTTACAAGAGTGAACAATGAAATAGAAGGTGCTTATATTTTTTCAAGCGGAAAAAATATGGGCTGTTTTAAAGCAGTCGGTTATCCTGAAGATGTCGGCGAGTTTTATATGCTTGATCAGTATGAGGCATATATATGGACTGCACACGGAAGATTTCCTACAAATACGCCCGGCTGGTGGGGCGGTTCGCACCCATTCAATATTCTTGATTGGTCAATCGTTCATAACGGTGAAATTTCTTCTTATGATGCTAACAGAAGATATATTGAACAGTTTGGTTATATTTGCACAATGCAGACAGATACCGAAGTTATTACATATCTTTTTGACCATTTGCTGCGCCATCACAATCTGCCTATAGAGGTTGCTGCCGATGTTCTCACTGCTCCCGAATGGGAGGAAATCGACAGAATGGATGCGGATAAGAAAGAGTATTTCACAAATCTCCGTTCCATTTATAACGGTGCGCTTGTCAACGGTCCGTTTTCGGTTATTCTCGGTTCAAACAAGGGTCTGCTGGCAATTAATGACCGCCTGAAACTTCGTTCGCTTACTGCTGCAACAAAAGGCAACAGGGCATATTTTGCTTCAGAAGAATCTGCAATCAGAATTATATGCCCCGACCCTGAAAAGGTATGGTCTGTATCAGGTGCAGAACCTGTATTTATTCCTCTTGAAATGGATACGGAGGTGGAAGACTGATGATTCATTATATTCCGCGAAGATTTACGGTAGTACGTGATAAATCTCTTTGTATTGACTGCGGCTGCTGTGTGCGCCAGTGTTCAAACGAATGTCATTATTTTGATGATGACGGCAAAACAGTGCTTTGCAATTCAAACAACTGTGTGGCATGTCACCGCTGCGTTGATCTCTGCCCCACAGGTGCACTTAGAATAGAAAAATATGTTTGTGACTATCGTGAAAATGCAAACTGGACTGCGCAGTATCAGCAGGAAATCTGCCGTCAGGCAGAAACCGGCTCTGTGCTTCTTTCGGCAATGGGAACCCCTAAGGCGTATCCGATTTACTGGGATAAAATTCTGCTCAATGCATCTCAGGTAACAAACCCGTCTATCGACCCGTTAAGAGAGCCGATGGAAATACGCACCATTCTTGGCAGAAAACCTGAAAAACTTGAGGTTGAGGGAAAAGGCAAATCAATAACAAAAATGCCGCCTCAGGTTATGATTGAAACACCTATTATGTTTTCGGCTATGAGTTTCGGTTCAATTTCGCTCAATGCCCAAAAATCACTGGCAATGGCGGCAAAAAAACTCGGAACATTGTTTAATACAGGTGAAGGCGGTCTTCATCCTGATCTTGCCGATTACGGTGACTGTGCTGTTGTTCAGGTTGCATCGGGAAGATTTGGTGTACACAAAGGATATCTTGAAAACTCAAAATTTGTTGAAATAAAAATCGGTCAGGGTGCAAAACCGGGTATCGGCGGGCATCTGCCCGGTGAAAAAGTTAATGTTGAAGTATCAAATGCCCGTATGATTCCGGAGGGTTCCGATGCCATTTCTCCTGCACCTCATCATGATATTTATTCAATAGAAGATTTACGCCAGTTAATATGGTCGCTTAAACAGGCAACAGACGGCAAAAAGCCTGTATCCGTTAAAATTGCTGCTGTTCATAACGCGGCCGCTATCGTATCAGGCTGTGCAAGAGCAGGTGCCGATATAATTGTTATTGACGGTTTCAGAGGCGGAACAGGTGCCGCTCCGACACGTATTCGCGATAATGTCGGTATTCCTGTTGAACTTGCCCTTGCCGCAGCAGATCAGAGACTTCGTGATGAGGGAATACGTTCAACCGTATCGCTTGTTGCGGCAGGGTCTTTCCGCTGCTCATCTGATATAGTTAAGGCTATTGCTCTTGGTGCAGATGCCTGTTATATTGCTTCTGCTCCTCTTATTGCAATGGGATGCCATATGTGTCAGACCTGCAATACAGGAAAATGCAACTGGGGTATTGCAACGCAGAGACCTGATTTAACAAAGCGTCTTAATCCTGAAATTGCTCATATAAGAGTAATGAATCTGATTCATGCATGGAATCACGAAATAAAAGAAATAATGGGCGGTATGGGTATAAATTCCATCGACTCTTTAAGAGGAAACAGACTTATGCTCAGAGGTATCGGTTTAACGGAAAAAGAACTTGAAATCCTCGGAATAAAACACGCAGGAGAATAGGAGGCAGAGAATATGAAAAAAGTGTTTGCAAGAGAAGAACTTTGCGTAAACTGCCGTCTCTGCGAGGTTTACTGCAAAACAAATCATTCAAAATCAAAAGATGTGGTTAAGGCATATAAAGTTGAAAATCCTGCTCCTGTCAGCAGAATTTCCGTTTATGGTGACAAGATTGTGTCTGTTGCCGTAAACTGCCGTCATTGTGATGATCCTGCATGTGTTAAGGCTTGCATTACAGGGGCAATGACCAAAGATAAAAAAACAGGAATTGTTTCTGTCAATGAGGATAAGTGTATAGGCTGTATGACTTGTCTTGCTGTTTGCCCCGTTGGTTGTATAAAAACAGGCAGCATTGCTTTTAAGTGTGATTTATGCGGCGGTGAGGAACCCGCCTGTGTAAAAAACTGCCCGAACAATGCCCTTTTATGGCTTGAAACAGGAGGTGCTGATTAATGAATTATGTTATTATCGGAGCATCTGCTGCAGGTCTTGCAGCGGCTGAATCTATCAGAAAATATGATAAAGAATCTGCTGTAACCGTTCTTACCGAAGAAGAATATCTTCCTTATTCAAGACCGTCAATCAGTTATTACCTTAAAGGCAAAGTTAAAGAAAACGATATGCCTCTCAGAAAATCTGCCTATTATAAATCGCAGAAGATTGATATTGTAACCGCTTCAAAGGTAACGGCAGTTGATACAGAAAATAAAATCGTTAAAGCAGGCAGAAAAAATTATTTCTATGATAAATTGTGTTTCTGCACAGGCTCAAAACCCTTTGTGCCTCCCATGGAAAATGTTTCCGGCAAGTCAAATGCGCTTACTTTTCTTGATATTGCTTCGGCAAAACAGATAAAAAAACTTGCATGTAATAAAACAAGAGCGGTTGTAATCGGTGCCGGGCTTATCGGTATGAAAGCCGCTGAAGGACTTGTAAAAATTTGCAAAAGTGTTGATGTTGTTGAACTTTCACCAAGGGTTTTGCCGTCAATTCTTGACGAAGTATCTTCAAAACAGGTTAAAAAGCATCTTGAAGAAAACGGCATAAAATTTCATCTTGGCAATACAGTTGTAAAAGCATCATCAAAAGGAAAAGAAATAACAGCGGTAACACTTAAAGACGGAAAAAAACTTGCATGTGATTTGCTTGTTCTTGCAGTTGGTGTAAGGCCTTGTGTTGATCTTGCTGAGAAGGCAGGGCTTGAAGTTGACAGGGGAATTATTACCGATTATGAAACAATGCAGACGAGTGATAAAGATATCTATGCAGCGGGTGACTGCTGTGTTTCAAAAGATATGCTTGACGGCTCAAAGAAAATAATAGCCCTTTGGCCGAATGCAGTGCAGCAAGGAACTGCTGCCGGTGCCCAAATGGCAGGCCGGGATTTAAAAACCGGCGGAACATACAGCGTAAATGCTATAGATTTTTTCGGACTGAGAATTTGCACATGCGGTCTTATTAATGCCGGGGGTGAACCGTATTCCGATCAAATAAAGCAGGATGGCAGTTCCTATAAGCGCCTTGTGTTTGAGGGCGACAGGCTTGTCGGTTACGTGCTTATAAATTCAAGTGAAAATGCAGGTATATATACAAGTCTTATTTCAAATAAAATCAGCCTTGATACGCTTGAAAAAGATATTATGGAAACACCGTCACTGTTTATGTTTGATAAAGAAACAAGAATTTCAAAACTGAGAGGGGGCGTTAATATATGACGATTGAAGCAGGACTTACACGCTATGAAGAGATAAACGCTCAGATTAAGAAAAGCCTTGAAAATAAGAATAAAGTAACGGTTAAGGATGTCAATGGCCAGCGTTATATCGGCTGTGCACTTGATGAGGGCAAAACGATTGAAGTGTGGGGAACTCCCGGAAATGATATGGCTTGTTATCTTAACGGAGGAAAAGTTGTTGTACACGGCAACGGTCAGGATGCAGTCGGCAATACAATGAACGGCGGCGAAATTATTATTCACGGTCATTCAGGAGATGCCCTCGGTTATGGTATGCGTGACGGTCAGATTTATGTTAAAGACAATGTGGCCTGCCGCGGCGGCATACATATGAAAGAGTTTCGCAGTATGCGCCCCGTTCTTGTTATCGGCAATAATGCAGGCTCGTTTTTGGGTGAATATATGGCAGGGGGAACTATCGTTCTTCTCGGTCTCGGTCTTAAAAGAGGAGAAAAACTTTTCGGTACGCACTGTGCATCAGGCATGCACGGCGGAAAAATATTTGTCAGAGGAAGTTTTCCTAAAGAAAACCTCAGTGAGAATATAAAGATTGTTTCTCTGAATGAAGCAGATAAAAAGGAACTTGAAGGATATGTAAAAAAATACTGCAGATATTTCGGCACGGATTTTAAAGAAATTATGTCAAAACCCTTTAAAAAACTTGTTCCTGCAACTTCAAGACCATATGCAAATCTTTATACGGCAAATTAATTAGGAGAAACAATGTTTAATAATCTTCACGAAGAATGCGGAGTTTTCGGCATTTTTGAAACAAAAACAACGGATGTTGCCCATTCGGCTTATCTTGCTCTTTATGCTTTGCAGCATAGAGGGCAGGAATGCTGCGGCATTGCAGTGAATGATGACGGCGTTTTCAGGCATCATAAGGGTGACGGCCTTGTGCCCGATGTTTTTACAAGAGAACGTCTTAACTATCTATCAACAGGTAATATGGCAATAGGCCATGTTCGCTATTCAACAACAGGCGGAAAGAATGCCAATAATATTCAGCCTCTTGTTATCCGCCATATTAAGGGTAATCTTGCAGTTGCTCACAACGGAAATCTTGTTAATGCACCTGATTTAAGAAAAAAGTTTGAACTGAAAGGTGCAATTTTTCATGGTACTTCCGATACCGAGTCAATCGCGTATTCAATCGTTTCCGAAAGGCTTACAAGCAAAAGCACCGAAGAAGCAGTTGAAAAAGTTATGCATAGCATCAGAGGCGCATATTCCTGTGTTGTTATGACGGCAACAAAACTGATTGCCTTTCGTGACCCGAATGGTTTCAGACCGCTTTGTCTCGGCAAAACAGATGATGGCGCATGGATCGTTTCTTCAGAAACCTGTGCGCTTGATACTTTAGGGGCAGAATTTGTTCGCGATATAAAAGCGGGTGAGATTGTTGTCATCGGCAGAGACGGTGTAAAATCCATTGAAACCCATTGCAAAGGCAAAAGTTCAATGTGCGTGTTTGAATATATTTATTTTGCACGTCCCGATTCTGTTATTGAAAACACATCGGTTCAGCATGCAAGAATGCGTGCCGGTGCATTTCTTGCCAAAGAGCATCCTGTTGATGCAGATATTGTTATAGGTGTTCCTGATTCCGGACTTGATGCCGCACTTGGTTATGCAAACGAAAGCGGTATTCCCTATGGTGTGGGTTTTATAAAAAACAGATATATAGGAAGAAGTTTTATTGAACCTACCCAAAGCCTCCGTTCAGATGCGGTAAGAATAAAACTTAATGTTGTTAAAGAAAATATCAGGGGAAAAAGAGTTATTATGATTGATGATTCCATTGTCCGCGGAACAACCTGTGCCAGAATTGTAAATCTTCTCCGCGAGGCAGGGGCGAAAGAGGTTCATATGAGAATTTCATCACCTCCGTTTAAATATCCCTGTTTCTTCGGAACGGATGTTGACTCTCAGGAAAATCTGATTGCCTGTAAATTTAACAGTGCAGAAGATATTGCAAAAGAAATCGGTGTTGACAGTCTTGGCTATCTTTCGATAGAGGCAACGCATAAACTTGCTTTCCGTTCAGAATGCGGTTTATGTGATGGCTGTTTTACGGGCAGTTATCCCATCGAAGTTCCTAAAGAACAGACAAAAGATAAGTTTGAGGAAAAGTTAAACAGTTTTTCAGCCTATTACCAGGCGCTTGACTAATAATTCATACTAATATAAAATATAAAGGTGATTGCAGTCTTAAACTGTAAATCACCTTTTTGCTTTGATGAATTTTTATGTGTGGTGAGTTCTTGAAAAAGATTGTCAGAATTTCCGGAATACTATTTGCTGTTTTGATGGTTGCGGTATTTGTGTTGTCAGGCGTTTATTATTTTTCTGTTGACCGTTCGGCTGAATTTAACGGCGAAGAGGTATATTATAACGGTGATACATATGTAATGTGTTATGGTGAATACAGTCAGGGAAAAAGAATTGCCAAAACAAAAAACGGATGGAATATTCATGAAGTTGAGGAGGATAGTACGCACAACTTTATTGTTGCAAGACAGTTCCTTGATCAGTATTTATATGTAAATGAAGATTATGTTATACCAACAGGCGGAACAATTTCTGCGGTTGTATGGGATGGTTATTATATAACAGATAAAGAATTCTGTTGCGAATTCAGCAGAATTATTGCAAAGCGTAAAACGGACTTTGCGTATGAAACAGAGGGAATCTTTTTACTTAATGATAATCAGAAAATGAAACAGGTTTATTTAAGTTATAATGAATGCCCTGTTGCAACAAATTTTGCCGGATATATGGGCAAAGTGAATGGGCAGTGGGTAATCACAACGCATATTTCAGATGACCAAATTCATCCTGACGGCTCACCAAAGGCGTATACTGTTGAATGTTACATTATTCCCGATGATTTTATAGAATGTATTGAAAACGATTTGAAAGATGGTAACGAAATATTAAAAAACACTTTTTAGAATGATATAAGTTTTTACGGAGATTTATTATGAGAGATTTTTTCTTTTCTTTTTTGAGTAAAATTACAAGCGGAATCGAAGGCGTTGAAAATGAAGAGGATATGCTTATAAGGCTTATTGTTTCGGCATTGGTTTTTCTTTTGCTTGTTGTTTTCAGAAATCATATTTCAAAAACACTTGTGTGGCTTTTGTGCAGAATTTTTAAAGGCAGCGGAGAAAAAGCGCAAAGGGCGATAAAAAATTCTTTAACCAAACCACTGGCTTTTTTCATTGCCGTTCTCGGTCTGTATGCAGGAACGGAAATTATTGCACCGTCAGGTGAGGCACGAAAGATTGCGCTTGTGGTTATCAAACTCGGTCTGATTCTTTTTGTTTCGTGGGGTGCAGTTAATCTTATCAACAGTGATTATTCAGTTGTTCTTAAAGGCGATGTGTCAAAAACAAAGAAAACAGCAGTTAAGTTTATCAGCAATATCTCAAAAGGTGCTGTTGCAGTTATTGCCGTGCTTCTGATACTTGAACAGTTCGGGATTTCTGCAAGCCGTATATTTGCTGCATTGGGTATCGGCGGGGTCGCTGTTGCTTTTGCCTGCAAAGATACGGTTGAAAATATGCTTTCGGGATTTATAATCATTTTTGATAAGCCTTTTGAGGTTGATGATGTTATTGAAATTAACGGAGAAACGGGAACCGTTGAGGATATAAAAATCAGAACAACGAGGGTCAGAGCGGTTGACGGAAGTGAAAAAATATATCCCAACACGGTGATGGCAGGCGCCGCAATTACGAACTGGACCAGAATGAAAAAACGTTCGTTTGAAGAAACTCTGTGGATAAATTATAAGCATAGCCGAGAGGATATAGAAAATTTCAGCGCAGGTCTGAAAAAAATCATTGATACATTTGATAATGTTTTAAAAGATGATGTCAGAGTGAATTTTTCGGAATACGGAACCAATGCCCTTGAAATGAATATGTTTTTTTATGTTGATACAATCAAATATGCGGATTATCAGAATTTTAAAAATAATCTGAACCTTGCAATCAAAGCGTATGCCGACAGTAGCAGTATTGAACTTGCCTTTCCTTCAAATACGCTTTACTTTGGCGATGAACTAAAAATTGCTCAAAAATAATCTTGCAATTTTATTCTGTGTGCGTTATAATACCAGTGCAATATGCAGGGTTGTCCGAGCTGGCCGAAGGAGCACGATTGGAAATCGTGTAGTGCTTCAACGAGTACTCGAGGGTTCGAATCCCTTGCCCTGCGCCAAAAAATCCCCATTTACCGCATAAATTAACGGTATGTGGGGATTTTTCTTTTTGTGTTTTCAATTTTATTTTATAAAACATATGTGCATTTTTAAGCACCTAAAAACATAAATTTACAAAAAAGTGTCTTAAATTTGTCTTAAATTTTTATGTTGTTTCGGTAAGATAATTATTGAGTTTATCAAATGTTTCTTTTTTTCGGCTCTTTCTTATGTGCGTATATACATCAAGAGTAAGTTGAATTTTAGAATGTCCTAAAATTTCTGAAGCATCTTTTGCTTCGATACCTGCATCAAAACATATTGTTGCAAAAGCATGTCTGAGTTGATGAGGAGAGAGTGTTAAGCCTGTTGCTCTAATGTATTTATTCCAGTTTGAGTTGAACTGACTGAGTGTTAGGGGATTTCCGTTGATATTGAATATAAATCCTTTCCCTTTCTTCAAAACGCTTTTCAACGGAGCGAGAAGCGGTACAGAACGTATGCCGTCCTTAGACTTGGCACGGTGTTTTATTTCGGGTTTTCCGTACTTAAATACTACAACTTTATTTATATGAATTAAATCGTTCTCAAAATCAATGTCATCCCATTTTAGTGCAAGGGCTTCTCCGCGCCTGCAGCCGGTATATAAAACCAGATAAGCAAACAGACCGAAAGGGGCATCAACGGATTGCTTGACAATGTTTATTTCTTTATCTGAAGGAATATCAATATTTTTTGTGGGTGCACTTCTCGGAATTTTAACAGCATTGACAGGATTGAATTTTACACCTTTTTTCTCAATTATGGCATAGTCAAAGATCTGCGTTGCAACGATTTTTCTTAATGCCAAAGTGTGTTTTGCAAAACCTTTCTTGTGCATGGAATTTATGAGTTGCTGGATATCCTGGGAGGTAATATCTGTTATTTGCATATTTTCAAATTCAGATTTCAAATCATTAAGAGGTGCCTGATAACAAGAATAAGTATAATGGCTTATTCCGCTTTCGTGGACTTCATTCCATTCGTCAGCAACATCATTAAAAAGAGGATGAAGTGTTTTATAAAGGTTGTCTTCTGCTTCTTTTTCTGCTTTTTTGATTTTTTCCTTTAATTCTTTTTCGGTTTTTGCATATATCGTTTTTCGTTTTGTGGTTCCATCGGGTTCCTGAATGGTTATTTTCTTTTGTTTATAGTTATACTTTTTCAAGCAATCACCCCTTTTGTGAAAATTTTTCTTGTTTTTTATCCGGTGTTGTGTTATATTGTAGTTGAGGTAAGATGAAACCTTTTATAAAAGACCTCTTGGCTTTAATTGTTGAGTCAAGAGGTCGATTTTTTATTTATATGTATTTGGAGGTATTTAACCTCTTGCTTGTTATCAGCAATCAAAAAATATTATATAGGAGGTTAAACAAATAATTGTTTGACTTTATTGATAAAATTGAACTTTGCGGATATAATATAAATAAGTTAACTCGTGAAGGATTAGGCTGGGTTCCTGAATAGGAGTAGGCATTTGCTTAGAATTCCTTTGCCCCTGGGGTTGACTTATTTTTTAGTTTATTTTTGAGATTCTGAACGATATGTTCAGGATCTTTTTTATTTCTGAAACAATAAACATTAATATCCTCCATTATGTAATTTTGAATTTAATTACTAACACCGGGAAAAATATTCTCGGTGATTTTTTATGAAAATAGTATATAGATTATATGAAGTTCGCAAAGAGAAAAAGATGTCTCTTCGTGCTTTGGAAATAAAGTCGGGAGTAGGCAAATCAACAATAAATATGATTGAAAACGGTACAGGAAACCCGACAGTACGAGTTATCTGTCAACTCGCAGAAGCACTCGGATGTTCTCCAAGTGACTTGTTTTATATGGAAAAATAAATTTCCGTCCATTATACAGGACAAATATGTCACTATTTGTCGAAACTTGGCACTATATATCGAAAACACAAAATCATGTCAAGAAAAATATTTTAATTTCTTGCGGAAGTCCAAAAATACGGACACCAACGTATAAGGGGCTTTGAATTTTGAAATAGTTGTGTTATAACAGTATTAGAACACAAGTTCGACAAGAAGGAGCGTTACATAATGAAACAAACAAATCAAATTCCTAGAGAGGAAATAAATGAATTTGTCACAATGATTAATAATCTTAACAATGAACAATTAGATGGTTTATTAAGATATGCATTAGAACTGCTTGAAAAAGAGCAAAATATTATTGATTAGATTTATTATATAATTCGGCTAACTCAATCAATTTATTTTTGTTTTCATCACTAAGTTGATTATATATATCGACAAGTTTGTTCAGTTTTTCATCGGTTTCTTCATAACCATTAATTAGATATCCGGGACTGACATCCAGTGCATCAGCAATCGCCTTAATTTTGTCTTGATATAAGTTTTGTTCTCCACGTTCAATATGGGAGATAACACTTTTATCTTTATAACCTATTGCCTTTGCAAGTTCAGTTTGAGTTAGTCCTTTCTCTTTCCGCAATGTTTTAATTCGTTCAAATATTGTCATAAAAATACCTCTCTTTGAAATACAATAACACAAAGTAGTGTGATTGTCAATTTTTTAGAGAAATTTTTAAAAAAGTTGTTGACAAGACAACATTAATGTGATAAGGTAAAAATGTAAGTTGTGCATTAAACAACAACGGAGGTGATTTAATGACTAATGTAAATCTATTAAAAGGAAGAATAGTTGAATGCGGTTATATTCAATCTGATGTTGCGAAATTGCTTGGAATTTCGCCATCTTCTCTAAATGATAAGGTTTGCGGCAAAAGAGGATTCAGACAAGATGAAATTGAAAAATTATCCCATATACTGAATATAGAAAAAGAATTGAATAAATATTTTTTTAGTTAAAAAGTTGTGTAATACGCAACCAACCTATAAACGAGCAGCGGGAGGAAAGGAGAATTTCTAATGATAAATAAAATCGCATTTTACGTTTCTTTAATCGCTTTGATTGTCAATGTTTGTGTTTGTATTTACTCCAAGTATAGAAATATTTGAACAGTTAGAGTTTGGATTTATAAAAAAATTGTGAGAATAAGATTTAAAGTGTGCCCTTAATGTTGCATTTTTATTTTTGAGAATAGTGCTTTTTGCAATCTTAAATGAGACCGTTATTTCTTTTGAAGTTTCAGGAACAATAGCAACTAGTTCTATTCTTTTAAATGAATTAGCCTCAAACATGCCATAATTCGAATCAAGCAGATTTAATCTTATGCAGTTGGTTCTGTTAAATCCCGCATAAGAAAAAGCAGGGTTATTTTTACTTATGTGTAAATTTCCTTTAACAATTTGTTGAACAAGTTGATTAGTGTCTTTATCAATTATGGATAGATCAAAAAAAGCAATATTATTTGGGGATGGGTTTACAACTTTGATGTAAATAACCATTCCGATATATCCATTTGGAACTGTGTATGTTGGAGCATGAGAAAGAAAAGCATCATCATCGCGATATACTTCTTTAATAATTGAATATTCATCTTCGATTGTGACATCGAGATGTTTTCTGTTTATTAATATTGTATAAAAGGCAATTAGTAAAGAAAACAGCGAAAAAAGCAAAGAAATCCATGAGCGAAATTCATCGTAATTGATATTACTGATTATTATTTTCATAATTTTTCCTACCTTATTAGTATTTATTGAAGTATAACAAGAAACATTTTAAATGTCAAAATATTACAAAAATGGACTGTATTAGCAGGTTATCTATTTAGACTTAATCAATCAATATGGACAGCCAATAAATTAGTAAGGGGGTGGAAATGATGAACAAGAATAGAATTGAAGACTTATTATCTGAACCCAACAATTTGGATTATGAGAGAATGGTGCGTGTTATTGGTCACAATAACACAAAAAAAGTATCTGCCATACTTGAAATCCTAAAAATTGATATACAAAGTGTGGCAGATAGCAAGATGATTTTAAATATATGCGAACAGTTAATTGAAAGCAGTTCAGACGCATTTCTTAAAATTGAGATTTAAAAAGGACGTTTTACAACTTCAACCTTTGGCAGAGGTTGATTATCAAGATGTTCATCAACTGCTTTTCTTACCGTTGGTAACAATTCGAAATATTTATTCACGGCTTCGTTTGCAGTTATACCGTTTTCTAATAGTTTGATTGTAATATCGTGTGCAATAATGTTTCTGTCCAATTTTTTCCCTCCTTTCGAGTTGAGTATAACAAATGTTGAAAAATATGTCAAAAGAAGGTAGGTGAGAAAATGAAACCAAAAATAAAAATAACTCTCGATTCAGAGAACCGAGAGAATAATGAAATTATTATTAATGGTGTTGATGTGACAGAACAGACAACGAAAGTAAAAATTGATTGGGACGCTAACAAGATAGCGGTGGTTACAACTGATTTTACATTTGTTCCAAAATGAAAAATTATAATGATTGGTTAATCATATTTGTAAGTAAATTTGCAGCAACAGAAGACAGTATTTTTAAGGAAACCGAAGTGAATTTGGATGCAGTTTCTTTAGTTTTTTTCCATACTTTATTGTCGCGTATATTGTCAAGCAATTCATGTCCTGACATAGTAAGACTTCGGATTAAAAATGTTCGTGAATAACCCAAAGAATCTATCGGAATGGCCTCAATGTAGTTAGCGTCACATAATAAACTTATTGTGTAGTGAATTTCATCCATAGTGTAATTTTCGAGTTTTATGCTTTCTGCAGGTAAGCGATCATTATATGAAAGATTTTCCTCAAGGTACAGCAAAATGTCTCTAACGCAATCTTGATTTAGTTTCATAACAATTCTCCTGTTTATATGATATTAACACAATAACATATAAGAGGAAAAACGTCAACAATCAGCATATCGGAAAGGCAGGTGAGAAGAATGTCAAACGCGGTGCAGATTGTATTGATTATTGCCATAGCATTTGTTGCGCTTTGTGTAACTGCAGGCTTTGCCCCAAATCTGAAAAAATAAAAAACCGACTGTTGCACCAGTCGGTAGAAAAGGAGATGATACATAATAACTTCCTAAATATCATCGAATATATTATAACCGATGATAAAAAATAAGTCAAATCATTTATTAAGAATTGTAAAAATGAGGTGTAAGTTATGAGAGAAAAGAAAGATTTCCGAGATATGCTTGAAAGAATTAACGAGCGTTTTCCGGATAAAGAAATGCTGAATATTACAGAAGTGTCCGATTTTATCGGTCGTGACAGAAGAATTGTTGCCAAAACATGGGAAAAGGAATTCAGCAAACTCGGCAGTTCAAAATATATGACGAAAGTTACCTTGGCAAGGCTTATGTGCCCGTAGGAGGAGTATATGACGATAGTATTAATATTTCTGCTTGTGGTATATGCAGTCGGAGGATATGCACTTGAGCAGAAAGACAAGGAACATAAAAAGGAAATCGTTAAAAGCATACGTCATATCTATGACGAGGACAAGCGTCAGGAGACAGAGGATATAACGAAAGTATATAACGAAGTTGTCCTGAAAGAAATATGGAAATAAGTATGAAGAATTCAAGAATACTATGGCAGACAGTGATATTCATCATAGCGTTGGCACTTGATTTGATATTGTTTGCCGGAAAGGTTTTATAAAAAATGAACGTTAATGTAAACAAAGGATATAAAGCATATAAGAAAGGGCTGATATGCGAGCCGGACAGTAAACACAGAAAGCAATATGCAGAGAATACAGTCTTTGAGGAAGAAGGCGGCGAGATTTGCGGCGCAGGACTGATGCACTATTGCTTAAATCCGCTTGACACACTTGATTATTATCCACTTATTGACAGTAATGGAAATATGTCCGAGTTCACTGAGGTTGAAGCACTTGAACAACCTGTTACAGATGACGGAAAGAAATATGCTGCCAGGAAATTAAAAATCGGTGTTAAGTTATCTTTGCCTGCATTTATAAAAGCGAGTTTCAATTTTCTTTGGGAAAAATGCAGTATTGACGAGCAGGACAGCCGAGTAACCGCAGCAAGCGGATATAACTCAAAACTTGTAGCAAGCGGAAATGACTCAAAACTTGTAGCAAGCGGAAATGACTCAAAACTTGCAGCAAGCGGATATAACTCACAACTCGCGGCAAGCGGAGATGACTCAAAACTTGCAGCAAGCGGAGATTACTCACAACTCGCGGCAAGCGGATATAACTCAAAACTTGCAGCAAGCGGAAATAACTCAAAACTTGCAGCAAGCGGATATAACTCAAAACTTGCGGCAAGCGGAAATGACTCACAACTCGCGGCAAGCGGATATAACTCAAAACTTGCAGCAAGCGGAAATAACTCAAAACTTGCAGCAAGCGGATATAACTCAAAACTTGCAGCAAGCGGAAATCACTCAAAACTTGCAGCAAGCGGAAATCACTCAAAACTTGCAGCAAGCGGATATAACTCACAACTCGCGGCAAGCGGAAATCACTCAAAACTTGCAGCAAGCGGAAATCACTCAAAACTTGCAGCAAGCGGATATAACTCACAACTCGCGGCAAGCGGAGATGACTCAAAACTTGCAGCAAGCGGAAATGACTCAATCGCTGCCGGTATAGGTATTAATAATATAGCTAAAGCATCAAAGGGCAGTTGGATTGTTCTTGCTGAATGGAAATATGACAAGAAAAAGAATACATATATTCCTGTTTGCGTTAAATCTGTTCAGATTGACGGAGAGAAAATCAAAGAAGACACCTTTTACAGACTGAAAAACGGTGAGTTTGTTGAGGTTTAATGAAAATGAGCAAACAGTGTAACGGAAAAGGGTGCAATGGTGCCTGGGACTGCGATAACTGCCGGCAGACAGGTGACTGTGAAAAGACTGTTATTTGTGATGACTGCGGATATGAAATGACCGAGGAATATTACAGTGTTGATGGTTCGGATTTATGCAGTGACTGTTTGGCAGACAGATACAGGCAGTACATAGGTGAATGATATGAATCTAAAAGAACTTGATGAATATGTTTCAAAATATGGATTTGACAATGAGACCGGCATTGAGAATATGAAAATAGCAATGACAGTCAACAAAATCAGAAAGGATAAAGAAAATGGCAGAGACGTTGTATGAGATGTCATTAGCAACTCAAACACTTTATGAAATGCTGATGAATGATGAAATTGATGAGCAGACTTTCAATGATACTGTTGAGGGTATGGGTGCGATTGAAAAGGTTGAGGGGTATTGTCAGGTGATCTCCCGGATGAATGCAGAGGCGGAGATGTTCAAAAATGAGATTGACCGCCTTACAAAAAGGAAAAAATCTCTTGAGAATAATGTGAACTGGCTCGAGGGTCAACTTCTCAATTTTTATAACGCAAACGGCGGTGAAAAAATCAAAGCAGGTACTTTCCATGTATCAGCCAGAAAGAACACCTATGTTGATATTCCAGATGAAAGCAGAATACCTAAAAAATACTGTACTGTTAAAGTATCGCCGAACAAGACGGCTATAAAAGAGGCTATTGACAGCGGCATCAGGGTTAGGGGTGCAAGTATTCAGGAAAGGGTAAGTGTGATTATCAGATGAGCATAACGGAGATTTTACAATCGATACAGGAAAAACTTGTGGCACCGAAAAACCAGTATAACAGTTTCGGAAAATACAGTTACCGCAACTGTGAAGATATTCTTGTGGCAGTTAAACCGCTTTGTGCACAATACAAGGCTGCTGTCGTGCTTAGCGATGAGGTTATACAGAAAGGGGACAGATTTTACGTTAAAGCAACTGCAACGTTTCATTGCGGCGGAGAAACTGTTTCAGCATATGCAGAAGCAAGGGAACCGATAAGTCGAAAAGGAATGGATGAAGCACAGGTAACCGGTGCAACAAGTTCATACGCACGCAAGTATGCGCTCAATGGTCTTTTTGCAATAGACGATAATAAAGACCCTGACAATGCAGAACCACCGGGTAAAGGCGGTCAGAAACCGAAAAACAGCGGTGCCGATAATCAGATTACGTGTTCCAACTGCGGAAAAGTGATAAATGCGGTGAAAAAGGACGGCAGGGTGATTTCCGCGAAGGAAGTTGCAAACAAGTGCGGCGGTATGTGCACAAAGTGTTTCAAGACGCTAAAAGGAAACGAAAATGGCAGAGTTTAAGTGCGAAATAGCAGACATATCACAGGAATACAAAACAGGCAAAACAAGAATAACACTGCTTGCCGACAGAAGTATTTTAAATGCTTTTGATGATTTGCTGGATAAAGTGCTCAACTGTACGTTAAAACTGTTCAGAAAAAAGCGTTCATTGGATGCTAACGCGTATTTCTGGGTGCTCTGCGGCAAACTTGCAACAAAGACAAGGCAGAACAAGAGAGATATATACAAACAGTTGATTAAGGAAATCGGGGACAATTTTGAGATTGTACCCATAAGAAACGATGCGGTTGAAACGTGGTGTAAGAATTGGGAGTCAAGGGGCGAAGGGTGGCAGTGCGACATACTCGGTGACAGCAAGCATAGTGGCTATACAAATATCTGCTGCTATTACGGCTCATCAACCTATGACACAGAGCAAATGTCAGCACTCATCGACAGTGTTGTATTTGACTGCAAAGAGCAGGGTATTGAAACAATGACACCCGATCAGATTGCAGAGTTAAAAGCAAGGTGGGGTGAAAATGAGTAAGTCTATTTTGCAGGAAGATGATAACATCTGCTTTTTATGCGGTGGATATGGCGCCCGTGAATGGCATCATATTTTCGGCGGATTTAACCGTAAAAACAGTGAACATTACGGCTTGAAAGTACGGCTGCATCATAACTGCCACAACGAACCGCCGAACGGTGTGCATTACAACAAAGAAGCAATGGAATTTTTACATAAAACAGGGCAGAGAGCCTTTAAGAAGGCTTATCCCGATTTGAATTTTAAAAAGATATTCGGAGTGAATTATTTATGATTAACAATGCAGTAATAATGGGAAGACTGACATACGAGCCTGAACTCAGAACAACGCCGCAGGGAACGTCTGTGGTGCGGTTTTCGGTTGCATGTGAGCGTAAATACAGCAGAGAAGAAACAGACTTTATTGACTGTATTGCGTGGCGCAAAACAGCGGAGTTTATCAGTCAGTATTTTCATAAAGGTGATATGATTGCCCTTACAGGCAGTATTACAGCAAACAACTATACGGACAAGCAGG
Organism: uncultured Clostridia bacterium; assembly: GCA_946555465.1. GTDB lineage: Bacteria > Bacillota > Clostridia > Oscillospirales > Acutalibacteraceae > Eubacterium_R. The sequence goes on from CAMNST010000005.1 coordinate 62,601, forward strand.
GAAATAAAAGAAAATCGGTTGAGATTACTGCCGATAATGTATCGTTCTGCGGCAGTAAATCGGAGAGAACAGGCGGTATGCAGCAATACGCACAGCCTGCACCGACATATGCAGCAGCCGATAATTCGGACTTTGAGGAAATCGTTGACGATGACGACGATTTGCCGTTCTGAGGTGTGAAAAATGCAGGGTTGGATAAAACTCCACAGAAGGATTGTGGATTGGGAATGGTATGACGATTTACCGACAAAATCCTTGTTCATCCATTTGCTGATTCTTGCTAATCATGAAGATAATATGTGGCATGGAAAAAAGATAGAAAAAGGCTCGCTTGTGACATCAGTAGCATCCTTATCAGCACAGACGGGATTGTCAATAAAGCAGATTAGAACTGCATTAAATCATTTGGAAAAAACAGGAGAAATCGGCAAACAAACGACAAACCAAAATACATTAATAATCATACTGAATTACAGCGGATATCAAGAATTTGATACTGACGAAAATTCAGAAAAAGGCAAGCAAGGGGCAAACAAGGGGCAAGCAAGAGGCAAACAAAGGGCAACAAACAAGAATGATAAGAATGATAAGAATGTAAAGAATGATAAGAAAGAGATAGATTATAGTGCAGTTGCAGAGACCTATAATTCAATCTGTAAAAGCCTGCCTGAAGTCAAGGTAATGACAGATACAAGAAAAACACATCTCAAATCATTTTTTGATATTCTGAAAAAACACGATTTAACGGTTGATGAATATTTCAGAAGAGTACAGGATTCGGATTTCTTATCAGGCAGAAACGGCAAATGGACAAACTGCTCTTTTGACTGGCTTATCAATAAAAGCAATGCGGTTAAAGTCTGTGAGGGAACTTATAAGAATACAGGCACTGCAGTTCAGACCTATTGTGAATATTAAGGAGCGGATATGTACGCAGAAGCGATAAGAAAAGCAATGAATCAGGCAGCAGACAAGGCAACATTTGTTGAGGGTGATTATTACGAACCGTATTTTTTTGATGAACCGGATATGAAAGTGATTATCTGCGGAGTGTGCGGCAAGCCGAAGGAATGTTATCCGTACATACCGACAGAGATATGTGAAGGGCAGCCGCCGAAAGATAAAAGAACATATCCGTTCGGCAGACCTGTTAAGGTTTCCTGTCTGTGTGACTGTGATGTTGACCGAAAGAAAAAAGCAGAGCAGAGAGCAAATATCGAGAAGATATCGGCACAAAGGAAAATGGAGTGCTGGGGATATGTGGATGCAGACGGCATTTTTCACCGGAATACGGAAATGGAAAAAACGTGCTTTGAAAATAACAGTACGTATGATGACAACAAGCATATCAAGGCTTGTAAAAAGTATATGTCAACAATCAGTCAGAGACTGGATGACGGTAAGGGTTTGTTCCTCTGCGGTAAATCGGGAGCAGGAAAGAGTTATGCGGCCATATGTTTTGCGAATGCGGCGATGGACAGAATGTTTCAGACCTGTTTCAGAGAGCAATGGCAGATAACAAGATTGAGCCAGTTTGACGATAAGGATAAATATGAACTGAGCAAACTTGAAAGTGCGGCATTCCTGATTATTGATGATTTTAATCCGGACAAACTGAACGATTACGGCAGAGAAGTCATCTTCAATTTATTTGATGCAAGGATAAAAAGGGGACTGCCTACAATCTTCACTTCAAATGCAACGAAAAACAGTATTGAGAATCCGGTAAATCAGGTGGATAAAAGAATAACGGACAGGATTATTCAGCGTTGTCATATTATTGAGGACAGCACACATAACTACCGCAGAATCAAACAGAAGGAGACAGAATGAACGAAATAAATTTTACGGTTTACGGTGAGCCGATGGGAAAGCAGAGACCGAGACATACAAAGAACGGGCATACATATACACCGCAGAAAACGGCGGATTATGAACAGCGTGTACAGTTTGAATATTACTTCAAATATGATGCTATGCAGTTTAACAAAGACGATATGCTTGCAATGGAAATTACTGCATATCAGGGTATACCGAAATCGGTAAGCAAAAAGAAGCAGGAACTGATGAGACGAGGAGCAATCAGACCAACGAAAAAGCCTGACTGGGATAATATCGCAAAGATTGTCTGTGATGCATTGAATGAAACAGCATATCCGGATGACAGGCAGATTGTGTCTGCAGAGGTATCAAAATACTACTCTCACAGTCCGAGGGTTGAAATCAGAATTAAGAAGTTAAAACAGGAGAAATGAAAATGTGTTTAGGAATAGCAAGCGGATACAGAGAGGCGAAAGAGAATAAAACAGAAAAGGTGTCACTGTTAAAACCATATACAAATTTTGACAGGATTAAAGATATGAGCGTTGATGAACTGGCAGGCGTGCTTGCAACGATTGAAGCAAATGCCGCTTGCATTTATAGCGGTGAAAGTGTTGATTATTCATATTTAAAATCTGAACGTAAAAAGCAGTGGTTGGAAGACCTTGAAAGCGAGGCGGAGGGATGAAGGTAGATATTTTTAACACGGATAAGAAATATAGCATAATTTATGCAGATCCACCTTGGAGTTATAACGATAAAGGTTGTAATGGTGCTGCTAAAAAACACTACGGAGTAATGAAATGTGAGGATATATGCAAATTACCTGTGAATCAAATTGCAAACGAGAATTGTGTCTTATTTTTATGGGCAACATATCCCAAAATAGATGAGGCGCTAAAGGTTATTGAAGAGTGGGGATTCAAATACAAGTCGATCGCTTTTCAATGGATAAAACTGAACAAGAATGGTATCGGATGTTATTTTGGTTTAGGCAGATGGACAAGAGGAAATACGAACCTTGTTTGATTGCAGTAAAAGGAAAACCAAAAAGAATGTCGGCAGGTATAAGTCAACTTGTGTTTGCTCCGCTGACAAAGCATTCTGAAAAGCCTGCTGTTGTAAGAGATAAAATAATTGAACTAATGGGAGATTTACCGAAGATAGAATTATTTGCCCGGCAATATGCAGATGGATGGGATTGTTGGGGAAATGAGGTGTAGAAATGAACATATTAGTAGCCTGTGAAGAAAGTCAGAGGGTGTGTATGGCATTCAGAGAAAAAGGACACAGAGCATTCAGTTGTGACGTAATTGAATGTTCGGGCGGACATCCCGAATGGCATATAAAGCAGGATGTAATACCGCTGTTGAATGGAAATTGTACTTTTAAAACCTGTGACGGCAAAGTATATAAGATTGACAGCAGGTGGGATATGATTATTGCATTTCCGCCGTGTACCAAAACAAGTAATGCAGGTGCAAGACATTTGTGGAAAGGACATAAACTGAATTTGCAAAGGTATTATGAAGGACTTTGCGGTAAAGCATTGTTTATGACAATTTATAATGCCGATTGCGATAAAGTCGTGATTGAGAATCCAACACCGAGTAAGATTTTTGAATATCCAGAACCAACGCAGAAAATACAGCCTTATCAATTTGGACATCCTTTTACAAAGTTAACATTGCTTTGGGAAAAAGGTGTTAAACCGTTAGTGCCAACAAATATTGTTGAAGCAAAAAACACTTGGTGTCCGAGCGGTTCATATTCAAAAAAACACGGTGAACAGCACAGAGGTATGTTTACAAAAAACCGTGCAAGAAACAGAAGCAAAACCTTTCCGGGCATAGCCAAAGCAATGGCGGAACAGTGGGGATAAAGGAGTGAAAATATGACTTGTAAAGATTGTATTCATTACGAATTGTGTGATGTTCAGGTTTTTAACGGCTTGAATAAAAACTTTGAACCCGAAAAAGATTGGAAATATTGCGGCGTTTTCAAAGATAAATCCAAATACATAGAACTGCATACAGTAGATGCCGAGCCTGTTGTAAGGTGTAAAGACTGCAAATATTTGTTAAAACGCAATATGCTTTGCTTGCACAAGCGTAACAGGGTGTTCAATACAGGACTAAATGTTTACGAAAATCATTATTGCAGTTACGGAGCAAAAATGGACGAGGAGCAGGAATGCGAGATATAAGAGAACTTAAGTATATGCAGTCCTTACCACTTGAAAGAAAAATAGAAATGACGGCAGAACGCATAGATGCTTGGTATCAGCATTATGACGGCAATGTTGCTGTTTCGTTCAGTGGCGGTAAGGACAGCAGGGTGCTTCTTGATATTGCCCGAAATCATTGGCGAGGGTATAAGGATATTAAGGCAGTGTATGTAGACACAGGACTTGAATATTCTGAAATCAGAAAATTTGTTAAAACCTTTGACAATGTTGAAATCATTAGACCAAAAATGCGTTTTGATGAGGTAATCAAAAAATACGGTTATCCGATTATTTCAAAAGAAGTGTCAAAAACTTTGTATTATGCACGTGTTGGTGGAAAATTCGGTGATAAGTGTATGCAAAAATTGAATGGCGAACTGATGTATAAAGGTAAGCCGTCACCATATAATGCTGCCAAGTGGAAACCTCTGCTTGATACGGATTTTAAGATTTCTGATAGGTGTTGTAGTGTTATGAAAAAGCAACCTGCACACGAATATTCAAAAAAGAATGGTATGTATTTTATGACTGCTGAAATGGCTTCTGAAAGCAGATTGCGACAATCACAATGGTTACAACACGGCTGTAACGGTTTTGATTTAGAAATACCAAAATCAACACCTATGGCATTCTGGACTGAACAGGATGTACTTGAATACATATATGAGAATAATTTGTCAATAGCAGAGCCGTATGGTGAGGTTGTATTAAACGAATGTCAGTTTGATATATTCGGTAATGAGCATTATAAGGGCTGCAAATATGCAACAACAGGCTGTGACAGGACAGGCTGTATGTTCTGTGCATTCGGTGCTCATCTTGAAAAAGGCAAAACAAGATTTCAGAGGTTAAAGGAAACGCATCCGAAGCAGTATAACTATTGCTTGAACGGCGGCGAGTTTGTCAACGGCATATGGCAGCCGAACAAGCAGGGCTTAGGTATGCGATATGTTTTTGATGAACTCAACAGCCTGTATGGTGATGATTTTATCAGATATGAATAGGAGTGGGTAAATGAACGCAATATTAAAATACCCGGGTGGAAAGTGGCGGATAGCAGACTGGATAATTTCATACTTTCCCGAACACAAGGTATATTGTGAGCCTTTCTTTGGCAGCGGTGCTGTGTTTTTTAATAAGCAGCCTTGTTATATCGAAACCATAAACGATATGAACGGCGATATTGTAAATCTGTTCAGAGTATGCAGAGATTACCCGGAAGAACTTGCAAAGGCAATAAATCATACACCATTTGCAAGGGATGAATTTGTGAGATGCAATACTCCCTCAGATAATCCGATTGAACAGGCAAGAAGGACAATAGTTCGTTATCACCAGTCTTTTGGCACAAGTAACAGTAGTAAAAACAGTTGGAGAAATGTTCAAACCTACGGAGGACCTCGTTGTGCGACGATGTGGAATTGCTTACCCGATATTATTATGAATTGCTGTGAACGATTAAAAGATGCACAGATTGAAAATACGGACGCACTTACTTTGATTAAGCGATACAATGATGAAAATACATTGATTTATTTAGACCCGCCGTATCTGCAGAGTCTGCGCAAAAAGAATATGTATAAATGTGAAATGTCAGATGAACAACATATTGAGCTGCTCAGGCTGATTAAGAAAAGTAAGTCAAAAATTATTCTCAGTGGTTATGATAACGAGTTATATAATTCAGAATTGTTTAATTGGGTTACGGCCGAGAAAGATACAACAGCACAAATGGGGTTACATAGAACAGAAAAACTATGGATGAATTTTGAATTGAATTTATTTCAGTTATAAGGAGCAATAACCATGTACCCGTATCACAACACAATCAAGAAAAGAATAAGGAACGGTGAACTGATAGGCTATCAGTTTGTAGAAAATTATAAAAACATTGGTGAGTGCTTGCTGCTGACCTTCAGTACACCGCCATTTGAAAGACCAATTCGACCGCACAAGTATCATGAGTATGTTGATATTCTTGTGGAGTGGAAGAGAAAGAAGGAGTAATTATATGACAGCGGATAAAACTATTGAAATATTAGAAGAGTTAAAAAAAGACTTTGAGAATAAGTGTAATTCTTCAATGAATGCAGGTGATATTGAGGCTTTGGATATGGCAATAACAATGCTCGAAAAAGATTGCGATTTAGCAAGTCAGAATGATGAGTTGAAAAGGCTATCAGCCGAACTTGAGGATCACATGGAAAAAGCGAAAAAAGAAATTTCGCTTACTAATGAATATTTAAAAAATGCAAGATTTGAGAATCAAAATCTAAAAGTCCAGTGCGATACATATGAGAAATGTCTTTCTCTTATTGTAAGGGAGGTGGTGAAATGAGTAACACAATGACACCGGAAAGAGCGATTGAAATCTTAAACCCTGAACACAGAGAGCATTATGACAGTATTGAAACAGTTAACGAGGCTTGCCGTATAGGTATGGATGCAATCGGTTACAGAATAAAGAAAAAGCCTTTAATTATTAAACATGATAAGGATATAAAACTCGGTTCTGCAACTTGGAAAGCAGGAGTGCCAATATACAAATGTTCTTGTTGCAATAGTTTTATAAGCCGTTCAAATAAGTTTTGTCCTGATTGCGGACAGGCTTTAGATTGGAGTGATGAAGCGTGATAGAAATAGTACATCGCTGTGAAAAGTGCGGAGATATAATTCCACTGAAAAATACACTGACTTGTTAGGTATAGAGCGAGAACGAGTTTTATCGGGTGAAGTTCATCCGTTCTGCAATAATATTGTTGCTGACTGTATAGAGGTTTGTAAGACCTGTGCAACAAAAATTGATAATGAATTATTAAAATTCAAGTTGGAAATCTTACAAGGAGGAAATAAAAAATGAAATCAATCTTACAATCCATAAAACCGCTATCCTGGTGCTATGTGGAGGGATATTATGGAAAATAACAATTTACCTGATAAAATTGATGAACAGGTAGCAGATAGAATTGTCAAAAGAAAGAACAGCAAAAAATTGAACTTTGGGCAGGAGAATATTGAGCCCGGGGATAACACACGATATCTTCGTCATGCTTTAGCGAATTACAATTTGCCTCCTATTGATCTTGACAGTGACGAACAGGTTCAGGAAAGAATATACTGGTATTTCAATCACTGCATGGAAGATGATATGAAACCAACGGTTCAAGGTCTTGCCAATTCTCTCGGTATAAGCAGATTTACTCTGCATGACTGGTATTCGGGTAAAACGCGCGGAGTTAATGATAACCGTACCGCAATAATAAATCAGGCTTACAACCTTTTACAGGAGTTGTGGGAAGACTATATGCTTAACGGAAAGATTAATCCGGTGAGTGGTATATTTATAGGGAAAAACCATTTTGGATATACCGACAAGCAAGAAGTTGTTGTTACGCCTCATAATCCGTTAGATGAGGTTGATAGTCCTGAGATTGTTTCTCAAAGATACATAGAGAGTGTTGCAGAAGATTAAATTTAAGGCAGTCGAAAGACTGCTTTTAATTTTTATAAAAATCTGACTGAGTGTTTCGGAAAATTTGACTGGCAAAAGCGAAAAATCTGATTTTGGATATGGAAAAATCTGACCGGAGAAAATTTTGATTGCGAAAAATAAAAAATTTGACTATGTGGAATTCAAAAAATCTGACCACACCCACGCGAAAAAAAGAAATTGCAGAAATTTTTTCAAAAAATAATTCTTGTGTTAATTCTGTTGCTTGTGTGGCTGAATTAGGCACTTTTATTTTTGTTTTGCGAAAGTATATTAAAACACATAAAAACGCCATACGGAGGACTACACAAGCCGAAATGTTTCGGACAAATTAACACAAAAAATGCACCGCCAGAACCTGCAGCAGTTCAAGCGATGCAAAAAATAAACCGCCTGAGCAGTTCAGACGGTTTTTTATATTCGGTTAAAACTTAAGCCCGGCAGCCGAGAGAATAACGGCAAAAGGGAATAAAATCAATAATAATATTGTAGTCATCAGTCGAGTATCTCCTCGAGTTCTTCCTCTAATTCCTCGAGCACTTGGGCTATTGCCTGACTTAACAAATAACATCTGATTGTTACGTCAGCGGCTTCCGCCCCATTGGTAAATAGATAATCTTTATTGCATCCGAACTCCTCGAGGGCTTCCTCTAATAAGTCGAGATTGTGGGCGATATTTTCTTCCGCTTGGTAAGTGCTGAACGTGTAAGAGCCTGAGGCGTTGCCTGTTACGCTGTCAACTGTCCATAAATCCTCGTTGAGTTGTTCCTCGAGTTCCTCGGCTCTGCCTTGCCATTCCTGCAAATCGATTTCGTTTTGAATGTATTCCCTTACGTCGTCCGTTACTTCTTCTAAATAATTGTAATTAGTCATTTTTAATACCTCCGTTGACTATTCGCCGAAGGTCTGCTATAATGTAGACACAGCAGACCTCTAGCCGCTTTTGCGGCTTCGGCTGGTGTTGTTTGTGGGCAGTCGTTCGGGTGTGGTTATTTGAGCGACTGCTTTTTTATTTTGTTAATCCTTTTCTTGCAAGTTCCTTTATTTGAGTTGCAAGCGGTTTTGATTCATCTAAAGCGGTTAATATATCGTTATCGGTTTCTTTATTCAATCGCACCAATATTTTAATAACTTTTTCAGAATCATACTTCTTTTGTGCTGCATAGTTAGTTTTTTGTTCATATGCTTTTTGTATTTCTCTTTTTGTTTTGGCTATTGCTTTTCACTCCTTTTTATGTTATATTATCGTTAAGGGAAGCCCTTAGCGGTCAGCCTGATGTTAAAATAATCGTCCAGACCTTCCACAATCCGGGGCGGTTATTTTTTTATGATTACCAAGATAAACAATACAATAATTAATAATGTTATGTATTCATTCAACTGATTATCGCCGCCTTTCTTGACTGATGTTAATCAGACTTGAAAGGCTAACCGCTGGGCTTGTGACCCCTTAACTTGATACTATTATATCATAAGTTACTTATGATGTCAATAACTTATTTAATTTTTTTGCAGTTCGATATTATCGGGCTGCTTTTTTTGTTTGTGTATCACGTTGTTGTGATTACATATAGATAATATCACATATATGTGATAAAGTCAAGGGCTATTTATAAAAAATATCACATTTTTATGATTTTATTTTTATGTGTTTTTAGTTATAACTTTTAATACATTACAGACAGGGCGGGGGGATATAATGCCAACTAAAGCACTGTGGTTGAATGTAAAACCACCCAATAAAACAAAAAGAATTTTTCAAACGCTATTGACATTATCACAATGTTGTGATACAATAAAATCACGAAATAGTGATGTGTCTAAAAAGGGGGACAACTATGAACGAAAAAGAAATTATAAAATCCGCATTAGATGATTGTGGTTGGAGTCAGAAAACATTGGCACAAAAGGTAGGATATAGCGGTCAATCAGGAGTAGGAAATCATTTGTCTAAACGAAGTTCAAGTATGAAGGTTTCTGAGTTTGTTAAGTATCTTTCCGCTATGGGTTATGAAGTTATCGTAAAAAGTTCATCTGATAAGAAAAATCCTATCCAATGGAAATTAACGCTTGAGGAGGAAGATAAATGATTTATGGTTATGTAAGAGTAAGCACTCCGAAACAGGCTAAAGACGGAAATTCATTTGAGGCTCAGGAACAGGCGTTGAAAGCAGCAGGTGCTGAAAAGATTTATTTTGATAAATTCACCGGTACAAAGAAACACCGCCCTGAACTTGATAAATTAATGTCTGAAATACAGTCAGGAGATACGCTTGTTGTTACAAAACTCGATAGAATTGCACGCAGTACAATTCAAGGTGCTGAGTTGATGGATGAACTTATAACTAAAGGCGTAACTGTCAATGTATTAAATCTTGGAATAATGGACAACTCCTCAACCGGAAAACTTATAAGGCATATTTTTCTTGCTTTTGCACAATTTGAACGAGACATAATTGTTGAAAGGACATCTGAGGGAAAAGAAATAGCAAGAATGAAAGATGATTTCAAGGACGGCAGACCTGAAAAGAAAGTTTCAAAAGCCGATTTTGAAAAATTACGCAGAAAACAAAAAGATGGTGAATTAACCGTCAACGAATGTTGTAATACGCTTAATATTTCTCGAAGTAAATGGTACGGATTGTGTAGATCAGAGGATTGCATAGCATAAGTTATTTGAAATAGTGTAATATTTGCTGAATGATGTATATACTTTTTCTGCTTTTAAAATCGCACAGACAAATAAAAAAACAAAAATGTTATCAAAAGGTTGATATTTTTTACAATTAATGGTATTATTTGTATGAGATTAATAAACACAGAAAGTTTGGTGCAACGGTAACATCAATATCGTCGTTGGCTACGGGAAGCGGTTTAAGCGAACAAAAGGTAAGAACGGCTATAAAAAAACTCCAATCAACAGGCGAAATAACAAAGAAATCAACAAACAAAAATACAGTGATTTTAGTTGTTAATTATGCGCTTTATCAGAGTTTTGAAGAGCCTTTGCAGGAGATAAAACAACAGGCAGAGCAACAAACAGAACAACAGGCAACTAACAATCAACTAACAATCAATCAACAAACAACTAACAACAAACAAGAATGTAAGAATGATAAGAAAGTAAAGAATGATAAGAAAGAGATAGATTATAGTGCAGTTGCAGATTAGGTGAATCGGACTTTGAACTGGTTGAGAATTTTGTTTGATTAAGGATGTTTTCTTGCAAGCAATATAACAAATTTAAGGAGAATGGTTATGGGTCTTTTTGATATATTGTTCAACAATACGAACAACACGAAAAGCATATGGGATGACGATAACGAGGATTGGTTTGAGCATTCGGGCGAAGACCATGACATATTTGACGGTCACTGTGTTGAATGCGAAGAACTTGAGGAAGATTTGGAAGATTAATTAATAACGATAGACTTCTGCAAAAAGGTGGAAGGAAACAGTCAAAAAGGACTATGGGTGATATACTCATAGTCCTTATTTTTTTAGGGGAAATGATGAAGGATTATAAGATTATTTACAAAATATTGAAAACGCTGGATAAGTATGCAGGGTGCGAAAATTTTGAATATGAATTAATATCTGCACAGAAGATGAAAACAACCTTTGAAAAATGGGAGCAACTGCTGATTTTATTGCAAAAAGAAGGCTATATTGACGGGATTATTTATACGCAGACCCTGTCGGAAAAGTTTCCGCATATAGCAGAACCCATAAGACCGAATATAACACTAAAAGGCATTGAATTTCTTGAAAATAATTCGGTGATGAACAGGATAAAAGAGGATTTGAAACTTGTGGGAGAGTTTATCTGAAATCAGGAATACGATTGTTTTTAGGAAAAGGGAAATATGAATTACGAAACACTGATACGGAAAATTGTAAATCAAATAGAGAAAACGCCTTGTGAAATACAACCTTATCAGGATATGTTTTCGATATGCCATGCTGCGGAGGAGAGCAATTTTGATATGGCACATGGCAATAATGCCATGCTCAGGCAATATCTCGCAAAAGGCTTTTCGCTTGTCAATGAGGATAAGGCAGCAACATTGTTTGAGACCTACAGAAAGAGTTTACTGTTTGACAGCCATTATGATTTTGACTGTTACCTGAAATATCTTGAGATAGACAGAAAACCGTCGGAACGTTTTTATCTTCCGCGCAGAAAGATACTGAAAAGAGTTGTTGATGCTTTAAATGACCTCAGCAATGATAAACTGGATGAAGTTTTTTTATCTATGCCGCCGCGAGTGGGTAAAACCACTTTGCTGATGATGTACGCAAGCATGCTTATCGGAAAAAACAGCGAGAAATCCAATCTCTATTGTTCTTATTCCGATACGATTACAACTTCATTTTATAACGGCATAATGGAAGTTGTTGACGATCCCATAACCTACCTATGGAAAGATATTTTTCCCGATGCGAAGATTGTATCGCGAAACTCAAAGGAAGAGACACTGAATGTTGACAGAAAAAAGAGATATCCGTCTCTGACGTGCAGAAGTATTTTCGGAACATTGAATGGCGCCTGCGATGCAACAGGAATCATAATTGCCGATGACTTGGTTGAGGGCATCGAAGTCGCAATGAATAAAGACCGTTTGGCAAAACTCTGGATGACTGTTGATAATAACCTTATAACACGTGCAAAAGAGCAATGCAAATTGCTGTGGTGTGGAACACGCTGGTCGATGTCAGACCCTATCGGTGTGCGCACAGAACTGCTTGTAAATGACGAAGCCTATAAAAATAAACGCAAAAGAGTTCTTGAACTGCCTGCGCTTGATGAAAATGACGAAAGTCTTTTTGATTATGACTATGGTGTCGGTTTCAGTACGGAGTATTATAAGCAAAGACGAGCGTCGTTTGAGCGTAACGATGATATGGCTTCGTGGTCTGCGCAGTATCAGCAGGAACCTATTGAGCGTGAGGGCGGTTTGTTCTCTCCCGGAGACTTACGTTACTATAACGGTGAACTGCCTTTCGATATTAAGCCTGATAGAATATTTATGGCGGTTGACCCTGCGTTCGGAGGCGGAGACTATGTTGCTTCTCCTGTCTGCTATCAGTATGGTGATGATGTATATGTGCACGATGTTGTTTTCAACAACGAAGATAAAAGGGTTACGCAGCCGCTTCTTGCTGTTAAGGCAGTTGAGCATTGTGCGGCAGCAATGCGTATTGAAGCAAATAAATCGACTGAAGCATACAAAGAGGGCGTGGAAAAAGAACTGAAAAACAGAGGTTACAGGCTTAATATTACAAGCAGGTCTGCACCTACGGATAAAGCAAAATGGGCAAGGATTCTTGATAAAGCACCTGAAATCAGAGAAAATTTTATTTTCAGAGAAAACGGCAAGCGTACAAAGGAATATGAATTGTTTATGCAGAATGTTTTTTCATATAAACTTACGGGACGCAATAAACACGATGATGCACCGGACAGCCTTAGTATGGCGGCAGACATGTGCGTGAAAAACTATAAACCCGAAGCATTTCGCAGACCGTGTTGATAATTTGTAAGTAATTTTAAAATTTCTATTGACAAATATTTATTTTGCTTTTATAATGTAATTAATTTATATATTAAATTGGGAGGGATTGTATTGCTTTACGGCAGAAGAGTTATATATTCGGATGTTCAGAATATAAACAGCGCAAATGTTGTTGATGTCTTGAATAAAGCCTTGGTTATTCATAATCAGAACAGAGCCGAAATACAAACCCTCGAAGAATATTTCAGGGGGAAACAAAAGATTGCCAACAGGGTTAAAACGGTTCGTCCTGAAATAAATAATAAGGTAACGGAAAATCGGGCAAATGAAATCGTTTCATTTAAAACCGGATATCTTCTTGGTGAACCTGTTCAGTATGTTGCAAGAAAAGGCAAGGAAGATTACATTGAGGGCATAAATCTTCTTAATGATTATATGTGCCTTGAGGACAAAGATTCTCTTGATCAGGAACTTGCTGATTGGTTTCATATTTGCGGAACAGGTTATAAAATTGTTCTTCCGAGAGAAGAAATCAAAGAGGATGAAGCACCTTTTTGTGTATATATTCTGAATCCGAAAAGCACATTTGTGATTTACAGCAGTTCGCTTGGCAATAAGCCTTTAGCAGGAGTTAAATGTGTTTACATGGCTGAAGGAACGGTTGCATATTGTGTATGGACAGAAGAATGGTATTACGAAATTATAGACAACAATATTGTTAATTCTTTTGTTTTTAAAAATGAAAAAGGAATTAACGAAACATTTAAAGGTCAGCCGCATTCTTTTTCCGGTGTTCCCATAATTGAATATCCTGCCAACGAGTCGCGGCTCGGAGCATTTGAAATTGTTATGGATATTTTGGATGCCATTAATATGACGGCATCAAACAGAATTGATGCGATTGAACAGTTTGTTCAGTCTCTTATGCTTTTTGAGAACTGTGATATTGACGAGGAAACTTTTAAGGCTCTTAAAGAGTTGGGTGCACTGAAATATAAGTCGGATAGTAATAACCCTGCCAAAGTTTCCATTCTTTCAAGTGAACTCAATCAGATGCAGACACAGACTCTTGTTGATTATATGTATGATACGGTTCTTACGATATGCGGAATGCCGAACCGAAACGGAGGGAGTTCCACAAGTGATACAGGTGCCGCGGTGATTATGAGAGACGGTTGGTCGGCGGCTGAAACCCGAGCAAAAAAGACAGAGTTATCATTTAAAAAATCGGAAAAGAAATTTCTTAAACTTGTTCTTTCCTATATGAGAAACTGTGACGGCAGTTTCGATTTGCCGTTAATTGCCGTTCAGATTAATTTTACGCGAAGAAATTATGAGAATATTTCTCAAAAAACACAGGTTTTAATCAATATGCTGAATTGTCCTAAAATTCATCCTTTGTATGCATATCTTATCTGTAATTTGTTTTCAGACCCGGAGGAAGCATACAAAATGGGAATGGATTACTACAATGAACAAATCAGTAATAACACAGAGGTAAACAGTAATGTCAAAACTGAGCCAGAATGTAATACAGATGATGGAAGCGCTGCTTGACAAAAACAAAACTTTTGAGGTTCATCTTGAACGAGGAAAGCCTGTTATTGTTGAGGTTAAGCGCAAGATGGTAAACGAAAAGTAAATATAAACTCTGCACAAAAAGGTGCAGTTAAAAGTCAAAAAGGACTGTTTCAGGGGATTTTCCCCTATGCAGTCCTTTATTTTTTTGGAAAATTCAAGGCAGAAACCTTGTTTTCAGAATAGAGAAATTCTTTAATCACACAAAATGAGAGAGAACTCATACCAAAAAACACACATAAGGTTAGAGAAAACCTTACAAAAAACACAGGAGGAAACATATGAACATTTCAGAATTGTTAGGCGAAGCCTACAAAGAGGGCATGACCGTGGAAGAAATCAATGCCGCACTTGCGGATAAGAACTTTGTTGACCCGGCAACACAGCCCGAAAGCGTACCGAAAACGATGTTTGATGCAAAAACGGCGGAGTTGTCTAAACTCAAAAAGGATCTTTCGGCACTTAAAAATCAGTCTCTTACCGATGAACAGAAATTGCAAGAAGCCTTGAAAAAGGCAAAAAACGCTGAACTTAATTTTAATAAAAAATCTGTACGTCTTGACGTCGAAAAGACTTTTGTATCAGCAGGCCTTGAACAGAAAGACTATGAAGGCTTTATTGACGGCATTGTTACCGAAGATAAGGGCACCAGTATTACTCTTGCAAACAGTCTTATTGCAATGGTAACAAAGCAGAAAGCGGCTGCAGAAAATAAAGTTAGGAAAGAGTTCAGGGGCAAACTTCCCGACCTGCCGAGTGGTGGAGACGGTTCGGTAACGAAAGAGGATTTCAACAAAATGAGTCTCACTGAAAAAATGAGATACAAAAGTGAAAATCCCGAACAATACAATCAATTTTTTGGAGGTAATTAAAAATGGCAAAAACTTTTTTAGGACTGCCGTTTGATGAAGATTTATTCTTTGATCAGTGGCAGTCGGAACCCGACACAACAAAAGCAGCGCTTCTGAATAGCGGTGTGCTTGTTGAAGACCCGCTCATTGCAAAAAAAATTGCAAACGAGGGTAATCAGTACACGATTCCTTTCTTTAACATTCTTGACGGTGACGAGGTAAACTACGACGGCCAGACAGATATTACAAGCAACGAAGTAACAGGTGATATGCAGTCCGGTATTGTATACGGCCGTGCAAAAGGATTTACAGCACGTGATTTTGCCGCAGAATTATCGGGCAGCGACCCTATGGGGCATATTGTTTCTTCTGTTGCCGGTTACTGGAATAAGAGAAAGCAGAAAAGAATTATCGGCATTCTTGACGGTATTTTCAGCATAACAGGAGATACAGAGTGGGCAAAACATACTGTTGACCTTTCCAAAACCAGCGGCGCCGCTTATAAAATGGAAGCAACCACACTGAATGATGCTGCAACTCATGTGCTCGGTGATAATAAGAGTGCGTTTTCTGCGGCTATTATGCATTCAATCGTTGCTAATACACTTGAAGATTTGCAGATTCTTGAATACTGGAAACAAACAGATGCTAACGGTATTCAGAGACCTATTGCACTTGCACAGGCTAACGGTTTTCTTGTGGTTATTGATGATAGCGTGCCTGTTGATACAACCACAGACGGATTTTACAAATACACAACATATCTTCTCGGAAACGGATGTCTCAGAACTGCACCGGGCAGAGTGGACAGACCTGTATCGGCAGCACGTGATGAGTCTAAAAACGGCGGACAGGAGACACTCTATACACGTCTCAGAGAAACAATCCATCCAAACGGATTCAGTTTCAAAATTCCTGCAAATAACTGGACCGAGTCTCCTACGGATGCACAGTTGTTTAACAAGGCAAACTGGGTTCGTAAATTCGATGCCAAGGCTATTCCTATGGCTAAAATTATTACAAACGGTTAATAGGGCGGTGAAAGAAATGCTATTTGATAAACAGAAAATGAATACCTTGAAAATATTACTTGGTATTAAGAGTGAAGATACAAGTGAAGATGATATTCTTTCTGTTTATCTTGGCATTGCCGGGCGTAAAGTTCTTAACCGTTTATATCCGTTTAAACCGGATGAAACGCTTATTCCCGAAAAGTATTCTTTCCGGGTTGTTGAGATTGCTCAATATCTTTATCTGCGGCAGGGAAGCGAGGGCGAAACAGGGCACAGTGAAAATGGTATCAGCCGTTCTTATGAAGATGCAGGCATACCCGATTCCATGCTTAACGATATTATTCCGATGGTAGGTGCGTTATGAAAGCAATGAAACGAAACAAGCAGACTTTTTATTATGCTTTGTTTGACGGTCAGACTGCACTTTACGATGAATATGGAAATGAGACAGGGGAATATAAAACGCTGTATCGTTCCTTTGCTGAAGAAAATGCAAACATTTCTGCAGCTTCGGGAACTTCGCAGGCGGAGCAGTTCGGCACCTCGGTTCAGTATGACAAGGTAATTGTTCTTGATGATATAAATTGCCCTATTGATGAAAATTCGGTTTTATGTATAGATGTTGAGCCTGCTTTTGATAAAGACGGTAATCCGTTGTATGACTATGTTGTAAAGCGGATTGCTAAATCTCTCAACAGCATTTCGATTGCGATAAGCAAGGTTAAAGTATCATGAATGTAAAAATTACAGGTCTGGATTCCGTTATGAAAAAGTTGAATTCCTGCAAATCGTCTTTCCCGAGCAGTATTAAGACGTTTCTTGAGAGAATTACAAAACTGGGAGTACAGATTGCAAGCGTTGAATATACAAATGCACAGTACGATGGTGTTAATGATGTGGAAGTCAGCGCTTATTTTGAGGGCGATAATAAGGCTGTGGTATGCGCAAACGGTGCATCGGTTTTATTTATAGAATTCGGAACGGGTATTACATATTCGGAAAAAAGTCCGAAAGCCGACGAACTTGGCATGACAAGGGGTTCATACGGGCAGGGAAAAGGTTCAAACAATAGTTGGACATATTACGGAGCAGAGGGCACGAATGGTATTACAGTACGTGAGAGCGACCTCGGAAGCGTTGTAAGAACCAAGGGCAATCCACCGGCTAATGCAATGTATAAAGCAAGCAAGGAAATGTTAAACGAAATTGTAAATGTTGCAAAGGAGGTATTCAGGTTTTGATAGATATTGAAACGTATCTCTTTGACATGATTGCCGAGAAACTCAGAAAACAGTTTAAGGGAATAAAGGTTTACGGCGAAGAGTTATCAGCGCCATCGACATTTCCCTGTGCTTCAATCGTTGAAACGGATAACTTCACAAAGGCGAATACACAGGACAGCAGCAGTAAAGAAAACTTTGCATCGGTTGTTTATACTGTGAATGTTTATTCAAATAAAACAAGCGGTAAAAAGTCTGAATGCAAGGCAATTATTTCTTTTATTGATGATGTATTTATTCATTTGGGTTTCAGCAGAACCATAAAGGAACATATTACAATGAACAATGCTACTGTTTGCAGAATGATAACACGGTATACTGCAACAGTTTCCGATGATTTTAAAATATACAGAAGGTGAAAACATGGCAATTAATACATATAAGGTCTTTCTTATGCAGAAAAGTTCTGCAGAAGGGGCAAATTATGAAAAAATTATTGATATAAAGGACTTCCCCGATTTGGGAGGAAGCCCCGAAATGCTTGAAACAACAACTTTGTCTGATAAAATGCAGACTTATATTCCAGGCATTCAGAGTGCTGATGCAATGGAGTTCAATGCAAATTATACCAAAGAGGATTTCGCAAAAGTGAAAGCACTTGAGGGAAAAGAACTTGATCTTGCGGTATGGTTCGGCGGAACGGAAACAAGCGGGGCGGTTGTTCCCGACGGTTCGGACGGTAAATTCGCATTCAAAGGCAGTTTATCAGTACATATCACAGGCGGCGGAGTGAATGAAGTAGTCGGTATGGTTATTACTGTAGCACCGTCTACACCAATACAGGAGGGTTAAATAATATGGCTAAAACTATAGTTATATCTTACAAAGACAACGATTATACGCTTGAATTCACAAGAGACAGCGTAAGGACAATGGAAACGAGCGGTTTTGACATCACAAAAGTTGACAGTATGCCGGCAACAATGATACCGAAATTTATATTCGGAGCATTCCGTGCACATCATTCGTCTGTAAAGATGGATAAGGTTGATACAATTTATAAATCCGTAAAAAACAAAGAACAGTTTATCAAATGTCTTGGTGAAATGTATCAGGAAACAGTGGAAACCCTGACATCTGATGAAGAAAATTCTGAGGGAAACTCAGAATGGAAGGCGAGTTGGTAAGCGATTCGCTTTCCGATGATGAAGGAGAGGGGAAATTAAATCAGACAGAACCCTCTCCTTTTGCTTACACAGATTATTTCTATAAATGTCTGCCGTATTATATTGCTATTGGTATGACTCCCGATGAATACTGGAATCAGGATTGTACGCTGACTCAAAGTTATCAGGAGGCTTTCAAAATAAAAAAAGAAGTGCAAAACGAGCAGTTGTGGCTGCAAGGGATGTACCACTACGAGGCTTTATGTGACATTCTTCCGACAGTGGTTTCGCTTGGTAAATATAAACCGCAGAACTATCCCTCAGAGCCTTATCCGATAACCAGACAGGAAGTCGAAAAACGAAAACGTTTAAAAGAACAAAAGAATTTCATGAAGATTAAAGCAAGAGTTCAGTCTGTTGCCGATTCAATAAACAAAAAATTCAGAAAGGGGGAGCAGTATGACCGAAACACTTGACAGTTTAAAAATAGAAATTGAAGTGAATGCCGGGAATTCAAAAAGCGAAATAGAGTCAATTACGGCTGAATTATCCAAACTCGGAAATATTTTAAAACAGACAACACAAACCAAATCATCTGCTGCCTCTTCTTTTGGTGCTATGTCATCGGATATACGAAAATTTTCAAGAATGCTGAAAAATGCAGCCGGCGTGTGTGGTCAATGGTTTAATGAATCCAACGATTATGTTGAAGCATTAAATTTATTTCATGTTTCAATGGGTAATGCAGCCGGCGAGGCTGAGAAATTTGCCGATTCGGTTTCCGCTCTCCTGGGTATTGACTTAAAAGAATGGATGAACTATCAAGGTTCTTTTAATCAGATTTTTGAGGGTTTCGGTATAGCGGATGATAAGGCAGCGATAATGAGCCAGCAACTTACGCAGTTGTCATATGATTTGTCGTCTTATGCAAATATTCCGGTAGAAAACGCTTTTAAAAAGATACAAAGCGGTGTTTCGGGTCAGATTAAAGGCTTAAAGGAATTCGGTTTGAATCTGTCGGTTGCTCAAATCAGAGAGACGGCACTTGCGCACGGAATCACGTTGTCAACGGCCAAAATGACCGAGGCGCAAAAGGCTATGCTCAGGTATGTAACGCTTATGGAACAAAGTATAAACATACAGGGCGATATGGCACGTACAATTATTACCCCTGCCAATGCGATGCGTGTTTTATCCGCACAGATGACAGTTCTGAAGCGAACATTAGGTAACATTGTTTCAGTTTTTGTGGCGGATTTTATACCGGTTGTTCAATTAGCGGTAGTGGAACTTACAAAACTTGCCAATCTGATAGCCAACCATTTTGGTTGGAAAATTGACGATCTCGGCTGGGATAATGTTTCGGATTCTTCTGATTATTTTGTAGATTTGGACGATTCCTTATCCGATGCAGAAGATACCGCAAAAAAACTCAAAAAGACCTTAATGGGTTTTGATGAAATCAATAAACTCGATGACCCGACTTCTTCTGTAACTTCCGATTTGTTAGGCGGGGGACTGCCGTCGGATTTAGGACTTGGAATACCGACATATACGGATAAATTTCTGGAAGGAATTGCGTTGCCGGATGAACTCAAAGAAAAAGAACTGAAAAAAACTTTAAGTTATGTAACTGCGATAGGTGCAGGATTTGCAGCTTGGGCGGTTTCAATAACTTTGGTAAAAAGGTTAGCAGTATTGAAAGAGGCTTTAAAAGGTTTAAAGAAAGTCGGGGCAAAAGGTTTTACCTTTGAACTCGGTGTTTTTGGTGTAACGAAGTTCTTAAGCGATTTGAAATATTTTCAGGAGTTTTTCAATGATTTTCTTGAAAACGGACTGACTCTTCAAAACGGTGCCGGAATGGTCGCCGAATTTACCGGAATGCTCAGTGATGCTTTTATTGCATTAGGCAAGACAAAACTGGGCGGAGCACTTGGTATTATTCAGGGATTAGGTGAAATAACAAGCGGTATTGCCGATATGGTCGAAAATTGTCCGAATTGGGATAATGTTACACTTATCGTTCGCGGATTATCAAATCTTGCCGGAGCAATAAGTTTACTTAAAGGAAATTATAAAGCGGCAGGCATATTCGAAATTGTTTCGGGATTCACAACGGTTATAAGGGAAATCGGAAAAAACTGGGAAGAAATCAGAAAAGGTAATTGGAGCGGAGTGGATAAAGCTGCTCTTGCCACGGCAGCAATTCAGATATTAGGCGGTGTTTTTGTTGCAGTGAAAGGTTTCAGCAAAATTGCAAAGGCCGCTAAAGTAACGGAAGCCGTTCCTGCACTTAAAGAAGTATCAGAGACAACGGAAGAACTTAGCAATACAACGAAAGGTGTAAGCAATTCAACATCCTCTTTGAGTGAAATAACTTCCGCACTGACCTCTAAACTCAAATCACTTATAAAAAACCTTGCTTTGGGATTGGTGGTTATTGTTGAAGTGGCTGCTGCTGCATTGTTGGTTGTCGGTGCTGTCTGGCTTTTGGGCAAAGAACTCGAGCAGGTCGGCATTGCCTGGAATCCTGTGGTTGATAATGGCGAAACAATATTGATAGCAATGGGGCTTGGAGTTGCAATTTTAGCGGCAGTCGGTGTTGTAACCGGCTTACTCGGGTCTGCAGGAAGTGCTCTGATTTTGTCAATGGGAATCGGTATTGCCGTACTGGCTGAAATAGGCGTTTCGGCAGTGCTGCTTTTGGCGGAAATATGCGTTATAGGAAAAGCACTGGAACAGATAGGCATTGCGTGGCAGCCGGTAATTGATAACGGCGAAACAATTAAAAATGCCATACTTCTGGGAACGGCACTTTTGGTCGGTGTTGGCACTGTTACCGCGCTTCTCGGTGCTGCAAGCGTTGCCAGTGTAGGACTTTTGCCTTTGGCGATAGCAGCAGGCACAGCATTGTTAGCAGAACTTTCGGCATCATTCATTATATTTATTTCAAATCTTGAAACAGTTGCAAACAAACTGAGTTACAGGCTTCATCCGGCATTGGTGAACTTGAATTCAAGACTGCCTGTGCTTACGAAGAATATGGAAAACTTTACCGGATTTATGGAAGATTTCGCTTCTCAGGTGGCAAGTTATTCAAAGAGCAGTTTTATAGTTGGATTTGGTTCAACCGTTGCAACGATTATTGAATTGTTCACAAAAGACCCGATTAACTCTTTGGCTAATGACGTAAGCGAGCAATACACTCAGACAAAAACGCTGAATGACAGATTAAGAATTGCAAATCCCGAACTGAAAGTTGCGATTAATCTGATAAAGCAGTATTACACTTTCTTGGAAGAAATCGAAAGGCTAACAGGGAAATCAAATAACATATCTCTTGCAAAAGGCATGTTCGTCAGTATGAAAGAGGTAGGTAAAAATCTTGTTACAGGATTTGTGTCCGGTATGGGTTCGCAAAATGCTATGCTCAGCAGGGCAGTCAAGTCTGTGCTCAGAGAAAGTTTTTCAGGCAGTTTGGCATACAATTACGGATATGATTTCGGAAGAAGTCTTGCAGACGGAATAACAAATGCAATCAGAAGTGCAAGTTTTCCCGAATTAAAAAGTCATATTACTTCAAACGGAAGCGGTATTGCTTCAATGAAGATAAGGGCATATGCCTCAGGCGGTTTTCCTGATACAGGCGGATTGTTTGTTGCCCGGGAGGCAGGACCTGAACTGGTAGGCAGAATCGGACGCAGGTCTGCCGTTGCGAATAACGACCAGATTGTTGCATCGGTTGAAGGCGGTGTATACCGAGCCGTATGTAATGCTATGCAGAGCAGTAATTCGGCAAATCCGAACAACAGAATTGTGGTTGAACAGCATATTTATCTTGACGGCCAGGAGATTACCGACAATGTGGTTAAACACCATAACAACGCCGTTAAAGTGAACGGTGCAAGTCCGCTTTTAGTAGGAGTGTGATGTTATGAAAAATATTTTCTTTATAATTGATGATGACGATACACTCCCCATTCCCGACACTATGTCTGTTGCGCTTCAGGATATAGACGGTTCGGAAACAGGGCGAAATCAGGAAGGTACAATGCAGAGAGATCGTGTCGCAGGCGGCAGTGGTGCAAAACGAAAAGTAAACTATACGTGGAAAGGTCTTGATAATTATCAGATATCAAGACTGCTCCAGTCCATTGGCGGTGTGTCGATGCAGTTAAAATATCCCGACCCGTATGAAGGCGGATATAAAACGATTAAATGTTATGTGGGAGACAGAACCGCTCCGGTATGGCGAAAAGGTTGTTCAGATGCCAATGAGATTATATGGGAAAGTCTTTCAGCGAATTTTGTGGAGTTTTAATTATGTATACTTTAGATGAAAAAATAATGCAGGCATTTAATGCCGACAGCAGAGAAATATATGTCAAAGCCGTTTTTAATAACAACTATACCGTTGACGGCAGTTGTATTAAATCCTTTAACATAACCAATTCCGTCGGCAGTACGGAGACGTTATCGCTCGGCAATACCTGCAGCAGTAAACTTGAACTGGATATGTTTGTTCCTGAACAGGAATTTACGGGATTATCGGCGGCAAAGATTGAAGTTTCAATCGGAATCAAGGCAGACGCAGAAGTTGCCTATGTGCCGCTTGGTATTTTCTTTGCGGATGATGTGCGGTCAACGGATAATTTCAAGTCGGTGAAAATTACCGCGTTTGATACCATGCTCAAACTCAGCGATTTGGGAAATACATACAAATGCGGTGTAAAAACGGACTACGTAACGCCTGTTAATATAATCAAAGACATTGCTTCACAGGCAGGCGTAGCCGTAAATATTCAGAAAGAAAATTGTGTCAACAATACGCCTATTGCCAATCCGCGTACGGTTGATTTTTCTGCAAGGACAATGCTCGGCTATATGGCAGGACGATTAGGCTGCAATGCGGTTATTAACCGCGAGGGCGTTCTAACACTGCAGAGGTTAAGTACAGAGGGTACATTCTCTATTCCTGCAAGGCAACAATTTATGAACGGTTTTGAAAAGGCTCTTGAAAATCCGCTTTGTATCAAATATCTCACAACCGGTGCTGAGACTAACAGTAACGGTGTGGGAGGTGTTATAACGGTTGGGCAGGGTTCTTATGGCTTTAACTTTGAAAACCCTTATATTACAAGCGAGACGGAAGCACAGAGGATTCTTGATATTTACAAAGATACTTTTATAATGCCCGGCAAAGTGAAGCATAAAGGAAATCCTTGTATAGACTGCGGTGATATGGTGACGGTTACGGATGTAAACGGTGTTGTGCAGAATGTTCTTGTTTTAAATCAGACACTTTCCGTATCAGGCGGTTTTAATGCGACGATTGACAGTTCTCTTAAAACAGATTCCAAAGCCGATTTTATTACTACGCCGAGCACAAAAAGGGTAACGCAGCGGTTTAATGAGTTTAACAAAATGTATGCCGATATCATTTCAAAGTTGACGGGACAGGGCGGCGGATATGTAAAAAAGGTATATGATCAGTTGAACAATATAAGAGCACTGGCAATCTGCAAAAACGATATAGGGGTTGAATGGGACGAAACAAACAGAAAAGTAGTTGTCTCCGACTTATCCGATGCAGGCGAGCCAATGTGGGTATGGTCTTACGGCGGACTATCCTTTACTAAAAACGGTGGTTCAAGTTACGAAGTAGCCATTAATATGGACGGCCAGATATTTGCAAATTATTTGCAGTCGCCTTTAGGTTTTATCGGCGGGTGGATTTTGAATGAAGAAAAAATCTTTCAGCGTGTTGTGGACGGAGATAAAACCTATGAATTTACGTTAAAGAGTGATAAATCCACAAGCGGCACGAAAAAAGCAATATACTGTAATATTTTTACAGACGGAAGAAACAGTGATTCTGCCGATGCAGACAATTACAAAACCGAAAGTTTTTACATCCGCCGCAATGGCGAAGTTATGTTTGCAAGCGGTGAAATAGCCGGCTGGAATATAGATAACGCAAAATTATATGCTGATTATGATAATGGTTATAGGGCTTGTATTGAAAAGCCTTTTTCAAAAACTACTTTGGTGTATTCAGTCAGCAAAAAGGCTGATACTGGTTCTTATGTTCCCATGACAGGAATTCGAGCTAATGGAGACATGGAATTGGGTACGGGAAATTACTTGTATTGTGGTTCAGGCATTCTCATAGGGCGAAGCTTAGAAGGAAATACGGCTGTCGGTGCTACGGTCTCGAAAGATATGAATATATATTCCGGTTCACATGGGAAAATAAGGCTTGCGATAGGCGATTATTCAAATTGTGTTACGTTCAGCAGGTATGAAGAAGACGGAGAACAGTTTATTTACGTTGACGGATTACCTTTGTGTTTCAGCAGGAATATTCAACTTTACAACTCATTGTTTTTAAGTTTTGGTGCGTCAAGCGGAATTATGCCGTTATATGTCAACTCAAATTGTGCAGTAGTGACTTCAAGTTCTTCAGAAAGATATAAAGAAAATATAACTGAAGAAATCGACGACGTTCTTAATCCTGAAAGGCTCTACAATCTGCCTGTTGTTCAGTATAACTATAAAGAAGAATATAAAGACAACGAACTTGTGGCAGGAACACAAATCGGTATTACGGCAGAGCGTGTTCACGAATGTTATCCAAATGCTTGTATCTATAACGCAGAAGGACAGCCTGAAAGTTGGCAGGATCGTATTATGATTCCGGCAATGCTGAAACTGATTCAGGAACAGAAAAAGCAGATTGATAATCTGGAACAAAGAGTAAAGGTATTGGAAGAACGTATATAAAAAAGGAGCAGATTTGCTCTGCTCCTTAATCAATGTAGATTCTGTTTTCTTCTTTGTCAAAGTAAAATGAATTGCCGTTCTTGTCAAAACAAACAAAATCTTGTCCATTGTCATAAACAGCATCAATAATTTGCCAATAGGGTTCATTATTTTTGTCAAAACACTTTTTATCTGTCCTAAAATCACATATAAAATTCAAATTATCTATATTATCCAGTATGTGCTTTTCTTTTTCGGTGTCATTATCCTCATAATAAGCATATTTTCCGTTATCGGGACCGTCTCCGGATAACCGATAAATGTTATATACTTCTTCATCAATCAGAGCAACTTTATAAAAAACTGGATAATAAAATATTGGGCGTTTCGCTGTTGTTTTTATTACAGTAGCAACTTCCGTAGTGGTAGTTGTTGTATCTTCGGGTTGATTTTCAGTAGTTTGTGCTTCTGTTGGTGCTTTTTTCGCAGCAACTTTTTTATCTGTAACTGTTTCGGTTGATTCTGCTTTGGCAGAAGTCTTGGGTAATGTTGATGATGTCATTTCTTCGGAAACGCTTGCTTCTTCCGTTTTGATTTGCTTATCAATAATTACACCTGCAGCAGTTCCTGCCCCGGTAATAAACGTAATTGTAACCAAAATTGTTATAATTTTTTTCTTCACTTTGCATCATCCTCTCAGGCATACAATACCATATGTTGAAATTTTTTGCAAGAATAAATAAAGGAGGTCACAGAAACGGAAATAGTAGAATTTAAAGAAAACGAAAAAATTAAGAATGTTTACGGTTTTTATCAGTATGATTACGGTCAGAAGATTGAAATCAAAGGAATAGAAAACACTGAAACTTTTGAAGCGCATTTTGACATCGGTGCAGACAGTGCGGTTGTGGTTCGATGTGCCGATTCGGTAATTCATATTCCTGACGAATTTTTTGCACAGAATGTTGAAAATCCGAAATGCTGGATTTATCTCAAAGACGAAAACAGCGGAACAACAATCAAAACGCTTGTTTTTCATATCGGAAGCAGGAAAATTCCCTCGGATATACCGCCGCAGGAAGATATAGCAACCGTAAAAGGCTATGCGGAATATGTAAAGGAAAACGCCGAAAAGGTATCGCAGGCAGAAGCAGCAGGGGAAAGAGTGAATCAGATTGCCGAAGAACTTCTTCTTGCCAGAGCAAACGGCGAATTCAACGGACCGCAGGGAGAAAAAGGCAAAGACGGAGCGGATTATGTGCTGACAGAAGCGGATAAAACGGATATAGCAAACCATATTGACTTGTCAGTATGGGAAAAACTTGAATGCAACGAGTACAGAACGGATTCGGAGGAATATCTCCTGCCGTATGTAGATATCGGGGTGATAAATAAACATACAGTTGCGATTCCGAAAGTAATCGGAGGAAAGATATCGGGTCAGACTGCACCGAGCGGATTGTCAAGACTGATGAAAGCAGATGTTTCGGCATTGGTGGGCAAGAAAGTGAAAATACACGGCAGGTCTCAGAGTGTTCCGACTTATCCCTGTGCGTTCTGCACCGCTGAGGATGATTCAACTGTAATAGAAACATACGGCAATGACAGGTATACCCTGTACGGAATTGAGGTTGAAAATCCTGAACTGCTTTCAGAATCAACACAGGTTAAAGATGCCGTGGAAGCGGTGATTCCGCAGGGTGCAAAATATCTGTATGTTATGGGCGGAATGGCAACATCATCAGGCGTAACGATTTTTGATGCCGTGCCGTATCTGGAAGTTCTGGTGCTTGATAAGTCCATAGCCGATGCAGTGAAAGAACTGCAGTCACCGCTTGCAAATAAGAAACTCGCAGTTGACGGTGATTCCATATGTTACGGAAACGGATATGCAGGCGGTTACGGAAAACTGATCGCCGAAAAATACGGTATGACTTTGCAGAATAACGCAGTGGGCGGAGCAAGCATCGCAATCGGTACAACGAACGCTGTGAACTACGGAACAAGCCTTGACTGGGAGAACACACAGTATTATCTGAAAATCGTAACATTCGACTGGGAAAATAATAAATCAGCAGAAACAACAGCGTTCCCGATAAGCCGTGAAGAATATCTGAATGGTTTCGGTGTATATCCGACAACATACAAGTTGGTTGACGGAGAAATGCTGGAGCAGGACTACAGCGAGACAATGCCCCCGGGCACTTCGTTTATCCGGTTTGATATTCCCATGTATGACGGCAATACCGTGCCGAAGTATTACAGAATATGGAATCATACGGAGCACAATGCTTTCTGGGAACATTACCGAAGCGGTTTCGGAACAGAAGAATACGTAAAGGGTGATACACAACTCTATACGGCAAGGCACTGGATATGCAAAGATATTGCAAAGATTGATTCAGACAGTGACTACATTGTACTTGAAGGCGGAATCAATGACTATCTGCTTGGCAGAAGGCTCGGAACCATTACGGAAGATATGACATCCGTGGTGGATATAACGACAACGGCGGGTGCAGCGGAATATCTCTGCAGGCAGTTGATTGAAAGGTTTTCGGACAGGAAAATTGCGTTTGTAATTACACACAAGGCAAAAACGCACTGGCGGACAAAGAACAATGCACCGGGCGGAGCGTATACGCTGCAGGAGTGTTACAATACAATTTCGCAGGTTATGAAAAAATACAGCATTCCGGTTGTTGATTTATCGGAAAATGCAAGATTTAATACGGAAATACAAACATTATTAAAATACACCCATAACAGCGACGGTGTTCATCCCAATAAAGAGGGGTATGAACTTTTCTATGTTCCGCTGATTTCGGGTGTGATTGAAAGGATATAAAAGAAAAAACGCACCATAGCGGTGCGTTGACAAAGTTTATATAATAATGTATACTCATAGCGGATAAGGAAAACTACCGAGAGCGGTAGGCGGTGAAATCTTGCCCCTGCAAGGGGGTGTTGCCCATGGAGTACTTAGTAGCAGCCATAATATTAATTGTTGTTGCCACCGGTTACATAAAAGCAACTGAAAATAAAAAGAAGTAATCGCCTCGCCTAAAAGTTGATTACTTCTTTTTAATCCGACTTTGGGGCGCACCGTCTATCCGGCAAGTCCCTTATCTGTTTTTATATTATCATATGATTTCAACTTTGTCAACAGTACCGCAGGGTACTGTTTTTTTATTAAAAAGGAGAAATAAAATGGGATATTTTGTAGAAGATTTTAAAAAGTGTTTAATCGCAATCATCATATTTTTGATATTCTTTGTGATAGATTTCATATTCGGTTTGTGCAAAGGGATATTTGTGGAAGGCATCAGCAGTTCCAAACTGAGAATGTCGGTGCCGAAATTCGTCGGCTATGTGGGCATGATATTTATGAGCATACTGCTCGATACGCTGATCGTAACCTCAACGGATGTTACATATGCGCCGATAGGTTTAATCAGTTGCGTGTGCTTCAGCATTATCGAAGTATCATCCATCATTGAAAATGCAAAATCACTCGGTATCAATATACCGCCGATAATTACGAAAACGTTTGAGTATATAAAGGATAAAATGCTCAGCGACAAGGAGCAGAAAGGCGGTGCAGCGCTTAAGTTCACAGACTGGGTAAAGATGTATCTCGGCAGAAAGACAGACTATGACGGTGCATACGGCGTGCAGTGTGTTGATTTGATAGACTGCTATATTGACAGATGTTTAGGGCTGAAAAAAGGCTACTGGGGCAATGCAAAAACGTGGTGGACGAACAGAAATGCAAGCAAATGGCTGAAGGATAATTTCGATTTCATCACACCAACCTACAGGAACGGGGAACTGCAGACAGGGGATATCGGCATCCGGACAAGCGGCACATACGGCCATATATTCATTGTCAAAGAACCAACAGCAAACGGCAAAGTAAAGTATTACGACCAGAATGCGGCAGGAAACGGCGATGCAATGGCACTGAGAGAAAAGCCGTACACAAGTGCATACATCAACGGCATACTCAGACCGAAAAATCAGAGCAGTCTGAAAGAAACGGCAGTGTTCAAAGTAGGCAGCACATATACGCTGACAACAAATGTAAATGTCCGCACAGGAGCAGGAACGAACTGTGCACAGAAAAAGAAAGCAGAACTGACAGCAGACGGACAGAAACATGCACTCAATCAGATGTATGCAACGCTGAAAACAGGAACACGTGTCACCGTCAATCAGATAAAATATATCGGTTCGGATATCTGGGCGCAGATACCCTCCGGCTGGATTTGCCTGAAGTATAACGGCAAAGCCTATGCGAAGTAAGGTAACTGCCATGTGGACTGAAATTGTTGAAGATATTGATTCATAAAAAACACCCCTCATTCTCTTCATTGAGTTTGAGGGGTTCTCTTATTTTAATTATAATTAAGATAATAATTGCAAAAAAAAGTGACATTATCAAATAAAAATTCTCCTTATTGATGATAAAATTTTCACGTATAATTATAAATATTGGAAATATCTACAAATTTCGTGTAACATTTTGTCGAATTGTTGACAAAATGGATTACAATTCATTATACTAGATATTAGTTTTTTGGCGATATATGTTGTTTTTAGTTGTTGTAAAAATTTTATACTTAAGTTTGCAGTGCGGTTTATCGTGTTTGTTTATAATATGTAAATACTATTGACACGAATTAAAATTTAGAATATAATATTAAAATGGGAATTTAAAATTTTCTATTCAATATTAATTCCAAATAACAAACTAATTTATACAAAGGTGTCGTCATTATTACACATTGTAAACGGAGTGAAAAAGATGGTAAAAGATTTAATTAGTATTAGTTCAGATGAAATCGAACTTAGCGCAGAAAGAAGTGTCCAGAAAGATAATACAACTGTTATTTATCTTCATAATAATGGTGATCCGGAATATGAGTTGAAAAAAGAAGATATGGACGTATGGATTAAGGAAGATATAGACGATTGATTTATATTATTTATTAATGCCTAATCTTACTGCTGAGTGTTAAGATTAGGCATTAATTATTAGTTTGGAAAGGAATTATTATGTATATTGTTTTTAAAGGTACAGATGAATGGTTTGAAAAACATCCTCAATTAAAAGAAAAATTTAAGAAAACATATAAAACAATTTATGAAGCGGCACACGAATATGCTGTACATATGGATGAGTTAGTAAAAGACAGGACTAATGATTCTTTAGAAATTGAAATAAGTGAAAATTTATTAAAACAAACTTTAATTGATGCATTTGATGATCTTTTAAGATTAACAAATTATCATCCAACAGATAAGCCTAACCCTATCAAAGAAATGTCATATATTGTGTTTTGGTTAGTTCATCGAAAGCCTATAAGATTGGTTTCTGAGGATATTATAAAAAATGATAAATTAACAGATATTGCAAGAACACGTTTGTTATTTATTAATGAAGAATTTGGTGTAAAATTATTAATAAATTCTATCTTTACTGGAAAACAAGAAAACGGAATGTTTTCCAGTGTTAAAGATGAAGCACAGAAACAATTAAAGTATTATAAACGTTTTTTGTTGTATTACTTGATTTATAGACTAGATTCTCCTAAAGCATTGGAAGCGATGGCCTTAGGTTGTACAATTTATCCAATTTGGAATGTGAATCCCGTAATTTGGGACAATCCAGAAGATACGGAACATGATTTTTAGGAGAATCTTAAATGTATATCGGAAAGTGGAAAATAACTAAAAAAGACTTCATCTGGTTAATTATTTGTTTGTTGTTAATAATATGTTTTTTTATCGGGATTTTTGTAAGTAAAAATAGTGATGAATGCGATGTGCTATCTGGTGCTTCTACTGCAGTATCAATAATATTAAGTATTGTAGCAATAATATATACAATGATTGAAGGATCTAATAGTTCTAAAATAAATCAAGATTCTATCAGTAAACTTTCTAATATTGATAATCAGTTAAAGAATGTTTCGGAAAAATTAGTGGAATTAAAGAGCATGGATAAAAAAATACGAAATATTATACCTAAGATTGATAGTTTGGTTAAAGAAATCGAAAATAACGATGAAGAAAATGGTAATGATATAGATGAAGATATAAAGGAAGATTTGGATTCGTTGTTAAATTATATTAAAGAGGATTTTGACCAATAAAAATTATATACGTATTATTTTAAAATATATTTGCCCTTAGAGTTTTGAAAACTTTGAGGGCGTTTTTTATTTTTTGACAAGAAATACTAATATCCCATTTTAATATTGATATTACCAATAAAGAAAAATCGCATGAGGAAAAAATGATTTATATGCTTTAGCGTGTTTTGATTGAAAATTTATTACTATAGAAGATACTGAGGGAATTTTTGCATTATATCACCATTTACGATAAAGTTTATCTGAGAGAAATCTCAATAAGACATAAAGGTGGTGAAAAAATGAAACTTAATGAATTACAGGAGCAAGTTGAAAAGTGGTGCAAAGAGAACGGTGTTGATGGATTTCAGGCGGATTTTCAATTCGTCGGCAGTGAAGAAATCAGCACACGTGGATTAACAGCAGAGGTTAAAGCGTATTATCTGTGTTCTTTATTACCGAGTGAGGGCAAAACAGGTACATTCAAAACATTTGCCTATGCAAGAGTTGAAATACACGAACTTGACGAAAACGGCAACACCGTAAACATTACTCCGACAGACTGTTACACAATCGTATAGTCAGATCCAAAACAAAGCCCTCAGAGTTTTGCTCTGAGGGTGATTTTTTGGCAAAATAATGTTAACGGATTCTTCTGATTGTCTATATCGCAAATGGATAAAATCCGTATTGAAGATAAGTGTTTTGTCTTAAAAATGTCTTAAATAGTAAATTTTTATTGATTATAAAATAAATCATTTACGATTGGAAATCGTGTAGTGCTTCAACGAGTACTCGAGGGTTCGAATCCCTTGCCCTGCGCCAAAAAAGAAAGTGCCTATAAGGGCACTTTTCTTTTTTGCAAAATAAAATGGGATTCGAACCAGAAATGGGAGCGAACACCGAGTGCAACGAGGTAAGAAGTGACAGAAAAACAGTCCGGCGGACTGTTTTGACATTTCTCCAAAGGAACTTGCGACTGCGACAAAATCCCTTGCCCTGCGCCAAAAAATCCCCATTTACCGCATAAATTAACGGTATATGGGGATTTTTCTTTTTGTTTTTCAATTAAATTTGTGTATATTGCTTTTTGTGAAAATTTTTCTTGTTTTTTATCCGATGCTGTGTTATACTTGGGTTGAGGTAAGATGAAACCTTTTATAAAAGACCTTTTGGCTCCGCTTTTTGGAGTCAAGAGGTCGATTTTTATATATATATTTGTGAATGCTGCTCCGTCGCGAATTAATCCAGAGCAGAAGCGCGCATATGTAAGTGACTTTTCAGCGTTTTTAAACAGTGAAAAGATTGCGGCAAATTTTTTATGGAATTATTGCATAAAATAATGTAAACTACCAAAAATAATTTATAGACTCTTGTCTAAATCCTTGACTTTTTAGGAAGAATATGGTATAATCCAAAATGTTCGGGGGAGTAGTTCCACGCAATTTATTACATAGCGTGAACTAAATCAACAACGTGCCGAAAGGCTGGTTTAGTTTTGAAGAATGAGACTCGTACATAGTGTAATACTATGTACGGGTTTTTATTTTTTAAAACAAAGAAAATTATCTTTGAAAGGTGAATTTTGATGAGAGAGTATTTAAAGGATTACTCCGAGGTTATGGCTGATGTCGGTTCATATGAATCGGGATTATCCGAAAGTGAGGCGAATGCCCGTCTTGAAAAGAACGGCAAAAACAAACTTGCCGAAGGAAAAAAAGAATCATTAATCCAAAGGTTTTTAAAACAACTTGCTGACCCGATGATTATTATTCTTATTGTTGCGGCAGTCATTTCTGCGGTTACTGCAACGCTCGGCGGTGAGGGCGAAGGTTATGCAGACGTAATCATTATTATGTTTGTTGTTATTATTAATGCCGTTCTCGGCGTTTATCAGGAGAGTAAAGCAGAAAAGGCTATTGAAGCACTTCAGGAAATTGCCGCCGCCACTTCAAAGGTAATTCGTGACGGAAAACTTATTGATGTTAAATCAGAAGACCTTGTTATCGGTGATATTGTTGTTCTTGAAGCAGGTGACAGTGTTCCTGCAGACTGCCGTATCATCTCAAGTGCATCCATGAAAATAGAGGAAGCGGCTCTTACAGGTGAGTCTGTTCCGGTTAATAAAATTGTTGATTCTATCGATCCGCTCGGCAGTGACGATGTTCCGCTTGGTGACCGTAAAAATATGTGCTATATGGGCTCAAATGTTGTTTACGGACACGGCAAGGCAGTTGTTGTTGCAACGGGTATGGATACCGAAATGGGCAAAATTGCGGATGCGCTTACAACCGCTGAAGAGGGGCAGACTCCGCTTCAGATAAAACTTGCCCAACTTTCAAAAATTTTATCTTTCCTTGTTATCGGCATATGTATATTTATTTTTGCATTTGATATTGTTCGTGCATTAATAACAGGAACTCCGATTTCATTTACACAAGCAAATGCACTTAATCCGCTTGATACATTTATGGTTGCGGTTTCACTTGCTGTTGCTGCTATTCCTGAAGGTCTTGCAGCAGTTGTTACGATTGTTCTTTCAATCGGTGTAACAAAAATGAGCAAGCGAAATGCGGTTATCCGCCAACTTACAGCCGTTGAAACGCTTGGCTGTACGCAGATTATCTGTTCAGATAAAACCGGTACGCTTACTCAGAATAAAATGACGGTTGTTGAATATAAGGGAAGTGACGAAAAACTTCTTGCCTCCGCTATGGCGCTTTGCTGCGATGCCGAACTTCAGGAAGACGGCACAATCAAAGGCGAGCCGACCGAGGCTGCTCTTGTTGCCTATGCTCAGAAACTTGATATGATGAAGTACGACCTTGAAAAGACCTTCCCGCGAGTTATGGAAGCACCTTTCGATTCATCAAGAAAGATGATGAGTACCGTTCATAAAACAGAAAATGGCTTTGTTCAGTACACAAAAGGTGCGCCTGATGTTGTTCTTTCACGCTGCACTTCATATCTTGAATACGGCAAACCGATGCCTATGACAGATGAAAAGAAAAACGAAATTATTGCATCAAACAAAGAGATGGCAGACAAGGCGCTGCGTGTTCTGTGCTGTGCGATGAGAACTTATAAGCAGCAGCCTGAATCAGAAGAGCCTGAGTCACTTGAAAATGATCTTTGCTATGTTGGTCTTACGGGTATGATTGACCCTGTACGTCCTGAAGTTGTTGATGCGATTAAAGAATGCCGTCAGGCAGGTATCCGCCCGATTATGATTACGGGCGACCATAAAGATACTGCTGTTGCCATTGCAAAAGATTTAGGCATTATCAGCGATGAAAGCGGCGCAATTACCGGTGCCGAACTTGATAAAATCAGCGAAGAAGATTTTTACACAGAGATTGAAAAATATTCTGTTTATGCCCGCGTTCAGCCTGAACACAAGGTAAGAATTGTTAAGGCTTGGAAAGCAAAAGGCATGATTACTGCAATGACAGGTGACGGTGTAAATGATGCTCCGTCAATCAAAAATGCCGATATCGGTGTAGGTATGGGTATTACAGGTACCGACGTAACAAAAAATGTTGCCGATATGGTGCTTGCGGATGACAACTTTGCAACAATCGTTTCTGCAGTTGAAGAGGGCAGAAGAATTTATGATAATATCCGTAATTCAATTCAGTTCCTTCTTTCTTCAAACCTTTCGGAGGTTGTTTCAATCTTTATTGCAACCCTTGCAGGATTTACCTTGTTTGAACCTGTTCATCTTCTTTGGATAAATCTTATTACCGACTGTTTCCCGGCTCTTGCTCTTGGGCTTGAAAAGGGCGAGAGAGATATAATGAAGCGCAGACCGCGTAATTCAAAAGACGGAATTTTTGCCGGCGGAATGGGATTTGATGTTGTTTATCAGGGTCTGATGGTTACAGTTCTTACGCTTATTGCCTATGTTCTCGGCATCATAATGGCAGGTGCAGATGCGGGTATTCACCTTACCTTTAAAGAAATTCTTGCTGTTAACGACGAAAACAACTTCCTTCTCCACCAGAACGGTATGACAATGGCATTCCTTACTCTTGCAATGTCTGAAATTTTCCATTCGTTCAATATGCGTTCACGCAGACAGTCTATTGCAAAAATGGGTTCGGTAAACTGGTATCTTGTCGGTGCTATGGTTCTCAGTCTTGTGCTTTCAACAGTTGTTATTTATATTCCATTCCTTTCAGAAGCATTTGATTTTGCCCATATTTCTCTTAAAGAATATGTTACCGCTCTTGCTCTTTCAATATGCGTTATTCCGATTGTTGAAATTGTTAAGGCAATTCAGAGAGCAGTTGAAAAGAAAAAACAATAAGATTAAAAATATTGAGCCATCTCCGTTTGGAGATGGCTTTTATTATCGCAGATGTTGATTTTGTCTTTGCTGCAGGCGCAAATCAGGTTGTAAAGAAAACATATGAATCTTAAAAACTGATTTATAATCACTGTCGATATATATTTATTGAAACTGTGTTTTATTTCTGTTATAATAAACTTATGAAAAAAGTAATATCAGTTTGTTTATCTGTTTTGCTGACAGTGTCTTTATTCGGTTGCAGTGCAGATGTTATTAAAACAAAAAAAGAGCGCTTTTCAACAAGTTTTCTTGATTTGTTTGATACCGCATCAACCATAATTGCATATGACACAAGTCAGCAGGATTTTGATAATCACATTAAGCAGTTTTATGATAAACTTGAAGAATATGACCATCTTTATGATATTTATAAATCATATGAAGGTTTAACAAATTTATATACTGTAAATCAGAAGGCTAAAGACGGACCTGTTGAGGTTGACGGCAGAATCATAGATTTGCTTGAATACGGTAAAGATGTTTATGATTTAAGCGGCGGAAAAACAAATATCTGTTTCGGTTCAGTACTTGTTTTATGGCACGAAAGCAGAAGTGCGGCTGCAGATAATCCCGAAAATGCATCACTCCCCGGTATGGAAAAATTAAACGATGCAGCAGACCATATCAGTATGGATAATCTGATTATAGACAAAGAAAAAAACACCGTGTTTTTTGCAGACAGTGAAATGCGTCTTGATGTAGGTGCAATAGCAAAGGGTTATGCCGTTGAGCAGGTTTGCAGATGGGCGGAAGAAAATCTGTGGAGCAGTGCGGCAGTAAGTATCGGCGGCAATGTCTGCACATTCGGTTATAAGAACGACGACGGAAAAACCCTGTGGAATATAGGCATTGAAAATCCCGACACGGAATCAGATGATTACCTTGCCAACGTGAAAATAACCGGTTTGTCTGTTGTTTCAAGCGGTGACTATCAGCGGTATTTTACTGTTGACGGAAAAAAATACTGCCATATTATCAATCCCGATACACTGATGCCTGCCGAATATTTTTCGGGCGTTTCGGTAATATGCGATGACTCGGCACTTGGTGACGCTCTTTCAACAACGCTTTTTAATATGAGTATGGATGACGGGTTAAAACTTATTGAAAATACCCCGAATGCCGAGGCGGTATGGGTTGACAAAAATTATAATGTAACTTACAGTTCCGGTTTTGAAGAATATATTACGGATTAAGGAGAATAAGATTATGAAAGAAAAAGCACATTTCAATCCAAAATCATTTACTTGGATTATCTCACTGGCAATTATGATTGTACTTTGTGTCGGTGTAATATTCGCTTCAAAGGCAATTTATAATCTGGCAAATGAAAAGTATAACAAGCCTGTTGAAATCGGCTTTACCATTGCGTCGGAAGAGGATATGGATATTTCTTCAATGAACAAGGATAACTACGGTGTTACAGCCGTAAAAGGTGCTTATGATGCAGGCGGAAACCTTGTTGCCTACATTGTTTCAGGCACAACAACAGGTTATAACACAAGTGTGCCCATTGAAATGAGCACTATTATTTCAGCAGACGGAACGCTGGTCTGCGGTATTGATATCCTCAAACAGGAAGAGACAGAGTATCTGGGTGTTCGCATTGAAACAGATGCTTTCAAAAATCAGTTTGAGGGCAGATATCTTCCCGTTGTAAAGGCAGGCGGAACAGATAAAGGTTCAACGATTGATGTGCTTTCCAACTCAACAATTTCTACGCAGGCGGTTATTGACGGTGTAAACAATGCGCAGGCATTTGTCTGTGAGAATTTTGAGTCTGCACAGGTGTCTGAATAAATGAAAAAAGCGGATATTGTGCTTGTTGCCGTTATAGCGGTTATAGTCGGTGTTCTGATTTTTGTTCTCTATGGTTTAAATAATAATCAGGGTGCATATGTTCAGATTGAAATTGACGGCGAAACGGTTGAAGTGATTTCTCTTGATGAAAATCTGACCAAAGAAATATCAACTCCCGGCGGCGGGAAAAATACACTTGTTATCAGTGACGGCAGTGCAAAAATGACTGAAGCGGACTGCCCCGATGGTATATGTGTGAATCATAAAAAAATCAGCAGAGTCGGTGAGTCGATTATTTGTTTGCCGCATAAAGTTGTGGTAACAGTTATAGGGGATAATGAAGCCGACAACGGCATTGATGCTGTTGCTTAAAATTGATTTTATATAAATTGAAAGGGATTTTATGAAAAACAACAAGGTTAAAAAAATTGCTCTGTTTGGTATGCTTACGGCACTTGCCTTTACCCTGAGTTATTTTGAAAGTTTAATTCCTTTTAATTTCGGCATACCGGGAATGAAACTCGGTCTTGCAAATCTGGTTGTTGTTGTTGCTCTTTATATTATGAAACCGAGTGAGGCTTTTGCCGTTGCAATGATAAGAATTTTTCTTGCTGCAATGACATTCGGCAATTTTTCAAGCCTTGCCTACAGCCTTTGCGGCGGACTTCTCAGTTTTGCTGTTATGTGCGCTGCGAAAAAAACAAAACTTTCTGTTATCGGTGTAAGCATTCTCGGCGGTGTGTGTCACAATATGGGGCAGATTATTGTTGCTGCCGTTATTATGGAAACTTCGCGAATTGCTTATTATCTGCCGGTTCTGATTGCTGCAGGGCTTGTTACCGGAATGCTTCTCGGAATTGCCTCAAAACTTGTTATAGATAGGTTTGAAAAGGTTAAAAATGCGAAATAATGGTGTCAAGGAGAGAATTCTATGAGATTTTCTGTTATACCTTATCCGGAAAAAATTGAAATAACTCCCGGCAGGGCGGTTATAAACCATTTAACGCCTGTTGCCTGCAAGCGTGATGAACGTATTGTAACTGAAGGGTACAGACTTATTTTTAATGAAAACGGTTTTACCGTTTTTTCGTCTGATAAACGCGGTGAGTTTTACGCTTTTCAAACAATTAAGCAAATTACAGCAGGGCATAAAAACTATGCTGTACCGTTTTTTGAAATAAGCGACAGTCCTAAGTTTTCACACAGGGGATTTATGCTTGATTGTGCAAGGCATTCTTTTTCACTTGATGAAATAAAGAAAGTTATCGACGCGGCAGCAATGCTTAAAATGAACAAATTTCATTGGCATTTAACCGATGATCAGGGTTGGCGTATTGAAATAAAAAGCAGGCCCGAACTTATGGCTGTAAGCAGCCGCAGAAAAAAATCAACGTTCGGTGATGTGGTTGACAATAATGCGTACTGTGCCTTTTTTACGCAGGAACAGATTAAAGATATAGTAAATTACTGTGCAGCGCGGTATATAGAAGTTATACCTGAAATTGATATGCCGGGTCACACTTCAGCACTGCTTGCGGCTTATCCTGAGTTAAGTTGCAGCGGGGAAAAATGTGAGGTTGAAACAAAACAGGGAATATTTAAGAACGTTTTATGTGTCAGCAATGAAAAAACATATGATTTTCTTTACGATGTTCTTGACGAGGTGTGTGAACTTTTTCCGGGCAGGTATATTCATATCGGCGGTGATGAAACCCCAACTGATAATTGGCAGAAATGTCCGCACTGCAGTAAAATGAAGAAAGAAAAAAATCTTGCATCCTATTCTGCCCTTCAGGGTTGGTTTACAAAATATATAACAGATTATCTTAAATTTAAAGGCAAGCAGGCAATCGTGTGGAATGAAAGCCTTAAGGGAGACTATCTTGGTAAAGATGATATAATTGTTCAGCGCTGGATGGATAAGGAAAATCTTTCCTATGATTTTGCAAACAAAGGCGGAAAAATCATAGAGTCAGACTTTTTCCATTATTATTTTGATTATCCTTTTGCCATGACTCCGCTTAAAAAGGCATATCGTTTTTCGCCGCATAATAAACTGCTGAACAGTAATGGCAGAAAAAACGTTGTTGGTGTTGAGGCAGAACTCTGGACAGAGTTTGTAAGAAATTTTGATACTTTGTGTATCCGTCTTTTTCCGAGAATTTGTGCTGTTGCCGAAACAGCGTGGTGCAAAAACAAGCCGAAATATAAAGATTTTGAAATAAGACAACTTATGCTTAACGATTTGTTTGAGCAAAACGGTATAAAAATAGTTGATTTAAACGAATGGAATCCAAATCCGATCTCAAGTCTTGCCGGTTTGATTAAATTTTATAAAACATTTGTAACCGCAGATGTTATTAAAGATTTTTTCATACCTGATAAAAAGAATTAATTAAAAAAGACCTTGCAAAGTGCTAAAAAGCATATTGCAAGGTCATCTTTTTATATCTGTTTATACCATTTGCTCAGGGTGGAATACTTCGTCAAATTTTTCGGCGGTAAGAAAACCAAGAGTAACGCAGGATTCTTTAAGAGAAATATTGTTTTTAAAAGCATATTTTGCTGTTTTTGCTGCGTTTTCGTATCCGATATATGGGTTAAGGGCGGTGACAAGCATAAGTGAATTTTTAAGATTTGATTCCATTTTTTCTTTGTTTGCTTTTATGCCGATAACACAGTTTTTGTTGAATGAGTCCATAACTTCGCTTAAAAGACGCACCGACTGGGTAAAGTTATAAATGATAACAGGCATAAATACGTTAAGTTCAAAGTTGCCCTGGCTGGCAGCCATGCTTATGGCAGTGTCGTTTCCCATAACCTGAACCGCAACCATTGTTACAGCCTCACACTGGGTTGGGTTAACTTTGCCCGGCATAATTGAAGAACCCGGTTCATTTTCGGGAATGGTGATTTCACCCAGTCCCAGTCTCGGCCCGCTTGCCAGCCATCTGATATCATTTGCAATTTTCATAAGATCAGCCGCAAGTGCTTTTAACGCGCCATGGGCA
The DNA here is from genome assembly GCA_946555465.1 of uncultured Clostridia bacterium. Lineage (GTDB taxonomy): Bacteria > Bacillota > Clostridia > Oscillospirales > Acutalibacteraceae > Eubacterium_R. The sequence goes on from CAMNST010000005.1 coordinate 103,544, forward strand.
AAAACAATTTCATCTTTTGATGTTAATGCGTGAAACTTGTTAGGTGCGGTGATAAAATCTTTTCCTGTGATTTGGCTTACTGCTTTTGAAACTTCACTGTCAAATCCTTTCGGGGCATTGAGTCCGGTTCCGACCGCCGTTCCGCCAAGGGCAAGTTCTTTTAATTCCGGCAGTGCAATTTCAAGAAGTTTTCTGTCTTTCTGCAGTGAACTTCTCCAGCCGCTTATTTCCTGTGAAAAAGTTATCGGAGTTGCATCCTGAAGGTGCGTTCTTCCGCTTTTTACAATGCCGTGGTTTTCATTTTCGAGTTTTTCAAAAGTTTTTATGAGTCTGTCAAGGGCGGGAATAACTTTGTCTTCAATTCCTGTTACTGCGGCAATGCTCATCGCCGTGGGAAAAGTATCATTTGAACTCTGGCTCATATTTATATCATCATTAGGATGAAGAATACTTTTGCCTGCTATTTCATTTCCTCTGTTGGCAATAACCTCGTTTGCATTCATATTTGACTGTGTTCCCGAGCCTGTCTGCCATACAACGAGGGGAAAGTGTTCATTAAGTTTTCCGTTCATAACTTCGTCACAGGCCTGTGATATTGCAGCAAGTTTTTCATCTGTCATTTTTTGGGGTCTGAGTTTATTGTTTGCAATGGCGGCTGCCTTTTTTAAAATGCCGAACGCATATGTGATTTCTCTCGGCATGGTTTCAATTCCTACACCGATTTCAAAATTTTCATGGCTTCTTTGGGTCTGCGCCGCCCAGTATTTGTCTGACGGAACTTTTACCTCGCCCATAGAATCGTGTTCAATACGATAGTCCATATATATTCTCCTGATAAAATATTTGTTTTAACAGATACTATAATACTATTATTTATTTCCGATTTCAAGTATCAATGAACTGTAATGCTTATTGACTTTTACGCTATGCCAATATATACTGAAAATAATTACATTTTGCCTGATTTTTAATTTGGCAGAAAATGGAGGTTTGTTATGCTTTTTATTCATTATCCGAAATGTTCAACTTGTCAGAAAGCAAAAAAGTGGCTTGATGATAATAATATTGAATATACAGAAAGAAATATTAAAGAGAAAAATCCAACCGCTGAGGAGTTGAAAGCGTGGTTTGATAAAAGCGGTTTGCCGCTGAAAAGATTTTTCAATACAAGCGGGCTTATTTACAAATCCATGAATCTTAAAGATAAACTGCCCGATATGAGTGAGGAAGAACAGTTGATCCTTCTTTCAACAGACGGTATGCTTGTTAAGCGTCCTGTACTTGTTGGTGATAATGTTGTTTTAACCGGGTTCAGAGAAAAAGAGTGGGCAGAAAAATTAATTGACTAAATAATAAAAGCAGGTACTGATAAAAGTCAGTGCCTGCTTTTTGAAGTTATCGGTATTATTTATCAAAACTCGGGTTAAATGCATAGTAATTTTTGCTGTCAAGTCTGTCTGTAACAAGCCGCAACCCTTCAACTCGCCACCAATCTTGTAGAAAATAATGACCGATAGCTCAAATCATAACAATTCTTAAAAGGATAAAGTATAATTTTTATAATTATATACTTTATAGCATCTATCTAATCTATATCAGCTAATAGTTCAATTTCGCCATACTCCTTTTCAGCATCTTTGAACACGCTGACAATTTGATTAACATACGGCTTCATTTTCTGTGCTGCTTTGGTTTCAGGTTTAAATATAATTTCTATTTTAACCGGTGTTTCAATAATACCTGTTAAACTATCCCATAGAGCATCTAAATTTTTTCCGTACCAATCAGGTAAATCTAATTTTTCTTTTATTTCGTTATGTATAGAATCAAGATACAAACAATCTGAAAAATTAATAATGATTCTATTTTTCATACAAATACCCCCTAAACGATTTCATAAAAAGTCTTATAGTGATCATATGTAACAAAAATCAAGCCATCGTTTGAATATACGATTCGCATTGAATTTCTGAAACCACCGGAATAATTAATATCTGCTTCATACCATACACGACCATATTTGTTTGGCAAATGACCGTCATAATTTCGGTAGGTACCTTTTGTTAATTGCTTTCCCGGTGCTACTTTATCTAAGTTGCCGAGAAAAGCTTTCCAGCCAAGTTTTTTAGCATCACTAAGTGTAATATAATAATCAGGAAGCTGACATGAATATTTCAAATAATAGTCAGCACCATTATCTCCGTCAATCGTTGCCGTACCTGCTGTTACTGCAATTTTAGTTATTATTTCACAATGACAATTTGGGTGTACAGGAATGCCTGTATCTTCATCAATAGGCAGAATAACCCCATTTCTGGAAAAACAATAGGGGCATGTAAAAGGTCCTATATGTGTTACCCATCATTTCCAATTTTTGCTTTCCTGAGTTACAGGCTCAAATGTATCAAACAAACCTTTTATGATGTATGGTACTATATAGCCTGTTACTTTTTTAATATACATTATTTCATCTCCTTTTGCAAATTATTATCCATTATGGATAAGCTCACAGATTAGAGATGAAAACTGCTTTTGTCAAGCATTTTGGGCAAAATTTAATAAAGTATAGTGTTTAAGCGCTATATTTAAAGGTGAGATGAGATTAAAAAGACGTATAAAAATATAAAAGCAAAATGCGAAATCAACACACCTTGCTTTTACACTCATAACTTTAATATATTCATAATCCATTTAAGCATATCAATATTTATTTTTGTCAGATTATCAAATTTATCAAACTGACTGAAATATGCGATACAGATAATCTGAATGGAATAAATCACATAAGGCAAAGCCTGTTTTTCATATTCCGACAATGGAGTAATGCTCTCATAACCTTTTACAAGATTGTCAAATATTTCAAGCCACTTGTTCTTATCAATATCAGAATTATTGAAACATTCTGACAAAATGGCTGTTGCACAGTAGCAGATGTCAAATATTCTGATATTAACCTCTGTTAAATCGAAGTCGATAAAGCCTTTAAATTCACCATCATTAAAAATCATGTTTGATGGATTTATGTCACGGTGGATAATTTGCATCGGCAGTTTATCATAAACGATACTGAAATTTTTGAGAAAATCATCATTCAAATTGACTGAATTCTGTACTCTCGGCAATGCAAATTTAACATTGCCCAGAATGTCATCTTGTTTGTAATTGCTTTCATCAAATGTTTTAAGCGAATTGTGTAGCTTGGCTATGTTACTGCCTATCTGATATGCAATATCGGTATTCTTGAAAATATCCTCACATTTCAACTGACTGCCTTTAATTCGTTTCGTTACGACAAAATAAAGCTCGCCGTTTTGTAAACAATCTGAACCTTCAGCTGTTTTAACAATTTCGGCAACAGGCAGACCTGATTGTGCAAGGCTGTTCGTAATGCTGATACTATTCTTTATACTGCCGTAATTCGCAGAAAATTTGATTACATAATCGTCACCGATGTAGTAAGCATTTTCGCTTTGCCTGCCTGTGTTTTCGTTGTAAATATTCGCAACAATCTTATCCTGCAAATTCCAATGACTAAGTAATTTTTGTATTTTGTTTTTTGAAATCATAATATGTTCCTCCTGCAAAATGTTAATCCTATAAGGCTTTTCACTTTTATAAGATTTGATGAATTCGGAGGGCGAACAATTGAACTCATGCTTAAATGCCTTGTAAAATCCGGCATAAGTTTCAAAGCCGTAAGAAAGCGCAATATCAACTTTGGTCATTCCGTTTGACATATCATAAACAGCATAAATTAGCTTTCTGCGTGTAATGTATTCACTCGGAGATAAACCTACATAATGTGAAAACAGTCTGCAAAAATGCACATAGGAATATCCTGCCATATCGTACAGCTCAGCCGTATTGATTTCAGTCTTTAGATTATTCTCTATATAATCAAGAATACTCTGAATCGTTTTGCGATTATCCATTGTCTCATCCTTTCTTAACACCTGCAAGTGTGACTACATTATACCATATAATACTTCAAAAAACATTTCCTGTTCTATCATTTTTATTGACAACAACACACGAATAAAATATCATATAATTATGATTAAAATTATGTTTGTGTGCCATGGGAACATTTGCCGTTCGCCGATGGCTGAATTTGTGTTAAAGGATATGGTTAGGCGCAGAGGCTTGGAAAAGGATTTTGTAATTGCCTCCTCTGCTACAAGTACGGAAGAAATATGGAACGGTGTGGGAAATCCTGTTTATCCGCCTGCAAAGGCTGTTCTTGAAAGTCACGGCATTGACCCAAGCGGTAAAAAAGCCGTTCAGCTTAAAACAAGTGACTACGATAAATATGATTTGTTCATCGGTATGGACAGTGCCAACATTCGCAATATGACTCGTATTCTCGGTGGAGATAAGGACAATAAAATCCATAAGCTGATGGAATACACAGGCAGTAACGCTGATGTTTCCGACCCGTGGTACACCCGTGATTTTGACAGGTGCTATAAGGATATCTATGCAGGCTGCGAAGCATTGCTAAACAGCTTACTATAATTATTGATTGAAACTACGAAAGGATGAAATATATGAAAATTAAACCGTTCAAGATTACAAGTGCAGGAAATACATTAAGAGGAATAATGCTTAACTGTGATGCAAAAACCCCTAAAAAGACGGTCATTTTATGCCATGGCTTTGCAAGCAATATGCTGATTACCTCGCCTTATGCAAAGGCATTTACAGACGCAGGATATGCCGTAATTATGTTTGATTTTTGTATGTCCGGCAGTGGAATTTCCGGTGGCAAAAGTGTAAATATGAGCGTTCTGACTCAAAAGAAAAATCTACTTGATGTGCTTGAATATGCCAAAGCTCTTGATTTTGTTGATAACAATCATATAACCCTTTGCGGTTGCAGTCAGGGTGGACTTGTTTGCTCGTTAGCAGCAGCCGAAAAAGAGGATGAAATTGAGAGACTGATTATGTATTATCCCGCTTTGTGTATTCCCGATGATTCAAGACGCGGATGTGTAATCGGAACAAAGATCGATCCAAACAATGTGCCTGACAGCTTTCACGGTGTTTTTGTCAAGCTCGGCAAAAAGTATGTTGAGGATGCAAGAGCACTTGACCCTTATGAGCAGATTTGCACCTTCAAAAAGCCTGTTTTGATTATTCACGGAATTGAGGACACGCTCGTTAAGATTGAATATTCAAGAAAAGCGAATGAGAGATATGAGAATTGCGAATTGATTGAGGTTCATGGAGACCACGGCTTTATCCTAAAGGGCTTCAAAGCCGGCAAGAAAGCAACTGCAAAATATTTGAAGGATTTGGATTTATAATCCGCAATTTGTAAATTGTCTATGAAAATACTAATTGATGCAGACGGTTGCCCTGTTGTAAAGCAGACAATCGACATAGCAAAAGAGAAACAAATTGAGGTTATGGTGTTTTGTGACACAAGCCATGTCATAAACAGTGATTACGCAAAAACCGTAACCGTGTCAAAGGGTGCTGACAGTGTTGATTTTGCACTTGTCAATCAGGTTAGCCGAGGGGATATTGTTGTCACGCAGGACTACGGACTCTCTGCAATGGTGCTTTCAAAGGGCGGTAAGCCTATCACTCAAAATGGGCTTATCATAAATGACAGTAACCTTACTGTGCTACTCACCACACGCCACGAATCAAAGAAAGCAAGAATGGCAGGTGCCCACCTAAAAGGCCCAAAGAAAAGAACCAATGAAAACGACAAAGCCTTCATTGATTCACTGAATAAATTATTAAAGGGATAGTAATTAAGCAGAATAATATTGAAAGACAAAATTTTGAAATGAAAACAAAGAATAAGCCTGCGTTTAATGAATCGCAGGCTTTAATTTTTTGATTCCCTGTTCAAGATTTCCAAAAGATTCAGTAATGGGAACAGTACTAATTACAATAAATCATTGATATTATTCCTATTTTGCGTTATAATATTCCTATAATTGCTCAAAAAGGAATGATATTATGGATTATATTAAGGTGTCGCAAGCTGCAGAAAAGTGGGGCTTGTCCGCAAGGCGTGTTCGTGTTCTTTGTAAAGAAAATAAAATAGAAGGTGTTATCTGTAAAGGAAATCTTTATATGATACCGGAAAATGCCCAAAAGCCTGCAGACGGAAGAAGAAAATCTTCAAGGCAAACAATTTCACTTGAAAAAATTGAGCAGTTAAAGTCAGAGCTTGATTCATGCAGACCTCTTACTCAGGGTGAACTTGAACGATTAAATGAAGAATTTTTGATTGAGTTTACCTATAATTCCAATGCTATTGAAGGCAATACTTTGACGCTTCAGGAAACTGCAATGGTGCTTGAAGGGATAACAATAGACCAAAAACCGCTTAAAGACCATTTGGAAGCGGTTGGACATAAAGATGCATTTTTATATGTTCAGGATATTGTAAGTAGTAAAAAACCACTTACGGAATTTGTAATAAAGAATATACACGCTTTAGTTTTAATGAACAGACCAGAGGACAAGGGCGTATACAGACAGATTCCTGTTAGGATTATGGGCGCTTACACAGAACCTGTACAGCCTTATATGATTGAACCTAAAATTTCCGAACTTTTAGTCCAAAATGAAAAAAGAAAAGGCACAATGAACATTTTCGAAAGGATTGCAAGGTTTCATCTTGAATTTGAGAGCATACATCCCTTTATTGACGGAAACGGCAGGACAGGGAGATTGCTTATGAATTTTGAACTGATGCAATATGGTTATCCGCCGATTAATGTTAAGTTTACAGACAGAAAGCGTTATTACGATGCGTTTGACAGTTACTCACGAAATCAAGATGCAAAGCCTATGGTAAACCTCATCGTCGAATATGTTACAGAAAGACTGGAACAGTATTTGAGGATTATAGATATGTAATGGTATTATCCCAATATTGCAATAAAGTTAAGAGATTTGATTACTGAATATTATTAAGGAGCACTCATTATGGAAAAAGTCGCTGAACATTTAAGAAATACAATAACAGATAAAATGACATTGAAAGATATTGTTGATATATTTGAAAATGTTTGTCAGCCGATGAATGAAGACGATATGATTTTATTTGAAACAGGAACCTATACTTTTACAGGTGAAGAATTATTTTATTTTTCTTTAGTTAAGCAAGTTCCTGCTGAAGATGATGAATACTGTCAGCTTCATATTGATGTTTTATACAAACCTAAGCCTGAAAACAAAAAATTTCATTCGGCAGTATGGGATGACGGTTTAGAAGAAGATATTTTTGATTATATCAGAAATTCAGAAGCTTTTAATTACGCCAAAAAGGATAATTATATTAAAACGGATATATATGTTGATGAAACATAATCTCTTTAGCACGGATTTTGCTGAATATCTTGAAATTCCACAAAAATTATATAGAAATCAACTGGAATTATTATTTACTAATAAAGATATTGATGATTCATTTAGTATAGTGAAAGAATATTATGATTCTGAAATTATAAACAGGGCTAAAACTATTTTACTCTATCAAAAGCATAAATAACTGTATATGTTTAAACAAAATTAAATATAATTTCTTATAACAAACAAAGCGTTGGAAAAAACCAACGCTTTGTTTGTTTTGAAATCTTTTTTTATTTTAATTCTGTTAAATGTCATTTCTTGCAATTTTAGCAATAAGTTTAAAAATACTTTTAAATGATTGATAGGATTCTGATTTTATATTGACTACTGAATATTGTGCAAAGTCATATTTAGAAAGGGCATAATTAGTATTATCTGAATAGAAACAATTAATAACCTTTTCTTTATTAGATCCATCTATTATTTTTTTACTGTTAGGACCACATAGGTTTCTGTTTGTGCATAATAACTTTTCTGATGTATGTCTTCCATATATATCAAATTCATTTCCAACAAATATTCTCCTCAGTATGCCATCTTTGCATTTATATAATGTTTTCATCTCGTCATCAGTATATAAATATTCAATACAAATACCATTATAATCAGATCTATATAAAGGTTTAGGTAATACAAATGAATATACATTATTGCCCCAATTTTTAATTCCATTTGAAGAAGAAAATTCTTTTGTAAATTTCTCATCATCTGAATCTGCAATAAATATCATAATTTTGTCATTTTTAACTTTACTTAAATATTTACACATATTTAGTAATTCATTATTTCCCATTATATAATTGTGATGCTTTCTAGCATTATTTTCTTCATAAAAATCAAGATTTAAATTATTAAATTCAAATTCATCTCTTATATAATCCCAAAATTTTTTCAAGTGAATTAAATCTGTTTTTCCTTCGGTAAATACGATAATATCACTTTTATAACTATTGTATAATAATTCATGAATATTTGAAAAACGCCCTTTAAATTTGCTCGTTGAAAATGGTAAAAATTTTATAATTTCATTAACTAAGTTGTTTTGCTCAATTTTATAAAAAAAATCATTTCTCATAGGTAAGAATATAAATTCAATATAATCAAAAACAATATGTATATTATTTCTTGATTTATACAATAAAAAAGAGTTATTCAGATTTATTGCCATATTGATTTCAAAAAATAATTTAAAAGGTTTTGAATTAATATAATACATCTCATCATTTATATAAAATAAGGAATAATCTTTACCAATATAATATTCGGGCAATATATTTGAGTAACCTATTTTGGTGCTTGTAAGATTAAACTTGAAATCTAAATTTGTGTAATCAATATTCTCAAAATCTAAATTAAATTTTTTACATATTTTATTACAAATATATAGTCTCAAATCTGTATCATTTAAATTTTTAAATTTAGAATAAAAATTAGTAATTATTTGAGAGAATTTAATAATAGTGTTGATATTATATGGTATTTTCGATAACCCAACTTTTGATACATATCCAGGACACATACAACTACTGTCGTCCCACTTAGATACACTAATATCATTAAAATTTTCTTTAAGAAAAATCATAAAACAGTTTTCTTCAAGCCAAGTTCTTGACTCAAATTCTATCTCTTCATCAGATAATTCATTATAAATACTTGTTGGATAATCGTAATATGAAAATGACATAAATATATCGATTTTTAATTCGTTCGAATAGAAAACCACCCCTAATTCACATTCATCTCCAAAAAATATTTCCGGATCTTCAAAATTATTTTCATCATAATAAAACAAACCGAAATCAGTATTTTTCTCTATGTCATTTATTATATTATTTATATTCATTATAATTCCTTATTAATTATTTGTATTCTCTGTGAATAATTTGGTCTGTCAATTTGAATTTCATCAATTTTAAAATACTCAATCCAGCTTAATAGATTTGCTAAATATTCTTTAACATCTTTGCGATACGGTTTAGGATCGCTGATTAATGTATTGTGTAATAATTTTGCAATCGATCCAAAATACAAACAGTTACCATTTTCTGTTAAAACTTTTTTTAACCAAAGATAACAATTACTGCGTAAAAAGCACTCTTTGATAGTCCTCTCATTTGCTAGGAATGGGCAATCCATAAAAACAAATGAATCAGGATTTTCGAAGCTTGGTTCACCTGTAGAGGGAAAATCGTAAGAAAACATAACTTTGAGATTTGGAACTAATTTGTCATATACCTTTTTACTCCAAGTACAGTTTTGGATGTTAGTGTTAGGTGTCAACTGCAATTTTGCTTTTTCATATTCTTCTTTTAACTGTGAAAATAGTTCATCATCAACTTTAAGTGAATTATCAAAAAGCATTTCTATTTTGGCAATATCGTTTTCATCCACATCAAAAATCCCAGAAAACTCCACATTACCTACTATCCCTAGTCCAAATCCTCTAGCGGTTAGATTTGAACTGCCTAAAACGCATCGCTTCTTATCAAATATGTATGTTTTAGCGTGCAAATCAAATCGAATATAGAATTCCCATCCATTTGATTTGCAGTATTCATACAAATCAATATCGGAAGCTTTCGTGAGCAAATCTTCTAATCTAAATCTAACTAAAAGTTTTTTACTTGATACTTCATTATTAACATTTTTATCTATTAAATTTTTGATGGTGTCTAATTTACAAAATGCAGATATTATTTGAAGAGAGCCACTTGTGTGGCTAACCTCTTCAATTATAATATCTTGAGTTTCTTTAGTCGTTAGTAAAGGCATTATTTTATATCCATTTTTTCTTTGTATTCAATCATATAATTGAATAATCGATCGTTAATTTTTTTTGTAAATATATCCATTGCTGTTGGATATGACGTATGCAAATCTAATACAGTTTTTAATATACCTGCAATTAGAAGTTGAAAAGCAATTTTTTCATCATTGTCTTCAAAAGTTTTATCCACAAACAGACGGAAAAAGTCATGATCTTGATTTAAAGTTATAGTCATTACGCCGGCAGCATATGCGTATGTCATAAAGCTTTCAAATTTACCTCTTCTTTCAACTCTGAATCTAACATTTGATAATAAGTATTCATCAATTTGTTTTTCAGTAGCATTTTCAATTCCTTCAGCTTTTAACTCATCTCTCGCTTTTTCTCTTTTTTCTTCTTCTGTGAGATTTTCTTCAGGAACGCTTATATTGTCATTATTATGCTTTTCAGATTGGTCAACAATATAACCTGTTTCTGAACCACCACTTTTCGCGTTATTGTCGGTATTAGCATCTGTTTTACTCCTGATGTCACTGTTTCGATCAACCATGGCTTGAATAGTTTTACTGATTTCTTCATGCAACTGCATCCAAAGTGGTGGAACTTCGTCCGCTGCGCAATCTTCTAATTCTTCATCAGTCATTGGTTTGAAATCAACATATTGTTTGTTGTTTGAAATACCAAAAAGTTCATCAAGTTCAGGAGGAAAGCTTATTTCACATCCCCACCAACGATGTTCGGGACAATTATATATATTGAAGAAACCAAAATTACCGAAATCAATCTCTCTACACTGCCTAATGAAAGAAATGCCTGTATTGTTTTTTATCTTACTAGTTTTACCATAATTAAGTTGTCCAGGTTTAGTAGTAACAACAAGAGCTCCTTGACTGTAATATTTCTCCTTTACAATTGAATATTTAATCTCAATTTGCGTGGTTTGGACGAATCCGTTTTTATCGTAATACTTTACAGTAGGTCTGCTAATTCCATCGTGATTTAATGTTTCTTGATATGGTTCAAACATACATTCAGTATATCCATTAGTTGGATTATATGGTTCAGATATGTAATTTGAGTCAATAATACTATCCTTTAAACATTCTTGAGAAGGTGACATTAAATATAGAGGATCGTTCGGAAGAATAGCTTTAGTTTCTTTTGATACCAATTCGCACATCAGAATATTCACGCCATTATTTAAAAAATATCTATATTTTCTTCCAAGATCTTCTTCCATATGAGATTTACAAGTATTCCATTTTCTATGATCCACTTTTGTGCATTTGGTCCATACTACAAGAGTACCATGTTCAGAAAAATCGTATTCTATATCATGGTCTTTCCAATTTATGTAGCATTGATATTTTTCAGGAATGCTTTTATCTTCAGGAGCACCTAATTCGTTAAGATCTTGTTCAACAACCTCGTCAAGATCAAGGTACACATACTTACAATTATCAATTCCACCTTGCCATGAATAGACTTCTACACGGTTACACACAAATACAGATGCTTGAGGTAGTCCAACGCCGTATCTACCCATTCCGACTCTTGCCTTTTTTGTTCCATAACCTATTGAAAGACAACTTTTAATTGTTTCGAAATCCATTCCGCCGCCATCATCAAGAAATGCAAAGCTATCAATTCTTTTTTCAAGTCTTCCGGTCGGTCCACTTACTTGTTTTTGCTCTCCTATGATGAATACATTTTTTGCATTTGCATCAATTGAATTATCAACAATTTCAGCAATTGCGTTATATGTACTTTTGTATCCACTACTTTTTAAGGCATCTACATATGCAGATGCATGAACAATTCTACTCTTTTCTTGCATAATTATCTCCAATACTTATCAAAATGTTTAAATGCGTCATTTTCATTGAATGCTTCAAGATTTTCCTTAACGTCGATTAATTTACATGTCTCATTTCCTCCCATTTTTGGTCCGCGCAATCCTCTTCCAATCATTTGGCTATATAAAATAACCGATTTAGTTGGTCTGGTAATGAAAACACATTTTATATTTGTTGAGTCAAATCCAGTTGTTAAAATATCATAATTAATAATAAAATTTACTTTTCCATTCTTGAAATTATCTATTGCGGCTTTTCTACTACTGTTGTCCATATCACCATAAACAAGAGAACAATCAATATTATTTAGTTTTAGAAATGCCGCCAACATTTTTGCGTGTTTTAAAGAACAGGCAAAGACGATAGTTGGAATTTTATTATCATATAAATACTGCAAGTTTTCCATTATTTTTGCATTTCTTGTTGTGTTGAGTGCAATCTTGTTAAGCAAATCGGTGGAAAAATCATCAGTTCTACCCTTAAGCTCTTTTACAAGCTTTTTTCTAACGTTTTCATCTAGGTCATCTACACTAAAATCAAGCTCTGTTCGATCAATTTTAGATAGAATTTTTCTGTCTTGAAAATATCGTATTACATCCTTATCGCCATTATAGTTTGCAGCTTCATTTTCACTTAACGAAATAGAGTTAACTTTATCAACATCTATTCCTATTATTCTATCGAAACTTGAACTAAATAAAGCGTTTTCCTTGCTAATATCTGTCGTCCTTCCAGGAGTAGCAGTTAAACCTATGAATCTTTTTCCATATTCGTTTCCATAAGTCATTAATGAATCAATACATTCACTGTATTTCTCAGCACCTGCTTTATGCACTTCGTCAAATATAATCAAAGAAGCGTGTTTATCAATATAATCGAATGGTTCTTTTTTCATTTTATTTACTAATGATTGTATAGAAGTGAAAAGTATTCCGTTTTCAAATCTTTCAGGGTATCCATTCCAACCTTTATATATGTTAATATCATTTAAGCCTAAATTTCCCCAAACATTACAAAATGTCTCATAAGCTTGTAGTAGTAATTCGTTTGTGTGAGCTATCCAAACTACCAAACCTTGCCCCTTGGAAATAAAGTTAATATAATGCGAAATAATATGCATTGTAGTTTTTGTTTTTCCAGTTCCAGTTGGCATATGTAGTAGAATTTTATAAAGTCCTTTATCTGGGTCCTCTAAATCGTTTATGGCTTGTTGCTTAATCATATATTGATAATCATATAATTCAAAAAACTTCTTTCCTGAAAACTCGAATATCTCTAAATATTCTTTATCATCGTTTTTTGCAAATTCAAAATCATAGTCTTCAAAAACATTTCTAATCAAATATTGATATAAAGGATTATCTTCATATTTAATTTTGCTTAATTTTTTTGCAATATCTTCATATGACAATTCATCGCTACTAAAATTTGCTTTTTCGGCGTAAGTTTTTAAATCACTTAATTCAGAAGACAAGAAAAATTTATATCGAAACTCTTCATCTTTGAATAGATTCATACCACTAACAGCAATAATGATATCTATTATGTTTGATTTCAGTAGCATTTCAGAACCGAAAGACCACTCAATTAATGAATCTTGTAATTCACCTAGCAAATTATTTTTTAAATAGTATTCGTCAAAATTAGACAATACAGTTGCAAGTTTTTTATAAGCCATATTTTTTCATCTTCCTTTTAAGAATTCTCGGCGATATAATATAGTGCTTTTTCTAATTCAGAGAAATCTGATTCATTGTTAAAATAACTAATACTAAACCTGACTGTACCAGCAGGTGATGTACCCATAAATTCATGTGCTTTTGGAGCACAATGTAATCCTGTTCTTACCGCTATATCAAAATTAGAGAGAACTTGTCCGATACTATCACTACTATAGTTATCAAAATTGCAAGAAGTAACACCAATATTTTCACAATTTCGACCTTTATAGACAATTATGTTTTTATGTGTCTCTAAAATATCGATTAATCGCTGTTTATTTTCTTCTTCTTTTTTTCTTATATTGTTTATCCCAATATTATTAATCCATTTAAACGAAGCATTTAGACCAGCAATAGATTGAATGTTAGGACTTCCTGCTTCATATCTTATAGGTTCGTCTTTTGGCATTTCTGGATTTGCTGATTCTGTTCCTGTACCACCAAAAATTAAGGGGTTTAGTGAACAACTATTCGGAGCAACAACACCAGCTATACCAAATGGGCCATATAATGTTTTATGGCCAGCAAATATTGCATAATCACACTGTATATCAACAAGATTAGTATCAATTAATCCTGCTGTTTGAGCCATATCGGCAATTGTAATTGCATTGTGCTTTTTTGCTAAATTAAAAATATTTTTAATTGGTGCTACAAATCCAAAAACATTACTAGCATGATTGACTATTACAATTTTAGGTTTAGCTAAATCAAATTGTTTTTCGATTTGACACATATCATAACATAGTGTGTTTTTATCAGGATAAATAATCTTAATAATGATTTTTCGTGTTTTCTCTAAATAGTTTAAAGTTCTTAAAACGGCATTATGTTCAAAAGGTGTAATATAAACCATATCACCTTCATTTAACTGTAAACCACGCAATACTAAATTCATTGCCTCAGTAGCGGAAGGTGTAAACACTACTTGTCTATTTCCTTTATTACAATGAAATAAATTCAATATTAAATTTTTAGTTTCTTCTACCATTTTATTAGCAATAGAAGCTTCTTTAAATTGTCCTCTGCCAACATTTACACCATTAGTTCTATAGAATTCGTCCATTGTTTTATAAACTATTTCTGGTTTTGGAAATGTTGTGGCAGCATTATCAAAGTAGTGCACTTTTTCACCTTCTAACCAAGTAAATTATTAATGATGTCAATTAATATCTGTCGCTTTTCATTTTTAGAAATAGCATCACCATATTCTGAAATCATAGCTTCAACATCACTATACATAATATCTGCCATATCAGAATACTCTGTTTTATCAAAAGTTTTAACTATTTCTTCTCCGTCTGAATTTGTAAATATGAGTTTGTAAATACCACTTTCACCGTTTATTTTTACAAATTCTTCACAATTTTCTACTGATTCTTTAAATTCTTCTATTGCTGATATAAAACTTCGAATTGTTACTTCAGCCCAATCATCAATTCTGAGTTCTGAAACTATCCTAGCAATAGTTTCAATAAATAAATTTTCATCATGTGAGATGTTTTTTATGGCATCTAAAACCAAATTTTCAATGCCATTATACATATGATATTTAACAGAATCATCAAGACTATCATACCAATCTAGCATTACTGAATACAAAGATTTTTCTCTTCTGTCATTGGGATTACCGAAAATTCGTTTTAATTCCAATGACAGATGCTTAATAAGATTTTGTTTAGCATCATCAAAAATTGCTTTTGATCTTTCAATATCATTAAGAATATTTAAATCAAATCCATTATAGCCAAATATATTGAATATTTTATCAAAAAGCACTTCTCTTGCATTAATTTCATTTGCTTTAAATGAATTAATAAAATTAATGGTGTCTTTATTTATTATAATAACTTCATTTGATGCATTAAACACTCTTTTAGCCTGAATTGAATATTTAGGTAATTGTAAAAACCATCGCTGAATAGCTTTAACAATATAATCGAAATTACTGTATTCAGATTCAGTTTTTCGTACATAAACAGAGAATAGGTCTGCAAGTCTATTAATATATTGTTCTTTTTCAGTATTCCAACTTTCAATATAGATAGAATAATCATTAGGCTTTTCATTAATACTCTCAAGCAGTCTTGAAGTTATCTCAATTTCTCTTCGTCCTTTTGACATAACCGTGTATTTCTTATATGCTTTAATTACACACGCAATGTAAATGGGAATCAACCCTTTTTTCAAACCTATCCCATGCTCTGCAGAAGTTAGAATATAATATAATTCGCCAAATGATTTTGCTCCTTCTTCGGAAGTCGAAAGAATGAATCTTTTAATTACATTAAATACATAATTGAGATTATCATTATTACAATTATTTGTATTAATTGTAGTTGTTCCGTCTCTTGTTACCAATACTCCAGGAATTATGAGTGTACTTCTCATAATAGTACTTTCTTGACCATTACCAACAAAGCCTAGATTTTCCTTGATATTGTTTTGTAATAGTCCATCAACAATTTTATTTCTACTGTTTACCGTTGGAGCAGAAATACTGTTTTTATTAATCATTTCATTATTGATTATAGGCATATGAAAATAAATCTCATTACATATGTCAGTTAATAGCGATGATAAATCTGATTTTCTTTTTATTGCAATTTGTTCACCATTATTGTAATAAAATGAGGAATCGAGTTCTGGCTTGATATAATTCTCGATTAATGAATTTATGTAATCTTCCCATATTGCTAATGAATAAGATAATTCTTCAATAAGAATTGGATCATCACATGTTTTTATGTAATTATTAATTGCATAGTATTTATAAATGAAATCACCATTTAGTTCTGTTGTTTTTGATGTTATAAATACAAAACGATTATTATCAATATTTGATATTGCACCAATTACATCATTTGTACAATCATTATCATCAATTACTGCATAGACAATGCCTGCACTCTCTCCAAATTTAAAATTATCCCAATCTTTTGCTTCTACTATTTTTTTTGAAGTGATAAATCTTAAATCAAAGTATCTTATAACACCGTTCTCGTCATTATAAGCATTAGGATATATAACTTTGTTACTTACAAAATCATTCAAAATAGATTCAATATTTATAGTGTTTTTTATTTTTTCAGTTTTATTTTCAATTAACTCTGAAATATTAATACCAGATTGTTCTGCAATCTTTAAATGATTTTTGTTTTCAACATCAATTACTATTCCTTGTTGGGCAAGGTTAGTAAGAGCTTTAATTATTTTAGGTCTCTTTGTCTTACCATAATTATAAATTTTCGTAATGATTTCCGAGTTAGGTGGAAGTATATCAAATCTATCAATAATGTATATAAGTGCAATTGTTTTAATAATTTTAATTTCTAAGGAATTATTCTTATCTAATTTTTCAATTGCTGTTGTCGCTAACTTCCAATATTTGTGAGAAGGCTTATCATAAGCTTCGCTTTTAAATAAAGATTCAAAATAATCAAAAACAACATCAGGTGTAATTAAATTGTAACTTTCAGCAGATGTTTTATCTAAAAATTTTAGTAAAGTGTTCTTTTGATTATTAGAAGATAAAAAAGTAAATAATGTTCTTTCATTTTGCGCAATCTCTTCAGAAATTTTAGGTAATATATACGCTGTAATTGGAGATAAAGGATAACAATTATAGCAAATATTATTAAAATCTTCTTGATTTAAATCAAAAAATATACTTTCATTTTTCCAGTAAGAGATACTAGAATTAAATTCAGAGTTAAATTTAACAATAAATTCTTTTTTCCAAACATCATCATAATCCATAACTTTTGACATTAAATCATAAGTTTGAATCATAGTCGTATTTAATTCTATGGGCTTAAAACGATTAGAAACTGCTTTCCATGCATCTATATCTGCCTTAGACAAATCATTAGCATAATTTAACATGTTTTTATGTGAAATTAAAAGAACATGAATTTGTCTACTCTGACTTCTATTACAATATTCAGCAAAATCTTGTAATGCTTTAATCTCGTCTCCACTGATTCTATTCATATTGCCTTCAAGCTGTTTGCTGAATTCATCAAAAACAACAAAAATTCCATTATAACCATACTCTGAAATTTTAGATACTACATCTTTGTACAGTGTAACGATATCTAAACCTAAAATAGGGTTGAATTCACTTCCTGATGTTAGTGACGGATATATTTCTATGAATTTATTGTAATATTTATTATTAAATGTTGATAATTCTTCTACAAAATCATTAATGGAACAATTAATACTTTTCTTAAAAGCTCTGTATGTTTCTGGATAATTGTCACTCCAATTATTTATGGTTTTTATTGCTGACTCAAAATATGTTTCAGGCATAAAGTCAACAAGTTCTGCTTCATTAAGTGCATTTTTCAAGCCATATAGGAATGCTTGTCTTATGCCCATTCCACTTCCTTGAATAACAACCGGTAACATTTTTTTACCTTGTTTATGATAGTTTTTTATGTATTCGCATAATTCAGGTCTTGTTTGACAAATGACTGAAAGAATATTTGAATATAAGTCCTCCTCATCCCTACATAACAATGCCAATAAAACTAACGCAAGATGTGACTTGCCTTTGCCATACGGACCAGTAAATATTCTTGCTCTATCTGAAGATGTATCAGAAGTGCTTAACATTATTTCTTCAATAATATCAATAGCACTTGCTGTGGGTATATAATTTTTTATTTTATCGTCAGAATATAAATCATATCCAATATTAATTGCATATTGAAAATTATCTAAGACTTTAATATGTTTTGATAACTTATCCATTTAATACTCCATATTACTTAATAGATTCATAGTATTTTGCTACGCATTCAATAAAATTGTACTTTGTTTTAATCTTTACAACATCCAGTCCCGCTGTACGAGTTACTTTGACTAAATTATTATTTCTTAATATATCCAATATTCTTGAAACAGAAATATTATCTAAATTAAATGTTTTCCCAAGATTACAAGACGATTTTTCAATATCAGCAATTCTAACTTCGTTTGTTTCAATTTTACATGCCTCGTTAACTATTATTGCAAGCGCAATATAAGGATTAATGCTACCCATTTTAGGCTTTGTTTTATGTACAACTTTTTCATTTGAAACAGTCAGTAATTTAAGTTCTGTTAATGGGCAAATTAAATTGCTCTCAGGATCAATATCATCATTTCTATTATAATAAGTTCGTAAAATACATTCGAAATCATCATTTACCGAACGGTCAGATGGTATAAATTCATTTTCAAAACCAGCAATATAAGATTTTAAAGCTTCTTCAAAATCTTCTTTAGTGAATTCAGAAACATTGAATTTGTTAAATACAAAATACCAGGAAGTAGCCATGTCAAAATTAGAAGATAGTAAATAGTGAATAATTTGCCATGTTCCATCTTCTTGAAAATATGGGTCATTGTTCCAAATTACTTGTCCAATGTCCGTAAGTTTCATTACTCTTCTTCCATCTACATAAATTTCTTCAATTAATTTAGTAGCGAGAAGCCAATATCGTAATGCTTTAACCATATTACTACCAATTCCCAGATTATCCATTGCAGTAGTATCTTTATGATAAAAAATACGATTATCTGCCAATATTTCAGATATTCCTTTGTGCAGCCAACCTTTTCTTAATGAAAAGGTTTCATAACCTCTAAATTTCATAACTATTATCCTTGATTTTTTCTTGTTGCCAAGTATTTGTTCATAAGACATCCTGAATCTAAATATTTAGGATTAATACATTTTTTACAGTGCTTACATTTTATTTCATCTATACGATAAGTATCGCCGATAATATGTATAGCGCCATGGTCACATACAGATTCACACTTCAAACATTTTCTGCATGCATTATATTTTCTGATTTGATAAGAAACCATCCTTTGCAAATCGTCATGTTTTTCAACATTCAGAGTTTTTACTTTTATAGAATAATCATAACCTTCTTGTTGAAATGGCTGAAGTGACAATATAGGGACATTATTCCTTATATCTAAAACGATAACTTCTCCTATTAATTTCCTGCCAAGTTCTTTTGATACTTTTCCAAAAGGTATAAATAAAGAATAGAAATAATCATCAATAGGTTTATTTAAATTATATATTTTTGCGTGTTCCTCAGCAGTGCAATTAGTAAATTTAATTTTTACATCATCAGCTGCAGCTACTCCATTTCCACCTTGACGGGCTTTCCATTTACCGGTGTCAACATATACCTCTGGATCTGGTTTACCTATTGATTTTGCAAATTCTATAAGAAAACTTCTCCATTTGGTATATTCATCATGCATATATATTTTGGATAAAAACTGAGCCCTCTCATTATTATTAGGACAACACCAACATCCAACTCGATCATATCCTAACCTATATGCATCATTAAAATCCACATTTTCACCAATCAGATATAGCCAAATATCTATATCTCTCCAAAAGAATATAGGGGAAGCAACAACTTGCTTTTGAATTTTTACACTTTCTGAACTATCTTCATATCGATTATATTTGCTTCTACTTACAGACTCACATTTTCTTATACCATAAAATGTAAGGATTTTTTTATCTCTATAAAGATTGTTTAATATTCTTGTGATTGGTCCAGTTTTAAACATAGAGCAACACCATCTCATCATACGAGCTGGTGGTCCAATATCTTTACATACTGAATAAAAATTCTGTTCCTTATTTTGAACAATTTTAAATATAGTTTTGGGATGATTTTTTCTAAAACGATTTGCGTATTCAATAGTAAAAGGGAACTCGAGAGTCGTATTCCCAAAGATATGAACAATACTTGGATTGTTCAATGCTCTGACAACTAAATCTGCTGTAACTGTAGAATCTTTACCACCAGAAAATGAAACTATTGTTGTTTGAGGTGTGAATTTTGAAGCTGATTCTTGTATGAATTCATATGCTTCTTTAATCAAATAGTTTAATCTTTCTCGATTAATATCAGCAAATTTCTGCGCATATTGATTGAATGAATCATAGCTATTTTGTGATTCGTATTTCCTTAATTCATTAATTAATTTTTGTGTGTTTGCTTCAGCAAAACTTTTTCTAGAAATACTTTTCTTTTTTCCATCAAAAAAATATGTGCTATCACAAGCCCAAACAGAACTATTGATATATTTTAAAGGTTCACCTAATAAACACTCTATTAATAATCTTTCTTCCGGATAAACTGCTCTTAAATCAGTTGACAAATAGTTAAGATTTGAACCACAACAAGGACAATACTCCTTGTTTTTATCATTTGCATTTTTAATTATAGGAACATTACAATTGTTGCACCAATATATTTCAGGAGGAATATCTTCTTCGGCTTTGCTTCCACATGTATCGCAATAGTCATTAAATATTTCTTTTCTACATTTTTTGCACCACATATTAATCCCCCTCTATTTTTATAACTATATTTATATATTTTATATTATAACTAGAATATTAGCAAGAGAAAAAGCATATTTTTATATCAAATCATTGCTATTGTACTAAAATCAGGACTTCAAATATCAAGGTCCAATACCCAGTCTAATTAATTCATCTTGATATTTCTTTTTAATTCTTTTAAGCTTCTTTTCAACACCACTGGAACCTGACATTCCGATAAGCAGTGAAATTTGGTTGTATGTTTTCTTGTCAATTTGTTCAAAGCTATCTAAATCAATCCCTGATGTTAATTCAAGAATTTTTCGTTCAATTGGCGTTAAAACTTTCATTGCTTCTTGGATTAGCTCTCTTTGTTCTTCCTTTGATTCTGCTTTTTCAGCATGAATATTCTCAATATTATCGGTTGCTATATCATCATGATATTTGAATAATATAACTGTGTCAATTAATTCACTGACAGTCTTTTCAGTTAGTTTTGTTTGTTTTGATATTTCACAAACTATCTCATCAAACGACATTGTGTTTTCCAGTTGAAAATATAATCTTGCAATTTTGCGAGCATTGTTATATGTTCCTGCTTTATCAATAACAACTGTACCACAGTTTTCTCTTACATACTCATGCCATTTTTTCCATAGTGGATATTTGATTTTCTGAAGGAGTGCAATTTTATTATTCACATCATATTTTGATAATTCTTCAATAAGCACCATTACAAATATCTGCTTTAAGTCATCAAGACGGTCATTCTCTAAATTGTATTGATTTATAAATTGTTTTGCTTTTTTATTAAGAGTGTTTTCATAGTAGTGGAGAAAAATTGGAAAATATTCCGGTTTATTTTCAGTCAGATATTTAATGAAATAGTCATTCCAATTTTCTAACTTTTCTGATGGATTTTCTATTTTATAAATGTATTCATTATTTAACATTTTTTACTGCCTCATCGTAAATTAGTTTTAAATCCATTTCCTTTTCATATTGCTCTTTAGCGTAATCAAAATCAATTTGCGCAAGTTCAAATTTTTCATCAATAATTCTTTTTGCTTCGGTTGATACAGCGTCACTGTATTTACCGAGGCTTTTATTTTTTCTGATAGAGTTATTTCTCTTTCTCCAAATATCGTAAAGCGGACCATCCTTTTTGCTTTCTTTATCAAGTTTAGTTTTTGTAATCTCAGGATGCTTTGCGACATAGGAACAGGGCACGCCATATTTATCATTAACCGTATGGCAGTATAACTGTTTATGTGCTGTAGTCATCAAAAAGTATTTTTCACACACTCCGCATTGCCAAAGATAATGTCCGCATTGCATTGCCTCAAATAATTCGGTAATAAAGAAATCCATAAGTCTGCCGAAATATAATCGTCTGGTGATAAATGGTTTGTTATTACTATCAATCTGTATGGTTGGAACTTGTGTAACCCTCGGTCTAAGATTTATACCTTCCATATCCTTAAACGGATTGCTGTTTTTCATATTATTTATCATTTCTTCATTGGCAAAGAAATTAAATGCTACTGTTGCAAGATCATCTTTTTGTCTTGAGTCAATTGTCATAAGAGTAGCTGTATAACTAATTGCAGCGGTGGTGAAATTAGCAACATCATTTCCGAAATAACAATATACAGTAATCAAAGCATTTGCATAGTTAAAGTTCTCTCTTGCACTATCTTTAATAATGTTTTGAACTCCTGTAAAAAACATATGGTCATATAAATTTAGATTTGCATTTGAAAATACATCATTGACAATACTGCGAGAACCTTCAATATTATAATAACAAAATGGTTTAACTGTTTTTACAAAATCAAGAATTTCATTAATCTTGTTCTTTGCATCTGCAAACAATTGTCTTTGATATCCAAAATTAACAAGTAACTTTTTCCGAATTACATTAAGTTCACCACTTAATATCAATAAGTCAGTTATATATTCTTTTGATAAATTACATAAATCTTTTGTAAACTCACCGAGTGAAAATTCTTGTTTATTAAAAACGAATTTACCATCTGATCTTAAATCAATAGCAAAATAGTCAAAATTATGTATCCTTGCATCACACAACTCTATACCAAACACAATACCACCTCACAAGTATTATATCATATATGTTTTGTAATCACAAATATTAAAACTGATTTTTTAATCGTCACAGTTTTTTCTGTGATTTAAAATTCAATTGACATTTATATATTGGAATTAAAAATTCCAATGAACCTTGAAAATTGAATCAAGAGAGAATGGTATATGATTTGCGATGACCTGAAAAGCGAGCGAAGATACATTGCGGTGAAACTCCGGGATAGGATAATTACATTCTGAATAGTTTTGAATATAACTAATGTGGTTATATAGCGAACGATAATATATAAACAATATAAATAAAACAAGTTATAAACTCTGTGTGACGATATAACGAGTTTTTATTAATAAGTAAACACGGTGTACGATTCAAAATAAAAATCAATTGTAGAGAAAATTGGGGAAGAAAAAACGGGGTTTCTTCTCCAAAATTTAATGCTTTGTCAATTTGGTTTTAAGGTAAAATTTCATCAGAAACAGGAGGTAGAATATATATGATTTGGTTATATATTTTCTGTATTAATCCCGGACTTGTCCGGGGCAATGCAGAGCGTCCGGATGTCCGGACACCCAATAACCGGGCAGAAGCCCGGACCCACTCGTCCAAACATATTCCGTGATTAGATATGTCAAAACATATAACAATCACTGCATATGTTTCTCCTCTCAGCGCCAGTACAAGTATCTGTCGCTGTAAAAGAGGTAAATATTTATAATTTGGAGGTAAAAGAAATAACAGAAAACAGAAGAAGAGATAAAATGCTCACAATCAGACTTACTGACAGTGAGAAAAAGAAAATAATTGCAAAATCAAGAAAAGCAAAAATGAGTGCAACGGATTTTATCATTGCCTGTGCAGATAATGCCGTCATTAAAACACCTGAAGATTTAAGACCTGTTGTATCGCAGTTAAAGCGAATCGGTAACAATATTAATCAGATTGCTGTTAAGGTGAACAGCGGTGCAGTATACTCTGTAAACTTTGATGAAGTTCTTGAAATGCAGAACAAAATTTATGAAAAGGTGTTTGAAATAGCCAATGCCGATAGTCAGGTTCATTAAAAATGAAAAGCAGAATCCGAGTGCAATGAAAGGTTCAATTGATTACTGTCTGCAAAAATTTAAAACAGTTGATGCGCTGACAGGTAAACGATATGTATCGGGAATTAACTGTAACGGCTTGAATGCTTACAAGGAATTCATGACAACTAAGCTTGCAAACCATGCAGATAACGGCAGATATTTTTATCAGTATGTTCAATCATTCTCACCGAAAGACAATGTGGATTACGATAAAGCACATAAAATTGCTTTAGAATTTGCCGAGAAAGCTTGGCAGGGACACGAAATATTAGTTACAACACATTGCGACAGGAATCATATACACACGCATTTCATTATTAATTCAGTCAGCTTTGAAACAGGTAAAAAGCTACGGCAGAACCCGAACACATTAAAATCTTTGAGAAAACTCAATGATGAAATTTGTACCAAATACAATGTTGCACCATTAAAGCCATACACAAAAACAAAAGAAAAACGCTTATCAGACGGCGAATATCGTATGGCACTGAAAGGCGAAAGCTGGAAATTTGCATTGATGTACACTATCGATAATGCAATGAAAGAAGCAAAAACAAAGAAAGAATTCATGGATGAAATGAAGAAGAACGGCTATGAGGTTTTGTGGACAGACGAAAGAAAGTATATCACTTACACCTGTCCGAACGGAATGAAATGCCGTGATATTAAGTTGCATCAGGAAAAATACAGAAAGGAGAAAATGGAACTTGAGTTTGAATTACGAAGAATTGAAACAGAAAAATGCACCGCAGAAAGTTGCAACCAACGATATGATAGCGAAGATGGAACAGGCATCGCAGGTGACAATCGTGGAGAGCGATTATTGGAAAGCACTGATAAATCTGAACAGAAATCAAAATCAGGAACTCTCAATTATGAGCAAACAAATAGAGAGCAAAGCGGAAACCGAATCGGTGACGAATATGCTGAACAGTGCGATTACGATAATCAATCGGAAGATGGAAGAAAAGACGGATTCCATGAAATCGGAGCTGAAAGAGCATCAGAACGAGATGGAGAAACAGGCTGGGAAGATGAACGAGAGTATGCTTTCGGCAGAAAAACAGATGAAAGATCTGTTGAAAGAACTGAAGGAGAAATGGATTCCGATATTCTTTGGAACGATGATAGAAATTCAAGTACTCTTCCAAATAGTTTCTATTTTGTTGGAAATCTATTTAAACTGATTAACAATCAAACAAAATATCACAGAAAACGAATCAAATTATCTCAAAAAGAAATTGAGAAAAGACTTGCTCATGGTCAGAAAACTGACGGCTATGAGGAGTATGAAGATTATTACAATACTGAATTAACTATGTAAAAAGTTCTGCCGAGCAATCGGCAGGCGGAAAGGAATTATATGAAAAATAAACTTAAGGAAAACAAATTAGGTTAGGAGTGTGATATAGAAAAAATATAAGCCTGTGGTATTATGCCACACAAATTTACAAAGCTGAATAATGAAACCTGTCCTTATAATATAAATTGGTATGAGGAGAGTGTGCACTATGGATAAGCTTGTTATCAATGAAAAATTAATTGAGAGTTATGAGATTAATTTTGGTAAGGGAAAAGCCATAGTAAACGAATACTCTCCGAACCTCACCAAAGACGAAATCGAGTTAAACCGAATGACTGTAAAAAATATTCTTGCAAAGGTTTTCGGTAAAAATGCCGTATAGTCTGGACATTTCACGATACTTCGTATATATTGATGTTGAGTTATCGGTCATAGGAAAGGAAGAATTCTTATGATCGCAATTTATGCTCGGCAATCGGTAGAAAAAGAGGACAGCATTTCAATCGAATCGCAGATTGAAATGTGCACCTACGAAGCAAGAGGTGAGGCATTTTTAGTATATAAGGACAAAGGCTTCAGCGGTAAAAATACAAACCGTCCTGAATTTCAGCGAATGATGCAGGACATCAGAACAGGGCGGAAAGGAATCACAAAGGTTATTGTTTACAAGCTTGACCGAATCAGCAGAAGTATTCTTGACTTTTCAAATATGATGGATATTTTCGGCAAACTCGGTGTTGAATTTTCATCGGCTACGGAAAAATTTGACACAAGCACACCTATGGGCAGGGCGATGCTGAACATCTGTATAACCTTTGCTCAATTAGAGCGTGAAACCACACAACAGAGAGTTAAGGATAACTATATCTCACGCAGTCAGAAAGGCTTTTATATGGGCGGACCTGTTCCCGTGGGATTCAAAAAGGTTGACCTGACCATTGACGGCATCAAAACCGCTATGTATGAGCAGATACCCGAAGAGGCTGAACTCGTTAAAAAAGTGTTTGAAATGTATGCAGATGTGAATTATTCCAACGAGGACATTGCAAAAGCGGTTCGTGATATGCCTCCTGAATGCAGAAGAAACAGAACTGTTACAAGGTCGAGAATTCAGGATTTTATCAAGAATCCAATTTATGTTAAGGCTGACATAAATGTGTATAATTTCTTCAAATCTAAAGGTGTGAAGATTATTAATCCGCCTGAGGATTTTATCGGCACAAACGGCTGTTATCTTTACACAGGCAGCAAGAATACAAGAAAGCAGACCGACCTTTCAAATGCTGTTCTTGTGCTTGCACCGCACGAAGGGTTTATCGATTCTGATTTGTGGATAAGGTGCAGAGAAAGAGCTCTTGACCAACAGCAGATTAAACGCAATCCAAAAGCAAAAAACACCTGGCTTGCAGGACTTGTTAAGTGCGGAAACTGCGGATATGCACTTGTGAGAAAAAATTATGTTAAGAAAAATATCAGCTATTTTCTATGTTCTCACAAGATGAATGATAATCTGTGCTGTGGATGCGGAACAATTCACGCTGATGAGTTTGAAAAAATTATATTACAGAAAATCAAGGAAAAACTGGCTGATTTTAAAGAGTTTGAACTTGCAGGTGCTGATGCCAACAATCCAAAAATAGAGGAGCTGAAGGCACGGCAAATCGTAATAGACAACGAAATTAACGAAACAGTTAAAAATGTTGCAGGTGCAAGCGAAACAGTAATGGCGTATATCAATGAAAATGTTGAACGGCTCCATAGTGAAAAACTGCAATTACAGGCGGAAATTCAACATTTGAGCGAAAACAGATATTCGGCAAACGAAAAAATCATCTGTGATTTTGACAAATTCGACGAATTGCCTTTTGAGAGAAAGAGAGAGCTTGCAAATGCAGTAATCAAAAAAATCTATGCAACAAGTGATAAAATTGACATCATTTGGAACATATAAACAAAAAATCGGTGCAGGGGTACACCTTGCACCGAAAATTAAGCAAAAAGTTTACAAGATTGCGGTAGAGCATCACCAAAACGCTGGAAATGAACAATTTCACGTTCACGAAGGAATTTTATTGGTTCAATGATATCCGGGTCGTCAACGAGTCGAAGAATATTATCGTAAGTAACACGTGCTTTTTGTTCTGCTGCCATGTCTTCATTAATATCACCAATGGTATCACCCTTAACACCGATTGATGCCGCGTTCCAAGGAAATCCGCTTGCAGCGGTTGGATAAACACCGGTGGTGTGGTCAACAAAATATGCAGCAAAATTTGGATTTTCCTCGATTTGTTTTTCGGTAAGATTTCTTGTAAGTTGATGAACCATAGTGCCAATCATTTCCAGATGACCCAGTTCTTCAACACCGGTCGGGGACACACAAGTGGATTTTTTTGAATTAAAAGCACTAAAAACATACAAATTCTATGCGGACAAGCAATATGTGCCGTATGAATTATATACAACTCTAAAAAATAACTTAACTCCGGAAAAATAGTATTCTCCGTATCGGTTTATCTGCTGTGACAAACTTAAATGAATCTTTTATATCAATCCGTTTTGTGATATAATATTAACAAAAAGTTATTGAGCATTATTTAGAAACGGGAATGTATACTGAAGATTTTTATTCTGTGATAGTGGTGGATGAGAATGTAAACATAATTTCAATGGGAGTGTCGTAATGGATAATGAAATAAGAAAAATGAATCCGAGTGACAGCCGAGAAGAAATAAGCAATGTTTATGAGCAAAGTTGGAAATTTGCTTATAAAGATATTATTCCGCAGGAATATTTAGAAAGTATTCCAAGCGGTCAATGGTGCGGTGCACTGGATAATCCTGACAGGTATAATCTCGTTATGCTTGACGGGGATAAGATAATCGGCACATCAAGTTATTGTAAATCGCGATTTGAGGATTACAAGGATTGGGGAGAGATTATTTCAATATATATTCTGCCTGAATATATGGGCAGGGGTTATGGCAAAGGTTTACTTGAGCAGGCTGTTGAAAAATTAAAGGCAATGGGCTTAAAAAATATTTTTCTTTGGGTGCTTGAGGATAATCACCGAGCAAGGCATTTTTATGAAAAATTCGGTTTTAAAAACAGCGGTGAATATATGGATAATGTTATAGGCGGTAAGCAACTGCGTGAATTGCAATATGTTTATTTTATCGACTAAAACAGTTGAGAAAGGATATTTATTATGGCTTTTGATTATAAGAAAGAATACAAGGAATTTTATATGCCGAAGAAGAAACAGGGTATTGTTGAAATCCCGAAAATGAATTATATTGCAGTCAGGGGAAAAGGCAATCCGAATGATGAAAACGGTGAATACAAAAACAGTATTGGCTTGTTATATGCCATTGCTTTTACAATTAAGATGAGTTATAAAGGCACGCATAAAATTGACGGCTATTTTGAATATGTTGTGCCTCCGCTGGAGGGCTTCTGGTGGCAGGAAAATACGAATGGTATTGACTATAACAGAAAAGAAGATATGAATTTTATTTCTGTTATAAGACTGCCTGATTTTGTGACAGAAGATGATTTCAAGTGGGCTGTTGATGAAGCGACCCAAAAGAAAAAGCAGGATTTTTCAAAAGTTGAATTCTTTACTTATGATGAAGGTGTTTGTGTTCAGTGTATGCATATCGGCTCTTATGACAACGAGCCTGAAACAGTTGATTTGATGCATAAATATATGGAAGAAAACGGCTATGAATTGGATATAACCGACAGCAGACTTCATCACGAGATTTATTTGAGCGATCCGAGGAGATGTGATGAGAGCAAGTTGAAAACAGTAATCAGGCACCCGATAAAAAAGAAGAATAAGGAGAATCAGTGTGAAAAATCAGACTGATCCGGATATATTGTTCTTAAGATCTGTCTATTGCATAATTTTGAGATTCCTAAATATATATCACGCTTTGTTCGGCTGCAACAAAGTTATATTGTGATATTTTAATTACTATTTGCAGCCGGAAAGGTTATATGAATTAAAATGGAAATAAAGAAAATTAACGATATAGTTATTGTGAACAGCAATGAAATGATAATAACAGATGTTCAGACAGCAATGGATTTTATGATGAGTGTAAAATATGAAACTGGATGCTGTAAAATCGTATTGAACAAAGAGGCAATTACGGAAGATTTTTTTATTCTGAGCAAAGGTGTAGCAGGTGAAATCCTGCAGAAATTCATTAATTACCAGATTAAATTTGCCGTTTGCGGAGATTTTTCAAAATATACAAGCAAGCCTTTAAAAGATTTCATTTACGAAAGCAATAAAGGCAAAGATATTTTCTTTGTGCCCGATACAGATACAGCTGTAAAAATGCTGTCGTCGAATTAATTTCTATGTATTGAATTTAAGTTTGGTATTTATATAGTGGCACAGATTATTCAGTGTGTATTCTGGAACTTGATACAAAAAGAGGGCAGGGTTATGGAAAATAACTTGTTTCATTTGCATTGAAATATGCGTTTGATAAATTAAAGGCTGACAAAGTAACATTAGGTGTATTTGAAAACAATACCCGTGCAATTCATTGTTATCTGTCCTGTGGTTTTAACATAGTTGTAACGGAAACAACCGAAAGTTATCAGTGTATGGGCGAAACTTGGAATTGTATTGAAATGGAAGCAATCGGATAAAGCGTAATTTGTTCAAAAGGCAGTATGTGAAAAATGGAGAAGATAAAAGAGTTTTTAATTAAACTAAAAACCAAATTTATAAAGTTTTGTAAATGGGTGTGGCAGGAATGTAAAGATTGGCACACCGTTGTTATTTTTGTTATTGTTGTAGCAGTTATGTATTCACCGGTTTGGGGCGGATATTTGTGCCATGCTGTATTCGGCTGGAAATGGTGCAGTGTGATGGCAACAGCATATCTTGCATTCTGGGCGGGTCCGTTTACGCCGTTTTTCCCGTTGTGCATTGCTATCACTTTGGGAATACGGCGTATTGTTGATAAGATAAAAGGCAAAGATAATACAGAATAATGCAGTATGTGAGAATATAATGAAGTGAAAATGTAAAAATAATATAAGTTTAAATTCATGAGTATCTGAACCATTAACAACAATTCTATTGAGGTTGATATATGAGAGTATTTGATTTTGATAATACAATTTATAACGGTGAAAGTGTTTTTGATTTTTATCTTTTCAGCATCAGATATAATCCTGCAGTTGCCAAATATGTGCCGATTGCAGTTTTTAATCTTATTAAGTATAAACTCGGAAAAACAACAATGCAGGATTTGGAAGAGGCCGTTAAAAAATATGCCTCATCTTATCTGAATGCATTTGATAATAAAGATGAAATCATCTGTGCTTTCTGGGATAAGCATATATCAAATATTAAAAAATGGTATAAGCCTCAGCATGACGATGTTATTATAACCGCATCATTTAATATGATTATGGATGAAATCTGTCAAAGACTGGGTGTGAAAAACTGCAGTTGCTCTATTGTCAATCGTGATACTATGCAGGTTGAATACCTTAATTTCAGAGATAACAAGCGTAAAACTTTTATTGAATTGTATAAGAATGAAACGATAGATGAATTTTATACGGATAATATGGTAGATAAACCGATGATAGATATTGCAAAAAAGGCTTATTTTGTTAAAGGCAATAAAATTAAACGCATAAAATAAAAGAGGATGAATTATGAGAAAATGTATAAGATGTAATGCAGAAATGGTTGAAGATTTGGATGTTAAAGTTGAAGGTGCGGCTTATGGAATTAAGGTTACGCAGCAAGGCATCTTTCAAGATAATTTAGGCAAATTAAAATGTGCAGTTTGTCCGCAATGCGGTTATACCGAAACTTATATTCAGGATACTTCTAAAATCAGAAAAGTGATATTTGATAAAAAAGAAAAGTAATACAAATTATAATTCGGGGTGTGACGGTATGGCAATGTGGAATCCATGGCGCGGATGTAAAAAATGCAGCGACGGCTGTCTGCATTGCTACATTCACAAGGGTGATGCAAAACGAAATGTGGATACAAATAAAATTGTAAAAACAAAAGATTTTGATAAGCCTGTGCAAAAACTGAAAAACGGCAATTATAAAATGAAACCGGGCATTGTTTATTTATGCTTTTCCTCTGATTTTCTTATTGAAGATGCAGATGCCTGGCGGGGCGAATGCTGGGAAATGATAAGAGAAAGGCAGGATTGCACCTTTTTATTCCTGACAAAAAGAATTGACAGGTTTATGAAATGTATTCCTGATAATTGGGCTGATGGATACGATAATGTGGTTGTCTGCTGTACGGTTGAAAATCAGAAAAATGCCGATTATAAACTGAATATATTTAAGGATTTACCGATAAAGCATAAATGTATTACTGCTCAGCCGCTGCTTGAAAATATTGATATCGAAAAGTATCTTGATGATATAGAATCAGTGGTTGTCGGCGGTGAATCAGACATAAATGCCAGACCTCTTCATTATGACTGGGTGCTGAATATACGCAAACAGTGTGTGCGTCAAAATACTGATTTTGAATTCAGACAGTGCGGCACTTATTTTATAAAAGATTCAAAGAGATATACCTTGCAGACGAAGGATTTATGCAGGCAGGCAAAATTGGCGAATATTGATTTAAAAAAGAAAACGTAATTTATTTATTATTACGGGAAGTTGAAAAGAAAGCGTTGAGTTTACGAATCCACTCAACGCTTTCCAAGTTATTCAGTCTTGTTTTTAACTAAAAATATATAATTTCTATATACTCTTGAGATATGCAGCTGTTACCTTTTTTGAGGCTGAAAGCCCTTTGGCAATAAACCCATGATCACCGTGAATCTCAGTCAGTTTGCAGTGTTTATATAATTTTTCAGCCTTTCTTGAATAATCGATATTCACCAGTTTATCCTCAATTCCGTGAACAATAAATACCGGCTTTGAAAAAGAGCATATCTGTTCATAGGGATCAAGTGATTTTGCCGTTTCAACATATTTTTTGCCTAACTTTACAAAAACGCCAAAAAAATGATCGGGCACATTATCAGGGTCAATCTTTGTGCCGATAACACATCCGCGCCTTGAATCATCGGGTATACAAAGTGCAGGATAATACAGAATCATCCTTTCTATCTCGTCTTCCTTTTCGGCACCTGCAAGCGCACTCACAAATCCGCCTTGGCTGCAGCCGCAAAGCGTTATATGCTCATTGTCAACAAAATCAAGTGTTCTTGCATATTCAAGAACATCAAGAAGATTATCTTTCTGCGTCAAAACACTCATTTCAACACTTTTTCCGCCCGAAATTCCGCTGCCCGACCTGCAAAAATCAAACATAATCACAACATAACCGGCATCAATAAACGGTTTTGCATACGGAAGCGTAATAAGCATATTACTTGCGAAACCGTGACTTATAATTACAGTTTTTGAAGGTATATTATTCTCTTTCTTAAATATAATCCCTCTCAAAGTGTTTCCATGGCTGTTTAACTTAAATGATTTTGTTTTCATACTATTTACCTCATTCATTTATATATCAAAAATAAAATCTTTTGATACTCCATTACAGATAATAGTAGCATAATTTGATAATTTTTTCAATGCACTTTGCTGTTAACTTAACTTAATATTAAGACCGTTTTGATAGAATTAAATAAATCAGTTGATTTTTTGTTATAGAATATGTATAATAGGTTATGGTTGAGCACCTTACGCACACAAGGCTTTCTTGTGTGCATTTTTTGTTTTAGGGAGGATTTTAAAAATGTGGTCAATGCTTTATCCGATTTTAATTATTGTTGCAGCCAATACCATTTATAATATTTGTACAAAATCAACACCGGGTGAGATTAACTCCTTTGCGGCGCTGTTTATTACATATGCAGTTGCTGCCATAGTCAGTTTTGGGATGTTTTTTGCAACATCTGAAAATAAAAATATTTTTACTGCGTTTTCCAAAACGAATTGGGCGCCGTTTGTTCTGGGAATTGTTATTGTAGGTCTTGAACTTGGCTATATACTGGCATATCGCAACGGCTGGAAAATGAATACTGTATCCGTAAGTGCAAACATTGCCCTCGCTGTTATCCTAATATTTGTTTCGTTTATCTTCTACAAAGAGAGCATAACCATAAAACAGATTGCAGGAATGGTGCTGTGTGCAGGCGGACTTATACTAATCAGCCTTTAAAATTTTTATTCATCCTCATTGCCGTATATTTTACTTTTTTATTAATATCTGTATGGTTTACAAAATAAGGCATGAACATCATACTTGCAATAACAACCGAAACAGATATTTTCACAACAATTTTTCATATCTTATTTACTTATGTTAACAAAAGAGATATAATAAAATTAAATAAAAAGGAGCAAGGTCTATGGAAACAATCAAAACCATTTTTTTGAGCAACATTCCCGCAAGCATTGCCGTTATCGGGTTGGTAGGATATTTCTTTGCAATGGCAGTTGTATTCATCACAAACCCAATCAAAAATGCCGAAAGTTTTTCGGTTAAACCTGTCGATAACGCAGGAAAAACCGAAATCAGAGTTTATTACGGCGGCATTTCATTTGCACTTGGCGCATTTCTCCTTTACTTAACTCTGGCACTTCAAACTCCGATTTATTCACTTATCGGCGGTTTGTTCTTTTCAACCACAGTATTTGTAACAAGAAGCATCTTTCTCTGTGTTGATAAAGGTTGGAAATACCCATATACAAAATTGGCAATTCCGGCTGAAGGCTTTTTTGTTATAGCACTTTGGATTTGCTTTATACTTTCCAAAACTCTGTATTAAACAAATTTTGTCATCATAACATCCGGTATAAAATCAGATATCACATCAAAAGAGGCTGTTTTTTCAGTCTCTTTTAATTTTATTTTACTGCAACAATATCCGCTTTAAATCCAAAGTTCTGCTGATATAACTTCCCGTTTGTGCAGGGATCATCTGCACTTTTTACAACAGTTCTGTTTGTATAGGCAAAGTTGTTGACACAGTCATCTGATTATAAAATACAGAAAAAGATTAAAAAGTAAGAATATAACATTTACAACTGTAAATAACAGCATATACTTTGTTTTGCTGATTTTCTCCTGACCGATAAACTTAAATGAAATCAGGCTGGCCATGGAGGCAATTATCGTTCCCAGTCCACCGAGATTAACACCTACAATAAGTGCACTTATATTATCTGTAAATTCTGACAGCAATATTGCCGCAGGCACATTTGAAATCACCTGACTTGCAACTATACCTGTCAAAACCTCATTGCCACTTACAATATCATGCAGAAAAGCATTTATACGCTGAATACTTCCGAGATTTCCTATGAAAACAAACAAAAATACAAAAGTAAACAAAAGGCTGTAATCAACCTTTAAAAATACTTTTCTGTTAAAAATCAGAACTGCTGTCACAACTATGCCAAGCAAAATTAAAAAATGAATAAGCCTGAACACACACAGCAATGCACACATAAACAATATACAATACAGTATAACTAACTTTAAATCGGGTTTTTCTTCTGCACTTGCACTGTCATTCATTTTTACGTCTTGTTTTCCTGAAAACAGAGATGTGATTATAAGCATTACAAGCGACAGCAATGCATACGGAAAAATTGTTTTAACAAAATCCGCAATGCTTATATTGAATGATGAAACGAGATAAAGATTTTGCGGATTGCCGATAGGCGTAATCATACTGCCGAGATTGGCGGCAACGGTCTCAAGCACAATGGCATATATAATTTTATGTTGCATTTGGGCTATATTAAAAGTAATTATTGTAAACGGAACAAAAGTAATCAGCGCAACATCATTCGTAATAACCATTGAACTGAAAAAGCAGAGCAAAACAAATGTCAGCACCAACTGAACAGTGTTTTTTACAAAATTAAGCAACTTGCAGGCAAGCAGTTTAAAAATGCCCAGCGTATTAAATCCCGCCATAATTACCATTAAAGAAAACAGCAATGATATTGTGCGAAAGTCGATATATTCTAAGTATTCTTCAGACGGAGTAACGAAAAATACAGATATAACCGCCAATAAAAATGACAGCACCATTACGATTTCATTTTTTAAAAATCCAAGTATTTTTTCTGATTTTGTCATATTGATTTCCTTCAGTTATTTAAATTAATCACGAAAATCCGGCAAATCATCAAGAGTTACAACATAATCACTGTTATAAATTTCTCGGATATGTTCCTTACTGTTTGTATCAATAAGCCACTCTGTATGCCACGTCATAAACGAGCACCATGGCACCGCCTGCAAATCTTCAATTTCCGGAATTAATCCGCATTCATGAAAAATCAAAGGTTTTTTCTTTTTCGTAATTTTTTCAGCAATTTTATAAAGTCTTTTTTCAGCCTTATTTTCCTCAACCTCATAACTGTCTGCACCGACAATATCACAGTATTCATCACCGGGATACCACTGTGCAGGTTTAGTCTTATAATCATATCCATTATGAGAATATCCAAGCACCCAAATAAGATTATTGAGTTCAAGATCATATGTAAAATGATTATACATCATAATCCAGAGTTTTTTGAAATTATCGGGACCGCCCTTGCCCCACCAAAACCATGCGCCGTCAAACTCGTGAAAAGGACGCCACAAAACAGTTACGCCTGCCTCCTGAAGTTCAAGCAAAGCATTGCCGGCCTTGTCCATACCTTCAATAAAAGCCTTATTTTCCGCTGTTCCGTCAGTCAGAATCAAGTCCCAATTATCAATCTCATCATTTTTGCATTCGTCATAACTGTCTGCAAAATCAGAACCGCAATGCCAGCAGATTGTAACAAGTCCGCCATTATTCCACCAGTCGATAGAACGATTAACAACACCTTTAAAATCATCATCCATAAAATCAAAGCCACGCATTGCAGGGCGTTTTCCCGCAGTTTCATATATATAATCCATTTCATATTCCGTGCTGCCCATCCATGTAGATTCCTGCTGTGCAGATATTATTTTATTTCCAAAGGTATCACAGATATAGGAATATACTTTTTCGGTAGTTTTATCGGCATTGGCATTGCTTAGTTTCATAACAACCTGATCCTTCCCATTCGTGCACGAGCATAAAAATGCAAGGCATAAAACGATTGATATAACGGAAACAAATTTTTTCATCTTGTCATTAACCTTTCAGATTTCAATTTAATTCATATAAATACATCATTGTGCATTTTCGGGTATCACTTATCTTTCCGGTTTCACCATTTAAGTAATGCATTTATTTTAACATACTTTATAAATGCATTCAATAATTCATTATTTAAATATAAAAAAGGAATGGCTAAAAACCATTCCTGTAAAATCACTGCAAATCCTGCAAGTCGGCATCGGGAATATCATTTTCCAGATTATCTCTTGCCAGGTCATTATCTATAACGGCATATGCATCCGATATCGGCTTTTCCTGTGTTTTGCTTTTTGCATACGGCACACTGTGATAAACCTTTTGACCGGGCGGCTGTGTACCTGCAATAATCGCACGAACGTGCTTTTTTCCGCTCTTTGCGCTGCCCTGAATTTCAGGAACAGGTGCGGTTTCATTTTTAGTCTGTGTATGGGTTCGTTCAGGTCGTTTCATACCTTTCTTAGCCAATTATATCACCTCGTATAATAAAGTAGTAGTTATTAGAGTCCCTCTCCAAGGACAAATATG